>JAVKJV010000030.1:0-41052 GCA_031458775.1 Candidatus Fervidifonticultor quartus | reverse complement strand
CGTCTCCGCGCATCGTCGTCTACTCCATCGAAAGGTGGAATGGGTACACGGTGTTGATCCGACTGTAGCGGGCCTCACGCACTTTGTGAAGCCACAAGATGTAGAGCGTTTTTCAGCAGCCTGCTAGTGCTTGGCGGCGGATTCGTCGGCTTCCTGCACGGACGTGGCTCGGTCACGGCAACCTGATCAGACGCGGCTCCCGAGTGTCGGATACTCGTTAGGCCTGCCTATCAGCCTCGCACCCGATGGTGAGCGGTAGACCCGCGGTCTACGCTGAGGGTGCTCCGCCACGACCCTCCCGGGGGTGTCACGATGCGACGGTGGAGGCTCGTCGCAGGGATGGTGCTCGTGCTGCTGCTCGGCGTGTGGTGGCTGCGGGCTCGCGACGCACAACCTGTCCTCGTCGAAGTCGCCGAGGCACGGCACCGGGCCATCACGGCGTCGTTCACCGCCGACGGCATCATCAAGGGCAAGAGCGTCGACCTGGCGCCGCAGGTTGCCGGCCGGGTGCAGGCCTTGCCCGTGGTCGAAGGTCAGGCCGTGCGGGCGGGTCAACTGCTGGCACGACTCGACGACCGGGAATGGCGGGCCGCGGCGCGCGAAGCCGACGAAGCCGCGCGCACAGCCCGCGCGCTGTTCGCTCAGGCCGAGGCGGCGCTGGCGCTGACGCAACGGCAGACGGCCGCCCGCGAGGCCGAGGCCGACGCGCAGCTCGCTGCGGCCCGCGCCCGCCTGCAGCAGGTGCTGAGCGGCGCGCGTTCCCAGGAGGTCGCCCAGTCGCGGCACCAGGTTGACGTCGCGCGCGCCACGCTCACGGCGGCCGAGCACAGCGTCCGGCGGGCGCGCGAGTTACACGCCATGGGCGGTCTGGCCCGGGCAGATCTCGACGAGGCCGAAGCGCGTTACCAGGTGGCGCTGGCACAGTACGAGGCTGCGGTGGCGGCCCTGGAGTTGCTGGAGGCAGGCGCGCGGCCCGAGGAGCGGGTGGCGGCGCAGGCGCAGGTGGATACCGCGCTCGCGCAGGTGAAAGCGGCCCGCGCTGCACGGCTCGAGGTCGAACTCCGCCGGGCCGATGTGGAGGCGGCGCGTGCGCGCGCGGCTCAGGCCTCCGCCGCCGCCGAGCGCGCGCGGGCGATGCTGGCGGGGACCGTGATCCGCGCGCCCTTCGACGGCGTGGTGAGCCGGGTCTGGGTCGAGGTCGGTCACATGGCGTCGCCGGCCGTCCCGCTCCTCACGCTGATCGATCCCGGGGATCTCTGGATCAGCGCCGACATCGCCGATGAAGACGCGGCGAAAGTCCACCCGGGGCAGGACGTCATCGTCACCGCCCCTGCGCTGCCCGGCCGGAGACTGCCCGGACGGGTTACCGAGGTCGCGGCGCAGGCTGAACCGCAGGCCGACGTGGCCATCCGGACGCGGGTCATGCGCGTGAAGGTCCGGCTCCTGGAGGGGACCGGCCTCTTGCGGCCGGGGCTGGAGGTTGATGTCGAAGGCGAAGCCACCGTGGTCGCGTCCGCGCTGGTCGTGCCCAGCGACGCCCTCGTCCTGACTGACACGGGCGTGGCGGTCTTTGTGGTCGAAGGTCCCGTCGCGAGACAGAGACAGGTCCGCACGGGATACACGACTTTCGAACTCACCGAGATCCTCTCGGGGATCGACGCGGGCGCACTGGTCGTCGTCAAGCGGAAGGACGGCCTGCGCGACGGTCAGCGTGTGCGCATCGTGCGCGGCAACGGCGACTGGCCATGGCGGTGACCACCGCGCCGCTGGTCCGGCTCGAGCGGGTCTCGAAGACCTACCGCATGGGCGAGGTCGAGGTCCACGCGCTGCGCGACGCCGATCTCGCGGTGCAACGCGGCGAGTTCGTCGTGATCCTGGGGCCGAGCGGGTCGGGCAAGACCACGATCCTCAACCTCGTCGGCGGCATCGACACGCCGTCGGCCGGCCGCGTGCTGGTCGACGGCGCCGATATCGCCACGTTCTCCGACGCCGCGCTCACCAGGTACCGCCGCGACACCGTGGGCTTTGTCTTCCAGTTCTTCAACCTGATCCCGACACTCACGGCGCGCGAGAATATCGAACTCGCCGCCGAGCTGGTGCCGCGGCCACGGAATCTCGATGAGGTCCTTGAGGCGGTCGGGCTGGGCGAGCGTGCACGCCATTACCCCGCTGAGTTGAGCGGCGGCGAGCAGCAGCGCGTCGCGATCGCCCGTGCCCTTGTGAAGAACCCGCCGGTCCTGTTGTGCGACGAACCGACCGGCGAGCTCGACTTCGAGACCGGCCGCAGGATCATGGTGTTGTTGCGCCGGATCAACCGCGTCGAGGGCCGCACCGTCTTGCTGGTCACACACAACTCGGCCATCGCCGCGGTCGCCGACCGGGTAGTCAGGCTGCGCAGCGGCGTGATCGTTGCCGATCAGCCGAACGCAGCGCCGCTCGACCCGGCGGATCTCCAGTGGTGACATGTCGGTCCTCGCGCTGAAGCTGGTCCGCGACCTGTGGCAGGCTCGCTGGCAGTATCTGGCGGTCGGGACCATGATCCTCCTGGGCGTCGCGTTCTTCGGCGCAGCATACATGATGTACCGCAACCTCGAGGCCTCGTATGCCAGGTCGTACGACCGGCTTCGCTTCGAGCACTTCGGCATCGCGTTCTACGCCGCGCCTGAGCAGGCCGCCGACCGCGTGCGCCGCATCCCCGGCGTGGCGGCCGTCGAGGGCCGCCTCGTCGAAGACGTCATCGTCGAGCTCCCGGGCCGGACGACGAAGACGCTGATGGGCCGGCTCATCAGCCTGCCTGCGAATCGGCGCCCACAGGTCAATGACGTCTTTGTGACGCAGGGCCGGTACGTGCGTGGGCGCACGGCTCGGGAAATCTTGCTCGAGGGCAGCTTCGCCGCCTACCACAGGCTGCGGCCCGGCGACGTGGTGGACGTCGTGCGCGGTGGCGGTCGGGCACGGCTGCACGTCGCCGGAATCGTCCAGAGCCCGGAGTATGTCTTCGTCGTCCGCAGCAAGCAGGACCTGATGCCGTTCCCGGAGACCTTCGGGGTGATGTTCATCTCCGGCGACGTGCTTCGTCCGCTGGTCGGCAAGACCGGATTGATCAACGAGATCCGCGCGACCGTGACCGATCCGGCCCGCCTGCCCGCGGTGATGCGGGAAGCCCAGCGGGTGCTCCGCGCGTACCGGCCGGAGGATCCCGTCGCGCGCCGCGACCAACCGAGCTACCAGTTGCTGGATCAGGACCTGCAAGGCCTGCGCATGTACTCGGTCCTCTTCCCGTTCTTCTTCCTCAGCGTCGCGGGCCTCACGGTGTACACGCTGTTGGTCCGGATGGTTCACCTGCAGCGCCCGGTCATCGGTCTGCTGCGGGCCCTGGGATTCACGCGGCACCGGGTCGTGGCACACTACCTCGCCGCGGCCGGGGTTATCGGCGCGATGAGCAGCGCGGGCGGCACGCTGCTCGGGTACTGGGTGGCGGGCGGCGCGACGCGGTGGTACGCCTCGTTCATCTCGGTACCCTACGTCATCGCGGTTCCCCGGTGGGACGTGATGGCCGCCGGCTTCTTCATCGGCGCGGGCACCTGTCTGCTGGCCGGCGTGCTGCCGGCGCGCGCCACGGCGCGCATCAGGGCCGCCGAGGCGCTCCGGACGCCGGTGCTCGCTGCCGGGCGCGTGGTCGCGCTCGATCGGCTGGTGCCCGGTGTTGGGCGCATGCGGCTTGTGTGGCGGCTGCCGTTCCGCAACGTCCTGCGCCATCCGCGTCGCACGATCTCGACCCTGTTCGGCGTCAGCGCGGCCAGCGCCCTGATCATGACCGCTCAGGGGCTGCTGGACTCCGCCGAGGCTGCGCTTGACACCCTGCTGCGGCAGGTCTTCCACGACGACATCCGCGTGGAGTTCGTGCGGGCTCAGGACCGGACGCTGGTCAGCCGGGTCCGGAGCTGGCCCGGGGTCGTGTGGGCCGAGGGTGCGCTCGAGCTTCCGGTCGAGTTCCACAGAGGCCCGGTGACGTACGCGGCGCTGGCCGTAGGGCTCGAACCCGGCAGCCAGCTCCAGCGGCTCACCACGGAGGACGGCACACCCCTCCGGCTCGGCGACGCGGGCGTGGTGCTCGGACAGACCCTCCGGGCCAAACTAGGCGTGGAACCGGGGGACCTTGTCGAGGTGTCGGTCCTCCGCAGACGGGCCGAGGACGAGCCGCGGCGCCGCACGGTCAGGGTGGCCGCAACAGTCTGGGAACCTATCGGCACGATTGCCTATCTGCCCGCGGACCGGCTCCGGCAGCTGTTCCGCCGTGAGGTGGACCTCCCCAAGGGCGCAATCAGCGGGATTCGCGTCAAAGCCGACCCGCGCCATCTGGGGGAGATCCGCGTGCGCCTGCTCCAGCTCCCGGACGCCGCCGCGGTCACGACCCTGCGCGACCTTCAGGGCATGTTCGAGAACCTCATGGGCATGATGCGGCGGTTCATCGCGCTCATGCTGGCGTTTGGCATGGCACTGGCCTTTGCGATCACCTTCAACATGGTGACGATCAATGTATTGGAACGGAGCAACGAGGTCGCAACGATGCGCACCATCGGCGTGGACGGGTGGGTGATCCTCGGGATGATCACGGTGGAGAACTTGCTGACCGCGCTCATCGGTGTGGCCCTCGGCCTCCCGCTCGGCCGGCTGACGGTTGAGGGGTTCCTGCGCGCGGCGCAGACCGAGGAGCAGATGGAGTTGTTTGCGATGAAGGTGGTCGTGAACCCGCAGACCTACGTCCTGACCGCGACGGCGATCGTCATCGTCGTCCTGCTCTCGCAGCTTCCGTCGATCCTGCAGGTCAACCGGCTCGACCTGGCCCGCGCCACCAAGGAGCGCGTCACGTAGCGCCCTCGCGGACCACGCGGCCGCCCAACGCGGTCAGCTTCGTCTCGAGCGCCTCGTACCCGCGATCCAGGTTCTCGACATTGGCGATCTCGGTCTCACCGCTCGCCGCGAGCGCCGCGATGACCACGGCCGCGCCACCGCGAATGTCGGGCGCCTCGACCGGCGCGCCCGTGAGCCGCGACGGGCCGGTGACGTGCACGTTCTCGCCCTCGATCTTGATGTCCGCGCCCATGCGCCGCAGTTCATCGGTGTAGGCAAAGCGCGACTCAAAGATGGTCTCGCGGACCGTGGAGACGCCGCGCGCCTGCGTGAGCACCGCCACCATCTGGGGGTGCAGGTCCGTCGCGAACCCCGGGTACGGCGCGGTGTCGACGTCGACCGCCCGCAGGTCGCCGGCGGCCCGGACGCGCACGCCGTCGGCGTCGCGCACGACCTCCGCGCCGGCCTCTTCGAGCTTGGTCAGCAGCGCGGTCGTGTGCTCCGGGATCATGCCCTCGACCAGCACGTCGCCGCCCGTGGCGACACCGGCCAGGAGATAGGTCCCGGCCTCCAGGCGGTCGGGGATGATCGCGTAGGTGTTGCCGTGCAGGGCCTTCACGCCCTCGATCGTCACGGTGTCGGTGCCCGCGCCGCGGACCCGGGCGCCCATCAAGTTGAGGAACACTGCGCAGTCCACGACCTCGGGTTCGCGCGCGGCGTTCTGGAGCACGGTGGTGCCGCGCGCGGTGCTGGCGGCCATCATGAGGTTGATCGTCGTCCCGACGCTGCTGCGCGGCACGTAGAACGCGGTGCCCTTCAGTCGCCGCGCCGACGCCTTCATGTAGCCGTGCTCCGTGACGACCTTCGCACCCAGCGCGGCGAACCCGCGCAGGTGGAAGTCCACGGGTCGTGCGCCGATCGAGCAGCCGCCGGGCAACGGGACCTGGGCCTTCCCCGCCCGGCCGAGGAGGATACCCGCGGTGTAGAACGACGCGCGCATGCTCCGGCACAGATCATAGGGTGCGACGTGCCGCGTGAGTCGGCGCGCATCGATCGTCATGCGACCGCCCTCGAGCGTCACACGCGCCCCGAGCGCCTCCAGGATCTGCGCCAGCGTGGTAACGTCGCGGCACGCGGGGACGTTCTCGAGCGTGGACACGTCGGCGGCGAGCGCGGCGGCGGCGATGACGGCAAGCGAGCTATTCTTGGCACCGGCGACGCGGACCGCCCCGCGCAGGCGCCGGCCGCCCGTGATGATCAACTTGCCCAACACGTCCCTCCTGCGTGCGGCGGGTGTGCGTCGCTACCGGGTTGTGGCGCGCAGGCGGGTCTCCACGTAGGCCCGGACCAGCTCTTCGAGGAGCAGCAGCCGGTCGACCTGGCGGATCACCTTGCGAGCGTCGCCGTGGCTCGTGATGTACGTGGGATCGCCCGACAGGAGATAGCCGACGACCTGTTCCACGGGGTCGTAGCCCCGCTCTTCCAGCTTGCGATACACGTAGCTCAAGATGTCCGCCACGCCCTTCGGCGTCAGCTCCCCGAGCTGAAAGACCCCGGTGCGCTCTCGTTCGTCCACCGCGATCACCTCCGGTCAGCCAGGCGTGCCATGGTGGGCCCGCCTGGCTTCGATCCAGGAACCGGCGCCTTATGAGGGCGCTGCTCTACCACTTGAGCTACGGGCCCGCCGAACGATTATAGCACTCACGATGCGGGGCCGGGACGAAGCCGCGTCGCCGAATAGAATACACACGCCAGATACAGACCGCAGGCCGGCGCCGGCGGCGCGGCCCGCGCGTTGTCGCGCGACGCCAGGATCGCGGCGAGGCCATCCGGCTGCAGGTCGCCGCGGCCCACGGCCAGCAATGTCCCGGTGATGCGCCGCACCATCTGGCGCAGGAATCGGTCGGCCGCCACGGTGACGATCACGAAATCGCCGCGCGCCTCCACGCGCACGGCGCGCACGTCACACATGGTCGAGACGGTAGAGGTACCGACGACCCGAAACGCGGCGAAGTCATGACGGCCGATCAGCGCGCGCGCGCCGGCACGCATCGCCTCGAGGTCGAGCGGTGTCCCGACGTGATGCGCGTAGCGCCGGAGCAGCGCCGACCGGCGCGGTCGCACCAAGATCGCGTAGCGATAGACGCGGAGCCGCGCGTCGCGCCGGGCATGGAAGTCCGCGGCGACCTCCAGCGCCTCGCGTACGGCGATGTCCGCCGGCAGGACGGCGTTGAGCGCATCACGCAGCCGCGCGGGCATCAGCCGGCTTGCCGTCTCGACGTGGGCGACCTGGCCGAGCGCATGCACCCCCGCGTCGGTCCTGCCGGCGCCGACGACGCGACCGGACTCCTGCGTGACGCGGGCCAACGCGTCCTCGATCGCGGCCTGTATGGTCGGCCGCGCAGGCTGGCGCTGCCAGCCCGCGTACCCGGTACCATCGTACTCGATGACCAGCGCCAGGCGGCGCGCGGTCATCGGCGAACCCACACCACGGCCGCCGCGGCCGCGCCCATCACGAGAAACGCCACCACATCGGCGGCCTGCCACCGCAGTTCGTTCATGCGCGTGCGGCCGGCGCCGCCGCGATAGCACCGCGCCTCCATCGCCAGTGCCAGGTCCTCCGAGCGTCGGAACGCGCTGACCATGAGAGGCACGAGCACGGGCACGAACGCGCGCGCGCGCGCGAGGACGCCGCCACGGTCGAACTCGGCGCCCCGCGCCATTTGCGCCTTCATGATCTTGTCGGTCTCCTCGAGCAGGGTCGGGATGAAGCGCAGCGCGATGGTCGTCATCATCGCCAGTTCATGCCCAGGGACGCCCAGCCGCTGGAACGGCCGCAGCAGGCGCTCCAGCCCGTCGGTCAACTCCACCGGCGACGTGGTGAAGGTCATCAGCGACGTGACGACCACCAGCAGGATGAGCCGCGCGGCGACGAACAGGCCGGTGCGCAGCCCCTCCATCGTGGCCATGAGCGGTCCAAACCGGAACAGCACGTGACCGTCGGCGACCGGCGCAAAGAACGTGTTCAGCAGCGCGGTGAAGACCAGCAGCACGATCAACGGCCGGATCCCGCGCAGCGCGTAGGCCGGCGAGATCCGCGCGACCGCAAAGAGCGCGAGCACCAGGGCCGCGAACCCGCCCAACCCGGCGAACGACGGCACGAAGAACAGCATGACCACGAGCCCAGTCACCCCGATGATCTTGGTCCGCGGATCGAGGCGATGCAGGATTGAGCCGCCGGGCAGATACTGCCCGATCGTCAGCCCACTAAACCCCATGGTCGCGTCCCCGCAGCGCGGTCAGGATCGCCCGCCGCGCCTGTGTCATCGTCAGCGCGTCGCCGACGGCCAGTCCCCGGCGTCGGAGCTCGCGCACCAACCGCGCCGCCAGCGGCAGGTCGAGCCCGATCGCCCGCAGGTCGGCCTCGCGGCCGAACACCTCGGCCGGCGCGCCCTGCAGCACCACGCGGCCCTCATGCATCACGATCACGTGGCCGGCCAGGCGCGCGGCTTCGTCCATGTTGTGTGTCACGAGCACGATGGTGATGCCTTGCCGGTGCCATGCCTCGATGCGGTCGAGCAGCTCCCGCCGGGCGCGCGGGTCGAGACCGGCCGTCGGCTCGTCGAGCACCAGGGCTTGAGGCCGCATCGCCAGCACCCCGGCCAGTGCCACGCGCCGCATCTCGCCGCCCGACAGCGTGAACGGCGACCGCTCGCCGAATCGATGCGGATCGAGACCGACCTGCCGCAGCGCCTCGTCCACGCGCTCGGCCACCGCGACCTCATCGAGCCCGAGGTTGCGGGGGCCATACGCGACGTCTCGCCGCACCGTTTCCTCGAAGAGCTGGTACTCCGGAAACTGGAAGACCAGGCCGATCTGCTGCCGCGCGCGGCGGCGGTCGGCGCCCGCAGCCCAGAGGTCCATGCCGTTCACGCGCACGACACCGCTCGACGGCCGGAGCAGGCCGTTGAAGTGCTGGATGAGTGTCGACTTTCCGGAGCCGGTAGGACCAATGATCGCGACGATCTGTCCGGCGACGATCCGCACGGTGACACCTTGCAGGGCGGTCGCTTCGAACGGTGTGCCGCGTCGGTACGTGTGGGACACCTCGAGGCACTCCAGGAGCGGCTCAGCCACGGCGCGCGCCCCGCGCCGCCACGAGCGCATCGGCGAGCGCCTCGATCCTGAAGATCCCAGGAGGCAGCGGCACCCCGTCCTGCCGCAACTGCCGCGCGAGCGTCACAACCGCCGGCGCGTCGAGCCGGCCGCCCGGCGCCTGCTCGACGCGGTCGAAAATCTCGTGCGGCGGGCCGTCGAGGACGATCCGCCCCGCGTCGAGCGCGATGATGCGGCTGGCGTCGAGCAGGTCGTCGAGCGCGTGGGAGATGAGGATCACGGTGATCCCCTCACGCCGGTTGAGGTCGGCGATCGTCGCCAGCACTTCGGCCCGGCCCTGGGGGTCGAGCATGGTCGTGGCTTCGTCGAGCACCAGGCACGCCGGCCGCATCGCCAGGATGCCCGCGATCGCCACACGCTGCTTCTGCCCGCCGGACAGGAGGTGCGGGGCAGCCCGCCGCAGATGGCGCAGCCCCACGGCGCCGAGCGCCTCGTCCACCCGCTCGCGGATCACTGCCGGCGCCAGTCCGAGGTTCTCCGGGCCGAAGGCCACGTCTTCCTCGACAACGGACGCCACGAGCTGGTTGTCGGGATTCTGAAAGATCATCCCGACCTGGCGCCGGACTGCCCAGACGGCCTGGCGGTCGCGCGTGTCGAGTCCGCCCACGAGCACGCGGCCGGCGGTCGGAAGCAGCAACGCATTGAGGTGCCGGGCCAGTGTGGACTTGCCCGACCCGTTGCCGCCAACAATACCCACATACTCGCCGGCCCGAATAGTACACGACAGGCCGTCGAGCGCAACGACGGCCTGCGGCGTATCGGGATGGTAGACGTGCCTGAGATCGGTGACTGCGATGAAGGGCTCGGCCCCCGGACCTGGGCGCATGCCGCGGGACTCCTCCGGGCTCAAGGGCCTGGCGTCACTGCGGCGCCGCGGCGCGGGCCGCGCGCCCGGCTACTTGACCAGCTCGACGAGCGCCATGGGCGCCGCGTCGCCCCGCCGCGTCCCTGTCTTCAGCACCCGGGTGTACCCTCCGCGACCGGCCTGATAGCGCGGCACGACATCGGCGAAGAGCCGCTTGACCACCTTGGGATCGGTCAAGAACCGCCGCGCCTGGCGGCGGGCATTCACGTCGTTGGCCAGCGCCGACGCGATGAGGCTGTCGGCGATCTTCTTGGTTTCCTTCGCTTTGGCGTCGGTGGTCGTGATCCGCTCGTGCAGGATCAACGCGCTCACCAGATCGCGGAACAACGCGCGGCGTTCCCCGGTGTCCCGCCCCAATTTCCGGCGTTTCGCTCCCAGTGCCATGATCTCGCTCCTGCTTACGACGGCTCGGGCTGGCGGAGGCTCAGGCCGTGCGCGGCCAGCTTCTCTTTGACCTCATCCAGCGACTTGCGGCCGAAGTTCTTGACGGCGACGACCTCATCTTCGCTTTTCTTCACGAGATCGCCGACGGTATGGATGCCGGCGCGCTTCAGGCAGTTATACGGCCGTACCGACAGGTCGAGGTCCTCGATGGGCATACTCATGAGCTTGACCTTGTCGGGGTCCTCGGCCATGCCGAAGGCTGCGCCCTGGGTCGTCTCGTCGGCGATGCCGGCGAACAGCCGGAAGTGATCGATCAGCAGGCGGGACGCCTCCTGAAGGGCTTCCTCGGGTCGCACCGAGCCGTCGGACCAGACCTCGAGCACGAGCCGGTCGAGATCGGTGGCGTGACCGACCCGGGTGTCCTCGACGGTGAAGTTGACCTTCTGGATCGGCGAGAAGATTGAGTCCACCGGGATGACGCCGATGACGTGCTCGCTGCGCCGGTGGCGCTCGGCCGGCACGTAACCCTTGCCGCGCTCGACGACCATCTCCATCGCCAGGTGGGCGTCCTTGCGGTCGAGCGTTGCGATATGCAGGTCGGGATTGAGGATCTCGACCTCGGGATCCTCTTGAATGTCGGCGGCCGTGACCTCCTTCTTGCCCTTGACGTCGAGGCGCAGCAACTTTGGCTTGTCCGTGTAGAGCCGCAGCGTCAACTCCTTCATGTTGAGGACGATCTGCGTCACGTCCTCGACGACGCCGGGAATGGTGGAGAACTCGTGGAGGACGCCGTCGATCTTGACCGACGTGACCGCGGCGCCCGAGATCGACGAGAGCAGCACACGGCGCAGCGCGTTCCCCAGCGTCACACCGAAGCCGCGATCGAGCGGCTCGACCACGAACTTGCCGTACGTATCCGACAACTCAACGTGCTCTACCTTGGGTGTCGGCGCTTCCCACAGCGTGCCAATGGCCATCTTGGGCGATGCCTCCTGTATCTTGCGATCACACGTCGTGCGATCACGCCCTCCGGCCCCGAAGGCCGGAGCCGCCTAGCGAGAGTAGTACTCGACGACCAGCTGTTCCTGAACCGGCACGTCGATCTCCTCGCGCGCCGGTAGGGCCAGCACGCGGGCCTCGATTCGGGTCGGGTCGAACTCGATCCACGACGGCGGTCGCCGGCCGGCGGCCGCGGCTTCGGCCAGTTCCTTCAGTCGCGGGTGCGGCTGCGTCGCGCGCGCGGTGGAGACGCGCTGCCCCGGCCGAACCTGGTACGACGCGATGCTGACGCGCTTGCCGTCCACGGCGATGTGGCCATGCGTGACCATCTGGCGCGCCTCCTTGCGGGACGCGGCCAGCCCCAGCCGGTAGATCACATTGTCGAGCCGTGTCTCCAGCAGTTGCAACAGTCGCGTCCCGGTCACGCCCTTCGACCTGGCCGCGTCCTGGAAGTACTTCTTGAACTGCGTCTCGTGCACACCATAGATGCGGCGAAGCTTCTGCTTCTCGCGCAGGCGCACGCCGAACTCGGACAGCTTGCGGCGCGAGACGCCGTGCATGCCGGGCGGCTGGGGGCGCTTCTGCACCGGGCACTTCTCGGTATAGCACTTCTCACCCTTGAGATAGAGCTTCATCCCCTCGCGCCGGCACAACCGGCAGACCGAGTCCGCGTACCGTCCCATCCGCTCCTCCTCTAAACCCCTTACCGACGGCCTCTGTCGCTCATCACGCCTAGACCCGACGCCGCTTGGGCGGCCGGCAGCCGTTGTGGGGAACCGGCGTCACGTCCCGGATCAGGTTAACTTCCAGCCCGGCGGACTGCAGCGACCGGATCGCCGCCTCGCGGCCCGCTCCCGGGCCGCGTACGAAGACCTCGATCTGCCGCAGCCCGTGCTCCATAGCCTTGCGCGCCGCGGTCTCCGCGGCGACGCTCGCGGCGAACGGCGTCCCCTTCCGCGAGCCCTTGAATCCCGCCGTGCCCGCGCTGGACCAGGCGACGACGTTGCCGCGCGGATCCGTGATGGTCACGACCGTGTTGTTGAAGCTGGATCGAATGTGGGCGATCCCGACCGGGATACTCTTCCGCTCGCGCCTGCGCGTCCGAGGCTTGTTCGCCATGCTGTCGCTCCCCGCTCCCCTGGGCTCACTTCTGCGCCGGCGCCGCGGCGGGTGTCGCCGCCCGGCGCCGCACGCCAACCGTCTTCTTCGGTCCCTTGCGCGTCCGCGCGTTCGTGCGTGTACGCTGCCCCCGCACGGGCAGGCTGCGTTTGTGCCGGATGCCGCGGTACGCTCCGATCTCGACCAGGCGCCGGATGTCCATGGCCACGTCGCGCCGGAGGTCGCCTTCGACCTTGAAGTTCCGCTCGATGAAGTCGCGCAGCCGCGTGACCTCGTCCTCGGCCAGATTCTTCACGCGCGTGTCCGGGTTGACGTTGGTCGCCCGGCAGATCTGGCGTGCGCGGCTCGGGCCGATCCCGTAAATGTAGGGGAGCGCGGCCTCGACCCGCTTCTCCCGCGGCAGATCTACTCCAGCGATGCGCGCCATCGTATGCCCCCTACCCCTGCTTCTGCTTGTGCTTCGGGTTCTCGCAGATCACGAGCACCCGCCGCCCGCGCTTGACGATCTTGCACTTCTCACACATGACCCGCACTGACGCCCGCACTTTCATCGCCCGACTCTCCCTCTGTCGTCTACCGGTATCGGTAGGTGATCCGGCCCCGCGTCGGATCGTAAGGCGACAGCTCGACTTTGACGCGGTCGCCCGGCAGGATCCGGATGAAATGAATGCGCATCTTGCCCGAAATGTGCGCGAGCACCTTGTGCCCGCTGGCCAGCGTGACCCGGAACATCGCGTTGGGCAGCACCTCCGCGACCGTCCCTTCGACCTCGATGGCATCCTGTTTGGTCATTCGCCCTCCGTGATCTCGCTCAGCGCCGCGCGCAGGTCCTCGTCACTCACCGCGCCGCCGCGGCGGAGCCCTTCGGCCACCCCGACGGCCGGACCGTGGACCACCAGATGCTTCACGTTCTTGCGCTTGGGCCGCTCGACGCCTCGCCGTCGGCCGTCGGCGACCAGCACCATGTCGTCGCCCGCTGCGGCGATGACGACGTACCGATCACCCGCGTCTCGACCGGCCCGCGAGGTGACGATCATGCCGACGAGTTCCGCAGGGGGCGTGCGCAGTGCGCGATCCGCAACCATTCAGTATACCGGGCTCGCCCCGTCGAGTCCAGTGAGGACCTCAGGCCCTCGGGCGGTGATGGCGACCGTGTGCTCCATGTGCGCGGAGAGCGTGTGATCGCGCGTCCGCACGGTCCATCCGTCGTCGTCCAGCGTCACGTCCGGGCCACCCATGTTGACCATGGGCTCGATCGCCAACGTCATCCCGGCCCTTAACTGCGGCCCGGTGCCCGGCCGGCCGACATTCGGCACCTGCGGGTCCTCGTGCAGCGACCGGCCGATCCCGTGCCCCGCGAAGTCGCGGACCGCGGAGAACCCCGCGGCCTCGACCACGGACTGAATCGCCCAGGACACGTCGCCCAGGGTGGCGCCCGGCCGGGCCGCGGCCACACCCGCGTCGAGCGCGGCCCGAGTGGCCGCCAGCAGCCGCCGCACCTCCGGCGGAATCTCGCCCGCCGGCACGGTCACCGCGATGTCCGCGTGGAACCCTTGCAGCAGGACCCCGATGTCGATCGAGACGAGCTGCCCGGCCTCGATCACGCGTGTCCCAGGAATGCCATGCACGACCTCGTCGTCCAACGACACACAGATGCTCGCCGGAAACCCGCGGTACCCCTTGAACGACGGCACACCGCCGCGGTCGCGGATGTAGGTGTCGGCGACCCGGTCGAGGTGCCCGGTCGTGACGCCGGGTGCCACGGCCCTGACGACCTCGCGAATGGTCTCGGCGGCCAGGCGGCCCGCCTGACGCATCTTGGCCAGATCCTCGGCCGTCTTCAGCACGATGAGCTGCGTCGGCTTCATCGCCGTACCTGCGGCGCCACCGCGTCGGCCAGCGTACGTGCGATGGTCTCGACGTCGCCCGACGCGTCAATCGCGACGAACAGCCCGCGGGCCTGGTAAAACGCCAGCAGCGGCGCGGTCTGTTCGCCGTACACCTGGAGCCGGCGGCGCACGGTCGCGGGCTGATCGTCGTCCCGCATATAGAGCGGGCTGCCGTCGATGTCGCACACCCCCTCGACCTTGGGCGGATGCGACCGCACGTGATAGATGTGTCCCGCAGCCCGGCAGACGCGGCGACCGCCGAGCCGGCGGACGACCGTCTCCTCGTCCACATCGAAGTAGATCACCGTGTCGAGCCGGCGGCCCATCTTGGCCAGCACGGCTTCGAGGCCCTCGGCCTGCGGGATGGTTCGCGGGAACCCGTCAAGGATGAACCCCTTGATCGCGTCCGGCTCCTGCAGCCGTTCGGCCACGATGCCGATCATCACCGCGTCGGGGACGAGCTCCCCGGCGCGCATGTAATGACCGGCCTCGAGGCCCTGCGGGGTGCCCGTGGCAATCGCGGCGCGCAGGATGTCCCCCGTCGACACATGCGGAATCCCCTCGCGCTGCGACAGCAGGCGGGCCTGCGTGCCCTTGCCTGCGCCGGGCGGGCCGAGGAACACCAGGTTCACTTCATGAACCCTTCGTAGTGCCGCATCAGGACGTAGGCCTCGAGCTGCTTCATCGTCTCTAAGGCCACGCCCACCACGATCAGCAGCGAGGTGCCGGCCAGGTAGACTGTCAGGACGCCGCCGGCGGCGAGGCGGGCCAGGTAGAACGGCACGATCGCGATCACGGCGAGCGTGAGCGCGCCCACCAGCGTGAGGCGCTCGGTCACCCGGGCCAAGTAGTCCGCGGTCGGCCGGCCGGGCCGGATGCCGGGGATGAACCCGCCGTACTTCTTGATGTTGTCCGAGACGTCGTTCGGATCGAACTGGATCGCGGTGTAGAAGTACGTGAACAGGATGATCAGCACGAAGTACAGCACGTCGCCCAACGGCTGGCCCGGCAGCACGCGCTGGCCCCACTGCTGCAGCCACTCGACGCGGGTGAACTGCGCGAGCGTCCCCGGGAACTGCAGCACCGACACGGCGAAGATGATGGGAATGACGCCGGCCTGGATCAGCCGCATTGGCAGGTGCGTCGACTGCCCGCCGTAGACCCGGCGGCCGACGACGCGCTTGGCGTACTGCACCGGGATCTTGCGCACCGCCGACGTGATGGCCACCACCGCGACGATGCTGGCCAGGATGACCAACAGGTCGAGCAGGAATTGCCACCACTGCACCTCCCCGGCGCGGACCAGCGTGAGCGTCTGCGCGATCTGCGCCGGGATGCGGGCGACGATGCCGCCAAAGATGATGAGCGAGACGCCGTTGCCCACGCCGTGCTCGGTCATGATCTCGCCCATCCAGGTGAGCAGCATGGTGCCGGCCAGCAGGGTGATGACGATGGTCGCCAGCGTGAGCGGCCGCGGGTCGATCACGGCGCCCTGGCTGCGGATCAGCACGAGCTGCCCCCAGCCCTGGAGCAGCGCCAGCACGACGGTGAGGTAGCGGGTGTACATCCCGATGCGACGCCGGCCGGCCTCACCCTCCTCGGTCGCCATCTCCTTCAGACGCGGGAACACCACTTGCAGAAGGCTGAAGATGATCGACGCCGTGATGTACGGAAAGACCCCTAGCGCGAAGATCGCGAAGTTCGAGAGCGCGCCGCCGACGAACAGGTCGAGGAACGAGAACAGGCTCCCCTGCTGTCGGAACAGACTCTCGAGCCGCGTGACATCCACGCCGGGCACCGGGAGGTGCGCGCCCAGCCGGTAGGCCGCCAGCATCGCGGCGGTGAAGATGAGCCGCCGCCGCAGATCGGGAATCCGCAGGGGGTTGGCCATCGACCGGACCTGCATCATCGGGCGAGCACCTCGGCCTTGCCGCCGGCGGCCTCAATGGCCTTCCGCGCACCCGCGGTGAAGGCGTGCACGCGCACGGTGAGCGGCACCCCGACGCGGCCGGTGGCCAGGACCTTCACAGGCCCGGCACCCACCAGACCCGCGCCCCGCAGCACCGCAGGCGTCACCTCGGTCCCGGCCGGGAAGCGGTTCAGGTCCCGCAGGCGCACTTCCTGGGGCCTGGGCCTTGGCCCTCCGCCGGTCATGTTGCTGCCGGCACCCCGTACCCCGCGCTGAAACGGCAACCTCTTGAACAGCGGTGTCTGCCCGCCCTCGAAGCCCGGCCGCGGACCCTCACCCGAGCGGGCCTTCTGGCCCTTGCGCCCCTTCCCGGCGTAGACGCCGCGGCCGGAGCCCAGCCCTCGGCCCACGCGGCGGCGCCGGCGACGCGCTCCTTCAGCGGGTTTGAGCGATGAGATGAATGGCATGACTCTCCCCCCTACGCGCGAACCGCCAGCTCTCCTACCGGCCGCCCGCGCATGCGGGCGACTTCGTCGGGCTGCCGCAGCGCCTCGAGGCCGGCCAGGGTGGCCCGGGCGACGTTGATCGGATTGGTCGACCCCAGCGCTTTGGTCAGAATGTCCCTGATCCCCGCAGCCTCCAGGACCGCGCGCACCGCACCGCCCGCGATGACCCCGGTGCCGGGGGAGGCTGGTTTCAGCAGCACGCTGGACGCGCCGAACACCCCGGTGACCTCGTGAGGGATCGTCGTCCCCTGGCGTCGAACGGTCATCAGGCTCTTCTTGGCGTCTTCGACGGCCTTGCGGATTGCGTCCGGGACCTCCGACGCCTTGCCCAGGCCGACCCCGACCGTACCGTTCTCGTCCCCGACGACCACCAGCGCGGCGAACTTGAACCGCTTGGCGCCCTTGGTGACCTTGGCGACACGGTTAATGAAGACGGCCTTCTCGACCTTCAGGTCAATGCTCGACGGATCGATGCGTGCCGGCACGTGACTCCCCCTCGTGATCAGAACTGCAGGCCCGCCGCCCGGGCGGCGTCGGCCAGGGCGCGCACGCGGCCGTGATACAGATACCCGCCGCGGTCGAACACCACGGCCGTGATACCGCGCGCGCGGGCGCGCTGGGCCAGCACCTCGCCCACCACTGCCGCGGCCTCGCTCTTCTTCTTGCCCGCGATGCGGGGCCGGACTTCGCCGTCGAGCGTCGACGCCGCGACCAGCGTGCGGCCTGTCTCGTCGTCGATCACCTGGGCGTAGATCTGCTTGAGACTCCGGAACACCGAGAGGCGCGGACGCGACGCCGAGCCGCTCAACCGCCGCCGAGCCCTAGCGTGTCGGCGTTGCCGTAGCGCATTGCGATCAGGCCGCGTGTGCATGTGTGCTCTCCCAAGTGATCTTAGGCCTTGCCGGCCGCCTTGCCGGCCTTCCCGGCCTTGAGGCGCAGCCGCTCGCCCGCGTACCGGATGCCCTTGCCCTTGTACGGGTCTGGCGGCCGGATCGCGCGGATGGTGGCCGCGAGCTGCCCGACCCGCTCTTTGTCGGTGCCGACGACGGACAGGCGGTTCGGCTGCGGCACCTCGATCTCGACACCGGGCGGCGGCGTGAGCTCGACAGGGTGCGAGAAGCCGACCTGCAGCGTCACCTGACGGCCCTGCTTCGCGGCGCGGTACCCCACGCCGTGAATCTCGAGGTCGATCTTGTAGCCGTCCACCACGCCTTTGACCATGTTGGCGATGAGCGCGCGTGTCAGGCCGTGCAGCGCGCGGTGGTGCCGCAAATCGGTAGGTCGCCGGACGGTGATGGCGCCCCCGGCCGCGGCGACCTGCATGTCCGGGTGGACCTCCCGGACCAGTGCGCCCCTGGGCCCCTTCACCTCGACGGTGCGCCCGCTGACCTTGACTTCGACGCCCTTCGGCAGCGTGATGGGCAGACGCCCGATGCGTGACATCCTACCCCCTCCGGTGCGCGCAGCTACCACACATAGCAGATGACCTCGCCGCCGACCCCGAGCCGGCGTGCCTCGCGGTCGGTCATCAAACCCCGCGACGTCGACACAATCGCGACGCCGAGTCCGCCGCGGACCCGCGGCACGTTGGCGCGCTTCGCGTAGATCCGCAGGCCGGGGCGGCTGACCCGCCGAATGCCGGTGAGAATCTGCGCGCGCTTGGGGCCGTAGCGAAGCTGAAGGCGCAGCTGGCTCTGCGGCCGCCGTTCGACGACCTGGACGTCGGCCAGATATCCCTCAGCCTTGAGAATCCGCGCGATCTCCAGCTTGAGCCGGCTGGCCGGCACCAGGACATGGTCGTGCCGCGCCGCGTTCGCGTTGCGCAGCCGCGTCAGCATGTCCGCGATCGAATCCGTGATTACGCCACCCACAACGGTCCCCTCCTACCAGCTGGCCTTCACCATGCCCGGGATCTCACCGCGGTACGCGAGTTGCCGGAGACACACCCGGCACAGACCGAGCTTGCGGAAGACCGCGCGCGGACGCCCGCAGCGGCGGCAGCGGTTGTACGCCCGCACCTTGAACTTCGGCGTGCGCTTCCAGCGGTTGAGCGTCGACTTCTTCGGCACTCCCGTACTCCTCTCTCGAGCTATGCGCCCGGGGCCCCGGCCTCGCGCAAGGGCAGTCCCAGCGCGCGCAGGAGCTCTCGCGCCTGCTCGTCATTGGGCGCGGTCGTCACAACCGTCACGTCGAGGCCCCGGATCTTGTCGACCTTGTCGTACTCGATCTCCGGAAAGATCAACTGCTCCTTGATGCCCAGATTCAGGTTGCCCCGGCCGTCGAACGCGCGCTCCGAGACCCCCTTGAAGTCCTTGATGCGCGGCAGCGCGATGTTGAACAGCTTGTCGAGGAACTCGTACATCCGGTCGCCCCGCAGCGTCACCTTCACGCCGATCGGCATGCCCTGCCGCAGCTTGAAGGCGGCGATCGATCGCCGGGCGCGGGTCACGACGGGCTTCTGCCCGCTGATGATCGCGACTTCCTCGACGGCCTTGTCCACCAGGCGCGGGTCGGACGTCGCCCCGCCGACGCGCACGTTGATCACGACCTTCTCGAGCCGCGGCACCTGCATCGCGTTGCGGAGCGCGAACCGCTCCCGGAGCATCGGAGCCACGTCCTTGTCGTACCGTTCCTTGAGCCTGACTGCCATCGTCTGCCTCGCTTTGGGACGTCCGCGCCGGTGTCCCGCCTACTTCTCGAACGGCTCGCCGCAGTGCTTGCAGTACCGCACCTTGGTCCCGTCGCCCAGGAATCGGTGGCCCAGCCGCGCGGCCTCGCCGCACTTCGGGCAGACCACCATCAGGCGCGCGGCCGGGAGCGGCGCCGGTTTTTCGATGATGCCGCCCTGGGGCGTCTTCTGCGTGGGCTTCACATGGCGCTTGACCAGGTTGACACCCTCGACGATCGCCCGACCGTCCGCCGCCATCACCTCGAGCACTCTCCCGCGCTTGCCGCGGAACTTACCCGCGATGACCTCCACCATATCGCCCTTGCGCACGTGGATGCGCGGGCGTGCCATGACCACCGCCATGCGTCTGCCTCCAGCCCCCGCCGTCAGAGCACTTCCGGCGCGAGCGAGATGATCTTCATGAACTGCTTCTCGCGCAGCTCCCGGGCGACCGGTCCGAAGATCCGTGTGCCCTTCGGGTTCGCGGCGTCCGAGAGCAACACCGCGGCGTTGTCGTCGAACCGGATGTACGACCCGTCGGGTCGCCGCAGCTCCTTCTTCGTGCGCACGACGACCGCCCGGACCACGTCACCCTTCTTGACCGGGCTGTTCGGGATGGCCACCTTGACCGACGCGACAATGATGTCGCCCACCGTGGCGTACCGCCGGCGCGACCCGCCCATGACGCGGATGCACAGCAGTTCCCGCGCGCCGGTATTGTCCGCGACCTTCAGCCGGCTCTGCTGCTGGATCATGGCTCTCCCCCGTCCTTACCGCGCCCGCTCGAGGATCTCGACCACCCGCCATCGCTTGTCCTTGGACAGCGGTCGGGTCTCCATGATCCGGACGCGGTCGCCGACCTTGGCGGCACTCGCCTCGTCGTGTGCCTTCAGGGTGTGCGAGCGCCGGATCGTCTTCTTGTAGAGCGGATGCCGCGTCGTGGTCTCGATCTTGACCACGACCGTCTTGGTCATCTTGTCGCTCGTGACGACTCCGACCTGGGTCTTGCGCCTGCGGCGTTCCACCGTCGTCCTCCTCAGCCCCCTACCGCCGGCCGGCCGGGCCGTGCGTGGCCATCGTCTGCTTGAGCCGCGCGATGTCGCGCCGCACCTCACGGATCTTGGACGTGTTGCGCTGCTGCGAGACCTTGATGCGCAGCGCCCAGAGCTCGCGTTCGGCCTCGTCGAGCTTCTTCTGCAGCTCCGCCAGCGTCATCTCGTGCAACGCGCTCGGCTTCATGACCTACGCCACCACCCGGGACACGAACTTGGTCTTGATCGGCAGCTTGTGGGCCGCGAGCGTCATCGCCTGCTTCGCCAGGTCCTCGGGCACGCCGGCCAGCTCGAACAGGATACGCCCGGGCTTCACCACGACCACCCACACCTCGGGGTTGCCCTTGCCACTGCCCATGCGCGTCTCGGCCGGCTTCTTGGTGACAGGCTTGTCCGGGAAGACCCGGATCCAGAGCTTGCCGCCACGCTTGATGAACCGGGTGATCGTCCGACGCGCAGCCTCGAGTTGCGCCCCGGTGACCCACGCAGGCTCAAGGGCCTGCAGCCCGTACTCGCCAAAGGCGACCGTGCCGCCGGCGTAGGCCGTGCCCGCCCGCGTGCCTCGGTGGGCCTTACGAAACTTGGTCCGCTTCGGCATCAACATCGGTGCCCTTCCTCCTCACAGCGGGTGCCGGCCCGCGGCTGGGAATCACGACCGGGTTGGCACCAGGCGCGCCCTCGGCTCGCGGCGGCCGGCGATGCTCCGGTTCGTGCCGCCGGCCCTCGGGCAGGATGTCGCCGCGGTAGATCCACACGCGGACGCCGATCCGGCCGTACGTGGTCAGCGCCTCGGCGACGCCGTAGTCGATGTCGGCACGCAGCGTGTGGAGCGGGACGCGGCCCTCACGGTACCACTCGTAGCGCGCGATCTCCGCGCCGGCCAGCCGGCCGCTGCACGCGATCCGGATGCCCTTGGCGCCGGCGCGCAGGCTGCGCTGCACCGCCTGCTTCATGGCGCGGCGGTATGCGATGCGGCGCTCGAGCTGCTGGGCCACGTTCTCGGCCACAAGCTGCGCCTCGATCTCGGGCCGGCGCACCTCGTTCACACTCAGCATGATCTGGCGGCCGGTGAGCGCGTCGAGCTCCTTCTTGAGGGCGTCGATGCCGGTGCCGCCGCGACCGATGATGATGCCGGGTCGCGCCGAGTGGATGACCACCCGCACTCGATTCGCCGCCCGCTCGATCTCGACGCGCGAGATGCCGGCACGGTACAGCTTCTTCTTGATGAGCGTGCGGATCTTCTGGTCCTCGGCGATGTTGTCGGCCATGTTTCGGGCATACCACCGGGACTCCCAGTCCCGGATGATGCCGACCCGCAGCCCGACTGGATTGACCTTCTGCCCCACCTCACACCTCCGGGCGTGCTGTCGCTACCGTCCCGCGCGCTCGCCGACCACGACCGTGATGTGGCTGCTGCGCTTGCGGATCACATCGGCACGGCCGCGGGCCCGCGGGGTCACCCGCTTGGCCACCGGCCCGCGATCGGCAAAGGCCCGCGCCACGACGAGGTCGTCGGGATCGAGCTCGTGGTTGTTCTCGGCATTGGCCACCGCGGACTTCAGCACTTTGGCCACCGCGGCGGAGGCCTGATCGGGCGCGGCGCGGAGGCGGGCCTCAGCCTCCGACACCGGCAGGCCGCGCAGACCCGCGAGCACCCGCCGGATCTTCAGGGGCGACATCGTCACATACTTGGCAGTCGCCTTGACTTCCATCGTCGTCCTCCGGCCCCTACTTGAGTGTCGTCGCGCGCTCGGTCGCCGCGCCATGGCCCCGAAACGTTCGGGTGGGCGCGAACTCGCCGAGCTTGTGGCCGACCATTTGCTCGGTGACGTAGATCGGCACGTGCTTCCGCCCGTCGTAGACGGCGATCGTGTGGCCGACGAACTCCGGCAGCACGGTCGAGCGCCGCGACCAGGTCTTGATCACCCGGCGCTCGCGGGACCGGTTGAGGTCCCGCACCTTCTCGGCCAGATGCTCGTCGACGAACGGCCCCTTCTTCCGCGAGCGTCCCATGGTGGCTGCGTGTCCTCCCCTGTCGCTACTTGCGCCGCTTGCCGATCAGCGTGTCGCTGCGCTTGACCTTGCGCGTCTTATAGCCCAGCGTCGGCTTGCCCCACGGGGTGACGGGCCCGGGCATGCCGATCGGCGACCGGCCCTCACCGCCGCCGTGCGGGTGGCTCGACGGGTCCATCGCGACGCCGCGCACACTCGGCCGGATGCCCAGCCACCGCTTGCGGCCGGCCTTGCCAAGCTTCTGCGCCTCGTGATCCACGTTGCCCACCTGCCCGACGGTCGCGCGGCAGTCGAGCGAGACCAGCCGGACCTCCCCCGACGGGAGCCGCAGGTGCGCAAACGGCTCTTCCTTCGCCATGATCTGCGCCCCGCCACCGGCGGCGCGCACCATCTGGCCGCCGCGGGATGGCTCCAGCTCGATGTTGTGGACGACGGTGCCCACCGGAATCCCGCGGAGCGGGAGCGCGTTACCGGGCCGGATGTCGGCCTCGGGTCCGGACGCCACGACGTCGCCGACATTCAACCCGAGCGGCGCCAGGATGTAGCGCTTCTCGCCGTCGACGTAGTGCAGCAACGCGAGCCGCGCCGATCGGTTCGGGTCATACTCGATGGCCGCGACCTTTGCGGGCACGCCGTCCTTGTCGCGCTTGTAGTCCACCACGCGGTACTGCCGTTTGTGACCGCCGCCCTGGTGCCGGGTGGTGACGCGCCCCATATTGTTGCGGCCCGCCCGGTTGCGCAGCGGCTCGAGCAGCGCGCGCTCGGGTCGCGTCTTCGTGATCTCCTCGAAGCTCGAGATGGTCGCAAACCGCCGGCCCGGCGTGGTTGGCTTGAACTTCTTGACCCCCATTGTCGGCCTCCCGACCCCGCTCTACGTCAGGCTCTCGAGATCGATCTTCTGTCCGGGCGCGAGCGTGACGATGGCCTTGCGCGTCCCGGCGGCCTTGTACGTGTAGCGGCCGCGCCGGCGCATCCGTCCCGGGGTGTTGATCACATTGACCTTGCGGACCTGGACCGAGAAGATCCCCTCCACAGCCCGCTTGACTTCGAGCTTGTTCGCGCCGGGCGCCACTTCGAACGTGTATTTGCCGATCTCGTTGCCGCGAAGACTCTTCTCGGTGAGAATCGGCCGGCGAATGATCTCGTGAATGTTCACGCCCCCAACGCCTCCTGCAACTCCGCCAGGGCGCCGCGTGTGATCACAACCGTCCCCGGCACGAGGAGCGGCCGCACTGACAGCCGCCTGGCAGCAATCACGCGCGACCCGCGCACATTGGCCGCGGCGCGCGTCACGGCGCGCTCCGCGTCGGCAGCCACGATGACCGCGCGGTCGCTCGCGCCCAGGGCCGCCAGCAGCGTGGCGACCGTCTTGGTCTTGACCTCGCCCGACGGCGGATCGAGCACGACGACCCTGCCGGCCTGCGCCTGCGCCGACAGCGCCGAGCGCAGCGCGAGGATCCGCTCGCGCCGCGACAGCCGCTGACTGTGGTCGCGCGGCTTGGGCCCGAACGTGATCCCGCCGCCGATCCAGATCGGCGACCGCCGGCTCCCCTGCCGCGCACGGCCCGTACCCTTCTGGCGCCAGGGCTTGCGGCCGCCGCCGCGCACCTCGCCCCGCGTCTTCGTGGCGTGCGTACCCCTGCGCCGGTTGGCCAGCTCGCCCAGCAGGGCTTGATGCAGCACCGGCCGGTGCGGCCGCACGCCGAAGATCGCCTCCGGCAGTTCGATCTCGCCGGTCTGCGCCCCTGACGCGTCGTACGTGGCAACCTTGGGCATTGTCGGACTCTCCTTGAAGCCGCCTACTTCTTGGCCGCGCCGGCCGGCCTCGCGGCCGCGGCGGTCGGCGCCGCGCTGCGCACCAGAAGCAGCCCGCCGCGCACCCCGGGAACCGCACCCCGCAGCAGCAGCAGGTTGTTCTTGGCGTCCACGCGAACCACGCGCAGTCGCTTGATCGTGACACGCGCGTGGCCATGCCGGCCCGGCATGCGCTTGCCCGGAAACACGCGGGCGATGTCGGACGACCCGATCGACCCGACCGCCCGGTGCATGAGGGACACGCCGTGGGAGTCGCGCTGGCCGCCGAACTGATGCCGCTTCATCGCGCCGGCAAACCCCTTCCCGATGCTCGTGCCGGTCACGTCGACCATCTGACCGGCCTCGAAGGCCTCCACGGTGATCGCCTGCCCGGGCTGCACGTCGCCCGCCGGCAGCGGCAGCTCGCGCACCACGCGGTGCGGCGCGAGTTTGCGCTTCGCGAAGACACCCTTCTCGGGCTTGTTCAGCTTGCGGTCGGCGACCGGGTCAAAGGCCACGCGAACCGCGGCGTACCCATCACGCTCGAGCGTACGGGTGTCCACGACCACGCACGGCCCTGCTTCCACGACGGTCACCGCGACGCTGGTCCCCTCATCGGTGAACACGCGCGTCATGCCGAGCTTCCGTCCAAGAATCGCGGCCATCGTAGCTCGCCCCTACAGCTTGATCTCGATATCGACGCCGGCCGGCAGATCGAGGTGCATCAACTCGTCCACCGTCTTCTGGGTCGGCTCCAGGATATCGATCAGGCGCCGATGGGTCCGGATCTCGAAGTGCTCCATCGACTCCTTATCGATATGGGGAGACCGGATGACGCAGAACCGGTTGCGGTTCGTGGGCAGCGGGACCGGGCCGCTCACGCGGGCGCCCGACTTGCGAACGACCGTGACGATCTTCTCGGCCGACTGGTCGAGGACTTTGTGGTCGAACGCCTTGAGCTTGATGCGGATCTTCTGCGCGACGGCCATCGTCCTACTCCACCACCTTCACGACGACGCCGGCGCCCACCGTCCGCCCGCCTTCCCGGATCGCGAACCGCAGCCCCTCTTCCAGCGCCACCGGGGTGATCAGCTTGACCCCCATCGTAATGTTGTCCCCCGGCATCACCATCTCCACCCCGCTCGGCAACGCGATGTCCCCCGTCACGTCCGTCGTCCGAAAGTAGAACTGCGGCCGGTATCCCGTGAAGAACGGCGTGTGCCGCCCCCCCTCTTCCTTGGTCAGCACGTACACCTCCGCCTGGAAGTCCGTGTGCGGCTTGATCGACCCCGGCTTCGCCAGCACCATCCCCCGCTCTACTTCGTCCTTCTCCACCCCCCGCAGCAGTACCCCAATGTTGTCCCCCGCCAGCGCCTCGTCCAGCGACTTCCGGAACATCTCCAGCCCCGTCACCACCGTCCGCTTCGCCGCCGGCCGCAACCCCACGATCTCTACCTCTTCCCCTACCGTCACCTTCCCCCGCTCGACCCGCCCCGTCGCCACCGTCCCCCGCCCCGTGATCGTGAAGATGTCCTCCACCGCCATCAGGAACGGCTTGTCTACATCCCGCTGCGGCGTCGGAATGTACGCGTCCACCGCATCCATCAACTCGTAAATCTTGTCCACCCACTCGTTCTGCCCCCGCGCCAGCTTCGGGTCCGCCTGCAGCGCCTCCAGCGCCTTCAGCCCCGACCCCCGCACCACCGGCAACGTGTCCCCCGGAAACTGGTAGGTGCTCAGCAACTCCCGTACCTCTACCTCCACCAGCTCCAGCAGCTCCGGGTCCTCCACCATGTCCACCTTGTTCAGAAACACCACGATGTACGGCACGTTCACCTGCCGCGCCAGCAAGATGTGCTCCCGCGTCTGCGGCATCGGCCCGTCCGCCGCCGACACCACCAGGATCGCACCATCCATCTGCGCCGCCCCCGTGATCATGTTCTTCACGTAGTCCGCGTGCCCCGGACAGTCCACGTGCGCGTAGTGCCGCGCCCCCGTCTCGTACTCCACGTGGCTGATGTTGATCGTCAGCCCCCGCTCCTTCTCCTCCGGCGCGTTGTCAATGTCGTAGTACCCCTTCGCCTGCGTCTTCCCAATGTGCGCCAGCGCATGCGTGATCGCCGCCGTCAGCGTCGTCTTCCCATGGTCCACGTGCCCGATCGTCCCAATGTTCACGTGCGGCTTCGTCCGCTCAAACTTCTGCTTGGCCATTGCCCCTGGTCCTCCCGTTGCTCTCGTTCCGCGCGCCCGTTACGCCCGCGCGCCGACGCCCGATCGGGCCGTGACCTTCTCGGCGATGCTGGCGGGCACGTCCTCATAGTGGGACGGCTCCATGGAATACGTGGCCCGGCCCTGGCTCGCCGAGCGCAAGGTCGTCGCGTACCCGAACATCTCGGCCAGCGGCACGACGGCACGGATCACCCGTAGCGTCCCCTGGGACTCCATGCCCTCGATACGGCCCCGGCGCGCGTTCAGGTCGCCGATGACGTCGCCCATGTAGGACTCGGGCGTCACGACCTCGACCTTCATCATGGGCTCCAACAGCACCGGCTTGCCGCGCGCCGCCGCGTCCTTGAGGGCCATCGAGCCGGCGATCTTGAATGCCATCTCGCTGGAGTCGACCTCGTGATACGACCCATCGACCAGCCGGACGCGGAAGTCAATCAGCGGGTAGCCGGCCAGCACGCCTCCCTCGGCGGCCTCGCGGATGCCCGCCTCGACCGGCTTGATGTACTCGCGGGGGATGGTGCCGCCGGTGATCTCGTCCACGAACTCGATGCCAGCGCCGCGTTCGAGGGGCTCGATCTCGATCACCGCGTGCCCGTACTGCCCGCGGCCGCCCGTCTGGCGCACGTAACGGCCCTCGCCCCTCGCGGCCTGACGGATCGTCTCTTTGTACGCGACCTGAGGCCGACCCACGTTGGCCTGCACACTGAACTCGCGCAGCAGCCGGTCGACGATGATCTCGAGGTGGAGCTCGCCCATGCCGGAGATGATGGTCTGGCCGGTCTCGGTGTCGAAGCGCACGCGGAAGGTCGGGTCCTCGTCGGCGAGGCGCGTCAGCGCGTTCCCCAGCTTCTCCTCGTCGGCCTTCGTCTTGGGCTCGACGGCGACCGAGATGACCGGATCGGGGAAGTGCATCGCTTCAAGGATGATTGGCGAGGCCTCGTCGCAGAGCGAATCGCCGGTCGCGGTGACGCGCAGCCCCACGGCGGCGACGACGTTGCCCGCGGAGACCTCGGCGATGTCCTCGCGGTGGTTCGCGTGCATCTGCAGGATGCGGGAGACCCGCTCCTTCTGACTCTTGTTGGCATTGTACACGTAGGACCCGGCGCGAAGCGTGCCGGAGTAGACCCGAAAGTACGTGAGCTTGCCGACGTAGGGATCGGAGATGATCTTGAACGCGAGCGCCGAGAAGGGCCCCGCCGGGTCGGCCGGGCGCTCCGCCCGCTCGCCGGTCTTGGGATCCGTTCCCTGGACCGGCGGCAGGTCGAGCGGCGACGGCAGGAAGTCGACGACCGCGTCGAGCAGCGGCTGGACCCCCTTGTTCCGGAACGAGCTGCCGCAGAGCACGGGGACGATCCTGGCCGCGAGCGTCCCGCGGCGCAGGACGGCGCGGAGGTCGTCCTCCGTGATCGCGCCGCCCTCCAGATACTTGTGGGCCAGATCGTCGTCCAGATCGGCGCAGGCCTCGACCAGCCGCTCGCGGGCGGCCTCGGCCTGCTCCCGCAGCGCGTCGAGTAGATCGGTCTCGTCCGACCGGGTCCCCAGGTCATCAAGGTAGATGATGGACTTCATGCGAATCAGATCGATGACGCCCTCGAACCGATCCTCGGCGCCGACCGGCAGCTGGATCGGCACCGGTGTTGCCCCCAGGCGGTCGCGGATCATGCCGACGACGCGCTCGAAGTCGGCGCCGGTCCGGTCCATCTTGTTGATGAAGATGAGACGGGGCACGTGGTAGCGGTCGGCCTGCCTCCAGACCGTCTCGGACTGCGGCTGCACGCCCTCGACCGCGGACAGGAGCACCACCGCACCGTCCAGCACGCGCAGCGATCGCTCGACCTCCATGGTGAAGTCCACGTGGCCGGGTGTGTCGATGATGTTGATACGGTGGTCGCGCCACAGGCACGTCGTGGCCGCAGACGTGATGGTGATGCCGCGCTCGCGCTCCTGAACCATCCAGTCCATGGTGGCCGAGCCCTCGTCGACCTCGCCCAGACGGTGCACGCGCCCGGTGTAGAACAGGATGCGCTCAGTCGTCGTCGTCTTGCCCGCGTCGATGTGGGCGACGATCCCGATGTTCCGAATTGTGCGAAGTGCGGTACGGTCCACTACACCCGCTCCAGGCCGAGACGCAACCGCCACTACCATCGGTAGTGCGCGAACGCCTTGTTCGCCTCGGCCATCTTATGTGTGTCCTCTCGCTTCTTGACCGCGGAGCCTTGGCCGCTGGAGGCCTCCAGGATCTCCGCGGCGAGCCGCTCCGCGAACGTCCGCCGGTCCTTCCGCGCCCGCGCGTAGCCGACGAGCCAGCGGATGCCCAGGGAGAACCGGCGCTCAGGCCGGACCTCGACCGGGACCTGGTACGTCGCGCCGCCCACGCGGCGCGGCCGGACCTCCACGACCGGCATCACGTTGCCGAGCGCCTTTTCGAAGACCTTGTCGGGGTCCTGACCGCTCTTCTCGCGCACCAGGTCGAAGGCCCGGTAGACGGTGCGCGCCGACAGGCTCTTCTTCCCGCGGGTCATGACCTTGTTGATCAGCCGATGCACGCTGACGTTCTGGTAGATCGGGTCAGGGCCGACCTCGCGCAGCGGCACGCTCCCCTTTCGCGGCATCTCCGTCTCCTCCGGCTACTTCTTCGGGCGCTTGGCGCCGTACTTGGACCGGCCGC
This sequence comes from Candidatus Fervidifonticultor quartus, assembly GCA_031458775.1. GTDB lineage: Bacteria > Sysuimicrobiota > Sysuimicrobiia > Sysuimicrobiales > Humicultoraceae > Fervidifonticultor_A > Fervidifonticultor_A quartus. Next base: position 11,927 of record JAVKJV010000030.1, on the reverse strand, counting down.
GCATGCGGTTGGCGACCCCCGCGGAGTCGAGGGTGCCCCGCACGATGTGGTACCGGATGCCCGGCAGGTCCTTGACGCGGCCCCCGCGGATCAGCACGACCGAGTGCTCCTGCAGGTTGTGGCCGATCCCGGGAATGTACGCGGTGACTTCCATGCCGTTCGTGAGCCGCACGCGGGCGATCTTGCGGAGCGCGGAGTTGGGCTTCTTCGGCGTCGTGGTCTTGACCTGGACGCAGACCCCCCGCTTCTGCGGGCTCCGCCCCAGGGCCGGGGACTTGCTCTTTACCCGGATCCTGTGCCGGCCCAGACGCACCAGCTGACTCACCGTCGGCATACCATGCCTCCCATCATTTCATCGCACCTCATCGCACACGATCCCCCGCGACCTCCCGGCAGGGGGCCCTGACACAGGCAGCGATGCCGCGACCGGGGCAAGCCCGCTCGGGTTATCGCAACAACACGTAATGCGCTTCGTCGAGCCTGCGCCATACGAGGCGCGGCGGGGAAGGCCGCGCCCTGCGACGCAGTGCTGCGGGCTCAGGGGAACGAGGAAAGCACGCGATCGTTCGAGCCCCGATTTGCGTGCGGCCGGATCGCTCCGGCCAGACGTCCCACGCGCCTACCGCGGCGGTGCCGATGCCCGATCGTCAGCAAGAACCGCCGCTGCGGCCGCGCCTACCGCAATCCCGCAGGCGCGCCCGAGGGCGGTCATGGATTCGACTTGGATCAGGCCGATGCCGCGTTCGGCCGCCGCGCGCACCACCGCGTCCACCACATTCGGATCCGCGTCCGCGGCCACGAAGGCCTCGAGCGCACGCCCACGTGCTATGGCTTTGGCGGTCTGGTTGGCGCCGACGGCTCGCGCGCCTGCTGCACGCAGCCGCGCGAGCGCTGCTTCGTCTGCCATGTCAGACTTCCACCGCGCGCCCGACTATCCTAGCAACGCCGTTTCCGGGTGTCAACAGACCGGCGTGGGCCCGCGGCGCTAGAGCTCCGCGTGCACCTTGATGTTCCGGTAGCGGGCCATGCCGGTCCCGGCCGGGATCAGCTTGCCGATGATCACGTTCTCCTTCAACCCGATCAGCGGGTCGATCTTCCCGCGGGTTGCCGCATCGGTCAGCACCCTGGCGGTTTCCTGGAACGAGGCTGCCGAGAGGAAGCTCTCGGTGGCCAGCGAGGCCTTGGTGATGCCCAGTAGCGCCGGCCGCGCCTTGGCGGGCTCGCCGCCCTCGGCCATGACGCGCGCGTTTTCCTCTTCGAACGCGAACTTGTCCACCAACTCGCCAGGCAGGAACTCGGTGTCGCCGGCCTCCTCGACCTTCACACGTCGCAGCATCTGCCGGACGATGATCTCGATGTGCTTATCGTTGATATCGACACCTTGAGACCGGTAGACCGACTGGATCTCCTGGACCAGATAGCCCTGCAGATCCTGCAGGCCCTTGATCCGCAGGATGTCGTGCGGGTTGATCGAGCCCTCGGTGAGCTGATCGCCGGGCTCGACCTCGGCACCGTTGGCTACGCGAAGCCGCACACCGAACGGCACCGGGTACGCGCGCTCGTCGTTCTTGCCGGTCACGACGATGCGCCGCACGCCCTTGGCTTCGGTAACCGAGACGGTCCCGCCGATCTCGGCGATGATCGCCTGTCCCTTGGGCTTGCGGGCCTCGAACAGTTCCTCGACACGCGGCAGGCCCTGGGTGATGTCGAACCCGGCCACGCCACCGGTGTGGAACGTCCGCATCGTGAGCTGTGTGCCGGGCTCGCCGATCGATTGGGCGGCGATCGTACCGACCGCCTCGCCGATCTCGACCAGCTTGCCCGTCGCCAGATTGCGACCGTAGCACTTCGCGCAGACGCCGTACCGGCTCTTGCACGTCAGCACCGACCGCACCACGACCTGCTCGAGCCCGGCCTCCTCGATGCGCTCGGCGGCCTCCTCATCGATCTCCTCGCCGGCCTCGAGCACCGGCTTGCGGCGCGGGGCGGCGGCGTCCTCGGCCAGGAACCGGCCGACAATCCGATCTCGGAGCGGCACGACGACGTCGTTACCCTCCTTGATCGCGGTCATGATCAGGCCCTCGTTGGTCTTGCAGTCAATCTCGCGGATGATGACGTCCTGGGCCACGTCCACAAGCCGCCGCGTCAGGTAGCCCGACTCCGAGGTCCGGATCGCGGTGTCGGCGAGCCCCTTGCGCTGCCCGTGAGTGGAGATGAAGTACTCCAGCACGTTGAGGCCCTCGCGGAAGTTGGCCTTGATCGGCAGCTCGATAATCCGGCCGCTGGGGTCGGTCATCAATCCCCGCATGCCGGCGAGCTGACGGATCTGCTGGATGTTCCCCCTGGCGCCGGACGAGGCCATCATGTACAACGGGTTGAAGGCGTCGAACTGGTCGAGCATCGCCTCGGTAATGTCCTCGGTCGCCTTGGTCCAGACGTCGATCGCGCGCTGGTAGCGCTCGCCCTCGGTGATCAGGCCACGGCGATATTGGGTGTCGATGGCGTCGATGAGCCTGTCGGCCTCGCCGAGCAGCTTCCGCTTGGCGTCCGGGATCACGATGTCGGAGATCGCGATGCCCGAGCCGCTGCGGGTCGCGTACTTGAAGCCGAGATCCTTGAGCGCATCGAGCAGTTGCACGGTCTTCGTCGAGCCGAGCCGGGTATAGGCCTCGGAGACGATCTGCGACAGCACCTTGCGATCGCACACGTCGTTCACGAAGCGCAGCTCTTCGGGGATCGCCTCGTTGAAGATGACCCGTCCCACCGTCGTGACGATCGGCTCGGGGTCGAGGTAGCGCACCTTGATCCGCGTGTGCAGCTTCACGGCCTTGCTCTCGAGGGCCAGGATGACCTCGTTGGGGGACGAGAACGCCTTGAGCGTCTTGGGGTCCTTGTCCCGGTCCGCGGGGTCCTCCATCGTCAGGTAGTAGCAGCCGAAGACAATGTCGCGGGTCGGGCTGGTGATCGCCTTGCCGTAGGCCGGCGACAGGATGTTGTACGCCGAGAGCATCAGCAGGCGTGCCTCGGCCTGGGCCGCCGCCGACAGCGGCACGTGCACGGCCATCTGGTCACCGTCGAAGTCGGCGTTGTAGGCCGTGCAGACCAGCGGGTGCACCTGGATCGCCTTCCCCTCGATCAGCACCGGCTCGAACGCCTGGATGCCGAGACGGTGCAGCGTCGGCGCGCGATTGAGCAGCACCGGGTGCTCACGCACCACCTCTTCGAGCACGTCCCAGACCTCGGGCCGGGCCCGCTCCACCATCCGCTTGGCGGACTTGATGTTCTGCGACAGGTTGCGGTCCACGAGCTTCTTCATCACGAACGGCTTGAAGAGCTCGAGGGCCATCTCCTTGGGCAGGCCGCACTGATAGAGCCGCAGACGCGGTCCGACCACGATGACCGAGCGGCCGGAGTAGTCGACGCGCTTGCCCAGCAGGTTCTGACGGAAGCGACCCTGCTTCCCCTTCAACATGTCGGACAGCGACTTGAGCGGCCGGTTGTTGGGTCCGGTGACCGGCCGGCCACGCCGGCCGTTGTCGATCAGCGCGTCCACCGCCTCTTGCAGCATGCGCTTTTCGTTGCGCACGATGATCTCGGGCGCGCCGAGGTCAAGCAGCCGCTTCAGCCGATTGTTCCGATTGATGACGCGCCGGTACAGGTCGTTGAGGTCGCTGGTCGCGAACCGGCCGCCATCGAGCTGCACCATGGGCCGCAGGTCGGGCGGGATCACGGGGACCGTGGTCAGGATCATCCACTCGGGTTTGTTGCCGCTCTTGCGGAACGCCTCGACGACCTCGAGGCGCTTGAGGACCTTCATCCGCTTCTGGCCGCCGGCGGTCTTGAGTTCGGTGCGGAGCCCGCGGGAGAGCTTCTCGATGTCGAGTTCGTCCAGCAGTTCCTTGATCGCCTCGGCGCCCATGCCGGCCCGGAACGCGTTACCATACTTCTCCCGCATCTCACGGTAGTCGTTCTCGGACAGGAGCTGGCGCTTCTGCAGGGGCGTGGTGCCCGGATCGACCACGACGTACGCCGCGAAGTACACGACGCGCTCCAACGACCGCGGGGACATGTCCAGCAACAGCCCGATACGGCTGGGCACGCCCTTGAGGTACCAGATGTGGCAGACCGGCGCGGCCAGCTCGATGTGGCCCATGCGCTCACGCCGCACCTTGGCGCGGGTGACCTCGACGCCGCAGCGGTCGCAGACGATCCCCTTGAAGCGGATCCGCTTGTACTTGCCGCAGTGGCACTCCCAGTCCTTGGTCGGCCCGAAGATGCGCTCGCAGAACAGCCCGTCGCGCTCGGGCTTCAGCGTCCGGTAGTTGATGGTCTCCGGCTTGCGGACCTCCCCGTGCGACCAGCTCCGGATGACCTCCGGGGATGCCAGTCCGATCTTGACCGCATCGAAGTTGTTGACATCCTGCATCGCCTAGTAGTCCTCCACCAGGGCTTCTTCGCCTTCCAGGTTGATCCCGAGGGCCCGCGCCGTCTCGGCGATGTCTTCCTCGATCTCCTTGAGCTGGATCTCTTTCTTGTCTTCGCTCAGCACCTTGACGTCGAGACACAGCGCCTGGAGCTCCTTGAGCAAGACCTTGAACGACTCCGGCACCCCGGGCTCCTGGATGTTCTCGCCCTTCACGATGGCCTCGTAGGTCTTGACCCGACCGACGACGTCGTCGGACTTGACCGTGAGCAGCTCCTGCAGCGTGGAGGCGGCGCCGTACGCCTCGAGCGCCCAGACCTCCATCTCGCCGAACCGCTGTCCGCCGAACTGGGCCTTGCCGCCCAGCGGCTGCTGGGTAATGAGGGAGTACGGGCCCGTGCTGCGGGCGTGGATCTTGTCCTCGACCAAGTGCAGCAGCTTCATCATGTAGATCGAGCCCACGGTCACCGGCATGTCGAAGCGCTCGCCGGTCCGGCCGTCGCGCAGAACCACCTTGCCGGACTTGGGCAGACCGGCCTGCTCCAGGACGCGCTCGATCTCGTGCTCGCGCGGCCCGTCGAACACCGGGGTCTCGGCCCAGAAACCGAGCCGCTCGGCCGCCCAGCCGAGGTGCGTCTCGAGCACCTGCCCGACGTTCATCCGCGACGGTACACCCAGCGGGTTGAGGACGATGTCGACCGGCGTGCCGTCCTCGAGGTGCGGCATATCCTCCTCGGGCAGGATCACCGAGATGACGCCCTTGTTCCCGTGCCGGCCGGCCATCTTGTCGCCGACCGCGATCTTGCGCTTCTGCGCGACGTAGACGCGCACCAGGCTGTTGACGCCCGGGGGCAGCTCGTCGCCTTCCTCGCGGTCGCCGCGCTCCCGGCTGAACTGTTTGACGGCCACGACCTTGCCACGCTCGCCGTGCGGGACCTTGAGCGAGGTGTCACGTACCTCGCGCGCCTTCTCGCCGAAGATCGCCCGCAGGAGCCGTTCCTCGGCGGTCAGCTCGGTCTCGCCCTTGGGTGTCACCTTCCCGACCAGGATATCGCCCGCGCGCACCTCGGCGCCGATGCGGACGATGCCGCGCTCGTCGAGGTCGCGCAGCGCCTCCTCGCCGATGTTGGGGATGTCGCGCGTGATGTCCTCGGGGCCGAGCTTGGTGTCACGGGCCTCGACCTCGTACTCCTCGATGTGGATCGAGGTGAAGAGGTCTTCCCGAACAAGCCGCTCGCTGATGACGATCGCGTCTTCGTAGTTGTAGCCCTCCCAAGGCATGAACGCGACCAGCACGTTCCGGCCCAGCGCGAGCTCACCCTGATCGGTGCTCGGGCCGTCGGCCAGGACGTCGCCTTCCTTCACCTGGTCGCCGGTGCGCACGATGGGCACCTGATTGATGCAGGTGCCCTGGTTGCTGCGCTGGTACTTGATCAGCGCGTACTCGTCACGGTCGCGGCCGACTTTCACCACGATGCGGTCACCGGAGACCTCCTCGACCTCACCGGCCCGGCGGGCGACCACCACGGCCCCGCTGTCCACGGCCGACCGGTACTCAACGCCGGTGCCAACCCGTGGCGCCTCGCTCTGCAGCAGGGGCACGGCCTGGCGCTGCATGTTCGAACCCATCAACGCCCGGTTCGCGTCGTCGTGTTCGAGAAACGGGATCAGCGCCGTCGCCACGGACACGATCTGCTTGGGCGACACGTCCACGTAGTCGACCTCTTCGGGCTTCACCAGCTTGATCTCGTGGCCGCCGTGCACGCGTGCGGTGACGCGCGGGCCGATGAGCCGGCCGTCCTCGTCAATGGCCGCGTTCGCCTGCGCAATGACGTGCTGGTCCTCGACGTCGGCGGTGAGGAACCGGATGCGGCGCGTGACCACACCGTCCCGGACCTCGCGATAGGGCGTCTCGATGAATCCCAGATCGTTCACGCTGGCGAACGTGGCCAGCGAGGAGATCAGGCCGATGTTCGGGCCCTCCGGCGTCTCGATCGGGCACATGCGGCCGTAGTGCGAGGTATGAACGTCGCGCACCTCGAAGCCGGCGCGCTCCCGCGACAGGCCGCCCGGCCCCAGCGCCGACAGCCGGCGCTTGTGCGTAAGCTCGGCCAGAGGGTTGGTCTGGTCCATGAATTGCGAGAGCTGGCTCGACCCGAAGAACTCCTTGATCGCCGCGACGACCGGCCGGATGTTGATCAGGAGCTGCGCGGTGACCTGGCCGGGGTCTTGGATGGTCATGCGCTCGCGGATCACCCGCTCCATCCGCAGCATGCCGATCCGAAACTGGTTCTGCAGCAGCTCGCCCACCGAGCGGACGCGCCGGTTGCCCAGGTGGTCGATATCGTCGACCGCGGCCTCGGGGTCGCCGCCGGCCAGCCGCATCAGGTAGCGGACGATCTCGACGATGTCCTCCTTGGTGAGGATGCGTGTGTCGGCGTCGACACGGAGCCCCAGCTTCTTGTTGAGCTTGTACCGGCCGACCCGGCCGAGGTCGTAGCGCCGGGGCTCGAAGAACAGCGTCTGCAGCAACGACCGGGCGCTGTCCACCGTGGGCGGATCGCCGGGCCGGAGCCGGCGGTAGATCTCGATCAGGGCCTCGTCGCGGTTCGTGGTGTTGTCCTTCTCCAGTGTGGCCCGCAGGAAGCGGTCCTCACCGTAGAGCTTCAGCAGCTTGTCGTCCGTTTCGTATCCGACGGCCCGGAGCAAGGCGGTAGCCGGCAGCTTGCGGGTGCGGTCGATCCGGGCATAGAGGACGCCGGCCGCGTCGACTTCCAGCTCGAGCCAGGCGCCGCGGTGCGGGATGACCACCGCCGTCGGCAGCGGACGGCCGGACGCGTCAGGGGCGTAGCTGTAATAGGCACCCGGCGAGCGCACGAGCTGGCTGACGACCACCCGCTCGGCGCCGTTGATGATGAACGTGCCGCGCGTGGTCATGAGCGGGAAGTCGCCCATGAAGACTTCCTGCTCCTTGATCTCGCCGGTTTCTTTGATGATCAGCCGGACTTTGACCTTGAGCGCGGCGCTGTAGTTGTAGTCGCGATCGCGGCATTCCTCCTCGGTGTACTTCAGGCGCTCGAGCCGGTAGCCCCCGAACTCGAGGACTTCGGTACCGTCGAAGACGCTGCCGGGCGGCGAGGTCTTCCGGCGGCCCGAGTCCACCGCGAAGTGCAGCTCCAAGTTGCCGGTGAAGTCCTGGATCGGCGAGATCTCGTCGAAGACTTCACGAATCCCCTCGCGGAGGAACCAGTCGAACGATCGACGCTGGACCTCGACGAGGTCGGGCATTTCGACGATCTCCGCGATCTTCCCGAAACTGATGCGGGAGCGGCGGCCCCGATGGACGGTCCGCGTGTTGGGAATCTGCGGGCGGCTGCGCGTGGTCTTGCCGGAGTCGATCCGGGTTCTCGTCTTCACGGTGGAACGTGTCACCTCCGCATGCAGTCAGCGCCGTCCGTCGCGGCGCGGCCGATCACGACGCGACCGCGTGGCCGGCGCGGTCGCAGCAGACTGTGGGATCCCCATGGCGTTGCGGGGTTTGGTTGTCAGGGCTCACGCGCCGGTGCGTCGGGCAGTCACGCAAAGACGAAAGCAGGGCCTGTCCTGTTGGACGCCCCCTGCCCCGTCAACGTAGATTCTCTGAAGTCTGATGCGATCACCCGCACGCGGCAGCCCTGCGAAAGGCCGTATCCACAAAAATACCTTCGGCCTCTCCGGCTGTCAAGAGGCGTGCGGGCGGTGCCGGCGATTCCGGCTACTTGATGACGACGGTCGCGCCCTCGGCTTCGAGCTTCTGCTTGATCGCCTCGGCCTCCTGGCGGCTGACCTTCTCCTTGACCGGTTTCGGTGCGTTGTCCACCAAATCCTTCGCTTCCTTCAAACCCAGGGCCGTCAGCTCGCGCACGACCTTGATGACCTGGATCTTCTTCTCTCCGACGGTCTGGAGAATCACGTCGAACTCTGTCTGCTCCTCAACGGCCGGCCCGGCTGCGGCCGCCGGCCCGGCCGCGGTCGCGACCGCCACGGGCGCCGCTGCGGTCACACCGAACTTCTCCTCGAGCCCCTTCACCAGGTCGGCCAGCTCGAGCACGGTCAGTCCGCCGATCGCCTCGATGATCTCGTCCTTGCTCAGCTTCGTTGCCACGTCTGTCCCTCCCGTCGCTCTCTCGTCGTCGCCTTCCCTCGGGCGCCGCTACGCGGCGCTTCGCTGCTTGCGGATCTGATCCAGCGCGTAGACCAGGTTGCGGGGTAGCGCAGACAGCACGCCCGCCAACCCGGACAGGGGTGCCGCGATACTACCGACCGTCTTGGCGAGCAGTTCCCTTCGGCCGGGCAACTCGGCAAGCGCCCTCGTTCGCTGCTCGTCGTACAGCCGGCCGGAGATCACACTCCCCTTGATCGCGAGCTTGCGGGTTTGTCGGATGAACTCCTGGAGAACCTTCGCGACCGAGATTGGATCGTCGGCCACGAACGCCGCCGCGGTCGGGCCCTCGAGCATCGGGCCGAAGCCCTCGAGGCCCACGGACTTGCCGGCAATCCCGAACAGGCGGTTCTTCAGGACCCGGTACTCGGCGCCGGCTTCCCGCAGCTTGCTGCGGAGTTGTGTGATCTCCGCCACCGTCAGGCCCCGGTAGTCGGTGAAAATGACGGCGCTCGCCGTCTTCAGCCGGACCTGGAGCTGCTCGACCTCGGTGACCTTCTCCGGACGAGGCATCCCACTGCCCCTTTCAAAACGACATGGACCCGCCGCAGATGGACGGGCCCACTCCTCCCATCGCTCCTCGGCAGGCTGACGTGCTTTAAGCCTTGCGGCGCCTGCTGTCTGCGGCGCGCGGCCGCCACCGGCGGCCGACGATATGCTGTTGTGCCGCTAACCCTGCCGAAGATACCACCACACCGGCGGGTTGTCAAACCACGGCGCCGCGTGCCTGGCGCCGCGCGGGTCGCCTACGCCACGCGGGACGCGGTTTGCGCCCTGGCCGGGTCGACCCGAATCCCCGGGCCCATGGTCGACGCGATTGTCAGCGACTTGATGTACACGCCCTTCGCCGAGGCCGGTCGCGCGCGCACCACGGCGTCAACCAGGGTTGTCAGATTCTCGAGCAGCTGCGTCTCGGTGAACGAGGTCTTGCCCATCGGCACGTGAATGATGCCGGCCTTGTCGAGACGGAACTCGATCTTACCGGCCTTGAGCTCGCGGACGGCCCGCGCCACGTCCATGGTCACGGTGCCGGCCTTGGGGTTGGGCATCAGCCCGCGCGGGCCCAACAGGCGGCCGAGACGGCTCACCAGGTTCATGACGTCGGGCGTGGCGACGGCCACGTCGAACTCCAGCCACCCGCCCTGGATCTTCTCGATCAGATCCTCGGCCCCGACCACGTCGGCGCCGGCGGCCTCGGCGTCCCTGGCCTTCTCGCCCTTGGCGAAGACCGCGACACGCACCGACCGGCCGGTCCCATGAGGCAGAACGACCGTACCGCGCACCTGCTGGTCAGCCTGCTTCGGGTCCACGCCCAACCGGATGTGCGCCTCGACGGTCTCGGTGAACTTGGCCGTGGCCGTCTGGTGGACGAGTCGCACCGCATCTTCAGGGGCGTAGAGCTTGCGGTGCTCGACCTGCTTGATCGCCGTGAGATAGCGCTTGCCGTGGCGTCCCATCGTCAGTCCCTCCCAGCGGTGCGAACGGGGGCCTCCCCCTCCCGCGTGATGCGAACCGCGAAACCGGCCCGTCTACCCGACCACCTCGATGCCCATCGACCGTGCGGTCCCCTCGATCATGCGCATCGCGGACTCGACGGTGGTGGCGTTGAGGTCGGGCATCTTGCGCTCCGCGATTTCACGGACCTGCTTTCGCGTCACCGTGCCCACTTTGTTCTTGTTCGGCTGGCCCGAGCCTTTCTCCAGCCCTGCGGCCTGGCGGAGCAGCACCGCGGCCGGCGGCGTCTTGGTGACGAACGTGAAGGTGCGGTCGGCGTAGACCGTAATCTCCACCGGCACGATCGTCCCGGCCATCTTGGCGGTCCGCTCGTTGTAGGCCTTGCAGAACTCCATGATGTTCACGCCGTGCTGGCCGAGCGCCGGCCCCACCGGCGGCGCCGGCGTCGCCTTACCCGCCGCGATCTGCAGCTTCACCATCGCCACGATCTTCTTCGCCATCGACGTCCCTCTCCGGTCCGCCCGGGTCGGTTACAGCTTCTCGACCTGGCCGAAGTCGAGCTCGACCGGTGTCTCGCGCCCGAAAATCGAGACGAGCACGCGGACCTTTTCTTTCTCCAGCATGATCTCGTCCACGAGGCCGGTGAAATCCTGGAACGGCCCCGCGGTGATGCGCACCGGTGATCCTTTCTGGTAGGTGATCCGGAACTTGGGCGTCTCGTCGCGCAACTGCCGGAGCAGGGCACGCACTTCCTTGTCTTCCAGCGGGATCGGCTTGGCGCCGGAGCCGACGAAGCCGGTGACGCCCGGTGTGTTGCGGATCACGTACCAGGCGTCGTTCTCCAGTTCGCCCCTCTCGTCGGTCTTGACTTCGACGAGCACGTAGCCCGGGAAGATCTTGCGGTCGATCTCCCGGCGCTTCCCGCCCTTGATCTCCTTCTCTTTCTCGGTCGGGATGAGCACCTGAAAGATCTTGTCCTTCATGTTCATGGACGCGATCCGGCGCTCGAGGTTTGACTTGACCTTGGCCTCGTACCCGGAGTACGTGTGGATGACGAACCACTTCAGCCGCGGGTCGCGCGGCGGCGCGGTTTCCTCCGGCTCGACGGCCTCTTCAACCGGCTCGACCGGCTCATCGGCAAACAGGCCCTTGATGGGATCGTCGATCTTCGCCATCGCGCTATCGGACTGTCTGCTGCAGCAACCAGCGCTTGATGACCACGGTGTACACGTAGTCGAAGATCCCCAGATACACGGCCATCACCACCAGCACGACCAGCACGACGATTGACATCCGCATCAACTCGGTGCGTGTCGGCCAGTCCACCCGGCTCAACTCGATGCGGACTTCGCGGAGGTACGTCGAGACCCGGTCGACCACGGCCGGAAAGCGCCGTGGTGCCTCGACTTTGACTGGCCTCGCCGTCGGCCGCGACGCGAGTTTGACGTCCTGTGTCCGCGCCATGAGACCCTCCCGGGGTCGTGGGCCCAAAAAAAAAGAACCTGCGGGTCGGAATCGCAGGCCAAGTATACCATGCCGGCCCGGAGTGTCAAATGCGCTGGAGCCGCGTCGCGCCCCCCGCCCGCGTCTACGGCCGGATGCGCGAGGCCACGTCGCGCACGATGCACTCCATCGCGTCACGCGGGAAGCTCGGCACCGAGCAGATGAAGGTGTCCTGGAACAGGTTGAGCCGCGTCCCCACCTCGAGCACGCGCACATCGACGTCGACGCGCGTGATCGGCAGACCGCCGAGCGGCCCGTCGTCGAGGCCGCGACGTTCGCGGTCGATCTGCACCAGCAGCACCCGGCCCGTAATGACGGCGTCCGCGCCGACCGCCTGCCCGACCT
>JAVKJV010000003.1:86548-123518 GCA_031458775.1 Candidatus Fervidifonticultor quartus | reverse complement strand
GGAGGCGTTGAAGCGGGGGCGCCAGCCTCCGTGGAGCCGACCTTGGAATACCACCCTTGGCAAAATTAAGTCCTAACCGGCATCCTCAGCGGGTGTCGAGACAGTGGCAGGTGGGCAGTTTGACTGGGGCGGTCGCCTCCCAAACGGTAACGGAGGCGCCCAAAGGTCCCCTCAGCACGGATGGAAACCGTGCGTTGAGTGTAAGGGCATAAGGGGGCTTGACTGTGAGGCCTACAAGCCGAGCAGAGGCGAAAGCCGGGCCTAGTGATCCTACGCCGGCAAGTGGAAGCGGCGTGGCTTAACGGATAAAAGCTACCCCGGGGATAACAGGCTGATCTCCCCCAAGAGTCCACATCGACGGGGAGGTTTGGCACCTCGATGTCGGCTCATCGCATCCTGGGGCTGCAGTAGGTCCCAAGGGTTGGGCTGTTCGCCCATTAAAGCGGTACGTGAGCTGGGTTCAGAACGTCGTGAGACAGTTCGGTCCCTATCCACTGTGGGCGCAGGTGACTTGAGGGGTGTTGCTCCTAGTACGAGAGGACCGGAGTGAACGGACCTCTGGTGTACCGGTTGTCCTGCCAAGGGCACGTGCCGGGTATCTATGTCCGGACGGGATAAGCGCTGAAAGCATCTAAGCGCGAAACCCACCCCAAGATGAGGTCACCCACCGGGTGAACCGGGTAAGTCCCCTGGGAGACCACCAGGTTGATAGGCCGCGGGTGCAAAGCCGTAAGGCGCAGCCTAGCGGTACTAATCGGACGAGGGCTTGTCCTGCTCTAGGGGTGGCTGTATAGAGCCTGTAATGAGATCTGTGACCGGTCTGGGGGCCGTCGATCGAGAGCCCCTTGTGTGCAGTAGTCTCGACTCCCAGACTTGGTCCGGGAATCCTTCGTACCGTCTCCTGCACTTCCCGGTGGTGATGCCGGAGGGGCCACACCCGTTCCCATTCCGAACACGGAAGTTAAGCCCTCCAGGGCCGATGGTACTGCGCTGGTAACGGCGCGGGAGAGTAGGTCGCCGCCGGGAGTAACGTCGAGGGGAGGCCATAGGCCTCCCCTCGATGCGTTCTCCGGTCTCGCCCGGTGCTGGAGTCATACGTCGCCGACCGAGGCCGCGGCGTGGCTGCCTACGGTGCCAACTGCTGGTTGACGATCACCGAGCCGAACGGCTGCGTTGTGCCGCGGCGTTGGACTTCCTGGCCGTCGACCAGGACGCGGACCACGAGCTCTCCGTCCTGGTCGGTCTTCGTGAACATCGCGACCACCGCGACGGTTGTCGTCACCGAAAACTGGGCCGGGACGACCCCGCGCGCGGCGGTGCTCCTGGCCGGCGTTCCATAGGAGCCCTCGAATGCCAGACCGGGCGTCCCTTCGAGAGAGATCACGACGGTGCGCTCGCGGCCGACTCCGGGGCGCATGTCCGGCCGTGGTGCGAGCATCAGGCACCCGGCGGACGTCAGGGCGACGGCCAGTGCCGCGGCCGCACGCGCCGCGCTCACGCGTTACGCCGTCTCCTGCCGGCGTTCGAACATCAGGGCCGAGTAGTCGAGGTTCTGCGCGGCCACGCCGAGCTGCCGCAGCATTGACATCACCTGCGCCCGGTGATGCACCTCGTGGAACACGAGTTGCGAGGCGATGCCGGACTTCGGTGCCCGGATGCGGACGGCTGGCGCGTTCGGCGGCGCGAAGCGGTATTCGACCACCGTGTCCCAGTCCGCCGTCTCGGCCAGCGCGCGCCGGGTCTCGCTGGAGAGCGCCGTCCACGCGGCCTCCAGCTCGGCGAACGTCTTGATCTTGTCGCCGGTGAGCGGGTTGTCGCCGGTTGTGGGCTGGCGGCCTCGGAGCCGATGGCCGTACGCCCACTCGGCGCTGGCCGTGTGTGTGAGGGTGGCGTGTATCGTCTTGAGCCCATAGGGGAACTCGCGGGCGTACTGCTCGAGCGAAAGCGGACGGATCCAGTCCAGCACACGCGTCCGGGCCTTGACCACGTAGTCGAACATGGGGACGTACGGTGACATTCGCGGACCTCCGATGTGAGATGCGGCCATGTTCTTGCTCAGTGCGCCGCGGCCCTGCCAGGGCTTTCCCGCACGGGGGCGGGCGCGCACGACGGAATCGGTGCAGTGCGTGCCGAATGAGAATGGCACCCGACAGCGCCGATTCAGGATGCAGGAGGTGAACACGCATGGCTCGGCCTGAAGTGGTTGTTCTCGGTGGTGGCTTCGGAGGGATCGCGGCGGCGCACCGGCTCCGTGAGCGCCTGGGTGACGGGGTCGGCGTTACGTTGCTCGATCGGCGTTCGACGTTCATGATGGGTCTGCGGATCCTGTGGACGATCACGGGCCGCGCCGATCGCGCGGCCGGGACCCGGTCGCTCGAGGCGCTGGGCCGCCACGGCATTCGTTTCGTCAACGCCGAGGTCACGGCGATCGACCCGGTGCGCAAGCGTGTCGAGACGGCCGTGGGGACCTTCAGCGGCGACGCGTTGGTGGTGGCGCTCGGCGCCGAACTGCGGCCGGACGTGATCCCCGGCTACGCGCCGGAGGGCTCAAGCCTGTACGATCCGGAGCAGGCCGAGCGGATCGCGGCGCGGCTGGCAGCCTTCGACGGCGGCCGGCTCGGGATCGGCATCCTGGGTGCGCCGTACAAGTGCCCGCCGGCGCCCTTTGAAGCCGCGCTGCTGATCGACGAGAGCCTGCGCCGGCGCGGGGTGCGCGGCCGGGTGGAGCTCGAGGTCTTCACGCCCCTGCCTTCCTCGCTGCCCGTGGCAGGGCCGGAGATGTGCGCGCTCGTCGAGGGGCTCCTCGCGGCGCAGGACATCCGCTTCCTCGCCGGGGCCAGGGCGGTCGCCGTCGAGGGCCGTGAGGTCGTCTTCGAGCGCGAGCGGCGGGCGTATGACCTGCTCCTGGGTGTCGCGCCGCACCGCGCGCCTCGCGCGGTGAAGGAGAGCGGGCTGACGACGGGCGAGTGGATCCGCGCGGACCGTCGGACCTGCGAAGTCCCGGAGTTCTTCAACGTGTTCGCGGTCGGCGACATTACGGAGATGCCGCTGGCCAACGGCATGATGCTCCCGAAGGCCGGGATCTTCGCGCAGGCGCACGCCGTCGCGGCGGCCGATGTCATTGCCGAACGGTTTCAGGCACCGCGCGCCTCGGACGGTTTCGACGGCCGCGGGTACTGCTTCATGGAAGTCAGCGCCGGCAGAGCGGCCGCGGTGCGCGGAGAGTTCTTCGCGGCACCGGCGCCGGTCGTCGAGGTCGTCGCGCCGAGCGAAGCGACGGCCGCCGAGAAGCAGGCCTTCGAGACGACCCGGCTGTCGGCATGGTTCTGACCGGCGCGCCGACGCTCGACGACGTGCAGGCGGCGCAGACCCGCATCGCGGACCGTGTGCACCGCACGCCGCTGCTGTCGTCGTTGACGCTCTCGCGGCAGTGCGGCGTCTCGGTGCTGCTCAAGGCCGAAAATCTGCAGAAGACGGGATCGTTCAAGGTTCGCGGCGCAACCAACGCGATGCGGCGCCTGCCCGCCGGCGCGCACGCGCGGGGCGTGGTGACGATTTCGGCCGGCAACCACGCGCAGGCCGTGGCCTACGCCGCATCGGCCGAAGCCGTGCGATGCGTCGTGGTGATGCCCGAAGGCGCCGTGCAGGCAAAGGTTGATGCCACGCGCGCCTGGGGCGCGGAGGTCATTCTCCACGGCACGCCGCACGAGGCGTTCGCGCTCTTCGAGACGTTGCAGCACGATCAGGGACTCGTCCCGGTGCATCCGTTCGACAACCCTGACGTTATTGCCGGTCAGGGGACCGTCGGTCTGGAGATCGCCGAGGAGGCACCGGATGCGTCGACCGTCATCGCCCCCATCGGCGGCGGAGGGCTCATCAGCGGGGTCGCGATTGCACTTCGCGGCCTGCGCAGACCGGTCCGGCTGATCGGCGTCGAGCCGGAGGGCTCCACGGCGATGCACAGCGCGCTTGCGGTCGGGCATCCGGTACAGGTCGAACGGCTGCAGTCGATCGCCGACGGGCTCGGCGCACCGGCAGTCAGCGATCGCACCCTGGCGATCGTGCGGCAGCTCGTGGACGATGTGGTGCTCGTCACCGACGCGCAGATTGTCGAGGCCATGCGCGTCCTGCTCGAGCGTGCCAAGCTCCTGACCGAGCCGGCTGGCGCGGCCGCGCTGGCGGCGCTCCTGAGCGGTCGTGCGCGGGCCAGGGGCAAGACCGTTGTCGTCCTGAGCGGTGGCAATGTGGATCTCGCCCGCCTGAAGGCGTGGCTGTGACCGGCCCTGGGCGGCGCCGACTCGACGCCGCGATGCTCCTCCTGGTGATCGTCTGGGGGGTCAACTTCCCGGTGATCAAGGTCGCCTTCGACGATCTGCCGCCCTTCGCCTTTAACGGACTGCGATTCGCCGTCGCGGCGGTCCTGCTGTTGCTCATCTTGGCGCGGATCGAGGGCCCGCTGCGGATCGACCGCCGCGACGTCTTGGGCCTGGCGCTGCTCGGCCTGCTGGGGCACGCGGGCTACCAGACGCTCTTCATTGCCGGACTCGCCCGTACCACGGCCGGCCACTCGTCCATCATCCTCTCGATGATGCCGCTCTTCGTCGGCGCCCTGGGCGCCGCGCTCCGGATCGAGCGGCCGTCAAGCCGCATGTGGATCGGGCTGGCGATGGCCTTCGCCGGCGTTGTCATCCTGGTCTACGGCCGCATTGGGCTGGCGTCACACGGCGCGTCGCTGGCCGGCGACCTCCTCACCCTGGCCGGCGCGCTGTGCTGGGCGTTGTACACGGTGCTGTCGCGTCCCTGGCTGGCCCGGTTCTCCGCCCAGCGGCTGACGGCGATCACGCTGGGCTTCGGGCTGCCGGTGATTCTGGCCTCAGCCGCGCCAGGACTCCTCCGGCTCGACTGGGCCTCGGTGGGGCCGCGCGCCTGGGCGGCGCTGGGCTTCTCGTCGGTGTTCGCGGTGGTGATCAGCTACGTGATCTGGTACTCCTCGGTGCAGGCCGTGGGCAGCGCGCGTACCGCCGCGTTCTCGAACCTGATTCCGATCGTCGCACTGATGGCGTCGTGGGTCGTGCTCCACGAGCCGCTCGGCATGCCGCAGATCGTGGGGACCGCCGTCATCCTCACCGGCGTGTGGCTGGCTCGCACCGGCCAACCGGCCGTGTCTATCGGGTCCCCGGCACGGGCATAACCGAGTCGAGCGGAGCCCGGCAACGCGCACCTTCCGCACCGTCGTTCCAGGAGCACCGGCATGAAGACCATGGAATCCTTGTTGCGCCTTGTCGTGGAGAAGCGGGCGTCCGACCTCCACATCAAGGCCGGCACGCGGCCGATGCTGCGGATCGACGGCCGGCTCCACGCGGCCGACGAGGAGCGCGTCAGCGACGAGCGGATGCGGGCGCTGCTCGCGGAGATCCTCACCGCCGAGCAACTCGACCGCTTTCACCGCGATCTGGAGCTCGACTTCGCCTACGGCCTGGCCGGGGTGTCGCGGTTCCGCATCAACGTCTACCAGCAGCGCGGCGCCATGGGCGCCGCGGTCCGCACGATTCCGCAGAGCGTGCCGACGATTGAGGACCTCGGGCTGCCGAAGGTCGTCAAGCACCTGGCGTCGCTGCCGCGCGGCCTCGTGCTTGTGACCGGGCCGACGGGCAGTGGCAAGTCGACGACCCTGGCCGCGATGGTGAACCACATCAACCACACCCGTTCCTGTCACGTCGTGACGATCGAGGACCCGATCGAGTACGTCCACGCCGATGACCTGTGTATCATTACGCAGCGCGAGGTCGGCGCCGACACCCACTCGTTCAGCGACGCGCTCCGACATGTGCTCCGGCAGGATCCCGATGTGATCCTCATCGGCGAGATGCGCGATCACGAGACGATCTCCACCGCGATCACCGCCGCGGAGACGGGGCATCTGGTGCTGGCGACGCTGCACACGGTGAATGCGGCGCAGACCGTGGACCGGGTCATCGACGTGTTCCCGCCGCACCAGCAGCCGCAGGTGCGGATGCAGCTCTCGGTGGCGCTGGAGGGGGTGCTGTCGCAGACGCTGCTGCCGCGGGCCAGCGGCAAGGGCCGGGTCGCGGCCGTCGAGGTGATGGTGGGGACGTCCGCGGTCCGGAACCTGATCCGCGAGTCCAAGACCCACCAGTTGCCGTCGACGATCCAGTCGGGTGCCAAGGACGGGATGCAGACACTCAACCAGGCGTTGCGCCAGTTGGTGAAGGACCAGGTGGTGACGTACGAGGAAGCCCTGGCCCACACCAGCCACCCGCAGGAACTGGCCCAATTGCTTGGTCGAGAGCACCTCGCGGCCGCGGCGCGCTAGACGTCGTGTCGCCCGTCTCGCCGTGCCGGCGCGTCCGGGACTCGCGCGTGGCCTGGGCGATCCTGACGGGGTGCGTACGCCGGACGGTCGGTCTGCGGGTGTTGACGTTGCGTTCGTGCTTGCTACAATACGATGGTGCTCGGATGAGGTGATCGCGGTGATCAAGCCTCCGTTGGAGGAACTGCTCGAACAGGTTGACAGCAAGTACGCACTTGTCCTCGCCGCCGCCAAGCGCGCGCGGCAGATCAAGGAGGGCGGGTTGCCGCTTGTCGACGTCGACTCGGCGAACCCGGTAAGCGTGGCCCTCGAAGAGATCGCGACCGGCAAGATCCGCATCGAGGAGTAGCCGGAACACGACCCGGCCGACGGGCGTATACCCTGGAGAGAGACTCAGGGGGCCGGCACATGACTGTACCCTTCGTCCTGGTCCTGGTGGCTATCGCCTCAGTCGGCGGCGCGGTGCGGGCCGAGCGGACCGCCGGTGATCTGCGGCTCGAGATGTCGGTGGCACGCGGGGTGTTCCAGGTCGGGGAACCCGTCCACATCAGCCTGCGCGTGTCCAACATCTCCGGCACTCCGGTGACGCTGACGTCCGGGGGACAGCAGTACGACGTGATCGTGCGGCAGCGCGGCGCGCTGGTCTGGCAGTGGTCGCACGACAAGGGGTTCGCGCAGGTCGTGCGTTCTGTCGAGATGGCGCCGGGCGACGCGCGGACGTACAAGGCGTCCTGGGATCAGCGTGACCTGCAGGGACGGCCGGTCGAGCCCGGCACGTACGAGGTCTCGTGCGTCCTGCTGGCCGCGCAGCGGTCGGGCCCGGCGTCGGTGGAAGTCGGACCGGTCCGCATCACGATCGCGCGCTGAGCGGTCGTTCCGCCCCGGAGGCGGCGCCGCGTGGACGCCGCCCCAGCCCGACGCTATAATGACAGCGAACGTGGCGGCGTAGCTCAGTTGGTCAGAGCACGCGGCTCATACCCGCGGAGTCGGCGGTTCGAGTCCGCCCGCCGCCACCATGTCCTGCGCCGGCGGCTCCCCGTGTGGGGCCGCCGCGCGACGCTCTTGTGACACTCTCATGAGGACGCCACCGCAAGCCCGCATGCGCCCGGGGCAACTGGTGTCGCGTGTCCGCGCGACCGTGCGCCGGTACGCAATGCTGACCGGTGGGGAGCGGGTCGTGGTCGCGGTCTCCGGCGGGCCGGATTCGATGGCGTTGTTGCACGTGCTGCGGCGATTGCGGGACGAGTGGCGCCTACGGCTCCACGTGGCGCACGTGGAGCATGGACTTCACCGGGCCGGCGCGTCACACGCGGCATTCGTGAGGAAGATCGCCGCGGCGTGGGACCTGCCGGTGTCGGTGCGGCGCGTGGCCGTGCGCGAGGCGGCGCGCCGCCGGCGCGTCAGCATTGAAGACGCGGCGCGGGCGCTGCGGTACCAGGCTCTGATCCGCATCGCCCGCCGCGTGCGGGCCTCGCACGTGGCCGTGGCGCACACTGCGGACGACCAGGTCGAGACCTCGCTGCTCTGGTTGCTGCGCGGCGCGGGCACGCCGCTCGCCGGTATGCCCGCGGTGCGGCCGCTCGATGGTCTGCGTCTGGTACGGCCGCTGATCGACGTGTGGCGGTCGGAGATCATGGCCTATCTCGCGAGCGAAGGGGTGCCGTTCAGGACTGATCCGACCAACCGGTTGCGCGGTCCGCTGCGCAACCGAATCCGTCAGGACTTGCTGCCGCATCTCACCGGGTATAACCCCGGTGTCAAGGCTGTGCTGCGGCGTGCGGCGGATCAGGCTGCCGACGACGCGGCGTTGCTCGACAGCCTTGCGCGCCAGGCCGCGCGCACGACGATGCGCCGCACGCGTGGGTCCGTGCGACTGCAGACGGGCCGTCTGCGCACGCTCCCGGTAAGCCTGCAGCGCCGCGTGGCCCGCGAGGCGCTCATTGCCGCCGGCGGGAACGTTCGGGGGCTCGCGTTCGTTCATGTTGAAAGGCTGCGGGAGATGGCAGCTTCAGACCAGGGCCGTGACCGGGCCGACCTGCCCGGGTTGTGCGCCGAGCGTCGGGACGGCGTGATCATCGTCCGGCGTGCGCGCGGGCGCACACTGCGCCGGACCTTAAGAAGAGAGCGGCCGTAGTCTACAATAAGAAGTGCGCGGGAGATCGTGGGCCCCGTGTCGAAAGAGGCGTTGTCGTGCAGCAGAACCGGTACTTCCGCAACCTCATCGTCTGGCTCCTCATCCTGATTGTGGCGTTTCCCGTTGCGCTGCAGCTCTACCGCCGCACGCCGCGCGAGGAGATCTCCTACAGCGCCTTCATTGAGTATGTCGAGTCCGGCCAGATCTCTCGGATCGAGATCGACAACAGCAGCGGCACCGTGACCGGCAGACTGAAGAGCGGGCAACAGTTCACGGCCAACGTCCCTGAGGGGGACAACGCGTACATCGCGACCCTCCGGGCGAAGGGGACCGAGATTCGCGTCGTCTCTCGTGCCCGTTCGACGCTGTGGCCAAGCCTCCTGACGACGCTGCTGCCGATCCTGCTGCTCGTGGGTCTGTGGATGCTGATGCTGCGTCAGGCGCAGTCGGGCAGCAACCAGGCGATGTCGTTCGGCAAGAGCCGGGCGCGGCTCCACACCGACAACAAGCCGAAGGTGACGTTCGATGACGTTGCGGGCGTCGAAGAGGCCAAGGAGGAGCTCCAGGAGGTCATCGAGTTCCTGAAGTATCCCAAAAAGTTCCAGGCCCTGGGCGCCAAAATCCCGCGCGGCGTCCTGCTTGTCGGCCCGCCGGGGTCGGGCAAGACCCTTCTGGCCAAGGCGATCGCCGGCGAGGCGGGCGTGCCGTTCTTCTCGATCTCGGGCTCGGAGTTCGTCGAGATGTTTGTCGGTGTGGGCGCCTCGCGCGTCCGCGACCTCTTCGATCAAGCCAAGAAGAGCGCGCCATGTCTGGTGTTCATCGACGAGATCGACGCCGTGGGCCGGCAACGCGGGGCGGGGCTCGGGGGCGGCCACGATGAGCGCGAGCAGACCTTGAACCAGTTGCTGGTCGAGATGGACGGTTTCGATCCCAACAGCGGGATCATCGTCATTGCGGCGACGAACCGGCCTGACATCCTCGATCCGGCGCTGCTGCGGCCCGGGCGCTTCGACCGGCGCATCATCGTCGACAACCCGGACACCAAGGGCCGGCGTGCGATTCTCGAGGTTCACGCCAAGGGCAAGCCGGTCGCCGAGGACGTGAACCTCGAGACCCTGGCCAAGCGTACCCCGGGCTTCTCGGGTGCCGACCTGGCCAACATGGTCAACGAGGCCGCGCTGCTGGCCGCGCGTCGCAACAAGCGCAAGATCACTGCGGCCGAGATGGACGAGGCCATCGACCGGGTCATCGCCGGCCCGCAGCGGCGCAGCCGGGTGTTGACTCCGAAGGAGCGCGAACTGGCGGCGTTTCACGAGGCCGGACACGCGCTGCTCGCCAAGGTGATCCCGGGCGCCGACCCGCCGCACAAGGTCACGATCCTGCCGCGCGGCATGGCGCTGGGCTACGTGATGTACGCGCCGCAGGAGGACAAGTACACGTACACGCGACAGGAGATTCTCGCCCGGATCACCGCAACGCTGGGCGGTCGCGTCGCGGAAGAGATCGTCTTCGGTGAGGTGACCACGGGCGCCCAGAATGACTTCGAACAGGCGACCGAGTTGGCGCGCAAGATGGTCACCGAGTACGGCATGAGCCAGAAACTCGGCCCGCTGTCTTTGGGCAAGCGCCACGGTCCGGTATTCCTGGGCCGCGACCTCGTCGAGAGCCGCAACTACAGCGAGGAGATCGCGTTCGAGATTGACAAGGAGATCCGGCGCATCATCGACGAGTGCTACGAGACAGCGCGCGCCGCGATCATCGAGCACCGCGAGGCGTTGGACCGTATCGCCCGCGCGCTCCTGGAGCACGAGAGTCTCGAGGCCGAGGAACTGGACCGGTTGTTCAAGGGGCAACCGTTGCCGGAGTCCCTCGGTGTGCCGCCGAGCGAGCCCGTTCTGGAACCCGCGGCTGACGTGCGGCCGCGACCTGAGACCCCGCTCCCGCAGCTCCGGCCCAAACCAGAGGCCTCGGCATAGTCGCAGGCGTCGGGGCGTCCCGGCCCGGAACCTGTGCCGACGTTGCCCCGAGGGGCGCGGTCCCTTGGGGCGAATCTATTCCGTCGTGACCGCCTCTTCACTCCGGTCCGGGGGTATCCCTGACCGTCGCCAAGGAGCCGGCAATGACACGGACTGTTGAGGTTCCGGCCTACGACATCGCCGCCGAGGTGACCGTACCCGCCGCCACGACCGCCGTGATCATCGTGGACATGCAGAACGACTTCGTGATGCCCGGCGGTGCGCTCGTCGTGGCGGACGCGGCCGGCACCGTGCCCGTCATCCGAGGGCTGCTCGATCGCGCCCGCGCCGCCGGCGCTCGGGTCTTCTTCACCCAGGACACGCACGCGCCGGGCGACATGGAGTTTCCGATCTGGGGCCAGCACGTGCTGGAAGGGTCCTGGGGGTGGCAAATCATCGAGCCGCTCGCGCCGAAGCCCGGCGAACGCGTGATCCGCAAGCTCCGCTACGATGGATTCTTCGGGACGTCGCTCGACCATGAGCTTCGTCTGGCGGGGATCTCGACCGCCGTGATCTGCGGCACCGTCGCCAACATCTGCGTGTTGCACACGGCGGGTAGTGCCGCACTCCGCGGCTACCGGGTGGTCGTGCCCGTGGACGCGGTGTCGGCCATCACCCCGTTCGACCTGCAGGTGGCGCTCCGGCAGATCTCGTTCCTCTACCGGGGCACGCTCACGCGTGCCGACGGGCTGCGCTTCGTCTGAGAGGAGACCCGCATGACACCACGACACATCACACGCGTCGCCGCGTTTGCGGCGGCGTATGTCGTCCTGGGACAGGTCGTTCGTTTCATCCCGAACCCGATGGTGCCGGGCGCGATCATCGCGCTCAACATGGTGGTCGTCGTGATCGCCGGCCTGCTGTTCGGCCCGACGGTCGGCGGACTGGTGGGACTCGTCGGGACCGTGGTCAACGCGATCAGCCCGGCCGGCAACCCGTTCGAGTGGGCCGCGGTGGTGCCGCATACCGTCATGGGCGTGACCGCCGGCGTGGTGGCCCGCCGGGGTCTACTCCTCGGTGCGCTGACCATCGTGGTCGGGCATGCGCTCAACATCGCGGCGTTCCTCCTCGTGGGCCTGCTGCCGCTCTCACAGGCCGCGCTCACGATCTTCTCCGTCGGCCTGCTCGTCGAGGTTGTGATCGACGTCGTGGTGATCGTGGCCGCTGTGCGCGCGCTGCGACTCGTCCTGCCCGCCGGATCGAGGCCCGCGTGAGCCCGGTGTAATCCGCCCCGCGGCAGGGAGACATCGGTCAGGGTGGAATACTGTCCTGGTTTTTCGGACGGAGGTGTCAGGTGGCCAGCACACGCCCCAAAGGGGTGGTCCGGAAGACGGGGATCAATCCCGTCCCGATTGCGATCTACGTCGTTCTCGCGATTGTGATCACCGCCGGGATGTACGTGTGGGACCTGCAGTATCGCCGCGCCGAGGAGGCCCGCCGGCGGCCTCCCGAGCCAGAGGTGATTGCCAAGAACCTGGTGGAGAACATCGTTGGTGCCGGGGTTGTCAAAGAGGTCAAGGTCGACAAGGACAAGAAGGCGATCGCGGTCACCTTCGAATCGGCGCTGTTCAAACCGGAGAAGCCCAAGCGGGAGCTGCGAGAGTTGCTGGAAGCCGAGGCCACGCTCGCGACGCAGGTCATCCTGACGAACATGCGCGACTACAGCCAGGTGACCGCAACGCTCATCAACCAGGGACAGACGCTCGCCGTGGCCGACGCGGTGCGGGGTCGAGACAGGGTCTCGATCACCTTCACCGACAACCGTTTGAAGGACTAATCGGGGAGCGCGCATGGGCATGTACGCGCTGAACTTTTACTCATCCCTGTTCGCCGACGCGCTGCGCCAGGGGCGCAAGACCGCGACGATTCGCCTGGGGAACAAACTCGAGAAGTACCGCGACGGCCAGATCGTGTGGATCACCGTGGGCCGGCGGTTCGGCACGCGGCGCAAGATCTTCCCGGCGGTGATTGACCGCGTCGAGGTCAAACGGCTGTCCGAGGTCACGCCGCGCGAGATCGAACGCGATAACCCGCACGCCCGCGGGCACGAAGACCTGATCGAGTTTCTCTCCAAGGTGTACGGCCGGCCGGTCACGCTCGACGACGAGGTCACGGTCGTCCACTTCTCCCGGATTGAAGAAGGCGACGGCGTGCTTCCCGCCGACGTGTAAAGGGCCGCGCGGCCCGGCGCTACCCGGATCCGGGAAGGAGCAAGAATGCCGGCGGCACGTAGTCGGTGAGGAAGAGCGCCGGTCCGGCGCGCCGAAAGACCGTGCCCGAGTCAGCGGCGCGTCGGGCGAACACGACGACGACCACCGCGTCGGGCGCATGCCGCCGGCCGACCTCGAGCGCGGCCTGCGGCGTCGTGGCCAGGTGAAGGTGCTGGCGACCGGCGGGCCGCAGGCCGTCGTCACGCAGCGACGCGACGTCGGCGGCACGAACACCGATGTACAGCCACTCCGGCGGCAGCGCGGGCTCGCCGGGTTCCTCGACCCTGATGGTGTGCCCGTACCGCGCCCTGATCCGTCCGTCCCGTACCTCGTAGCGCCGTGGATCGGCCTGCGCGAGCGCAAGGAGGTCGGTCGATGACAGCGACTCCCAGCCGGGCTGGGTCGCCAGCCCGGCCGCCAGGGCTTCCAGGTCCGCGTAGCCGCCGCTGTCGAGACGAACGCCGACCTCCTCGGGGCGATGCCGGAGGACCAGGGCGACAAGGCGGCTGAGGCGAGCGCGCCGTTCCGACGCAGCCGATCTGGATGTTGTGCGTGAGCCAGGCATGCGATCGAGTGTCTGGTTGGCTACCGGGTCTAGGAGAACCTGCTGCCGCGCCGAAGAGCATAGCCGCCAGGAGACAGGAGGGATGCAGCGTGGCCGCGCGGCTGGTCGAGTGCGTGCCCAACTTCAGCGAAGGCCGCCGGGGCGACGTTATTGAAACGATCGTCGCCGCGGTGCGGCAGGTCGATGGGGTCACGGTGCTCAATGTGCAGTCGGACGCGAGCCATAACCGGACCGTCCTCACATTCGCCGGTGACGCGGAGCCTGTCGTGGAGGCCGTTGCCGCCATGGCGCGGGAAGCCGTCAGGCTGATTGACATGAACCAACACACAGGGGAGCACCCGCGGTTGGGCGCCGTGGACGTGATCCCCTTTGTGCCCATTGGCGCGACAACCATGGACGAGTGCGTGGCCCTGGCGCGCCGGGTCGGGGAGCGGCTCTGGGCCGAGCTCGAACTGCCAGTGTACTTCTATGGGCAGGCCGCGAGCGCCCCGCACCGGGTTAGACTGCCCGACATTCGCAAGGGCGAGTACGAGGGACTGCGGGAGAAGATGCAGCGGCCGGAATGGCACCCCGATGTCGGCGAGCCCCGGCCACACCCGACCGGAGGCGCGGTCGTTGTCGGCGCAAGGCGGCCGCTCATCGCCTACAACATCAACCTGCACACGACGGACGTCGGCGTGGCCAAGGCCGTGGCGCGTGCGGTGCGGGAGTCGAGCGGCGGGTTGACGAACGTCCAGGCGATGGGGGTGGCCGCGGCCTCCGGACTCGCCCAGGTCTCCATCAACGTGCTCGACTACGCGCGGACCCCGCTCGCGCGCATCTTCGACCTCGTGCGCGCCGAGGCGGCGCGATTCGGCGTGGCCATCGCCGAGAGCGAAGTGGTGGGGTTGGTGCCCCTCGATGCGATGCTCGACGCCGCGCGGGCGTACCTGCGGCTTCGTGAGTTCGACCGCGCGCAGGTGCTGGAGGTCCGGCTCATGGAATCGGGCAACGATGGCTGATCGGATCACGCTGTCGGGCATGAAGTTCTTCGGTCGTCACGGCCTGCTGCCGTCGGAACGGTCGCGCGGCCAGCGGTTCCTGGTGGACGTCGAGGTGGAGACCGACCTGGGCGAGGCCGGCCGGACCGACGCGCTCTCGAAGACCCTCGACTACCGGAAGATCTACGCCGCCACCCGCGAGGTCGCGGAAGGGCCGCCGTTCTCGCTGATCGAGGCCGTGGCCGAGGCGATTGCGAGCCGGGTGCTGGTGCTACCCCGTGTGCACGCCGTCACCGTGCGCGTGCGCAAACCCGAGGTCGTGCTGGGCGGTCCGCTCGAGGCGGCGATGGTGGAGGTGCGGCGCACGCGCACGCCCGCATGACCGGCATCTACCTCGGGCTGGGGTCGAACCTGGGACGTCGCGAAGCGACGCTGGCCGCGGCGCTGGATGCGCTCGACGCCGCCGGGGTGCGTATCGTTCGCCGGTCACCCGTCTACGAGACCGAGCCTGTCGGACTATCCGAGCAGCCGTGGTTTCTCAACATGGTCGTGGAGGTCGAGACCGCACTCGACCCGGAGGCCCTCCTGGACCTCATCCAGCGCGTCGAGGTGTCGCTCGGCCGCACGCGGGACCGCCGGTGGGGGCCGCGTACGATCGATATCGACCTGTTGCTCTACCAGGACCGCATCATCTCAACGCCCCGACTCGTTGTGCCGCACCCGGAGCTGATCCGCCGGCGCTTCGTGCTGGAGCCACTCGCGGCGCTGCAGCCCGACCTGGTGTTGCCCGATGGGACGGCGATCGCCGCCGCGCTGGCTGCACTCGACCCGACGCCGGTGGTGCGGCGCGTTGCCGAGGGCATGTCATGAGCCGCGCGTGACCCGGACCGACGACGCCGTGGAGATCCGTCTGCCCAGGATACAGCAGCGCACGTTGTTGTCCGCGCCGGCGCGCGGCCGGCTCCTCGCCGTGGAGGGCCCCATCGGTGTCGGCAAAACGACCCTGGCGCAGCGGCTGGCGACCCGCCTCGATGCGGGGTTGGTGCTGGAGGTCGTGGAAGAGAACCCGTTCCTGCACTCCTTCTATCAGGACATCCGCGGCCGCGCCTTTCAGACGCAGATCTTCTTCCTGCTCAGCCGACACCGGCAGCAGCAGCGGTTGCTGCCGTCGCTGGCCGCCGGCGGCACGGTGGTCGCCGACTACATGTTCGCGAAAGACCGCCTGTTCGCCGGGCTGACGCTGGACGCCGCCGAGCTGGCGCTCTACGAGAGCGTCTACGAATTGATCGCCCCGCTCGTACCGCACCCCGACACGGTCGTCTACCTGCGGGCGTCGGTGGAGACGCTCCAGCGACGGATCGCGCTGCGCGGTCGCAGTTTCGAGCGTGACCTCACGAGAGCCTATCTCGAGCGTTTGTCGACGGCGTATGAGGCCTTCTTTGCGAACTTCGGCGACGCACCGGTGATCGTCGTGGACAGCGAGCGGCTCGATCCTCGTGACGACGCCGAGCTCGCGACGGTGCTCGCCGCCCTTGTGGAGGCGAGACGGTGAAGTGGTTCGTGGCGATGAGCGGCAACATCGGATCGGGCAAGTCGACCCTGACGACGAGGCTCTGCCAGCGTCTGGGCTGGCAGCCCTACTACGAGGTCGTGGACGAGAACCCGTATCTCGCCGACTTCTACGCCGACATGGCGCGGTGGAGTTTTCCGCTTCAGGTGTTCTTCCTGACCCGGCGCTTTCGGCACCACCAGCAGATCCAGCGCGCGACACACTCGGTGATCCAGGATCGGACGATCTACGAAGACGCCGAGATCTTCGCGCGCAACCTCTACCTCCAGGGGTTGATGGACGAGCGCGATTTCCGCGCGTACCACGATCTCTTCTACATGATGCTCGAATACCTGCGGCCCCCGGACCTGGTCGTCTACCTGCGGGCGCCCGTCCACGTGCTCGTCGATCGCATACGGGCGCGCTCACGCGACTACGAGCGCGAGATCCCCCAGGCGTACCTCGCCCAACTCAACGAGCGGTACGAGGAGTGGGTGGCCCGCTTCGATCTCTGTCCGGTGCTGCAGATCGACGCCGCCTCGCTGCGGCTCGACGACCTTGACGGTCTCATTGGCCAGATGCAAACCAGTCTCCCCACGATCTTCCCCATCGCCGGCGGCGCGCGATGAACGCCGCGGAGCCGACGATCGGTCAGCCCATCATCAGGCTCGGACAGACCGAGTCGACGAACGACGTGGCGCGAGAACTGGCGCGCGCGGGCGTCACCGAGGGCGCGGTCGTCGTGGCCGAGCACCAGACGCGCGGCCGTGGCCGGGACGGGCGCACCTGGGCCTCGCCCGTGGGCGGGTTGTGGTGTTCGGTCGTGCTGCGACCGGAAGACGGCACGGCGCTGGGCCTGCTGAGCCTGGCGGTGGGCGTGGCCGTCGGTGAGGCGGTGCAGGTCGCGGCCGGTGTCGAGACCGGGCTGAAGTGGCCGAATGACGTGGTCGTTGGCGATCGGAAGCTGGCCGGCGTGCTCCTGGAGACGGTCGGACGCGCCGTTGTTGCCGGGATCGGGATCAATGTCGCGGTCGAGCGTTTCGACGGGGACCTGGCCCGGCGCGCCGTGTCATTGCACACGCTCGCCGCCGGGCCGGTGACGCGTGACGCGGTGCTCGACGCGCTGCTCGAGCGCCTCGCCCGTTGGTACGGGGTCTGGCGGACCGACCGCAGCCGGATCCTGGACGCCTGGCGGCCGCGCGATACCACCGCTGGTCGGCGGGTCGTGGTACGCGTCGCCGGCCGGTCGCTCGAGGGCATCGCCGAGGGCATCGATGATGACGGTGCGCTCCGCCTCCGGCTGCCTGACGGTCGCGCCGAGCGGGTGCTGGCTGGAAGCCTGGAATCCGGGGTGTCTGCCGCGCCCGGCGTCTGAGGCAGGAACGTTCGGGCGGTCGTCAAAGGTTCGGCCTCGATGGGGCAGGTCCGGCACGTGGTGAGCGTTAGCCTCGGGTCGAGCGCGGGCGACAAGCGCATCGAGACCGAGGTGCTGGGGCAACGCTTCATCATCGAGCGCATCGGGACGAACGGCGACTACCAGCTCTTCTGTCGGCGGCTACGCGAGTTCGACGGTCGGGTGGATGCCATCGGGATCGGCGGGATCAACCTGGCGCTCGTCGCCGGCCGCCGCAAGTACTACATCCGCGACGCCGTGCGTGCGATCGCCGGCCTCAAGACGCCAGTCGTGGACGGCAGCGGCATTAAGCAGAGCTGGGAGCGCCACATCATCCTGACGGTGCTCCCCGAACGCGGGCTCGCGCTGCGCGGCCGCCGCGTGCTGCTCGTCGCCTCGGTAGACCGCTTCAGCATGGCCGAGGCGTTCACCGAAGCCGGCGCCGATGTGCTCTTCGGCGACCTGATGTTCGGACTCGGCGTGCCGATCGGCCTCCGGGGGCTGACGACGATCAAGGTGCTCGCCGCGCTCCTGCTGCCGCTGTTCACGCGCCTGCCGTTCACCTGGCTCTACCCGACCGGTGAGCGTCAGGACACGATCACGCCGAAGTTCGGCGGCGCGTACCGCTGGGCCGAGGTGATCGCCGGGGACTTCCACTACATCAAGCGGCACCTTCCCGATGATCTGGCCGGCAAAGTCATCTTCACGAACACGATGACCCCGGCCGACGTCGAGTTGCTGCGGCAGCGGAAGGCCGCCCTGCTCATCACGGCCACCCCGGAGATGGACGGCCGGTCGTTCGGCACCAACGTCCTCGAAGCGGTCGTGGTGACGCTCTCGGGCCGCCGGCCGCAGGAGCTCACGCCCGGCGACTACCTGGAGTGGATGCGGCGGGCCGGGTTCCAGCCGAGGGTGCAGCGCCTGACGCCGTCCGCTTGACGGGTGCGGCGCCGCGTGTCTATACTGCGAGGTAGTCTCACCGACCGCCGGGTAGATCCCGGCGGTCGGTAGCCGTTGTAGGCGGTCGCGATGCCGAATCGAAACATCAAACCCAACAAGACCCCCAGGCTGCCGATCCCCGAAGGCGAGAAGGAGACCATTCTCACCGAGTCCGGCCGCCGCAGGCTCGAGGAGGAGCTGGAGTACCTCAAAGGGACCAAGCGCAAAGAGATCGCCGAGCGCATCAAGCAGGCCAAGGAGTTCGGCGACCTGTTCGAGAACGCGGAGTACGACGACGCGAAGAACGAGCAGGCGTTCGTCGAAGGGCGCATCCTCCAGCTCGAGCAGATGCTCAGGAACGCCCGGCTGATCGACAACAACGCTGCGGGTGGCGACGCCGTGGCCGTGGGGTCGACGGTCCGGCTCCGCGACATCGCGGCGGGCGACGAGATCTCCTACACGATTGTGGGCACGGCCGAGGCCGACCCCTTGCGCGATATGATCAGCAACGAGTCTCCCGTCGGGCAAGCGCTCATTGGCCGGAAGAAGGGCGAGACCGTGACCGTGCGCGCACCTGGGGGGACACTGAAGTACACGATCCTCGAGATCGCCCGCTAGACTCGCTTTCCGCGCCGCTGGGCCATATAGAGGCGAGAGCGTGGCCGGTTCCCGGCGGTTCGTCGCGCGGGGAATGCACCGTGCCCGGGGAACGTCTAAGCAAGAGAACACGTATGATCGCGTGAACGGACGCTCGACGCGGTGCCGGACCGCGACGGGCAGTGCAGGAGTAGGGCAGCAGGGGACAGAATTGGTGCGCAGCGATGCGCGGTGATCTTCTCGCCCGATCCGGGAGAGGAGAGTGCGGTGGCAATGTTTGAGCGGTTCACAGAGCGCGCCCGACGCGTCATCATCCTCGCCCAGGAAGAGGCCAAGCGCCTGAACCATAGCGCTGTGGGGACCGAGCACATCCTGTTGGGGATTATCCGCGAAGGTGAGGGGGTCGCCAGCAAGGTCCTGGAGAGCCTGAACATCAGTCCCGAGCGGGTGCGCGCCGAGATCGAAGGCGCGATCGGCCGCGGTGAGCGGTCGCCTCACGAGGAAGTCGCCTTCACCCCGAGGGCCAAGAAGGTGCTTGAGTTGGCGCTCGACGAGGCCCGGCGTCTCGGCCACAACTACATCGGCACCGAGCACCTGCTCCTGGGGCTCATTCGCGAGGGTGAGGGAGTGGCCGCGCGAGTGCTGGAGGCCATGGGCGCCGACCTCGATCGGGTCCGGCAGCAAGTGGTCTACCTGCTCGGCGAAGAAGGTACCACATCGTACACCAAGCAGGCCAGCAAGACCCCGACGCTCGACGAGTTCGGGCGTGACCTGACCAAGATGTCGCGCGAGGGCAAGCTCGATCCGGTAATCGGCCGTGAGCGTGAGATCGAGCGGGTCATCCAGGTGCTGTCCCGTCGTACGAAGAACAACCCGGCGCTCATCGGCGAGCCCGGCGTGGGCAAGACGGCCATTACCGAAGGCTTGGCCCAGCGGATCGTACGGGGCGACGTACCGGACGTGCTCCGGCAGAAGCGCGTGGTGCAGCTCGATCTGGCCGCGCTCGTTGCTGGGACGAAGTACCGCGGCGAGTTCGAAGAGCGCATGAAGAAGGTCATGGAAGAGATCCGCAAGGCGCAGGGTGAGGTGGTGCTGTTCGTCGACGAACTGCACACGCTCGTCGGTGCTGGTGCCGCCGAAGGCGCGATCGACGCCAGCAACATCCTCAAGCCGGCCCTGGCCCGCGGCGAGTTGCAGTGCATCGGCGCGACGACCCTCGACGAGTACCGGAAGTACGTCGAGCGCGACGCTGCGCTGGAGCGACGGTTCCAGCCGATCCTGGTGTCCGAGCCGAGCGTCGAGCAGACCGTGGAAATCCTGCGGGGGCTGCGCGACCGGTACGAGGCGCACCACGGCGTGACCATTACCGACGACGCCCTGGTGGCCGCCGCGACGCTGGCCGACAAGTACATCTCGGACCGCTTCTTGCCCGACAAGGCGATCGACTTGATGGACGAAGCCTCCTCCAGGATTCGGCTGCAGGCCTCGTTCCTGCCCCAGGAGCTGCGGCAAGCCGTCGAGCGCGTCGAGCGTGTGAAGCGCGAGAAGGATGAAGCCAGCAAGGCGCAGGACTTCGAACGGGCCGCGCAGTTGCGCGACCGCGAGCGGGTGCTGCGGCAGAAACTCGAGGAGCTCGAGGGCTCGGTCAAGCGGGATAAGGGTCGCGCCAACGTCAGCACCGTGACCGCCGACGACATCGCCGACATCGTGTCGTCGTGGACTGGTATCCCGGTGACGCGCCTGGTCGAAGAAGAGACCCAAAAGCTGCTCCGCATGGAGGAGTCGCTGCACGAGCGTATCGTGGGCCAGGAGGACGCGGTGCGCGCCGTGAGCAAGGCCGTGCGGCGTGCGCGGGCCGGGCTCAAGGACCCGCGGCGGCCGATCGGGTCGTTTATCTTCCTTGGCCCGACCGGGGT
Source organism: Candidatus Fervidifonticultor quartus (assembly GCA_031458775.1). GTDB lineage: Bacteria > Sysuimicrobiota > Sysuimicrobiia > Sysuimicrobiales > Humicultoraceae > Fervidifonticultor_A > Fervidifonticultor_A quartus. The sequence continues at coordinate 102,889 of JAVKJV010000003.1, read as the reverse complement.
TGGCAAGACCGAGCTCGCGCGCGCGCTGGCCGAGTTCCTGTTCGGCGACGAAGGCGCGCTGGTTCGGATCGACATGTCCGAGTACAGCGAGCGGCACACCGTCTCACGGTTGGTGGGGTCGCCGCCCGGCTACGTCGGCTTCGAGGAGGGCGGGCAGCTCAGCGAGGCGGTCCGCCGGCGGCCGTTCTCGGTCGTGCTCTTCGATGAGATCGAGAAGGCCCACCCGGAGATCTTCAACGTGCTCCTGCAGATCCTCGACGACGGACGTCTGACGGACGCCCAGGGCCGTACCGTCGACTTCAAGAACGCGGTCATCATCATGACCAGCAATGTCGGCGCGCCCCGCCTCGACAAGCAGGTTGGGCTCGGGTTCCGCGGCGCCGGGCACGACGAACGCGTCGACCGCGAGAGCATGTACCAGCGCATGCGCGAGCAGGTCATGGAGGAGCTGCGGCGCACGTTTCGTCCCGAATTTCTCAATCGGCTCGACGAGATCATCGTGTTCCGGCCGCTGACCAGCGAGCAGATCAAGGCGATCGTGGGGATTCTGATCGAGCGGGTGCGGCGCGAGCTGCGTGGCCAGAACATGGGGCTCGAGGTCAGCGAGGCCGCGAGGGCTCTGCTCGCGCAGGAGGGGTTCGACCCGACGTTTGGCGCCAGGCCGCTGCGCCGCGCGATCCAGCGCTTGGTCGAGGATCCCTTGAGCGATGAGTTGCTGCGCGGCAAGTTCGCGAGCGGCGATACCGTCGTCGTTGACGCTCGCGACGACACGATCGTGTTCGAGCGCAAGCGCGAGCCGGCGATGGCGGAGTAACGGTACGCCGCCGCGACGACGAGGCGTTGCCAGATTCAGGAGCCCCGGGCCGCGGCCCGGGGCTCTCGTGTGCCGCGCGGTTCCCAGGCCACGCTGACACAGGAACCCGCGCTGTGTCCGGTCGATTAACCTGTTGGAGTGTCCCATGGAGCGCAGCCGCACCCGGTACGTGTGCCAGACCTGCGGGCACGAGTCCGCCAAGTGGCTGGGCCGGTGCCCGTCGTGCGGGGAGTGGAACACGCTGGTCGAAGAGCCCGAGGCGCCCGCGCCGCGCACCGCCGGCCGGCTCAGCCGGCGCCCCGCTCCCGCTGCACCGGCCTCGGTCGCCGAGGTGGCCGCGGAGTCAGAGACGCGTGTCCCCACCGGATCGGCCGAGGTGGACCGTGTGCTCGGCGGCGGGGTCGTGGCCGGCTCCGTCGTGCTGGTTGGCGGCGATCCCGGCGTCGGCAAGTCCACGCTGCTGCTCCAACTCGCCGATGGCTTGGCCAAGGCCGGCAGCACGGTCCTGTATGTGAGCGCCGAGGAGTCGGTGCGGCAGACGAAGCTGCGCGCCGAGCGGCTGGGTGCGTCCGCGGCGACGCTGCTCCTGCTGGCCGAGAGCGACCTCGACGTCATCCTCGAGACCGCCGGCCGCGTCAAACCGGCCTTGCTCATCGTGGACTCGATCCAGACGGTGTTCCGCGGCGACATCGCCTCGGCGCCCGGCAGCGTCGCGCAGGTACGGGAGTGCGCGGCGTCGCTCGTGCGCGCGGCAAAGGACCAGGGTGTCGCGACCTTCATCGTCGGCCACGTCACCAAAGAGGGCTCGCTGGCCGGTCCCCGTGTCATGGAGCACCTCGTGGATACCGTGCTGTCATTCGAGGGCGATCGCCACCACGCGTACCGCATCCTGCGTGCCACAAAGAACCGCTTCGGCTCGACCAACGAGATCGGCGTCTTCGAGATGGCCGCGCACGGGCTGGTTGACGTGCCGAACCCCTCGGCGGCATTCCTCGCCGAGCGGCCGACCGAGGCGCCCGGGTCCGCGGTGGTGTGTGCGGTCGAGGGCACGCGGCCCCTGCTGGTCGAGGTGCAGGCCCTCACCACCCCTACGCACTTCGGGATGCCGCGGCGCACCGCGGCCGGCGTGGACTACAACCGGCTGCTGGTGCTGCTCGCGGTCCTGGAGCGACGCGCCGGTCTGCAACTGGCCAGCCAGGATGTCTACGTCAGCGTGGCCGGCGGCATCGCGGTGGACGAACCCGCGGCCGACCTGGGCATCGCGGTCGCGGTTGCCAGTAGCCTGCGGAACCGGGCGGTCGATCCGCGCACGGTGCTCATCGGCGAGGTGGGACTGGCCGGCGAGGTGCGCACGGTGCCCCAGATGGCGAAGCGACTGGCCGAAGCGGCGCGGTTGGGATTCGAGCGCGCGGTCGTGCCGCGCCACGAGGCCGCGCAGGCGCCGGTGGGGATCGAAGTGCTGGGAGTCGTGCAGCTGGTCGAGGCGCTCAGAATCCTCGCCTGACAGGCGATCCGCTACGTCAGGTGGAACACGCCCAGCGACGACACGCGATCGTGCTCTTTCTTGAGCACGGCGTCGAGGTCGAGATCAAACAGGCTGCAGATCGCGGCGAGATAGAAGAGCGTCATCCCGATCTCGGTCTCGAGCGCCTCGCGGCACCGCGCGCAGAGCGCGCCATCGAGATGGCTCTGCATGAGCGCGCGCAGCTCGTTGATGCTGAGGTCGGACGGGAACCGTTGCTTGCCGGCGTGAATCGTGACGCAGCCGCACGAGGTCACGGACTTGGCGATCGCCCGATTCACACGGGCCGCGGCTTCGGTGAGCTTGCTTTCCACGTCGAGGATACTGCGGTGCCGGATCAGGTACTCGGACACGGTGTGTTGAAAAGTGCCCTCGCTCAATTCCGCCATCGGCCGCTCACCTCATGTGCGTTCGTCGCGACGATGCGCCTGTCATTATAGAGATCGGCGCGCGGTGCGTCAAACGCCGCCTTCTCCGGCTCTGACGTGGTGTGCTATACTCGGGCGCGAAGCAGGCCGGCGTGTCGGGCAGCCGCGCCGGACTCAGAGGCCTTCTTGCTCGATCAGGTCGTACGGATGCGCGACCGTTTGCTGCGGGCAGTCGGGGTACTCCTTGGCGGTATCATCGGCCATGAGGCCGTGCGCCTGGGCCGGATGTGGCTGCCTGCAGTGGTCGCTGACAACTTCGTCACGGCTGCCGTCGGCGTGATCATCGGCGGCGCGGTCGGCTGGATGGTTTTCCCCGTGCTGAGTCGGGCCTTCGTGACGGCCATGTCGGCGGTCTTGCACGGCCTCTCGAAGCTCTCGCTGCGCGACCTGCTCCTGGCGGCGTCCGGGCTGACCGCCGGGCTGATCATGGCGTACGTCGTCGGCTATCTCCTGGACGGCATCCCGCTCATCGGCCCCTATATCCGGATCGTGGCCGCGCTCGTCTTCGGCTACCTGGGCTTCCACCTCGCCCTGCAACGCCGCGACGAGGTCGCCGGCGTGGTCTCGCGCATGGCCGTGCGGCCGTTGGGCGAGGCCGGCTCCTCGGTGACCGGGCCCAAGCTCCTTGACACGAGCGTCATCATCGACGGGCGGATCGCCGATGTCGCGGCGGCAGGATTCCTGGAGGGCCCGTTGTTGGTGCCCCGCTCGGTCCTGACGGAACTGCAGCGGATCGCCGACTCGCCTGATGCGCTTCGGCGCAATCGCGGCCGGCGCGGTCTGGACATCTTGAACCGGTTGCAGAAGGATCTTGCGGCGGTCGAGATCCTCGACGACGATGCCGGCAGTGGCGACGTGGACGCGCAGCTCGTGACCCTGGCGCGCGCGCGGCGGGCGTCGATCGTCACGACCGATTTCAACCTGGCCAAGGTCGCCGAGCTCCAGGGCGTCCGGGTGCTCAACGTCAACCAACTCGCCCAGGCGCTGCGGCCGGCCGTGCTGCCCGGTGAAGAACTCGCCGTGAATGTTATTCGTGACGGCAAAGAAGCCGGGCAGGGGGTCGCGTATCTCGAAGACGGCACGATGGTGGTGGTTGAAGGCGGCAAGCGCTTCATCGGCGAAACGTCGGACGTGATCGTCACCAGCGTGCTGCAGACCTCGGCGGGGCGGATGATCTTCGCGCGTCCCAAGTCCACCGAGCCGGCCGGATCGTCCACCGCCGAGCGGCGGTGACGTGGAACCGCTCGGGCAAGGCTCTCACGGCCACCGCGAGATGACCACCGCGGTGATCGTCGCGGCCGGGGCGGGCACGCGGCTTCCCGCCGCCGTCCCGAAGCCGTTTCTCATGCTCGGCAACCGGACGGTGCTCGACCGCACGATAGAGGTCTTTCAATGCTGCGAGGCGGTTGAACGCGTCGTCGTCGTGGTGGCGCCGGCCCACGTCGCCGAGGTGAGGTCTCGTGCCACCGGCAAGGTCGCGGCCGTGGTCGCGGGGGGCGGTACGCGGCGCGCGTCTGTGGCGGCGGGGCTGGCGGCCACGGCGGACGCCGAGTGGGTCGTCGTTCACGACGGGGTTCGGCCGTTCGTGACGCCCGCGCTGATTGCCCGGGTGCTTCAGGCCGCGCGCCGGAGCGGCGCGGCCACCGCAGGGTTGCCCGTGACGGAGACGATCAAGGATGTTGTCGGCGACAGGGTGTGCCGCACGATCGACCGTTCCAGGCTCTGGGCCGTCCAGACGCCCCAGGCCTTCCGCGCCGACGTCCTCCGCGACGCCCACGCCGAAGTCGGGGCGGACGAGCCGGTGACCGACGATGCGGAGCTCGTGGAGCGCCTGGGACGGGAAGTGCTGGTCGTGCCGGGCGAGCCGCGCAACGTCAAGATCACGACCCCGCACGACCTCGAGGCGGCCCGGCACCGGGTCTACGCCGAGGAGGGCGGCCTGATCCGTGTGGGCATGGGCTACGACGTTCACCGCTTCGTGCCGGACCGCGCGCTCGTGCTCGGCGGCGTCACGATTCCGCACGACCGCGGGCTCGACGGGCACTCGGACGCTGACGTCCTTGCCCATGCGGTGATGGACGCGCTCCTCGGGGCCGCGGGGGAGCGCGACATCGGCTCCCACTTCCCCCCGGACGACCCGGCGTTCAGGAACGCCGACAGCCTGCGGCTCTTGGCGGTGGTGCGCGACCGGGTCCGGGCGGGCGGCTGGCTGCCGGTCAACGTGGATGTGGTCGTCATCGCCGAAGGGCCGCGGCTGGCACCACACATGGATGCGATGCGCGCCCGGCTGGCTGCGGCCCTGGAGGTGCAGCCAGGGCAGATCGGTGTCAAGGCGACGACCGGCGAGGGGCTCGGCGCGCTCGGTCGTGGGGACGGCATCGCCGCCCACGCCGTCGTGCTACTCCGGAGATCGGCGTGACCGTGCGCCGGTCACGCGTGAAGGGTGTGGCACGGCGTCCCGATCGCCGGGATGCGACCCAGGGGTCTCTGGAGTGGCTCTTCATCGAGCGGGCGCGCGTGGTCGAACCTGTGGTGGTGGAGCTCGATCGGCCAGCGGCGTTCCGGCCCAAGCCGACGGGGTTCTGGCGCGCCAAGGAGTTCTACGTCATCAAGCGCATCATCGCGACGCGCCGCGAGCATGACGCGGTCTACCACCGGGTGGTGACGGACCGCGGGGCGTTCGACCTCCGGCACGTTCGCCGCATGGACCCGCGTACCCTGCGAGTCTGGCGCACCTGGGAGCTGTGCGCCCACCTCGACGCGATGCAAGTCACCCGGCGGCCCTGGCCTTGACGCTGCTTGTTCCGCCCCGAGGCGCCCGATACACTGAACAGTACCATCGAGGTGGCTGATGAGCCTGCAGGTTTTCAACTCGCTTTCCAAGAGGGTCGAGACGTTCGAACCCCTCACACCGAACGTCGTGCGGATGTACGTGTGCGGGCCGAACCTTTACGGGCCGGCCCACGTCGGACACGCCCTGTCGTACACGTTCTTTGATGTCGTGCGCCGCTATCTGGAGTATCGGGGGTACGAGGTCCGGCACGTTCAGAACTTCACCGACATCGAGGACCGGATTCTCGACCGCGCCCAGCGCGAGGGCCGCAGCATCTTCGAGATCGCCTCGGAGTACCTCGATCGTTTCCTGACCGAGATGGACGCGCTGAACATCCAGCGCGCCCACGCATATCCGCGGGCGACCGAGGTTATTCCCAAGATGATCGAGATCATCGAGGGGCTGATCGCCCGCGGCCACGCATATGTCGTGGACGGCGACGTATACTACCGCGTCACCTCGTTCAAGCGATACGGCGCGCTATCCGGCCGCTCCATCGAGCAGATGCAGGCGGGGGCCCGCGTCGACGTGGACGAGCGCAAGGAGCATCCGATGGACTTTGCGTTGTGGAAGGCGACGAAGCCCGGCGAACCCTCGTGGCCGAGCCCCTGGGGCCCCGGGCGGCCGGGGTGGCACATCGAGTGCTCGGCGATGTCCATGCAGTACCTGGGCGAGCAGCTCGACATCCACGGGGGCGGGGACGATCTTCGCTTCCCGCACCACGAGAACGAGATCGCGCAGTCCGAAGGGTTCACGGGCAAGCCGTTTGTCCGCTACTGGATCCACAACGCCCTGATGAAGCCGCCGGTGGGCGAAGAGATGCACCGGCACCTGGGCAACTTTGTATCGATTCAGGAAGCGCTCGCGAAGTACGAGGCCGATGCCATCCGTCTCTTCATCTTGTCCGCGCACTATCGCACGCCCTTGCGCTGGACCGACGAAGGCGTGAGCGCGGCGGCGAGAGGCGTAGAACGGCTGCGGACCGCGCTGGCCAACGCCGATGCGGCGCTGGGCCGCGCCGGCATCCCATCGCAGGGACCGCTCGAGGAGGCCGCCGCCGGCGCGGTGCGCGCGTTCGAGCGCGCGATGGACAACGACTTCGGCACGCCCCAGGCGATCGCCGCGCTGTTCGATCTGGCGGTCGAGATCAACCGGGCCGCCAGTGCCGCGCTGCAGGGCCATCGGGGGGCGGCCGGAGGCCTGGCCGAGGCTGCGGACACCTTGCGGCGTCTGGCCGGAGTCCTCGGCCTCCGCATTGCCCAGGTGCAGGTGCCGCAAGAGACCGCCGCCGAGGTCCTCCGGGCGTTGGAGGCGATGCGGGCGAGGGAGCCGGCCCTGTTTCCCGACGGCGGCGCCACGAACGCGCACGATGCCGTCGCCGCGCTGCTGGCCGGTCGCGACCGTGCGCGCCAAGCCAAGCGATTTGACATCGCCGATGCGATCCGACGCCAGCTGGGAGAGTTGGGCATCATCGTGGAGGACCTCCCGGGGGGATCACGATGGCGGGTGGCCGTCCGCAACGACCCGAGATCCTGAACGCGTCCGACGTGCAGATCGAGGGCCGGCACCCGGTGCTGGAGGCACTGCGGGCCGGTCGCCCGCTCCGCAAGCTCGTCGTCACGCGCGGCGCCGCATCCAGCCACGTGCTGCACCACCTAGTCGGCGAGGCGCGCCGCCGCGGCGTGCCCGTGCAGGAAGTAGATCCCGCGGTGCTCGACAGGCTGGCCCAGACGCGTACGCCCCAGGGCGTGATCGCCTACGCCGCCGCGTACACGACCGTCGATCTCGACGATGTGCTGGCGCGCGGCCGCACCCGCGGCGAGTCGCCCCTGTTGCTGCTGCTCGACGGCATCGAAGATCCGGGCAATCTCGGTGCGATCTTGCGCTCTGCCGACGCCGCCGGCGTCCACGGGGTCGTGATCCCTCGCCACCGGACCGCGCGCCTGACCCCGGCTGTCGCCGCCAGCTCAGCCGGTGCGATCGAGCACGTCCCCGTGGCCCAGGTGACCAACCTGGCGCGGGCCATCGAACGGCTCAAGGCCGAGGGTGTCTGGGTCATCGGCGCCGACCCCGGTGCGCGCGAGGCGTTGTACGAGGCGCGGCTGCTTCCGCCGGTCGCGGTGGTGGTTGGGGGCGAGGGGAGAGGGCTTTCGCGGCTGGTGCGGGAGCGGTGCGACGCGCTGGTCCGCATCCCGATGTATGGCGCCACGGCGTCGCTGAACGCCTCGGTCGCCGCCGGCGTCCTGCTCTTCGAGGTGCGCCGCCAGATGGGCGCCGCGCGCCTTGACGCCTCCGCACCGCGTCAATATAATGAGCGTGACCTGACGCGATGATCATACTGTCAAACGCGGTTGTCGCAGTGATAGCCCCAGATTCCTCGGGACTCGGCCGGAGGGGATAGCGGTTGGCGCTCGTACGTCGGGACGGTCTGGGCTATCACGAACTCGTTGATGAAGAGCTGGTAGATCACGCGAAAGGCGGCGATGACCGCGCCGCCGAGTTTCTGATTGCGAAGTATCGCAACTTCGTACGGGTCAAGGCGAAGGCGTACTTTCTGATCGGCGCCGACCGCGAGGATATCATCCAGGAAGGGATGATCGGCCTCTATAAGGCGATCCGAGACTTCCGCCGCGACAAGCTCTCGTCGTTCCGTGCGTTCGCGGAGTTGTGTATCACCCGGCAGATCATCACCGCGATCAAGACCGCAACGCGCCAGAAGCACATTCCGCTGAACTCCTACATCTCGCTGAACAAGCCGATCTACGACGAGGACTCCGACCGGACGCTGCTCGACGTGATCAGCAGCATCAAGGTGAGCGATCCCGAGGAGTTGGTCATCAACCAGGAAGCCTCGGCGACGATGCGCGAGCGTATCCGCAAGAACCTCAGCGAGCTGGAGTGCAAGGTGCTCACGGCCTACCTCGAGGGCAAGTCGTACCAGGAGATGGCGAACGAACTGAACCGGCACGTGAAGTCGATCGACAACGCGCTGCAGCGCGTGAAGCGCAAGCTCGAGCGCAACCTCGAGGGCGAAGACGCCTGAGGCGCCGGCTCGGCGCGCCCCTGTGTACCGCCTCATCTGTCCCGCGTGCAGGCTCATCTTCCTGCGGGTGGCCGTTGCGGATCCGATCGGGGTCCGATGCCCGCGCTGTCAGACCGTGTTCCAGCCCGACGAAGAAGAGATCCTTGATCCGGAAGACGACTAGCCGGTCGCGCCCGACGCGCGCTCAACCCGCCTGACCGCTCCGGCGTCCAAGATAGTGAAGACGTCTGGCTAGGAGGGTGCGATGCGGATACTGTTTGGGAGTTTGATCATTGCGGCGGTACTCGTCGCCGGTCAGACGGCGGCACGGGCCACCGCGGACGAGCCCGATGTTGTGGAGCAGTCATGGGAAGACGCGGTCGCCGTCACGCTGGCGCAGGCCGCGCCGCCGCAGAGCGCGGCGGTACCACGCCCGGGCGCGACCGAGCGGCTGCGGCGTCAGCTGAACCTCAGCGACGACCAGGCCCGTCGTGTCGAGCAGGTGCTGGCAGCCTATCGGACGCGGACCGCGCGTTTGCGGATCGACCTGGCGCGCGCCCGGCTCGACGGCCGCGAGGCGATGCTGGAGCCGACGCCCGACCGGGCCCGACTCCACGCGGTCGCCCGGCGGCTTGGCGAGCTCTGGGGACAACTGGCGCAGGCGCGATTTGACCTCATGGTGGAACTGCGGTCGGTGTTGACTCCTGAGCAGTGGACCAGGTTTCAGATGCTGACGACGCAGTGGGGGCGGATGCGAGACCGCGGGCGCTGAGCCCGGTCGGCAAGCGACCGACTCAGCCGCCGATCTGAATCATGACGCGCTTCTCGGGGTAGAGCCTCTCGGCGAGCGCGTGGCCGAACGGCCGTCGGTAAGCCGCGTCGCGAAACCGCATCTTCATCTCATCGCGCGACGCGCCAGCACGCAGCGGGGTTAGCAGGTCGGCCTCGTTGTCGCGCAGCAGGCAGAGCCGCAGTCGGCCGTCCGCCGTCAGGCGGATCCGCCCACACTTCGCGCAGAACGGCTCGCTCACCGGACTGATGAAGCCTAGGGTGCCGGCGGCGTTCCCGAGCCGATATGTGCGGGCCGGGCTGTCGCCCGTCAGGTCGAGCGGCTCCAGACGGCCCAGGGCGGCTTCGACGCGCGCCATCGTTTCCTCGCTCTTGACGATGCCCGCGTCGGCGACGTCGGCCACAGTGCCGAACGGCATGACCTCGATGAATCGCACTTCCCAGGGCCGGTCGAGCGTCAGCGCCGCCAGATCGACGACGTCGTCATCGTTGAACCCGCGCACCACAACGGCGTTGATCTTAATCGGCCGCAGGCCGGCGGCCTCGGCGCGCTCGATGCCCGTCAGGACGCGCTCGACCTGACCGCCGCGGGTGATGCGGCTGAACTTTTCCGGGTTGAGGCTGTCGAGGCTGACGTTGACGCGCGTCAGCCCGGCGCTGGCCAGCGGGCGCGCCAGCATCTCGAGGAGCAGCCCGTTCGTGGTCATCGCCAGATCGGTGATGCCGGGGATGCCCCCGATGCGCCGCACCAACTCGACGATACGGGGCCGCACCGTCGGCTCGCCGCCGGTGAGACGGACCTTTGAGACTCCCAACTCGGCGGCGATCCCGACGAGCAAGACCAGTTCCTCGTCCTGCAGCAACTCAGCGGGCGGCCTGAAGTCAAGTCCGTCTTCGGGCATGCAGTACACGCACCGAAGGTTGCATCGGTCGGTCAGGGACACCCGGAGGTCGGTGAGCGGACGGCCGTACTGGTCACGCATCGTTAGCCAGGATTCTACCACACCTGACTCAACAATTGCGCTCGCGAGGCGCACGACGGGAGGGAGCATCGGCTGTCGGACGAATCCCGCGGCATGATGCTCCCTGCGGGTCCAACGCGGCCGGCCGAACGAGTCCTCGAGCTCGACGTGCTGCGGGGCGTCGCGCTGCTGGGAATCCTCGTGGTCAACATGGACAGCTTCGCGTGGCCGATCGAGGACTATCGGCTCGGCTGGGCAGGCCCCGTGGCTCTGTGGGACCGCCTGGCTGGATGGGGAATCCGGACCCTCGCCGAGGGGAAGTTCTACCCGCTGTTCTCGTTCCTGTTCGGCCTCGGCATGGCCATGCAGATGCGCAGAGCCGAGGCCGGTGGCGCCCGATTCGTCCCGCAGTACTTGCGGCGGCTGTTGTGGCTGTTCGTCTTTGGGGCCGCGCACGTCTGGTTCCTGTGGTATGGCGACGTCCTGACGACCTACGCCGTGCTCGGGGTACCCCTGCTCGTGTTCCGGAGGCAATCAGCCCGCACCCTGGTCATCGTGGCTTCGGCGTGCATGGTCGTCGCCGTGCTCGTGAACGCCGGGCTGCTGGCCCTGGCAGCGGCACCGGCTGTTCACTCGGACTCACCTGGCGCCAACGTGATGTCCCCGTCGCCCGGGCCGGACCTCTTGCCGGCGATCCACGTCTACGGCGAGGGCGCCTTCGAGGAGATCCGCGACCAGCGTCTGCGTGACTTCGCGTGGGCGCTGGTGCTCGGCTTCCCGGCGCTTCCCATCATCTTCGCGATGTTTCTGCTGGGATTCGTCGCCGGTCGCGACGGTATCTTCCATGAGATCGGCTCGCGCCTCGCAATGTTCCGCCGCGTCGCGGTCTGGAGCGGCGTCGTCGGGCTCGCGAGCACCCTGGCCCATGTGCTGAGCAGTGACCTCGTCGGCGCCCCCGGGCCCGCGACACTGGAGGTCGCCCGGGTGGCCGCCGGTGTGGTCGGCGGACCGGCGCTGACGCTGTGTTACGTGTCGGGCATCGCGCTCCTGTGCCACCGGCCAGGCTGGCGCGCGCGCCTGGCGCGTCTGGCGCCGGTGGGGCGCATGCCGCTGACGAACTACCTGCTGCAGTCGGTTGTCTGCACGACGATCTTCTACGGCTACGGGTTCGGGCTCTACGGCAGAGTCGGACTGGCGGAGGGTCTGGCCCTCGCGGTCGCGATCTACCTCGGGCAGGTGCAGTGGAGCGGCTGGTGGTTCCGGCGCTTCGCGTACGGGCCGTTGGAGTGGGCATGGCGGGTGCTGACGTACGGGCGCACGACGCTCCTCATCGGCGCCACGCCTCGGTGAAGTCGCGAAGGACCCCCTTCAGGTGCCGGCGCATCTCGGCGCGGGCGCGCACGGCATCGCGCGCCTCCAGCGCCGCGTAGATCGCCCGGTGTTCGTCGAGGTAGCGCGCGTAGCGATTGCGCACGTTCCCGCTCAGATCGTCGAACTTATGGTAGAGCCCGCTGCCCTGCAGCCGCCAGCAGTGCGCGACGAATCCGACCAGCACCGGGTTGCCCGCCGCACGCGCGATCGCCAGATGGAACTCGCCGTCGGCGGACGTGGGATCGCGGCCCTCCTGCATGGTGCGCTCCTTGTCCAGAAGCGTCTGGCGAATGGCATCCCTGGCGGCCGCGTCCATGACGAGCGCGGCACGGTACGCGGTCTCAGACTCCACAACGAGGCGCGCGTGCAGGATGTCCGAGGGTGCCGGATCCGCGTCGCCCTCTTCCTTCCACCGTTGCGGCAGCCCGCGGACGAACCAACCATCACCGACCTTGGCCTCGAGCGCGCCCATGAGTTCCATCGCGACCAGGGCCTCGCGTACGGGCACGCGGCTGACGCCGAGCTGCGCGGCGAGGTCGCGCTCGGTCGGGAGCCGGTCACCGGGCCGGTACTCTCCGGCGGCGATCAACCCGCTGAGCTGGTCGATGATCCTCGCGTACGTCTTCGACGGGCGAAGTCGTGTGACTGGCATGGCCCTCTAACCTTTTAGCATACCAGCCGTGAGGCCCTTCACGAGGTACTGGCGCAGCCCGAGTACGAAGAGGATGGTGGGCGTCGCCATGGCGATCGCGACGGTGCTCAGCGGGCCCCACAGCACGGTCTTGTATGTCTCCGTGTAGCGCATGAGGGCGACGGTTCCGGTGCGCGCCTCGGTGCTGGTCATGACCAGCGGGAGCAAGAAGTCGTTCCAGCAGAAGATGAAGCTCAGGATCGCGGCCGATACCAGCCCGGGCGCCGCGAGCGGGAACACCACCCGGGCGGCAACGACCGGCAGCGACGCGCCGTCGAGTACCGTGGTCTCCAGCATCTCACGTGGAATCGTGCCGAGCGACGCGTACACGATCCACATGACCAATGGGAGCTGCAGTGCCGCGAAGAGCACGATCAGCCCGGTGCGGGTGTCGAGTAGTCCCAGAGTCCGCATGATGAGGTAGAGGGGGATCAAGGTCGTGACCGGCGGGAACATCCGTGTGAGCAGGATGACGAAGAACACGGTCCCGCGGCCGCGGAACCCGTGCAGCGCGAAACCGAGGGCGGCGGTGGCACCAAGCAACAACGCGCCGGCCGTGCCGGCCACCGCAGTCACCAGGCTGTTCCAAATCGGTGTCCCCAGCGTGCCCCACCGGAGCAACTCCACGTAGCGCTCGAGTGTGGGGGCGAAGCGCAGGCTGGGGGGGTCGAGCATCATGGCCTCCGGCTTCACGGATAACACCACCAAATAGAGGAGCGGCAACAACGTCCAGAGCATGAGCAGTCCGATCCCAACGAGCACGCCTGCCGCCGTGGCTCGGGGGCCGAGCGGTCGAGCCGCGCTCATGCCGTCTCCTCGGTCAGACCCGTGCCGAGGCGGCTGGCGCGCCGTACCGCCCGCAGGTACGCACTGTAGAGCAACGCCAGCACCAGGAGGAGCACCATCACGATCGCCGCCGCGTAGCCCAGGGTGAAGAACTGGAACGCGGTCTTGAACACGCGCACGCTTACGAACGTCGTGGCTGCGCCCGGTCCGCCGCCGGTCATGATGAGCACCTTGTCCAGTTCGATGAACGCGTCCATGAAGCGCAGGCCCACGGCCACGGCCGTCATGCCGGTGATGTGCGGCACCGTGATGTGGCGGAAGATCCGGAGCCCGGCCGCGCCGTCGACCATCGCCGCCTCGACCAGTTCTCTCGGGATCGCTTGCAGGGAGGCCAGCAACAGCAGCGTCATGAACGGAGTCCACTCCCAAATGTCGGCGACGATGAGACTGAGCAGGGCCGTGCCTGGTCCGGACAGCCAGAGAATTTCCGGCCCGCCCAACGCGCGGATCAGGTGCGGAACCGGTCCGACGAACGGGTTGAGCAGCACGTACCACACCGTGGCCACGGCCACCGGAGGGAGGACCATGGGGATCAGGAAGATTCCAAGCCAGAGATGTCGCCCGGGCAGATTGCGGTCGAACAGCAGGGCCGCGCCGAGGCCGAGCATCAGTTCCGCCGTCACCGCGGACGCCGCGAAGACCAGCGTCACACGCAGCGAGCTCATCAACCCCGCGTCGCCGGCCAGGCGGACGTAATTGGCCAGTCCGTACCAGCGCGGCCCCGCGTCGTAGGCCAGATTGTAGGTGTGCAGGCTCAGGAACGCCGTGTACAGCGCCGGCACGATCCGCCACGCCAGGACGTAGACCACCCCTGGGAGCACAAACGCCCAAAGCAGCAGTGGCTGCCGCGCGAACAGCCTGGCCTGCATGCGCCGACTTCGTCCGCTACTTGATGTGTCCGGCCCTCTTGAAGATCTCGACCATCTGCGCCTGCGCGTCGGCGAGCGCCTGCTCAGGGGTCTTCTGGCCATTGACCGCGGCTAGCACCGCGTCCTGCGCCAGATCGACCAACTGCGGCCACTCGGGCAACTGCGGGAACGAGAACCGGTACATCTTGGCGGTCGAGGCCAGGCTCATTGCCTGGTACAGGGCCGGCTTGGCGCCGCGCACCTGGGGGTCGTTGAGGATCGACAGCCGCATCGCGGGGTACTCCGGGTACTCCTTGATGACTTCCTTGAGCCCGCGCGTCGAGAGGGTCTCGGACAGCAGCCTGAAGGCGGCGGCCTTGCGCGGTGACAGGCTGTAGATGCCGATCCCATTCGCGTCCACCGCCATGGCGTGGGGCCGCGAGGCCATCTGCGTCGGCAGCAGCGCATAGGCGAACTTCCCGACCACCTTCGACGTCTTCTGGTCTTCGAAGATGGAGTACATGATGTCGAGCACCGTCAGCACCGTGGAGACGCGCCCCTGCGCAGCGAACCGCGTCGACTCGCCGCCGGTCATGTTGTCGCTGCCCGGCGGCATGGTCTTGTACAGGTCGGTGTAGTACTTGAGCGCGGCCAGGCTTTCCGGGGAGTCGTACGTCGGGCGCATGGTCTTCGGATTGAAGAGCAGATCGGCGCCGAACGCCACCAGGATGTTCTGGTAGCGGTTGAACATGAACCCCTTCTTGTTGGCGATGACGAACCCGTAGAAGTCGTCGTCGAGGGTCCGGCCGGCCAGCGTCTCGCCCTTCTTGCGGGTGAAGAATCGCGCGATGTCGAGCAGTTGCTTGTACGTCTGCGGCGGCGCGAGGTCGTAGCCGTGCTTCGTCTTGAACGCTTGGCGCTCTCCGGCGTGCTCGTAGAGATCCTTGCGGTAGCCGAGCATCCAGGGCGCGGACAGGTAGGGCATCGACCACAGTTTGCCCTGGTACGTCAGCTCGCTGGTGACCGGTACGAAGTCCTTGGTGTTGACCAGCGTGCGGGCCGCCGGCGTGGTCAGGAACTCGTCGATCGGCGACAGCACGCCCTTCGAGGCAAAGGACACCGTCCACGGCGAGTAAAGGAACACCAGGTCCCAGTTGCGGTTGCGCGCGGTGAAGTCCAGGAGCACCTTCTTCTGGACGTCATCGAAGTTGACGAAGTTCTTCTGGATCTGAATCCCCATCGGCTTGCCGATGCGGTTCGCGGCGTTGACGAAGGCGTCATATTCGGGGAAGTCGGCCGCGATGAAGTTGAGCGTGACCGGCGCGGTTCCGGCGTGCAAGAGCCCGGGCGCCGCGCCCAGAGGGATCAGCATGACAGCGGCGATGCTGGCAACGAGCCACCGGCGAGTCCTGTGTTTGTCCATTCAGGCCTCCTCGTCAGTTTGTGTCCGTGCACTGCGTGCGGCGTATTCGACGTGGTCCGCCGCGCCGCCCGTCTTCACCCCCTTCGGCGAGCCGGTATTGCCCTGCGTTTCCGCCGAGCCGGTCGTGAGCAGCAGTGTGCCGGCGACGCCGCTTATGACGCCGCCGCCGCTATGCCTGAAGAACCGTCCGGCTCTTTGCCCTGCGTGACCACGCGCACACGCACAGCAGGTCGTAGAGCAAGTAGGCGGCCAGGACGGCCGTGGGCTTGGTCGGTAGATCGTAGGGCGCGTTGAGTTCGACGATGTCGCCGCCGATGACGTGCATCCCCTTGAGCCGGCGCACCATGGACATGAGTTCGCGCGACGTCACCCCCCCGGGGTTGGGCGCCGTGGCGGGCGCGAACGCCGGGTCGAGGACATCGAGATCGATGGACACGTACACGGGGGCGTCGCCGAGGACCGCGTAGTGCTCGGCCACCCAGGCGACCCCGTGATCTTCGAGATCGTCGAGCGTGATCAGGGTCATGCCGAGTTCGCGGGCGTAGGACAGCTCGTCCTCGCCTTCCCAGCTCCGCAGCCCGACCTGCACCGATCGCTTTGGGTCGATGAGGCCCTCCTCGAGCGCGCGGCGGAAGGGCGTGCCGTGACCGCCTTCTTTCACGCCGAGGTCTTCGTCGGCGGTGTCACTGTGAGCGTCGAAGTGCACGAGTGCCACGGGCTTGTGCCGCCTGGCCACGGCCCGAAGAATCGGCAGCGAAATCGTGTGATCGCCGCCGACGCAGAGCGGAGTGA
>JAVKJV010000003.1:0-86538 GCA_031458775.1 Candidatus Fervidifonticultor quartus | reverse complement strand
AGTGACGCCGGCGTCGACGACACGACCGACGTACTCGGTGATCGCCGCCAGGCTCGCCTCGAGTCGCAGCGGGTTGATCGGGACATCGCCCACATCGGCGACGTTGAGCCAGTCGTAGGGCGTGATGTCGAGCGTCTGGTGGTGGAGGCGAGGCCGCATCGAGCCCTCGCGGACTGCGCGGGGGCCGAAGCGCGCGCCAGACGCGGTGCTGTACTGACCGAGGTCGTACGGCACGCCGATGATGCCCACGTCGAGCCCGGAGCAATCCTTCACGTGCGGCAAGCGGAGGAAGGTGCACACGCCCTCGAATCGCGGCAGTTCGTCGACGGTGACGGGCCGGTTGCGGCGCACTGATGCCCTCCTGTCCGCACGACGGTCTGGGGCCGGGTGAATGGCCGCCGACCGCCCTTGGACTAGCTATATAGTTATTAGACCAGACCGGGTATTCGCCGGTCGGGGTTCAGGGTCCTTCCTGCCCGAAGGCCCTGCTGGCCCGCCGGCTCTCCTCCTGAGAGGACTCCGACTCGGGACCGCTCGCGAGGAGGACCGGGCTCAGGGGCGTCGAACTGATCGCGGTACCGAAAACGTTTTCGTCACGGAACCCCCTGACCAGCACAAGGAGGCGTTCAATGGCGGTCACTGCGCGGCTGGCACTTGACGGTGGGACGCCGGTCCGCTCCACCCCGTTGCTGCCAGGGTGGCCGGGCGGGCTCCTGATCGGTGAGGAAGAGAAGCAGGCCGTTCTCGAGGTCATCGAGAGCCAGTCACTGTTCCGGCACTATGGCCCGCGGCCCCTGCACCGCGCCGCAGCGCTCGAGAAGGCGTTTGCCGAGGCGATGGGCGCCAGGTTCGGGCTGGGGGTCACCTCGGGTACCGCGGCGCTGATCACGTCTCTGGCCGCGTGCGGCGTCGGACCGGGCGACGAGGTCATCGTGCCCACGTACACCTGGATCGCCACGATCAACGCGGTGGTCATTCTGGGCGCCGTGCCGGTCTTTGTCGACATCGACGAGTCGTTGAACATGGACGCCGAGGCGATGGCGGCGGCCGTCACCCCATACACCCGCGCGGTCGTTCCGGTGCACATGCGGGGCGCGCCGGCCGATCTCGAGCCGATCATCCGCGTGGCCCGGCAGCACGGGCTGGCCGTGGTCGAAGACGCGGCGCAGGCCGTCGGCGGCAGCTACCGAGGCCAGCGCCTGGGGACGTTCGGCGATTTCGGTGCCTATAGCCTGCAGTACCACAAGACCATCACGACCGGGGAGGGCGGGATGGTGGTCACCAGCGACCCGACCCGGTACGAGCGCGCGGTTCGATTCCACGACCAGGGCTCGGTCCGGATGGAGGAACTGGACCTGTTCATCGCGGGCGACAGCCCGCTGATCATCGGCATCAACTTCCGTATGGGCGAGCTCACCGCGGCCGTGGGCCTGGCGCAGCTGAAGAAGATGGACTGGATCATCGAGAAGATGCGCGCGCATCAGAACCGCATCAAGGCTGCGCTGCGCGACATCGCAGGCATCACGCTTCGCACCTCCCACGACGAGGCGGGCGAGACGGGCGCGACGGTCATCTTCTTCGTGCCCACGGCGTCCCAGGCCGACCGGTTCGCCAGGGCGCTCGCGGCCGAGAATATCCCGGCGAGCGTGCCATGGTGGAGCGGACAGCACGTCTACAACCACTTCGACCAGATCATCAACCGCCGGCTGCTCTCCGCCCAGAAGTGCTCGTGGGAATGCCCCCGGTACAAGGGGAGCGCAACACTGATGAAGGGCCAATTCCCGAAGACCGACGCCATCCTGCAACGTGCCGTGCACATCGACGTGCATCCGTTGTTCACGGGGCAGGACGTGGAGGATGTGATCACCGGCCTGCACAAGGTCGCCCGGGTCGTCCTGTGAGCGGCGAACGCGTGCCCGAGATCGGGGTTGGGATTCTCGGCTACGACGGTGTCGCCAAGGCGCACCTCCAGGCCCTCGTGCGCGCCACGACGATCTTCTGGCCGCCGCGGGTCCGGCCGGTGCTCGTGGCCGTCGCGGGGCGCGCCGCGGCACGGGTGGATGCGACCGCCCGCCGGTACGGTGCGCACGCCGCCTATACCGACTGGCGCCGCCTGATCGAGGACCCGAAGGTGCAGGTGCTGATCAATGCCGGACCCAATGACGTGCACGCCGAGGCCTCAATCGCGGCGGCCGGGCGAGGGCTGCACGTCCTGTGCGAGAAGCCGCTCGCACGGAATGCCGTCGAAGCCGCGCAGATGCGCGACGCGGCGGTCTCGGCTCGGGTCGTGCACATGGCAGGGTACAATTATCGGTTTACTCCAGCGGTGCTGCTCGCGCGGCGCCTGATCGCCGAGGGCCGGTTGGGCCGGATCTACCACTTTCGCACCCGATACAGCGACGATTCCATGGTAGACCCGCACGTGCCCTACGGATGGCGGCACAGCAGGGCCCGGGCCGGGAGCGGTGTGATAGGCGACCTGGCTGCGCACGCCGTGGATCTCGCGCGGTTCCTGGTCGGTGAGATCCAAGCGATCAGCGCCTGCTCGCGGATCTTCGTCGATCGCCGCCCGCGGCGAGACGGAGGCATCGGGACAGTCGATGTCGAGGATGCGCTCGAAGCGATTCTCGAGTTCGAGGGCGGCGCGGTTGGAACTCTCGAGGCCAGCACGTTCTGTCTGGGCTGGAAGAACCTGTTCACCTTTGAGGTGAACGGTGAGCATGGCTCGCTGGCGTGGAACCTCGAACGGCTGAACGAACTCCAGGTCTACCTGGAGGACGGTGAGGCCAACGGGTTCCGCACCGTCCTCGCCACCGAGCCGTCGCACCCATACGGCGGCACGTGGTGGCCCCCAGGTCACACCCTGGGGTGGGAGCACACGTTCGTTCATCAACTGCAGCGCTTCTTCGAGGCGATTGCCGGGGGCGGTACCGTGGCGCCTGAAGGCGCGACGTTCGATGACGGCGTCCGTTGCGCGGTCGTCTGCGACCTCCTCGATCACGCGGCCCGTGAAGGCCGGCGGGTCGAGGCGACAGGAGCGCGCGTGTGAAGATCACGCGCGTGCGAAGCCGGCAGGTCGACGTGGCCCTGCCGACGCCCTTTCATCCTGCGTGGGCGCCAGGACGGGTCGAGACACAACTCCGCTTCGTCTATGTCAAGATCGACACGGACGCGGGCATCTCCGGCATCGCAGGACACGAGTTCTACGGCGCGGACGAGCAGGCGGTGGCGGCGATCGCTCCGCACCTCGTGGGCGAGGACCCCCTGCGCCTGCAGAAGCACGCGGCGACCCTCCGGTACCTGTGGCCGTACTTTGGTGCCGCGGTGTGGTTCGTCGAAGTGGCGCTGTGGGACATCAAGGGCAAGGTTGCGGGTCTCCCGGTCTACAAGCTGCTCGGCGGGACGCATGACGTCTTGCCGGCGTACGCCTCCACGGGTCAGAACCGCACGCCAGCCGAGCGCGCCGACGACGTCCGCCGGCTTCGTGACGAGGGATTCCGCGCGGTGAAGCTCCGCGTGCGAAACGAGACGCTCGCCGCCGACGTCGCGCAGGTAGCCGCCGTGCGTCAGGCGGTCGGCGACGACATGGCCATCATGGTGGATGCGAATCAGGCCGATACCGCCGACGCGCCGTTCTCCGGCCCTCACTGGACCTATCACCGGGCCCTGGAGACCGCCCGGGTGCTCGCCGACTACGGTGTGACCTGGTTGGAGGAACCCCTGCCGAGGCATGCGTACGCCGAGTTGCAACGCCTGCACGCGGCTTCGCCAGTCCCCATCGCGGGCGGGGAGAACAACCAGGGCCTGGTGGAGCTGCACCGACTGTTGACCGACGGGTGTTACGATATCCTGCAACCCGACGTCACCCTCTGCGAAGGTCTCATGCACCTTCACGCCTTCGGCATCACGGCAAACGCCGCGGGAGTGCTCGTGACGCCGCACACGTGGGGCGATCCGTTGGGCACAGTCGCCAACCTCCATTACGCGGCCTCGCTCCACAAGACGACGTTCTTCGAGTTTCCGCACGACCCGCCCGCGTTTCCGGCTAGCGCCTACCAGCAGACCCTGAAAGAACCGCTGGCCGTCAGGGACGGCATGGTTTTTCTGCCGCAGGGCCCAGGGCTGGGTGTGGAGTTGCAGGACTGGATCTTCGGTTAGGAGAGAGCGCGATGGGCGTGACGTCTGTCCGCGCTGCGACACTCGTCGCTCCCGGGCGGTACGAGGTCCGTGAGTATCCGCTGCCTGAGCCGGGTCCGGGTGCGGTATTGGTGAAGATGGAACTCTCCGGGATCTGTGGGACCGACAAGCACACCTACCAGGGCTACACGACCCAGTACGCCGGAACCGCCGCGCCGAAAGAGATCCCATTTCCGATCATTCAGGGTCACGAGAACGTCGGCACGATTGCGGCGATCGGCGGCAACGGCGTCTGCACGGACTTTGAGGGCGTGCCGCTCGCCGTTGGCGACCGCGTCGTGGTCGGCGCCAACGTCGTGTGCGGCCAGTGCTACTACTGCCGCCGGGACTTTCCGTACTACTACTGCGAGCGCATGGTCGACTACGGCAACAACATGAGCGCGGCCGATCCGCCGCACCTCTTCGGCGGGTGGTCGCAGTATCTCTACGTGGTACCGGGCAGCTTCCTGGTGCGCGTGCCCGATGAGTTGCCGTCCGAGGTCGCCGTGCTCACCGAGGTGATGGCGGTCGCCGTTGGCCTCGACCGCGCCAAGCAGTTCTCGGCGTTTCCCAACGAGGCGTTTCTCTTCGATGACGCCGTCGTAGTGCTGGGGGTCGGCCCGCTCGGCATGTGCTTCCTCATGAAGGCGCGCATGCTGGGGGCCGGCACGATCGTCGCCGTCGACCTCTCGGCGTACCGGCTCCGGATGGCGCGGCGCCTGGGAGCCGACCATGTGGTCAACGCGGCGGAGACCACTGCGGCCGACCGCGTGGCTCTTGTCCGTGACCTCACGCGGGGCCGCGGCGCCGACGTGGTCGTGGAGTGCGCCGGCGTCCCGCAGGTGATTCCGGAGTGCCTGGACATGCTGCGGATCGGCGGGATGCTCGTCGAGGCCGGCAACTTCTCCGATCTCGGCGAGGTGGCCATCAGCCCGCACCGGCATCTATGTTCGAAGAACGTGCGGATCATCGGCGTGGGCGGCGAGGAAGGCGCGAGCTACGGCCCCAGCATGCGGCAGCTCGCTCGCTACATGCGGCACTACCCGCTCCGGGAGTTTGTCACGCACCGCTACGGGCTGGGCGACGTCGAGACGGCCGTGCACAAGGCCATCGCGCCCGATTCCATGAAGGTGGTGATCGACCCGTGGGCGTGAGGGTCGGTGTCATCGGCATGGGTCTCATGGGACGCCGGCACCTCGAGGCGCTCGGGCGGGACGACCGGGCGGAGATCGTCGGGGTGGCCGACGTTGTGCCTCAGGCCGCCCGCGCTGCGGCCGCACCGCTCGGCGCGCGGGCGTGCGGCACGCTGGCCGAACTTGCCGGCCTCGGCATCGACGCGGTCATTGTGGCCTCGCCCAACGTGCACCACGGGGCCATGGTGCTGGAGGCACTCGACCGCGGCCTGCACGTCCTGTCGGAGAAGCCCATGGCCACGACCCTGGATGAGGGCCGGAGAATCCGGGACCGGGTGCGCGCCGGCGACCGGGTGTACCAGATCGGTTTCAACCGTCGCTGGTCGCCCTCGTACCGGTTTCTGCGGGAGCGGGTCGCCGGCGGCTTCGTGCCCTATTCCGCCAGCGTGAAGATCAACGACGGCGACATGCTGACCCCGAGCTGGTACGCCGACGCGGCGGTTTCCGGCGGGTTCATGTACGATACCGCGGTCCACCTCTTCGACATGATCGCCTGGCTCGTGGGTCCGATCGAGCGGGTCGCCGCGGTCGGACGCAAGAGCTGCTACCCGGATTACGACGACATCGCGATGTGGCTGACCTGCCGGGACGGCCGGCCCGTCGGATTCACCACATGCGGTCACGCGTCGTGGGCCGCACCGCAGGAGCGCGTCGAGCTGTACGGTGACCACGCATTGCTGGCGTCGGAGGACCTGGACCGCGCGCGCTACGCCACCCGCGACGAACCGCATACCGCGTGGCGGCAATTCCCTTCGCCCGATGCCGTGACGCTGTGGGGGTACGTGGGCGAGGACCGGGCCTTCATCGACGCCTGCCTGGGCCTGGCGCCGCCCCCGGTTACTGTTGATGAGGCGTTCCACAGCCTTGCGGTGCTCGACGCGGCCTACGCGAGCCTGGCTGCCGGAGGCGTGCCGGTTCGGGTCGCGGTGGAGTAAGCAGGATACCAGGTACGTGAGATCTCTGGTCGTCAATCCGTGGGAGGGGGGAGACAGACATGGCGAGCGGTGAGGAAGGAGAGGGCAGGTTCACCAGACGCCAGATGCTCAAACTGGCGGCGGCGACGGGAGCGTCGCTCCCGCTGCTTGAAGGGAGGCTCCTGGAACGGGCGATTGCCGCCGCGGTGGTAGAGAAGCGCGGCGGCACGTTGAATGTCGGCATCAATACCGACATCGTCTCTCTGGACCCGAACGACATCGTCTTCGCCAACGTGCCGATGTTCTACCAGGTGTACAACTACCTGATCAAGTTCACACCCACGCTGCAGGTCCGTCCCGATCTGGCCGAGTCCTGGGAGCTGGCCCCGGATGGCATGAGCGCAGTCTTTCGCGTCCGTCAGGGCGTCCGGACCCACTCCGGTGGCGCGTTCGACGCCGACGCGTTGCTGGCCAACTTCCGACGCACGAAGGACCGAACCACCGGTGGCGGGCTATTTAGCCGTCTGGCCGACTGGACGTCCGCCGAGAAGCTCGACAGCCATGGGGTCCGGTTCCGGTTCGCCAGGCCCCGCGCGGACTACCTCGCCCAGGTGGGGCGATGGGGGATGGTCGACCCCGCGGCATTCGCCAACGTGAAACAGCGCGGCGGCGGCACCGGGCCGTACCGTGTCGAGGAGTGGGTGCCCGGCGACCATCTCACGATGGTCAAGTTTGCGGACTACTGGCAGCCGGGCGTGCCGTTGCTCGACCGCATCGTTTTCCGCATCTATTCCGACGCCCAGGCGATGGAGAACGCGTTCCGTGCCGGGCAGATCGACATCGCCCACACGATTCCCAACAAGGACGTGGCGCGTCTGCGCGCCGCCGGTTACAATGTCGTCCCGGCGCCCGTGCCCAACGAGTACTACATCCTGGTCATCAACACCAAGAAGGCGCCGTTCGACAACATCAAGGTCCGCCAGGCCTTTCAGCATGTGGTCGACCGGGCGACGATCTCGAGGACGATCCTTGGCGGCGTCGGCAAACCCCTGGTGCAGCCCGTCGCACCCAATGCGCCCGGCTACGATCCCAAGCTCGACACCGAACTCGCTTTCAACCTCAACAAGGCCAAGCAGATGCTTGCCGAAGCGGGGTTCGGCAACGGGTTCAAGACGAGCATCCTCTGTTCGACGAGCACGCCGGAGACTCCACAGGTGGCCCAGGTCATTCAGGCCGACCTCAAGAAGCTCGGCATCGATGCCAGCCTCAACATCATGGAGCCGTCGGCGTACTTCCCGCCGTACTTCGCCGGCAACTTCGAGCTGAGTATCAGCTTCCTGACCCTCGCAACGATCGACCCCACCGAGTTCACGATCAGTTCCGCCTACCGCACGAATGAGACCAATCCGTCCTGGATCGGGTCAGGGCCGCCGCGCGAGTACGTCGACTTCATCAACAAGATCAACGCGTCGTTCAACCGGCAGGAACGGTGGAACGCCATGAAGGCCGCGGTCCGTTATATCCTCGAACAGTCGTGGGTCGTGCCCGTCGCGATGCGTCTGCCCACGTACGGGCTGGGCAAGGCCGTGCGCGGCTTCGCCGTGGATCCGCAGATGATCATGAGTCTGCGGACCACCTGGCTCGACAAGTAGGCCCGGCCGATGGCCGAGGAAGTCCGCTATGAGTTGATGCGGCCACAGCAGATCATCGCCGCGCGGGCCCGTGCTCCCGTAGCCTACGTGCCCATCGGGCCGATGGAGTGGCACGGGCCTCACATGGCGGTGGGGATGGACATGCTGCACGGCTACGCGATGGCGCTGGAGGCCGTCCGGCTGACCGGCGGTGTGGTGCTGCCGCCATTGCCGCTCGGCACCGAGACCTACACCGATCCCGAACGGCTCCGCCACCGGGGCTTCACCGGTGACGAGCGGATCTACGGGATGGACTACCCTGGCTTCTCGCTGCCGAGTCTCTACGTCGAGGAGAGCGCCATGGGGGTCATCGTCCACGAGCTCATCCGCGCGCTGAAACGGCAGGAGTTCCGCGTCGTCGTGATCACCAACGGCCACGGCGCGACGAACCACCGGGCCACGTTGCAGCGCATCGCGACCGAGCAGTCCGAGCCAGGCCGGGTGGCAGTGCTGCTGGCCGGCTACTTCTACGACACCAACTATCGGGAGCACGCGGCGATCGGTGAGACGTCGTTCCTACTTGCCTATCACCCGGAGGCGATTGATCTCACCGCGCTGCCGCCCTTTCCGGAGCCGCTGCGCTACGCCGACTATGGGATTCTCGACCGCCCGACGATCGTCGGCGAGCCCTCGCCGGGATACGCGGTGGTGCCGGAGTGGGACCCCCGGAACGCCACGGCCGAGCGCGGCCGACGCGATGTGGCCGACGAGGCGCGCAGCATCGCGGTCAAGGTGCGCGAGGCGCTGATGAGCGTTGGGGTGGACGCATGACCGACGTACGCTACGAGATGATGCGGCCAGGGGAGATTGTCGCTGCCCGCGACCGGGCGCCGGTGGCCTACCTGCCGATCGGACCGCTCGAGTGGCACGGGCCGCATCTGCCGTATGGGGTCGATCCCCTCCACGCGCACGTGCTCGCCGTCGAGTGCGCGCGCGAGACCGGGGGCGTCGTGCTGCCCATGCTGCCGTTGGGCACCGAGACCTACATCGAGCCCGACCGCCTCAGGCACCGCGGCTTCCAGGGGCACGAACGCATCATCGGCATGGATTTCCCGGCGTTTCCGCTGCCCAGCCTCTACCTCGAGGAGAGCGCGCTGGGCGTGGTCGTGCGCGAGCTGATCCGCGGCCTTAAGCGACAGGCCTTCCGGGTCATCGTCATCGTGAACGGGCACGGCGCGCCCAACCATCGAGCGATGCTCCACCGTCTGGCGGTGGAGGAGTCGGAGCCGGGCGAGGTGGCGGTGTGTCTCACCGGCGCGCTGCTCGACACGCGGGTCCGCGGCCATGCCGAACTCCGCGAGACCTCGTACATGGCGGCCTACTTTCCGGACACGGTGGACCTTACCGCGCTTCCGCCGCCGCCCGCGCCGATTAAGACGTTCGAGACCGGGGTGCTCGATCAACCGAGCCTGGCTGGCCAGCCGGCGCCGGACTTCTCGATCAGTGCCGGGCAGGATCCACGGTCCGCGTCGGCGAGGCAGGGTCGTGAGGATGTGACAAGCGAGATGCGGCGCATTGCGGCCAGGGTCCGCGACGCGCTCGCGACCGTGCAACGGAGGTGATCGATTTCTGGCCGCCTACGTAGCGCGGCGGGCAATCGAGACCGTCGTCACAGCGTTTCTCGCCTCGCTGCTGGTCTTCGGCATGGTGGCCGCGCTGCCGGGTGATCCGGCCCTGGTCATCCTGGGTGACAAGGCCACGCCAGACCAGTTGCTGGCGCTCCGGGCGTATCTTGGGCTCGATCAGCCCGTGCCGGTGCAGTATGTCCGGTGGGCGGCGCGCGTGGTGCGGGGCGATCTCGGGACGTCACTCATCAACGGGATGCCGGTCATGGACACCGTGCGGCGGGCGTTTCCCGTCACCGTGCAGCTCTCAATCTGGGCCATGACCCTGGTGCTGTTCATCGCTCTTCCGGCCGGGGTCTACGCTAGTACCCATCGTGGCGCTCGCCTGACGAGACTCCTGACCTGGTACCACGGGATCGCGCTGGCGGCGCCAATCTTCTGGATCGGTATCCTGCTTTCGACCGTCTTCGGCGTCACGCTGCGATGGTTGCCGCCGTCGGGCTTCATCCCTCTCAGGGAGAGCCCGGTTTTCTGGATGCGCAGCCTGATCCTGCCGGCGATCACGCTGGGGATCGGCGTCGCGTCGGTCATGGCTCGATTCGTGCAGGCGTCGCTCGAGGACGTCCTGACCCGCGACTTCGTGAGGACCGCCAGGGCGAAGGGCCAGCGCGAGCGCGCGGTGGTCTGGCGCCATGCGCTGCGGAACGCTCTGATTCCAATCATCACTGTGTTCGGTATTCAGGCCGGGTTCTTCATCGGCGGCGCGGTCATCACCGAGGCCGTGTTCGCGATTCCGGGCATGGGCAGCGCCCTGTGGCGGGCGATTCTCGTGCGGGACTACTTCGTGGTGCAGGCGGTGGTCCTCGTCGGGATCGTGGCCTTTCTCCTGATCAACCTTGCGACCGACCTGACCTACGGGTTTCTCGACCCGCGGATCAGGTATCAGTAGACGATGCAGGCGGCGATCGGCGGTTCGGACGAGATCTCCTCCTTCGGGTGGGAACGGGTCCGGCGTCTCGGCAGGTGGCTGTCCACGCCGAGCGCGGGATTCCTGCTGCTCGTCGTGTCGGCCTCCATCCTCGCGGCGGTCGTGGCCCCGCACGACCCCCTGGAGATGAGCAAGGCAACCCCGCTCTCGGCACCGTCCACCCAGTTCCCCCTGGGCACCGACCAGTTCGGCCGGGACATCTTGAGCCGGCTGCTGTTCGGCGCGCGCATCGCGCTGCTCATCGGCATCGGTTCGACACTCACGGCTGCGGCCGTTGGTGTGCCGCTGGGGCTGTGGGCTGGCTATGCCGGTGGCAGGGTCGATGCGGTCGTCATGCGCGTCGTCGATACGCTCCTTGCAATCCCGCCGGTGCTCCTCGCCATGGCGCTGGTCGCCATGACCGGACGGAGTTCCGTGAACGCCGCCGTCGCGGTGGCGGTCGTGGCGCTCCCCCAGTTCGCGCGCATCGCTCGCGCAGGGACGTTGAGCGAGAAGTCGCTTGAGTACGTCGAGGCCGCGGTGGCCGTGGGCGCCAGCGACACCCGCCTGGTGTTCCGGACGATCTTGCCGAACGTGCTGTCGCCGGTGCTGGTGCAGATTCCGATCGGGGTCTCGCGGGCCATCCTGTTGGAAGCCAGCCTGAGTTTCCTGGGGTTGGGCACGCAGCCGCCGCAGCCGTCCTGGGGCCTGATGATCCGCGAGAGCCGAGACTACATGTACACCGCGCCACTGTACGGGGTGTTCCCGGGCGCGGTGATCGCGCTGACCGTGCTGTCACTGAATGCCCTGTCCGATCGCGCGAGGGCGGCCTGGCGATCGTAGGCCCGTGCTCGCACGGGGCGCCGTGAGACCCTGAAGAGGGAAATCCGCCGGAAGATGCGAAACACGCTGCAAACGTTTTCGGTACCGAGGGGCGTCGTAGGAGATAACCCATCATGAGCGCGGGGACCACTGCCGTGGAGTTGCGCGACGTCACGAAGCGCTACGGCGGCGTGGAGGCGACGGTCGGTGTTTCGCTGAGCATCGGCGAAGGCGAGTTCTTTTCTCTGCTCGGGCCCAGCGGGTGCGGGAAGACCACAACGCTGAACCTTATCGGCGGCTTCGTCGATCCGGACGAGGGGGAGATACTCATCCAGGGTCGGTCTGTGGTGGGGATGCCGCCATACCGCCGGCCCGTCAATACGGTGTTTCAGAACTATGCGCTGTTCCCGCACATGTCGGTGGCGGAGAACGTCAGTTTCGGTTTGCGGATGCGAGGCGTCCCCGCGTCCGAGATTCACCACAGGGTGCAGGAGATGCTGCGTCTGGTGTCACTGACCGGCCTCGGCTCTCGGCGGCCCAGTCAGCTTTCGGGAGGGCAGCAACAACGGGTCGCCCTGGCCAGGGCGCTCGTGAACCGGCCGGGGGTCCTGCTGCTTGACGAGCCGCTCGGATCGCTCGACCTCAAGCTGCGGAAGCAGATGCAGGTGGAATTGAGCCGTATTCAACGGGAGGTGGGTATCACCTTCGTCTACGTCACGCACGATCAGGAAGAAGCCATGACCATGTCGGACCGCATCGCCATCATGAACCACGGCCGAGTGGTTCAGGTTGGGACGCCGCAGGCAATCTATGAGCGGCCGCTGACACGGTTTGTCGCCGACTTCGTGGGGGCCTCCAATACGCTGGACGGCGTCGTGGCCGGCGCGGACGACGGAGGTCTGGCGGTGCGGCTGCGCTCTGGCGTGATCGTGCATGTACCGGCCGTCGCCGGCGTGGGTGTTGATCGACCCGTCTCGATTGTGGTGCGGCCCGACCGGATGGACATCAGCACGTCGCGGCCGGCCAAGGGCGACAACTGTCTGGCGGGACGTGTGGCGAGACTGGCGTTTCTCGGTACGCACTTTCAGGTGGTCGTGGCGACGGACGGCGGAGGGGACGTGACGGTGCAGCACCGCAGCACCGCGAACGGCGCCGAGGCGCCCTTGGGTGTTGGGGATCGGGTCTATGTCACGTGGCCGGTCACGCAGACCCTGTGCTTTGCGGATTGACCGGCAAGCCCGCTGCGGAGGAGGTGAAAGGCTCGCGCGAGGCGCGGGCGACCACAGGGGGATCTCAACTTGGGAGGTGATCTGAGGATGGACGACAGACATCGCCAGCACGCGCGCCAGGGCCATTTGAGCCGGCGCGACTTCCTCAGAGCGTCGGCCGCCGTGGGTATGGGCATGGCTACGGCGCCGTGGCTATCCCGGTTGCCGCTCCGAGCGGATGCGGCCCCGAAACTGTCGGGCACGGTGGACTTCCTGGGGTGGGGAGGCCACAAAGAGGACGCGCAGATCAAGGACTTCTTCGAGCGAACCGGCGTGAAGGTGAACTTCGTCGGTTTCGCCGAGAACGCTGACGCGCTAACCAAAGTCAAGCTCGAGGGCGGCAAGAAATACGATCTGGTGGCGATCGACGCGCTCTGGGTGCCCAAGTTCAACGAACTTGGCCTGCTGGAGCCGATCGACATCAAGTCCTGGCCCATCTACAAGGATCTCTTCGACGAGTTCAAAGACATCAAGGTGTGGCGCGCTGCCGGTGGGAAGACACTGGCGATGCCCTGGTCATGGTCCCCGATTATCGTCTGGTACAACCCCAAGTACGTTACCGGCAATCCTAGCAGTTGGGACGTGCTGTTCGACAAGAAGTACCAGAAGCGGATGGCTTTCGAACGGCAGCCGGTCGACATGATTGCGTACATGGGTGTGGCTACGGGCGCGAAAGACCCCTACAACATGACGAAGGCACAGATCAACGAGGCGAAGGAGGCCCTGAAGAGGCTCAAACCCAACATCCTGAAGTTCATCGATGACACCGGCGATCTGGTCAAAGCCTTCGCCGACGAGAGCATCTGGTTCACATTGGCCAACGTGGGGATCGGTGAGCGTGTCAAGGCCGCCGGTGGTCCCCCGCTGAAGTCCTTCTTCCCCAAGGAAGGCTACATCGGGTACTACGATGGGGATGCGTTGGTGAAGGGCGCGGCCGACCGCGATGCCGCGCTCGCCTGGCTGCAAGACAAGGCCCAGGCTAAGTGGCTTCCAATGAACTTCCTCCGCATGTACCGGCCGCTGGCATGGAAGAGCGGCTACGACCTTCTGGTGAAGCAGGGCAAGGCGGATATCGCCAAGGCGATGATGTACGACCGGCCCGACTTGGCGATGAAGATGATCGTCAAAGGCGCTCCGCCGAACATCGGCGACTACGTCGACGCGTTCAACGAGGTCATGGCATAGAGCGGTGACGGTGCGGGGGCAGGGTTCGTGGTCGCGGCTCTGTCCCCCACCGCCCTGGAGGTCCTGTGCAGGGACGCGACGATCACGCTAGACGCGGCACCCGGTCTGCGAGGACGCGAAGCCGCGACCTCTGGTACCTGTTGCCGATCACGGCACTGGACCTCGTCTTGTTCGCCTTCCCGATGGCGATCCTGGCCGTCGTAAGTTTCCTGCAGGTGC
Organism: Candidatus Fervidifonticultor quartus; assembly: GCA_031458775.1. GTDB lineage: Bacteria > Sysuimicrobiota > Sysuimicrobiia > Sysuimicrobiales > Humicultoraceae > Fervidifonticultor_A > Fervidifonticultor_A quartus. The sequence continues at coordinate 72,538 of JAVKJV010000003.1, read as the reverse complement.
ACGAGTTCGAATTGACACGTCAGGTCACCGTCAAGAATTACCTGTTCTTCCTCGGGAACTGGGTCTACCTGCGAGTCCTTCTCAAGACGGCTGTGATCGCGGCTGTCGTGACCGCGGTGTGTCTGGTTCTCGGATACCCGTTTGCGTACTACCTGACCCAGATCTCGCGACGGTGGCAGCGCACCGCGCTGGCACTGGTGATCCTCCCGTTTTGGACGAGTTACCTGCTGCGCGTCTACGCGTGGATGACCATTCTCGGGGAGCGGGGACTGGTCAACAAGGGTCTCTTGATGCTTGGGGCAATCGACGAGCCGGTGCGATTCCTGCTGTACAACAACGTGGCCGTGGTCATCGTTTCCGTGTACCTCTATCTACCCTACAGCGCCCTGGCGCTGTATACCGCCCTTGAACGGTTCGACAGATCGCTGGTACGCGCGGCGATGGACCTCGGGGCACAACCGATCCAGACGTTCCGGCATGTCGTGCTCCCCCTGACGCTGCCCGGGGTGATGGCGTCGTTCATCTTCGTGTTCATTCCAATGCTCGGCGAGTTCATTACACCGACGCTGGTGGGCGGTACCGAGGGCATTCTGATCGTGAACATCGTCGTTTCTCAACTGCGTGCTCTGCGGTTTGGGACGGGGGCGGCGATGACGTTCGTCATCGCCGCGCTCGTGGTGGTGCTGCTTCTTGCGCTTCGACGGGTGGTCAACATTGAGCGGGTCTTCAGTTCCTGAGCGACGTTCTCGCTGGTCCTGGCTCGTGCTGAGCTACGGGCTGCTGGTACTGGCGTTCTTTTACTTGCCTCTCGCGCTGCTCGTTCTGTTTTCGTTCAACAGGTCGGAGATCGGGTCGTTCCCAATTACGGGCTTCAGCCTCGTCTGGTACCAGAGGCTCTTTGAGGATCTCTTTGTTCAGGATGCCTTTCGCAATAGCCTGGCCGTCGCCACCCTGGCCACGATGATTGCTACCCCGATCGGTGCGTTGGGCGCCTTTGGCCTCGTCAGGGGACGATTCCGCTTCAAGCCGGTGTTCACCAGTCTGATGGTCGTCCCGATGGTCGTGCCCGGTTTGTTGATCGGCATCGCGTTGCTCATCGTGTTTGTGCCGATCTTCCGCGTGGGCTTGTCGTTGTGGACCGCCGCCCTCGGCCATGTCGTGATCCTGACGCCCTACGCCGTGCTCGTCGTGGCGACGAGACTGTACGGCTTCGACCGGTCCCTCGAGGCGGCGGCGGCGGACCTCGGCGCCACACCGCTGCGGGTTTTCTGGCACGTCACCCTGCCATTGATCATGCCGGGGATTCTCGCAGCTGCGCTTATCGTGTTTACGCTGTCCCTTGACCAGTTCGGCGTCACGTTCTTCACAATTGGGGCTGAAGGTACACTACCCATGTACATCTGGGCGCAGATCGAGGGCGGCGTGAAACCCACGATCAACGCCCTGGGTACGCTGTTCATGGCCGGGTCGTTGCTCATTCTTCTGGTCGCGCAGGTGGTCCTCGCACGTCGCGCGGGGTGACCGGCGTACGGTCTGGATCTACTGCCAATCTCCGGCGGTTGACCCGCAGGGAAGCCGACAGTGTCGGCCGAATTGTTTGTAAACGTTTTCGGTCTTCCGGCTGGTCGGTGGGAGCATGATGACATTTCGCGTGGTACACTACCTCAACCAGTTCTTCGCCGGCCTCGGTGCCGAACAGGCGGCGAACCATCCGCCCGAGGTCCGGGAGGGCCTCGTGGGGCCGGGCCGCGCGCTGCAGGCCCTCCTGGGGGACCAGGGCCGGGTCGTCTCAACCATGGTCTGCGGCGACAGCTTTTTCGCCGAGCGCACCGAGGAGGCGCGTCACGCCGTGCGCGCCTGGTTGGCCGCTGTCAGGCCCGACCTGATTGTCGCCGGCCCGGCGTTTGCCGCCGGCCGTTACGGTGTCGCGTGCGCCGAGGTGTGCCGCGTCGCGGATGAGCTGAAGATCGCCGCCGTCACCGGTATGCACCGCGAGAACCCTGGCCTGCTCGTCTACCGGAAGGCGTATGTGGTTCCGACTGCCGATTCCGCGGTCGGTATGCAGCCTGCGCTGAGCGTGATGGCGGCCCTAGGTCTCAAGCTCGCGTCCGGAGCGCCGATTGGTCCGGCCGAGACTGAGGGCTACCTCCCGCGGGGCGTCCGCCGGCCTGGCATGCGGGAGAAGCCGGGCGCGGAGCGCGCGGTGGAGATGCTCGTCGCGAAGCTCACCGGCAAGCCGTTTCGGACCGAGATGCCAGTGGACGCGTACGAAGGCGTGCCGCCGGCGCCGCCGGTCCCCGACTTGCGGCGCGCCCGCATCGCGCTGGTGACCACCGGGGCCATCGTCCCGCGTGGGAATCCCGACCACCTGAAGCGATGCAGCGAGACCCGATGGACCAGCTACGATATCGCCGGTGTCGAGGTCCTGACACCGGACGCCTACGAGTGTGTGCACGGCGGCTTCTACAACGAGATGGCGTCCCACAACCCGAATCTGGTGCTCCCGCTGGACGTGATGCGCGACCTGCAACGCGAGGGCGTGGTCGGTGAACTGCTCGACACGTACTACGTGACGACCGGTAATGACCAGCGCCTGATAGACTGCCGGCGCAACGGGCGGGAGATCGCGGCGGCGCTGCGGTCGGCCAATGTGAACGGCGTCTTGCTGGTGGCGACCTGAGGATCGTGTAATCGTTGCGGCGCAACGATTGCCAAAGAGATCGACAGGGTCGGGATTCCCGTGGCCGTCATCACCGCGCTGCCGCCGCTGGCCGTGCAGGCCGGCGCCAACCGGGTAGTCCAGGGGGTCAAGATCGAGCACGTGTGCGGCGACCCCTCGCTGCCGCCCGACGCCGACAAGGCGCTGCGGCGCCGGCTCGTGGAGCAGGCGCTGAGGGCGTTGCAGCGTGATGTCGAGGAACCCACGCTCGTGGGCATTGCGTAAGGGGAAAGAGGCGCGGCATGGATCTTGAGATTGGCGCGTTTCCGGTCCGGCGAGTGGCGTTTGGAGCGCCGCAGGGATGGTCCGACGGCGTGCTGACCGCGGATCCGGAGGCCCTGAGCGATCTGGTTCTTCAGGACTCGCGCATTCGGCGCGTGACGATCGATGTGGTCGCGCCGGGCGAGGACACCCGCATCATCCTCATGCGCGACGTGATCGAGCCCCGGGTGAAGATTTCCGGTCGCGGACATGTCTATCCCGGCGTGGCCGGGCACCCGACTACCACTGTCGGCGACGGGGTGACGTACCGGTACGACGGTTTCGCCGTCATGATCTGTTCGGAGGTCTTGCCCCACATCCGGCGCGCGGTCAGCGCGGCCACCGACAGCATCGTGGACATGTCGGGTCCGGGTGCGGTGACCGTCTACAGCACGCTGCGCTACGTCGTGCTGACCCTCGAGACGCAGCCCGACCTTGAGCTCACCGAGTGGAACGAAGCCCTGCGGCTGGCGGGACACCGGGTGGCGAACGCGCTGGCCGCGTGCCTGCGGGGGCTGGAGCCGCCAAGCCGCCGGCGCTTCGCCCTGCCGGAGCCGGCGACGTCGCTGCCGCGGGTGGTGCACGTACACACGTTGAACGCCTCGATGGTGCCAGGAATCGGGACCGGCATCTACGGGTTCACGCCGCACGCGCTGCCCGTGTTGCTGCATCCCAACGAGATCCTCGACGGCGCCATTGCGGGCGACGCGGTGGTGGGGTATCCGGGCAAGTGCACGTGGTTGCACGTAAACAACCCGGTTCTGCCCGCGATGTACGCCCGGCACGGTCGGGAGTTTGACTGGGCGGGCTGCATCATCTCGCGCACCCGCTGGGGCGCCCTGCGGGACAAGCAGCTCTCGGCGTACCAGACCGCGAAGGTCGCGCAGATGCTCGGCGCGCAAGGCGCGCTGGTCACGTGGAACCACGGCGGCAACGATCTGATCGAGGTCATGCTGACGATCCAGGAACTCGAGCGGGCGGGTGTCAAGACCGTGTTCCTCACGATCGAGTCGGACATCAAGGTCGTGCGCATGAGACCCGACCTGGCGGAGACCGGCACCGACGAGCCGCCGCTGCTCTTCAGCGTGCCTGAGGCCGACGCGATCGTTAGCACCGGCACGCTGGCCCCGGCCGAGCCGCTGCCGGCCGTCAGCCGGGTCGTGGGCGGGGCCGAGATCGTCTTCGATCAGGAGCGTCCCGACGTGCGCGTTCCGGCGCGCGGGCCGCTGGACCTCGAGGCCCTCTCCGGGGCGTATTCGCCCATCTTCGGCCACTTCGACAACTACGGGCTGGGCGCGCAGAGCTACCATGACTACTAGGCCTGTTGTCCGCGCCGCCCGCTTCGTGCTGGCGCACGTGCCCGATCTCGTGGTGTCGGGCTCCAAGCCTCGCCGCGAGCTGGCCGCAGGCGGCGAGGACCTGCGCCAGGCCCTGCGTGCGCGGCGCCGCGGGTTCGCCGATGCCGTTGCGTATCCGCCGCACCAGGTCATGATCGGGAACCTGGCGCCCGAAGCACTGCGGAAGATTGGGCGGCCGTGGCACGACCAACCGATGGTCGGCGGCCGGCCCGAGGGGCCGGCTGGCGCGATCATCGACGAGCCCACGTTCTACGCCTGGCTGGTGCGCGCTGATACCGCCCGTCTCGTACGGCTGTCGGAGACATTCGCCCGACGGATCAGTGATCGGCTCGACGGCACGAGGGTCTCGACCGCCGCAGCCGCATCCCTGCGCGAGTTGGTTCGCGCGGGCGCGGAGCCGTTCTACGACGAGTACGGTGAGGTGGCTGGCATCGTGCTGCCGGGACACGAGCAGGATGAAGCGTTGGCCGCCGCCATTCTCTTGGAGAACCTGGCGACCAAGGTGACCGGCGCCCTGGCGTTGCGCCGGCTGTTGGACGAGGTGGCGACCGACCAGCCCGTCGACTTCCTGCTCGGGTGCGGGGAGGAGGCGGTCGGCGACCGGTATCAGCGGGGCGGCGGAAACCTGGCCAAGGCGATCGGCGAGCAGGCCGGGCTCCGAGACGCCGGCGGCGCCGACATCAAGGCGTTCTGCGCCGGGCCCGTGCACGCCCTCATCATGGCCGGCGGTCTCGTGGCCAGCGGTCTGTACCGGCGCGTCGTCGTGGTCGCCGGCGGCTCGCTGGCCAAGCTGGGCATGAAATTCCAGGGACACCTCTCCGCTGGGTACCCCGTGCTGGAGGACGTGCTGGCCGGTGTGGCGATTGACGTCACAGCTGATGACGGCCGCAGTCCCGTCATGCGCCTGGACGCGGCGACGACGCATCGGATCGGCGACGGCGCCGCTCCGCACCAGATGGCGGCAGCCCTCACCATGACGCCGCTGCGGGCGCACGGATTGCGGCTGGGCGACGTGGACCGCTATGCCGTCGAGCTGCACAATCCCGACATCACCGAGCCGGCGGGGTCGGGCGATGTCCCGACGCGCAACTACCACATGATCGCCGCGCTGGCTGTGCAGGCCGGTGAGATCACGCGGGCGCAGATGTCGGAGTTCGTCGAGGCGCACGGCTTGCCCGGCTTCTCGCCCACGCAGGGACACATCCCGTCCGCCATCCCCTACGTGCCGCATGCGCTCGTCGGGCTCACCGACGGATCATTGACGCGCGTGCAGCTTGTCGCAAAGGGAAGCCTGTTTCTTGGACGGATGACCGAGATGGCCGACGGCGCCAGCGTGCTGCTGGAACGCCGATAGGCATGGTGGAGAGAGAGGGGGTGAACCCATGGTCGACCTAAAGGGCAAGCTCGTGCTCGCTTTGGGCGAGCGCGACGGCGTGCCCGGGCCCGCGCTGCAGGCGTGCGCCGAGAGCGCGGGGGCCGAGGTGATCTACGTAGCGACGCAGTGTTTCGTCTGAACCTCGGCAGGCGCCATGGACCTGGAGGAGCAGGACGCGATCAAGCGTCTCGCGGAAGGCGGCGAGAAGGAGCGCATGGTGGTGCTCCTCGGCACGCCGACCGCCGGCAGCACGATGATGACCGCGATGACGCTGACACAAGGCGATCCGAGCTACGCCGGGCCGCTGGCGGGGATCCCGTTGGGACTCCCCACGTTTCACATCCTGGAGGACGACGTCAGACACGCGGTTCCGGCCGACGTCTATGAGCGGGAGATCGGGCCGCTGGAGTTCGTTCTGGACAGGGACGCGATCCTCGAGGCGCTCCACCGCGTGCGCGAGCAGGCGGGCTAGCGGTCTCTAACCGACGCCCGGCCCGGCCTGGACGGCGCGACACTCCGCCCGCCCGGCCGGGCCGATGTGTGTACGGTGCTCTCGCGTACGATCAGCCGGACTGGCAGCCGGACCGACCGCGGCATCGTCCCCTTTTGGATGGCGCGCAGCAGCATGGCGGCGGCCTGCCGCCCCATGTCCACGACCGGCTGCGCGATGGTCGTGAGGCGCGGGTTGGCCAACCGTGCGAACGGGATGTCGTCGAACCCCACGACCGCGACGTCCCGCGGCACGCGAACGCCGTGGGTCCGCAACCCGTCGATGAGGGACAGGGCCATCTTGTCGTCGTAGCAGATCACGGCGTCGGGCCGATCCCGGGCGATGGCCGCCACTACGGCAGTGTCGGGGTCCCAGTCCGCGGCACGCCACACGTATGTGCGCAGCGTCGCGCCCGGTCGAGAGCGTTGGAGTGTCTTGGCGACCGCCTCACGCCGAGTGAGGTCGGACGCGTTGCCGGTCCCTCCGGCATACGCGATGCTCCGGAACCCGGTCTCCAGGAGGTGCTGCACCACGGCCTGCATCCCCGCGATGTCGTCGGCCCGGATGCAGCCGGTCGGTAAGTCCGACTGATAGCCTGCCAGGCCTGGATGTTCGCCATCGACGAACACGACCGGACTCGGCCGCACCCGGCGGCGGACCTCGCGTTGCGGGAGCACGCTGCCGAGCAACGCAATCCCATCGGCGCGCGACATCACAAACGATTCGATCGCACGGCGCTCGCGGGCCGGGTCATCCAGCCCGTTGGCCAGGATGACGATATATCCGTAGGCCGCGGCCTCCTGCTCGAAGCCGGCCACCAGCTGACCGTGAATCGGGTCGGTGGCGTCGGGGATGAGCAACCCGAGCGTCTGGGTCGCGCGCACGACCAGGCTGCGGGCCGCCCGGTTGGGCACGTAGCCAAGCGCGCGCACCGCGCGCACCACGCGTTCACGCGTGCGGGCGTTGACTTGCGGGTAGTCGAGGAGGGCGCGCGACACGGTGGCCACCGAGACCCCGCACGCGCGCGCGACGTCCGCGATCGTGATGTGCTGAGTGCGCACGGTGTATTCTTCGTGGCCTGACGCGCCCAGTCCCCCGGCCGAGCGGCGAGTCCGGCCGTGCCCGCTGCAGTGCTGACGGGAGACGCCTTGCAGTACTTAACTCCGGGCATACCCTCTTCGAGGGCGCAGATGGGAACCAAGGCAAGAGCCGCCGGACCTCTCTTGCGACGCATTGGCGTCGCCCTCAAGACCTTTGCGCTCTACCCGCCGCCGAGCCCCGTGGCCGACAACGCCGTCGCCGAGCTGCTGCACGGTCTGTACCAGTACCTCGACACCTACGGCCCCCTGGTCATCGGAGTGTCCAAGCGCTCGCTCCACGTTGACGACGTGACGTTCAAGGACATCGCGGCCGCTAGCCTGGCGTTCCACCTCTATACTCGCAAGATCGTCGGGCTCACGTTTCTGCACGGCGTGACGGCCCGCGATGTGAGCACCTTTCTGACGATCGTACGCAGAGACCGTGCGCTCCTGGAAGCCGAGGGCGGGGTGCCGTACCTCTTGCAGGCCGAGGGCGTGACGAACCTCAGCGTGGCCGAGGTGCAACTGGCCGTCGTCCAGGGCCTGCAGCTCGAGCAGGCGGACCCGGCGTGCGAGTTCACCCTCGGCCGCGAGATCTCGCAGGAGCAGCGGCGGCACGTGAGCGCGGTTCTCCGCAGCGGTCCACCGGCCATCGTCGGACTGCTGCAGCGCCTGTACGCGACGGTCGCCGACACGACCGCGATCGACTCGACGGCGGCCGGTGTCCTGGGTGCGCAGCGTGCGATGGAGAGCCTGCACGCCATCATCGCGAGCGAGCCCGAGGGGGACCAGGCGACGCTGCACGCCAATCTCGCGGCTGCAGTGCTCCTGCTCGGAGAGCCAGTCCGGGGGGCCATGGAGCACGCCCTGGCCACGCAGGTAGGTGATAACGAGACCGCCCGGGCGGTGCTCAGCCGGCTCGCGACGCAGCGGCTCGTGGCGCTCATCCCGCTGAGTGCCCTGCAGGCCGACACGCCGGCCCGAGGCGCCGCCGCGTCCGAGGCGCCGGACGTACAGCAAGACCTGTCGGTCGAGCCGGCGGTTGCCCTGTCGGCCCCGCAAGAGCCCGCCGAGCCCGTACCCGCTTCGGGTGACCTCGCAGACGTCGGCGCGCTCGACGACGACGCCGTCATGCGCGACGTCGTCGCCACACTGGTTGATGCGTTTCGAAGTGAGGACGACAACGCCAATCCCGGCGGGTTCTCGCGGCCGCTGGCGCTGGCGCTCTCATGGCTGATTGACCGCCAGGACTACGGCGCGTTGCGCGCCGCGCTTCACGGGTTGCAGGACGTGACCGACTCTTCCGGCGCGCGCGCGGCGGCCGTGTCCGCGCTTGTGGCCGGCCTGCTGCAGGAGAGCGCGGTCCGCGTCATGCTCGGCCGCCTGTGGGCACCGCGGACGGATCAGGAGGCGGATGACGTCAGGGCGTGTCTGGCCTTCTTGGCCGCGCAGAGCGTCCCGCTGCTGATGAGGATTCTTGCCCGGGAGCCGCACGCGAGCGCACGTCGGAAATTGTGCGACGTCATCGTCGACATCGCTCGTGACGAAGTCGATGCGGTGGGAGCGTTTCTGAAGGCGGACCAGTGGCACCTCGTGCGGAACGCGGCGAACATCCTGGGCCGGCTGCAGGACCCCCGCAGCGTTCCCCACCTGATCGGCCTGGCCACGCATCCGGAGTACCGTGTCCGGAGGGAAGCGGTCGAGTCCCTTGTTCGTGTGGGGACCGAGGAGGCTGAGGCGGGGATCGCGATCTTCCTCGGGGATCGGGACTCGCGCATCAGACTCAAGGCGGTGCTGTCGCTCAACGACAGCGGCGTTCGGATGGCGTTGCCCGCCCTACTGGCGATGTTGGAGCGGGCCGACCCGCTTGGCCGCAACCGAACGGTCAGGGCGGCAATTGTCGCCGCGATCGGGCGCGCCAAGGCCGCGGAGGCCGTGCCGGCTCTTGAGCAGCTGGCCGGGCGCCCTGCGTTTGCGCCGTGGAGCCGGCGGCTCCGCCGTCGCGCGCGTGAGGCGCTCCTCCATCTGGGGACGCGGCGGTCCGGCGACGGGTCCGAACTATCCCGGCTCGAGACCGAGGCCGGCAACCCATGAGCGCGTCGCTGTCCCCGGTGGCCTCGTCCGGACTGCGCCTGGTCCCCGGTCCCGGTACGGAAACGAGCGCACGCCAGCGACCGGGGACCATCCTCCGGGGCATCTCGCGCGTCTGGAGGACCGCGACGCTCTACGGCAAGGACCACCCGGTGCTCGAGCGGCTCACCACCGATCTGCTCGGCGTCGTCGAGACGCTCCTGGCCGAGCGTCCGTCGCTGACCATCGTGATTCACGAGGAGACCTTCTTCGTCGACAACACGATGTTGCTCGAGGAGAGCGTGCACGTGGCGCCCCTGCTGGGTGAGCTCAAGAAGCGGGGCGTGCTGGGAGTGACCGTGCATCGCGGATTGGAAGTCCGCGAGGCACTGGCGCTCGTCGCCATGCTCAACACGCCGGTAGACGAGCTACGACGCCAGGGCGGCGCGGCGGCGTGGCTCGGGCAACGGCGCGTGGAGCACATCGTGGTTGCGAGCGGCAGGCCGGCCGCCATCGCGTCCGGCGCCAGTGTGCAGGTTGAACCCCATGACGCGTACCGGGCCGGTGTGCGCGTCATGGAGGACCTCTACGGTCAGGCGAGCAGCGGTCCCGCGCTGGACCTGAAGAACGCGCGAATCGTCGTGGAGTCGCTCGTCGCGACGCTGACCGAGCACAGGAGTAGCCTCATGGCTGCGGCCGTGATCAAGAACTTCGATGGGGACACCTGTCGCCACTCGGTCAACGTGTGCATCCTCTCGCTCTTCATGGCATCGAGGCTCGGGCTGGACCGGTCGAGGACGGCGACCCTCGGCCTGTCGGCGCTGTTGCACGACATTGGCAAGGTGCGCGTGCCGATCGAGATCTTGACCAAACCGGCCCGGCTCAGCGAGGCCGAGTGGACCATCATGCAGCGCCACACCCTGTACGGCGCGCAGATGCTGAGCGAGCTGTCCGGGCTGGCCCGCCTGGCGATGGTCGTCGCGTTTGAGCACCACGCGAATTATGATCTCACGGGGTATCCTCGGTTGACCGGTCGGCAACACCCGCATCCGCTCGCCAGGATCGTGCAGATCGTCGATGCGTTCGACGCCGCGACCTCTGCGCGGCGCGCCTACCGGCGCCCGGTGTCTCCCGCGCAGGCCGTGCGATTCGTCCGTGACGGTGCCGGGGGAGTCTACGACCCCGGCCTGGCCGCCGCGTTCGTCTGCGAGTTTGGGATGTACCCGGTCGGGACCGTGGTCGAACTCGACAGCGGCGCAGTCGGGATTGTCTGCCAGCCCGGCGCGTGCGATCCCGATCGCCCAAGGGTACGGATCATCGACCCACGGGCGATGACGCCGGTCGTGTTGGATGAGGTGGACCTCGAGGCGACGCCCGAACGCTCGGTGGCCCGCATCCTGGACGCGGGCGATCTGGGGATCGACGTGACCGACTACGTTGCGCCGGCGAGGTAGGCCGCCGCCGCTTCCCTGCAGGACTTCAGTGAGTGAACACAAACTCTTCGTAGCGCACACATCGACGCCCGTACGCGAGACCCATGAGTCCTGGGGAGCCCACGCGCATCGCCGCCGAAGCCGGAACTCCTGCGCGGCCAGGGGCAACGCCCCCCCGGCTGTACGCGGAACTCTTTCTCATCAGCTTCCTCATCCTGTTCTTTGAGCTGGCCTGCATCCGGTGGTTTGCCAGTTCCGTCGTCTTCCTGACCTTCTTTACCAATATCGTGCTCCTGGCCTCATTCCTTGCGGGCATCATCGTGGGCGGGCTGAGCGAGCACTTCTCGCTGGTACTGGGTTTCAATCGCCTGCTCTTGGTCGCGCTGGCGTTCTACATCCTGTCTGCCGTCTTGAGGCCGGGGAGCCCGTCTGTTGCCTGAGGTCGCAGGGACTGCGCTCTGGAGCGGCCTGCCGGAGGCTGCACAGGGAGGACCTATGGATGCCGTCGGTTGAGATCGTTGACCTTGTGAAGACCTACCGCACGGGTCGGCGGCAATCGGTGAAGGCTGTCGACGGCGTGTCGCTCGAGGTGCCGGACGGCCGGATCCTCACGCTACTCGGCCCCAGCGGGTGCGGGAAGACCACGACCCTTCGGTGCGTCGCGGGTCTGGAGCGGCCCGACGACGGCGAGATTCGCTTTGACGGCCGCGTGGTCTTCAGTCGTATCGGCAGGACGTTCACGCCGGCCGACCGCCGGAACGTCGGGATGGTGTTTCAATCGTACGCGGTCTGGCCGCACCTCACGGTCTTCGAGAACGTCGCCTATCCCATGCAGGTCCGCGGCGTGTCCCGCGGAGAGACCCGGGAGCGTGTGCGTGCCGCGCTGGCGATGGTCGGACTCGACGGCCTCGCGGATCGGGCCGTGCCGCACCTGAGCGGCGGGCAGCAGCAACGCGTGGCGCTGGCCCGCGCCCTTGTCTACCAGCCGGACGTGCTCTTGCTGGACGAGCCGCTCAGCAATCTGGACGCGAAGACTCGGGAGCAAGTCCGGGAGGACACGCACGCGCTGCAGCGTCAGCTCGGGCTCACCACGATCTACGTGACGCATGATCAACTCGAAGCCCTGACGTTCTCCGACGTCATCGCTGTGATGGATGCGGGCCGCGTCGTCGAAATCGGGTCGCCCGAGCGGCTCTACACACGACCGGAGACGCGGTTCACCGCCGCGTTCCTGGGCGAGATCAGCTATCTGGCCGGGCGCGTGACGGCCGCCGACGGAGAAGCCGTCACCATGGCGACCGCCTGCGGCCCGCTCAGGTGCGCCACGCATCGGCGGGTGGCCCCGGGGGCGTCGGTGCTCGCCGGGTTCCGGCCTGAACATGTCAGCCTTAGCGTCCGGCGTCCGGTCGGGGCCGAGAACGCGTTCGAAGGTACCGTCGTGTCGGTGCGCTTCGAGGGCGGACGCGTGAAGTACCGAGTAGCCTTAGGTGGTTTGACCGTGCTGGCGGAAGGCCCGCCGCGTTTCTCCGCCGGGGACCGGCTGCACGCGATGCTCGATCCGGCGCAGGTCATCCTGCTGCCGGACCTGCCGGCCGACGTCAGCCCGGCAGGGTGAGTCGCGCAACCCGGCGGACCAGGGCGATCAGCGCGAGGGACACGAGGCTGACCACAACCCCCAGCGCAGCCATGCGGCCCTGGGCGCCGTCCATCCACAGGTGGTACAGCAGTGGGCCCAACGGTTCGGAGCGAGGCGTGTACAGGAAGAGCGACGTGCTGAACTCTCGCATGAAGATCGTCGCCAGAAGCGTCCACCCCGCGATGAAGCCCGGGCGGAGCAAGGGGAAGAGGATGCGTCGGAACGTCGTGATGAGGCCTGCGCCGCACACGCGGGACGCTTCTTCGAGCTCGCCGTGCACCTGGACCATCGTGCCGGTCATGACCCGCAGACCAAACGGCAGGAACCGGGTGACATACGCGATGAGAAGAATCCAGATGGTCGCGTAGATCGGGACCGGAATCCGGACGTATCCCCACAAGAGCCCAATCGCGAGCGCCGTGCCCGGGAACGCCCAGGGGATGAAAGTCAAGGCTTCCAACACACCTCGTCCAGGTGCTCGCGTGCGGACCGTGACGTAGGCGACGGACGTCGCCAGGAGCATCGCAGCGGTCGCGCCAACCCCAGCGAGGGTCAGGCTGTGATGCAAGGCGCGCCGCACGCGGTCGTTCTCCAGGAGAAACGCGTAGTGCTTCAGGGTGAGCATGCCGAGCGTGTGCCGCGTGGGGACTTCGTAGAACGGCAGCACCGAGGTGAGCAGGAGCATCGCCACGGGCAGGAGGACGACGAGACAGAGGATGAGCAACGCGGCCGCCGAGGCAGCATAGCGCCAGCGCCCCAGATCGACGGTATGGCTGCGGTACGCGCGGCTCGTGATGGTGGCGAACCGCTCGGTGCCGCGCGTGAGCGACCGGTACAGGAGCACCGAGAGCATCGTGATTGCCAGCAGGCTGGTGCCGTAGGTCGCCGCGAGGTTGTGGTTGGGCGGATAGTCGGCCAGCGCCTCGCGAAAGATCTTGGTCGTCAGGACGTCGATGCGGGCGGGCAGCGCGATGATGGCCGGCGTGTCGAAGCTCTCGACGGCTCGGACGAAGTTGAGCATGCCCGCGGCGAGCCCGGCCGGAAGGACCAGGGGGACGGTAATCCGGCGCGCGGTCTGGAGCGATGATGAGCCAGTGATGAGGGCGGCTTCCTCGAAGGCCGGATCCATGGAGTGGAACGCCCCCGCGAGGATGATGAAGGCGAGCGGTGTGAGGATGAGGCCCTCGACGGCCACCATACCGGGCAAGGAGTAGATGTTCAGCGGCGGCAGTCCCAGGGGCCGGACGATCGCGAGGTTGAGGATGCCGATGCGGGGGCTGAGCAACAATGCCCAGGACGTCGCGATCAGCACCGGGGGGAGCACGTTGGGCGCCAGGGCGACGAACTGGAAGACACGCCGGCCGGGCGCGTTCGTGCGAATGGTGATCCAGGCCAGGAGACCGCCCAAGGCGAGGGACAGGAGCGACGAGCCGGCCGCAAAGACGACCGAGGTGCCGATCAGCCAGTAGGTCTGCGGGTCGCCGTACGCGCGGGTGTAGTTGACCAGGGTGAACCGCCCCGGCACACCGAGAGGCGCGTCGCTGAAGCTCCCGACGAGCAGCATGACCGTTGGGTACAGCGCGAGGAACGCCGGGAGTATCGCCACGCCCAGCAGAAGCCATACCGCGGGATCGACCCGAGACGCACCACCGACGATGCGCCGGGCCGTTGGGCCGCCGAGCGACGTCACCGCCTCAGGAAGAACCGACCAAACTCCTCGCGAGCCTTTGCGAGTTCCTGTTCATCGAGTTCGTCCATCAGGACGACACGCAGTCTGTCGATGTCTCTGATCGGCGGATAGATGCCCGGCACCAGGACAGACTCTCCCGCCCGTGCCAGGGCCAGCAGTCCCAACCGCGAGGCCAGGAGGTCGATGAAGAGCCGGCCGGCGTTCGGGTGGGCGGCCCGGGTTCCGAGCGCCACGTGATGGGCTTCCGCGAGCACCGGGTTCAGGCGCGCATAGTCGAGGGGGGCGCCGTCCCGCCCGAAGGTGTGGACATACTTCACGTAGCTGATGCCGAGGGGGAACTCGCCCGCGATGACTTTCTGGGCCGACGGGATGAACGCCTCGACCAGCCCTACCTGTCCGGCGAGACGTTCGACGAATTGGGGCTGCTGAGCGCCGAGCACCTTCTGGAGATTGGCGAGCCACACCGTCGTCGTCGTGTGCCGGGTGGGGTCGGGAAACGCGATCCGGCCCTTCCACCGAGTATCCAGCAGATCGCCCAGCGACTTCGGCGCGTCCTCGGGTCTCACCAGCCGCGTGTTGTACACGGCACTCACCAGCACGACGCGATAGGATGGCGACAGGACGCCGTCCGGGTCTCTCGAGGAAGCCGGAAAGGCCTCGTAGGATGGAGCGGTGAACCTGGCGAAGACCCCCGCGCGCTTCATGATGAGCATGGGGCTGCGGTTGGTCAGCACGACGTCAAACAGGGGACGCCCGGCTCGGACCTCGGTCAGGACACGATCCATGACGAGGTTGGTCGCGGAACGCCAGTACTCCACTTTGATCCCGTACTTGCCTTCAAAGATCCTTTGGATGACCTCGAAATTGTCGCTCTCCAGCGACCCGTAGACGACCACCCGGCCTTCCTGCCGGGCTGCGCCGACCAGGTCGGCCTGCGCGAGAGTGCTCGACCCGCTCAGCCCCAGCAGCACGGTGGCAAACAGGCAGCCCGCGGCCGCCCGACACATCGATCGCGCGTTCATCGCCGTGCCATCCTCTCCGGCGTCGTCCCCCGCGGGTGTTCCCTCGCCTCGGGTGCCGTGTCCGTCGGACCTTGGTGCAGGTGGAGGATCTTCCCGGTCGTTGTCGCAAGAGGCGCCCGCCGTTCGACGCGCAGCACGCCGGCGTCGCGCCAGAACAGCTCCATGACCCGCGCGGCACCGTTCGCGGTGCCGATGGTCGAGAGGAACGTATCGGCGACGGCGTCCTCATCGAGCGGACCCACGGATGGGTGAACCAGGAGGCGCAGCATCGGTCGCCCATCGTGGCGTTCATCTTCCACGAGCTGATAGTGTGTGGGCCGGCCGCCGAAGCGCGCCGGCAACACTTCCTCGAGAATTCTGACGACGTCCGCGTCCAGCAACGTCATCCCGCCGGTCGTGAGTTTCGCGAGGCCGCGGATCGTGTGAAGGTGCAGCCGCCAGCCCAGGCGCTCCAGCGGACACCCGCACGCGCGTTCTTCGATGCACCCCACATCGCCGGACGAGACGTTCAGCAGGATGAAGGGAGCGGTGTTCCGCAGCGAGGTCAACAGAATGGCGTCCGACGGCAGGCAGGGATGCCCGGCGTCGCGGCCCGGCTGAATCACCGCCTGCAGGTCGCTGAGCAGGTGGTGGTCATCGGGCGCCGACGGCGCCAGACACCCGTAGCCGATGTGGCCCGACTCGACGCTCGCGTACTGCGACACAGCCCGGGCACCCGCCCTGGTGATGACCGCCATCCGGGCGGCGGTCAACGGCTCGCCCCCGGGCGTGAACTCGGTTCCGGTCACATCGACCCCGGCATCCGTCGCCGCCGAGCAGATCTGCACCGCGGTGCTCGGAGTGCAGCGCAGATGCGGAACCAGACCTTGCTCCCGGACCTGGCGTATCCACTCGATGATGGGAGAGGGGTCGTCCGGCCTGACGTAGCGGGGCGGCCGTAGTGGCCGGCCCGCGAGCCAGCTGCCCCACCGCACGAGACGGATGCTCCAGCGGTACCGTGCGTGCACGGTCGGCGCGGAGGTGTCCACGTGCGAGAACCAGACGCTGGGAGGGAGACCGGCACAACTCAGCCGCAGCATGGCGTGCAGCGCCGACCCTCCGGGGATGCCGCAGTGCCCGTGGATCCAACGTTCCCGGCCCCGGGCTTCCAGGAACAGGCACAGGCCGACCGCCTGGTCGCGAAGGTGGCGCAGGTTGATGCCGCCGACGGTCTGCCTGCCGCCGCTGCCGCTGCTGTGCGTCGGGATGTGCACGGGCGTCAACGCGTTGGCGAACAAGGCGGGGTGCACGGTCATCTGCAGGCTTCCCCGCACCACAGGCTGGCGGCCCTTGAACTCGTTGACCGTGAGATAGACGCCGTGGCGGCAGAGCGTGCGGAGCGCGTCTTCAACCCCCGTCTTGTCGACCATCGCCGCCAAGTCGCCGTATGTGATGCCCGCGTGTGCGAGCAACTTACGGTAGGGGCTGTGTTCGGTGTCGAACACGGCCGACCGCATCAGAGACAGGAAGTCTGCCGCACGCCCCTCCAGTCGCCGGCGAAGGATTCCTCTCGCCTGCTTCGGTTCAAGGGGAGCCCGAAGGAATGCGGGCAGGTGCCGGAGGAGTCCGACACCGGCCTTGATGTCGGCCCACGAGAACCCGCCACGCGGCAGGCCTCCGTCGTCGCGCGCAAAGGGCGTCCGGGCTACCATGAGAGGGGTGAGGTGCGATTTCGACACGCCGCAGACGGAACCTGCCGGTGCTGACGCGGACGCACACGCCGGGTGGACGACACCAGGAAGCGGCGCCGGCCGTACAGAACCGGTTCAGCGGGCACGCGGGCGTACGTGGCGGGAAGTCCCTCGACGTCAGCGGCGACGCGGCATCGGCCCATCAGGCCACAGACGTCTCGAGTCGTTCCCCCCACTCAGGAGAGCCTGGTACGCCGCCAGGTCCGCGCGCGTGTGGGTTCGTGCACGAACAGATAGTAGATTGCCAGCAGCCCGCTGAACGTGATAACCGCGGTATAGATCATCAGTCCGCTCCGGTTGTAGGAATCAACGCTCGGCAGCCGCGTGAGGAAGGGGACGATCAACACCGCATCGTAAGCGAGAAACCCGATCATCTGCCCGGCGGCGTTCAACCAGCTCGGCCGCAGGAGCCCGTACGCGAAGTAGGTGGCGGCCCCGAAGAACATCCAGCCGATGACGACAGAGAGCTTGGGTGTGGTCGTCCAGGGGCGCGCATAGGGTGTCTGCAGGATCAACCGCGTGGCCACGATCAGCAGCGCGACAATGAAGATGACGAACGCCCACCGGACGAGTCCTGGCATCGGCAGTGTTCGGTCGATGGGAATGCGGCTGCTCCACAGCAGGAGTCCCAGGCCGAACACCGCGCCGATCACGCAGGCGACGCCATAGGCGGTCATGTGGGGGGGTATTGGTGGCAGCGCCGAGCCGGATGGAGAGCCCGGCGGCCGGCGCCAGGATGGCGAGGTAGTCGAGCCCGATCCCGGCCAGCGCGCCGTAGTTCTCGGACGCGGCGGCCCACAGTGTCGCCGCACCGACGGCGAGCAAGACGTTGCGTGCGGTCCCCGACATCGACTCCTCCTTAGGGTCTGCGGCCCGGCATGAGCCCGGACCGGTCTGGCCCAGGATTAGACAGACTCTGACCGCAGCCCTGTCGACGAGACGTACGCTTCCCTATGGTGTTGGAAGTCTCACCCTGTTGGATCGGGAAGGGACGGACGATGACTGACGTGAAACTCTGGAGCCGCCGACCGGAGTCGAACCGGTAACCCCCGCATTACAAGTGCGGTGCTCTGCCGGGTTGAGCTACGGCGGCTTGATGCGCCACAGATTATAGCAGATGCCTCCGGCGCTGGTGATGCCGCCGCGATCGGTGGGTGTGACCTCCGAGATGTCCGCTCGTGCTCCTCCCTTGCGTGAATCACGGAGCGAATACAGGGAAGGGCCCGGGCGACCGAGAAAGCGGCTCCCTGACCCGCTCCTCGTCTCAGGCAGGATGATGCCAGTGGTGCGGAGAGGCCAGTCCGTCGAGGCGGTGACGCCATGGAGATCGCAGTGGCCGAGCAGGGTGTGTTCATCCTGCCTGCGAAACTGACCCCGGAGCAGGCGAAGGAGAAGGCCTGGGAGCAGAAGCTGAATGTCTTCGGGACGCTCTCCAAGGTCTTCAAGCGCCCTAAGAGCGAGGAAATACAGGTACGCCCTTTGGAGCTTCGCTTCCAGCCCTTCTGGTACGCCGCCAGCCACAAGCGATTCCGCTACAACCGCCGAGCCCAGTACCAGGTGTCCGTGACCGGCGATGTTCAGAGTGTCGAGATCGCCGGGCAAACCTACACGCCTTCTGGCCAGAGATTTGTCCTCCCGGCGGTTGACCACTGCCTGTTCGAAGAGCAGCGCGAGATCTTCGTCGACGCCCTCACCGGTGAGTCCCTGGATCTGCGGCGGTACCTGCCGTTCGACCGGGTCGCGGTCGTGGATGGTCAGTCATTTCCCGCTGACGTCGCGGCGGTGTCGCCCGAGGTGCGGGCGTCTGCCGTTGTGCGACAGGTGCTTGGCGACGTGCTACACCCGCCGACGGCTGACCACGTGCTTGAGGAAGTAGTCGTCGTCGACAGGCTCGATCTATACTACCGGCCTGTCTACGCCTTCGAGTGTGCTTGGGCGGCCCAAGGGAAGCGGAACACGATCGAGGTGGATGGCCTTACTGGCGAGTTCAAGCCCATGGGCAAGGCCTTCGGCCCGCAGCTCAGGAAGGTCCTCAATCGCGAGGTGCTCTTCGACGTCGGCGCGGAGACGCTGGGTCTCGTTGTCCCTGGCGGCGGGATCGTCGTGAAGCTCACGAAGGCTGTCATTGATGGGCGCGCATCCAAGGGCTGACCCGTGCGGCCGCCGGGCAGCAGGGCAGACCTCGACTACTCGGTCTCGATGGTGGTGCGCGGCGAACGCTTCCTGCCGGCCGGCACGTCGACCGGGCCCTGACGAAACACCCGGAGCCCGCTCCGAAACCGGATGCGCTCGCGACCGCACCACTGCGCGAGCGGATCGCTCGTGTCCGCG
Organism: Candidatus Fervidifonticultor quartus; assembly: GCA_031458775.1. Taxonomy (GTDB): domain Bacteria; phylum Sysuimicrobiota; class Sysuimicrobiia; order Sysuimicrobiales; family Humicultoraceae; genus Fervidifonticultor_A; species Fervidifonticultor_A quartus. Next base: position 53,344 of record JAVKJV010000003.1, on the reverse strand, counting down.
ACCGTTACGATGTTCGCGATCGGAATGCGAACGCCAAACCACAGGAAGTACTGCTCGACGTGCGAGGTGGCGTGCCAGCCCAGACGCTTGGTGGTCCGGAGCATGGGCAGGTTGGCGGAGCGCACCCACCCGTAGGCTTTCGTGACACCTCGCTCTTTGAGCCACCGCAGGTGTTCCAGCGAGCCCGTGGTGACGAGCCCGCGGCCCCGAACCATCGCCCGTGTGAAGATTGCGCCGACATAAGCCTCGTTTGCCCGCAGCGGAATGTCGATACCCGCCGCAAGATAGCCGGCGTTGTCAAATCGCGTCCATCCGAGCGTGGCGATCTCCCCATGATGTGAGACCATGAAACAGACATCGCCTCGATGGTACCGCCGCTCCAGGTCGGCCATCTTCAGACGGTTCCCCTTGAAGTCCGGCGCCTGCGTGAACGCAACCATCGCCGGGAAGTCGGCGGGGGTGGCCGGCCGTGTGACCAGACCCGCAACGACGGGGATGGGGGGCGTCGGAAGCGTGAGATCCCTGGCGACTCCCAAGTAGGAGGCGCGGCCGGCCGGCGGCCGCAGGGCGAACGTCCACCGCGACATCAGCGAGCGTCAGAAGGTCAGTACACGCTGCGATTGGCGACGCGAAACTCGAGCAGGTCCTCGTTGGCCTTCACGCCGCAGTAGATCCAGACCACCGGGGCGAGGAGGCCGCCGCTCAGGATGACCAGCGAGGTCATGATCGCGGCGTGCGTCCACAGCCCCACCAGCAGGTAATAGACCGGACCCAGCACCAGCGCCAGCAGATTCAGGCTCAACCGGCGCGGATACGGCCGGTAGTACAGGGCACCCGAGGCGTCCTTCGACGGCAGGGGTATGCCGATCGGCGCCTCCAGGAGACGCCGAAGCCAGGAGAACGGCGGACGGTCCACCGTCCTGATCAGGTGCGAGAGCACAATCAGCCCCGCACCCGCGAGGACGAACCAAATGACCATCCAACCCGTTGACGTCATGCCACACCTCGCGTGATCGATCAGGGGATAAGTTCGTGCCGAGACCCTGTGTCCCTCTTACATAATCCCGCATCGCCGTTTGAGTAAAGTCCAGGGTAGCGGTTGAGGGTAGTGCGTCCTGGAAGCAGAAAGACCTCACAACTTCTCTTGGGGAGAAAAGGGGTGAGGTCTTTCCGTGGTGCCGAGCATATGCAGCATCCTACAGACGCAGCCAGACTTCAAGACGTTGGAGCAGCAGCTATGGGCAGCGACGGCGCAGGCGGCACGGGAGCAGCTGACGCAGGTGCTGGACGCGATGGACACGGTGCTGATGACGCAACGGCCGGCGCGGCTGCGGCACTGCGGGTGGAAGCGGCGGGTGGTGCAGGGGCTACTGGGGCCGATCGTGATCCGCCGGCGGCGGTATCGGGAGGCGTTGCCGACAGGCGAGGTGCGGTGGCGGTATCTGCTGGACGAAGCGCTGGGGCTACCGCCGGAGGTTCGGGTGAGTCCGGGGTTGCGGAATCGGGCGGTCGAGGCCGCGGTGCGCGTCCCCTATCGTCAAGCGGCCGCCGAGGTGGCGCGGCTCCGGCCAACGGGACGAGGCCCGAGTCACGGGGCGATTCACCGGTGGGTGTGCCAGGTCGGCGAGCAGCGGCTGGCGCGCGAAGCGGAGCAGGTGGAGGCATTGTTCGGCGATGGTGTGGTCCCGCCGCGGGCCGAGGAGCGGCTCCCCGTGCTGTTTGCGGAGGCAGATGAGGTGCGGGTGGCGCTGCAGCGGTCGAAACGGCGGCGGCGGCCGGGGGAGGTGTTACGGAAGCGTCGGGCGCGGCGCGGCGAGGTGCGGCTGCTGATCTGTCACCGCGGCTGGGAGCGTCGGCATCCGGGGAGTGCGGAGTATCGGCTGGCGGGGAAGCACGTGTATGGAGCGGTGGCGAAGACGGAGGCGTTCTGGCGCGGAGCCGTGCTGAGTCTGGGTACTGCGCGTTGGAGCAGGTGCAGTGCACGGTGCTGAATGGGGATGGGGCGGAGTGGATCCGGGCGGGGCGCGACTATCTCCCGCACTGTGAGTTCCAGTTGGATCGCTGGCACCTCTGGCAGGCGGTGAAGGTGGGCTTGAGCGCGCAGCCGGCGGTGCAGCGACAGCTCTACGCGGCCCTGCAGCAGGGCCGTGACTGGGCCGTGCTCGACGCGATCCTGCGGCGGAGGGCTCAGCGCACCGAGGCGGCTCAACGCGGCGCGATCGTCAGGTTACGCCGCTATCTCTGGGAGAATCGGGAGGGCCTGCGCGAGTACCGCCAGCGCGGACTGCCTGTGGCGGTGCAGGCGACGTGGCGCGGGCTGGGGGCGGCTGAAGCGAACGTCGACAAACCGTGGGCCGAGCGATTCACCAAGCGGGGGATGAGCTGGGGACGCGGGCTGGCGCCGCTGGTGCGCTTGGTGAGTTTGCAGCAGCAAAGGACGTTGCAGGCCTGGTTGGACGTGTGTGGGGGACGACCGTTCCACCGCAGCCTGCACGAGGCGGTGCGCACCGTGCACCGCGCGGTGAGTCACGCGGAGCCTGCGGCGTGGCTGCAAGTACGCTTACCGGCATTGGCTGGCGGGCAGACTCCCCTCCGTCGGACCCTCCGGGCATTAAGGCAGCCGCGGGCGTGACGGGGCGAGACAGCGACAGGCATGATCAGGGCGCAGCACGAAGGAGGCCGAGCAAGTCGAACCACACGTACATACCAACCAAGAGAAGGTGCTACCCTCGGCTTGACAGTCTCGCATCGCCCGCGTGAATTGCGCTTGCGCGGCGAGCTTCGTATAATCAACAGTGGCTCGGGCGGGTACCCAAGTGGCCAAAGGGGGCTGACTGTAGATCAGCTGCGCGAGTCGCTTCGGAGGTTCGAATCCTTCCCCGCCCACCACCGATCCCCGCGGGAGTAGCTCAATGGTAGAGCTCCAGCCTTCCAAGCTGGCGGTGCGGGTTCGATTCCCGTCTCCCGCTCCAACCCCAGTCCTGACGCAAGCTTCCACCGCTTGAGCGTGATCGGCCGGTGTCCAGCCTGCTCCGCGGCCTGAACGGTTGTCGTCCCGGCGCGGGCATGAGAGCCGCGCAGGTGCTGGCGTCACCGAGCGTACATGAGCGCATGGGAGGGAGTCTACCGTGGCATCGGCTAGTATTGTGCCCCCGGATGAAGCGGGCCTTTTGGGATGGACCGGGCCGCGTTTGCAGCGTAGTATAGTACCAGAGGCGATGGAGTCCGCCTGAACCGCCCAACCCGGGCTGATGGCTCCTACCTAGACTGGCGGGTAGGAGCTTATCTATTTTCCGCCCGCGCGTGCGAGGTGTGGCGTGGAACACGTATGGTTCACGGCGGCCATCTGGCTTGGGCTCGCGCTGGTCGCCACCTTGCTGTCGATCTGGCTTCGCCTGTCCATCGCGCTCACCGAGATTATCGTCGGGACCGTGGCCCAGCTCGTGATCGCCGCGCTGCTCGGTTCGGGCGCGCTCGGCGCCCGCGAAGGCTGGGTGGCGTTTCTGGCCGGATTGGGCGCCATGGTGCTGACGTTCCTCGCCGGCGCCGAACTTGATCCCGACTCCTTCCGCAGAAATTGGAAGGAAGCCACGGTCATCGGTCTCATCGGCTTCGCCGCGCCGTTCGCCGGGGCGGCCTGGGCGGCCCGCGCACTCCTCGGGTGGGATCTGCAGGCCAGCCTGCTCGCCGGTGTGGCGCTCTCGACCACGTCTGTCGCCGTCGTCTATGCCGTGCTGCTGGAATTGGGGCTGAACCGTACGGCCTATGGCAAGATCATTCTCGCGGCGTGTTTCATCAACGACCTGGGCACCGTGGTCGCCCTGGGTCTGATCTTCGCGCCGTTCACCCTCCGCAGCCTGGCGTTTGTTGCTGGGCTCGGTGTCGCCGTGTGGGGACTGCTTCGCGCAACCCGGCCGTTGTTTGCGCGCTACGGCGGCCGCACCTCGGAACTGGAGGCCAAGTATCTGCTCTTTGGCCTGTTCCTGCTTGGTGGCCTCGCGGTGTGGTCGGGATCAGAGGCCGTCCTGCCCGCGTATCTGGTCGGCATGGTCCTGGCCGGCGTGGTGGGGCGCGACCACGCGCTTGTCCGGAGGCTGCGCACGCTGACCTTCGGGCTGCTTACGCCGTTCTACTTCATTCGTGCCGGGTCGTTCGTCGACGTGCCAACGGTCATCGGGGGCTTCGGAATCTTCCTGGTGCTCTTTCTAGCAAAGGCCGTGAGCAAGTTCATCGGCATTTTCCCACTCACGCGCCGGTACGGCTACCCGCACGCGGAGGGTATGTACACGACCCTGTTGATGTCCACCGGCCTGACGTTCGGGACGATTTCTGCGCTCTACGGGCTATCGCACGGGATCATCACCCAGATCCAGTATTCGTTCCTGGTGGCCACGGTGATCGCCAGCGCCGTGGTCCCCACCTGGGTAGCCAACCGGTTCTTCCTGCCGCTGCGGCACCTGCCCCAGGAGCCCGCGGCACCGCAGTCAACGCTTACGAGTGGAGGCGAGTAGATGATCACCAGGATCCTCATCGCTCACGACGGGTCCGAGGAAGCGCGGCGGGCCATGGAGGTCGCTACCGATCTGGCGGTTCGCTATAAGGCGGCTGCCACCGTGCTGGCCGTGCTCTATCACCCGGCGTATCCGGCGACGGTCAACGAAGTGCAGGCCGCCGAGGAGGAACAGCGGGCGTTTGCCGAGGGGTTTCTGCGCAAAGCCGTCGAGCACGCTCGCCTGCGCGGTTTGGATGTCTCGGTGGAGATTGCCTACGGGCATCCGGCCGAAGCCATCGTCAACTATGCTCAGCAGCACGGCGTCGACCTGATCGTCATGGGGCACCGGGGTATGTCGAATCTGCGCCGGTTTCTGGTCGGCAGCGTGGCCGACCGGGTTGTCGATCACGCGCCGTGCATGGTGCTGGTCGTGAGACGACGATAGATCATGGCGCCGCCCAAACGCCCCGATCACCGCTCGGCGGCCCTGCGGTTTGTTGTGCTTATCGGCGTCGTCAGTCTCTTCGCCGATGCCACCTACGAAGGCGCGCGCAGCATGACCGGGCCGTTCTTGGGCGTGCTCGGCGCGAGCGCAGCGGTGGTCGGCATTGTGGCGGGATTGGGCGAACTACTGGGCTATACGCTGCGTCTTGCGTCCGGCTATCTCGCCGATAGGACGCGCCGATACTGGACGCTCACGGTCGCCGGGTACCTGGTGAATCTTGGCGCGGTGCCACTGCTCGCACTGACCGGCCACTGGCCGGTTGCCGCGGTCCTCATTGTCGTGGAGCGAATCGGCAAGGCCATCCGCACACCGGCTCGCGATGCGATGCTGTCCTACGCGACACACCAGGTTGGTCGTGGATGGGGATTTGGTTTGCATGAAGCGCTCGACCAGATCGGCGCGGTGGCAGGACCGCTCGTCGTCGCGGGTGTCTTCGCGGTGCGCGCGTCGTATCGTGATGCGTTCGGAGTCCTGGCCGTCCCGGGCGCCCTGGCCATCGGGATTCTGTTAACCGCTCGTGCCCTGTACCCGACACCTCAGAATCTTGAGATCGAGGCGCCGCGGCTGGCGTCTGGCGGACTGCGCAAGCCATTCTGGATCTACCTGGCCGGGACCGCGCTCGTGGGCGCAGGCTACGCCGACTTCCTCTTGATCGCCTTCCACTTCGACCAACGCGCAGTGGTGCCGGCGGCGAGCATTCCGGTGCTGTACGCCATCGCGATGGCTGTTGACGCGCTGGCCGCCCTCGTGTTCGGTCGCCTGTTTGACCGATGGGGACTGATAGCTTTGGTAATCGCGGTCGCGCTCTCAGCCCTGTTCGCGCCGCTGGTGTTCTTCGGGGGTGTCGTCGCCGCGGTGGTGGGGATGGTGCTGTGGGGCGTGGGGTTGGGGGCCCAGGAATCGATCATGCGCGCCGCGGTCGCCGAGATGGTGCCGGCTGACCGGCGCGGCTCGGCGTACGGGATCTTCAACACCGGCTACGGGCTGTTCTGGTTCGCGGGAAGCGTCGTCATGGGTCTTCTCTACAGCCGGTCGCTGGCGCTCCTTGTGGGTTTTTCAGTTGTTGCACAGGCCAGCGCGATGCCGCTGCTACTGTGGGCCAGGCGAGCCGGCAAGACCCGGTGATGCTCGGCATGAGGAGGTGCACGTGCCCGGCTACCCTCGCGGCGCCTGTTCCGGCCAGACCAGTCCCGGTGCGCCGGTCCACTTGTGAAGCACGCGGGTCCACGACGTCGCCTCGCCTGTCGAGATGGGCTCATGGTGGAACCGATAGTCGTGTTTCCGCCAGAACTCCGACAGGTCTTGGAGCAGTGACTCCGCGATGCGTTGCTCGGCGGCGGTGAGCCACTCGACGTCGGGCGCCGACGTGGCCAGTTCGAGGACTTTGGTTAGGTGCCGGAGGCAGAACCCGAGGCTGGTCTCGTACCGCGCGCGGAAGTCTGGGTCGGACAGCGCGTGGGCCGCGGCCCACGCGTAGCGGCTCTCGGTCTCCCGCTGGTCGGCGCAGGCCGGGCACGACGCCCGCGGCGCCAGCCAGTCCCCGATCTCTCGGGCTCGAGGTTCAGGCCGCCCGCCGAAGAGAGCCGCCATGCTCCGTCCGGCCGGCGAGACCGGCGCCGCGGCAACCATGCGCCTGTAGGCTTCCACAAAGTCATGCAGGAGGTGGTGGTAGAGGATCGTCAGGCCCGAGGCATTGGTGAGCCCTCGGGCGAGTTGCCAGGCATGCGTGTTGCAGAAGCCGCGGGCGCGGATGAACTCTTCGCGGGTCCACGAGTCGGTTACGCGCTCGTACATGAAGCTGTCGAGGAAGCGCTGTACGCCATTGAGTGCCTGCGCACAGATCCCGCAGCGCTCGGCATCGAGTGCCTGGTAGACCGCGTGAAAGAGCTGGTCGCGTCGCATCCTTACGGTCGCCGTGCTTGGGCCTCGAGGTCTGCGACGGCGCGGCGCAGACGGTCGCGCCGGGCTCGCTGCACCGCTAGCGACCGCTGGTACTGGCTGTTACTGGCGGTCAGACCGGTGATATTGAGGCTCAGGGAACGGATCGCCTCCGCGGCGACATAGGCCCGGTGCCGGAGAACAGCCATCTCGGCCCGGGCAGCCGCCCACTCGTTGTACACTTCGTCTGGCGACCGTTCCGCGCGAGTCAGCGTGTCCGCGCCGTACGCCAGCAGAATCTTGATGCCTTCTTCCCGCGTCCAGCCCATCCTGTGGATCAGGGCGTCGAACTCGGTCTTGATCTCCTCCGGGACCTCCACGGTGATGCGCTCGGTGGGAGGGAAGACCACATTACCGTCCAACACCGAGGACTCTACGTCAGCAAGCGTCTGAGCCATGCCAGTACCCCCTGGCCGGTGGCCGATGGCGATGCGGAGCCGGTCGCAGGTTCGGTCAGTCTCTTGAGACGAGCCTCCAGCGACGCGGCCTCGTCCCGGAGCGGCCACATCTCTCGCCGGTTGGCGTAGAGTTGTGCGCCCAGCGCATGGACTTTCATGCCGAGGTCGTGCATGACTCTCTCCGCGGCGATTGTTTCCGCGCGCATCGACACCAGCAGTGCCTCGGTCTCTCGCCGCTTCAATTCCTGCCGCTTGACCTCAACCTCTGGCCCCTCTTGACCCTCCAGAGCCTGCCACGCCGCTTCGTCGGCGACGTATTGCTCAAGGCCACGCGCGAGCAGCCAGGGCACATTGGCTCGCGGGTCGCGACCGGCGGCGGCCAACGCCCGCCGCATGGCATCGGCGTCCTCGGTGAGTACTTCAACCTCGACGGCCCCGATGTGGCTCATGTACGCGCTCTCCCCAGAAGCACAAAACTCCCACCGACCTACAGTCAGTAGGAGCTATCAGCCCTTTTGTATGGGCGACGGGCGAGCTCCATCGCCTATGCACTTTCTTCCTCCACCATAACGGACTCTGAGGTGTCGGTCAACACGCACGTCCACGCGAACGACATGCGGTCGTTGGGTAGAACGGGGGAATACCCGGAGTGCCAAGCCCGGTTCCATAACAACGGTTCCTGGCATGTGACGCAATCGTGACACACGTGGCACAGTCTGCTCATAGTGCGGGCCCAGGTACACCACGCGGATTCTCGAGCACGCGGAGTTGAGAGACAGACGAAGGAGGAATCGGTATGGAGCACCCTGACGGCCGACCGGTCGACAGGAAGGGTCGTCTATCGCGACGCCAGGCCTTGAAGCTGGCGGGCGGTGCCGGATTTGCCGCCATCGCGGGAGCGTGGCCGCGCACTGCCATGGCGCAGACCGCGCCGGCGGTTCCCAACGGCGGCGGATTCTACCGGTTCCGCCTCGGCAGCTACACAATCACGCTGCTGAGCGACGGCCAGGGCGTCTTGCCGACGTTTCCCGGGTTCGCGGGCAACCCCGACCGGCGCGACGCCTACGCGCGCTTCCTGCTCGAGAACTTTGTGGATCCCGACCGGTTCGTGAACAACTTCATCCCCATGGTCGTGGACACCGGTCGCAACAAAGTGCTCGTTGACAGCGGCAACGGGCCGGGCGGCGTGCCGCGCGGGGTTGGCCGCGTGGCCACACACCTCCAATTCGCCGGGATCCGACCTGATGAGATCGACACGATCTTCATCACGCACGGCCACGGCGACCACTACAGCGGCCTGACGACTGCCGACCGGTCGCCGGCATTTCCGAACGCGCGGATCGTCATGGGCGAAACGGAGTACAACTTCTGGACCACGCAGGCGAACGTGGCAGAGGGGGTACGCACCAACCTGGTCGCGCTGCGCAGCCGCATCACGCTCGTGGGGCCGAACCACGAGATCGTACCAGGCCTTTCGACCGTATTGACCCCCGGCCACACGGTCGGACACATGTCCGTACTGGTGAGTTCCGGCAGCGCGGCGTTGATGCACTTCGGCGACGCGGGCGGGCACTATCTGCTCTCGTTCCGCTTCCCAGAGCACTATCTGGCTTTTGACGCCGACAAAGAACTCGTCGTACGGACGCGCCGCGAGATGTTCGACAGGGCGGCGGCTGACCGGTTCATGGTCGTCGGGTATCACTTCCCGTGGCCGGGCCTCGGCTACGTCCGGCGGAAGGAGACGTACTTCGAGTTCGTCCCGGCGCCGTTCACCCTGATCTAGCCAGCGCGTGTCCGCAACGCCGCGGGCGCCCCTTCGGCCAGGAGGGCGCCTGTGCGTCTATCGTTTCCAGAGGTGATTCTTCGCGTCGCGATCGCGGCCAGAAGGAATCCCCAGTGACCCGCCGAACCGAACCGGCGGTGTCGTGCGTCTGGCGTGGCATCCTGCGCTCGGCGGGAGGTGACACATGAACAAAGAGCAGCTCGTCGAGAAGGTGGCGGAGCGAACCGGTGCGACCAAGAAGGACGCGCTCGAGGTGCTCAACTCCGCGCTCGACCTGATCACGGCCTCATTGAAGAAGGGCGAGAAAGTCACGCTCGTCGGATTCGGCACGTTCCTCGTCCGCAAGCGCAAGGCGCGCGAGGGCCGCAACCCGCAGACGGGCATGAAGATCAAGATTCCCGCAAAGAAGGTACCCGCGTTCACCGCGGGGAAGGAGCTGAAGTCGGCGGTCAAGTAAGAGTAGGGACCCGGGACGTCAACGGGCAGGTCGCCAGCAGCGGCCTGCCCATTTTGTCGCCGTCGGGCTCGCCGTACACGGCGGGCCCGGGGCGGCGGCACAATGAGCGCGCATGACGTACGAGGAGGCCTTGGGCTACATCACCGGTTTGCTGGCAGGGCCGCGGCCCGTGCTGCCGGCTGATCAGCGCTTGGCCCGCATTGCGCGGCTGCTGCGGGCGCTGCGGCTCGAGACGTTCCCCTGTCCGGTGATCCTTGTCGCGGGCACGAAGGGCAAGGGCTCCACCTCGACGATGCTGGCCGCGATTGCCGCCGCCGCGGGTCGGCGTGTCGGGTTGTACACGAAGCCGCACGTGTCCGACTATCGCGAGCGTATCCGCGTGGGCAGTGAACCGATCGCGCGCGACGCGCTGGTCGGGCTGGTGGCGCGTGTGGCGCCGGCGGTCGAGGCCGTGGCACCGGGCCCCGGGGGCCGTCCGACGTACTTCGAGGTCTCACTGGCCCTGGCGCTGCGGCACTTCGTCGACGAGCGCGTGGACCTCGCGATCGTCGAGGTCGGGATCGGCGGTCGGCACGACGCCGCGAACGTGCTCGATCCGATCCTGTCGATCATCACGCCGATCAGTCGCGATCACACCGAGTTGCTCGGCCAGTCGCTCGAGGCGATCGCCAGGCACAAGGCCGGCATCATGCGCGCCGGCCGGCCGGTGATTGTCGCGCCGCAGGTGCCAGAGGTCGACGCGACACTGGTCGACGAGGGCCGTGCAACTGGAGCCCGCCTCGTCCGCGTCTCTGACGTCGCCCGGTGGAGCCCGGGCACGCCGGCCAACGGCGACGCGTTCGACCTGCAGACGACGCATGCGCACTACGGCCGGCTCGTGCTGGGGATGCGGGGCCGGCATCAGGTCGCCAACGCCGCGACCGCGGTTGTCGCGGCCGAGACGCTGTTTGCGCCGCGTCCGGTATCGGCGGCAGCGGTGGCCGAAGGGTTGCACGGCGCCGCGTTGCCCGGTCGGTTCGAGTGCCTCGAGGGGCCGCCCACGGTCGTCCTCGACGTGGCGCACAACCCGGCGTCAATGCAGGCGCTGCGCGACGCGTTGGACGAGTACTACCCGGACCGGCCGGTCGTGCTGGTGTTCGGCATGATCGGGACACACGATCCGATCGAGACCGCCGGCGTGATCGCGCCTCGGGCGAGTCTGGCGATCGTCACCGAACCGCCGGATCCGCGCGCGTTGCCAGCGACGCAACTCGCCGTGACCGTCTCGCGGTACATCAACGCGGTTGTGGTGGCGGCCGACCGAGCCGACGCGCTTCACCGCGCGCGGGCCGCTGCCGGCGCCCGCGACGTCGTCTGCGTGACGGGGTCGGTGTACCTCGTGGGCGACATTCGCGACCGGCTTGCACAGGAGCGCGAGGCGGGGGAGGCCGCGGCACGCCGTGTGGGTTGACCTGCTGGCGGAAGAGATCCTCAAGGCGCGGTCTGAGACACGCCACGTCGTCAATGACGCCAAGAGTCCGTCGGGCCGCGTCCACGTCGGTTCGCTGCGCGGTGTGATTCTTCACGACTGTGTGGCGATGGCGCTTCGCGAGCGGGGTGCGGACGTCGAGTACCTGTACGGATACGACGACTACGATCCCATGGACGGCGTGCCGGCCGGACGCGACGACCTGGCCGCGTATCTCGGCGTGCCCCTGTCGAAGGTTCCGTCGCCTGAGCCCGGGGTCGCGCCGAGCTTTGCCCGATACTACGGCGATGAGTTCACCCGGGTGTTCAACCGCCTCGGGGCGGCGCCGCGGGTCTACTGGACGAGCGACATGTACGCGTCCGGCGCGTTCGACGAGTCGATTCGTATCGCGCTGGACCGCGCCGGGGAGATCATCGAGATCGACCGCGCGATCAGCGGGAGCAAGAAGGCCGAGCGTCACCCGGTGCAGGTCGTCTGCGACGCATGCGGCAAGATCGGCACGACCGTCGTCCTCGACTGGGACGGTGAGCACGTGGCGTACGCGTGCCGGCCCGACAAGGTCACCTGGGCCACGGGATGTGGCCACGAGGGTTACCGCTCGCCGTTCGGCGGCGGCAGCAAGCTGCAGTACATCACCGAGTGGGCGGCCAAATGGCGCCTCCTGCGTGTGACCGTCGAGGGCGCGGGGAAGGACCACATGACCCGCGGCGGCAGCTACGATCGCGCCGGTGCGATCGTTGAGGCGATCTACGGGTACCCGCGGCCGTTTGCGATTCCCTACGAGTGGCTGCTCGTGGGCGGTCGGAAGATGGCGTCCAGCAGGGGCGTCGGCGTGCCGGCCGCCGAGTTCGCCGATCTGCTGCGACCGGAGCTGGCGCGATTCACGATCGTGCGGCCCCACTACCGGCAGGCGGTCAACTTCGACCCGGCGGGCGAAACCATCCCGCTGCTCTACGACGAGTACGACAAGGCGGCGCGGGCCTACTTTGGTCACGAGAAGGATCCGGATCTGGCGCGAACGTTTCACTACTCGCATCCGGCGGGCGGGGTGACCGACGTCTTCCGAATGCGCTTCTCCAAGGTCGCGCACCTTTGCCAAATCCCCTCGGTGGACATCGCGGAGCAGGCCGAACTGGAGAAGGGCCGGCCTCTGACGCCCGAGGACCGTGCCGAACTGGACGCCCGGATTGCCGAGGCTCGGCGATGGCTGCAGACATACGCGCCGCCGTCGTACCGGTTCGAGGTGCAGGCGTCGCTGCCGCCGGACGCCGCCTCGCTGAGCGAGGCGCAAAGACGGTTCCTGGCCGCCCTGGCGCCGCTGGTCGAGGAAGGGCTGAGCGGCGAGGCGCTGCACGCGGCGATTCACGAACTGAAGGGAGAGTACGGGCTGACGCCGAAGGCGGCGTTCGGCGCCATCTACGCGGTGTTCCTCGGCAAGGACTCCGGACCCCAGGCCGGGTGGTTTCTGGCGGCGCTCGACCGGGCCTTTGTCGTGCGCCGGCTGCGTGAAGCCGCGGGTCAACGCGAGTAGCCGCGGCGCCGGGAGCGTTCGAGCACAGGGATGAGCAACGAGCAGACGGTGGTCCTGGTCCTGTCGCGCATCGAGGACCGCCATCTGGACGTGATCCGCGCGGTGGATCCCCGGGTGCGCGTGATCGCCGCGTCCGACGTCGATCGGGCGGCTGCGGTCGCACCCGAGGCCGACGTCATCGTGGGATGGCAGGTTCCTGACGTGGTGATGGCCCGGGCCGGCCGGCTCCGGTGGATCCACACGACCGCGGCCGGCGTGGATGGGTTGCTGATTCCCCAGGTCATGGACGGCCGCGTGCGGCTGACGTGCAGCGTGGGCATTCATGCCGGCCTGCCTGAGCACATCATGGGATTGATCCTGGCGTTCTCGCGCAGGCTGCACCGCGCCGTGCGCAACCAGATGGCCCGGCGGTGGGATCGGGCGTCGATCGTCGGCGAAGAGGTCGCCGGCAAGGTGGTCGGCGTACTGGGTCTGGGCGCGATTGGCAGGACCCTGGCGGCGCGGGCGGCGGCATTTGACATGCGGGTCATCGGCACGAAGCGTACGGTCGAGTCCATCCCGCATGTCGAGCGCGTACTACCGCCTGAGCAGACCGATGCAGTACTGCGCGAGGCCGACTACCTCGTGATCATCCTGCCGTTGACGCCCCAGACGCGCGGCCTGATCGACGCCAGGGCGCTCCGTGTGATGAAGCCGTCGGCGGTGCTCATCAACGTGGGCCGGGGACAGGTCGTCCACGAGGATGCGTTGATCGACGCGCTGCGGACGGGTGTCATCGCCGGCGCTGGGCTCGACGTGTTCGAGCGCGAGCCGCTACCGGCCGACAGCCCGCTCTATGACATGGAGAACGTCATCATCACGCCACACGTGGCGGGCGCCTCGCACACGTACTATGAGCGCGCGATCCCGCTGTTCTGCGAGAACCTGCGCCGCTATCTTGACGGGCGGCCGATGCTCAATGTCGTGGACCCCGTTCGCGGCTACTGAGCGCCGGAGTCCTGACAGGGGAGGACGATGTTGAAACAGTATAGCCCAGAGCACATCCGCAATGTCGCCGTCGTCGGCCACGGGGGCACCGGAAAGACGTCGCTGGTGGAAGCCATGCTGTTTTGCGCCGGCGCGATCGATCGCCAGGGCAGAGTGGACGACGGCACGACGACAACAGACTTCGATCCCGAGGAGATCAGGCGGAAGCACACGATCAACGCCTCGATCGCGCCGCTGGAGTGGGACGGCGCCAAGATCAACCTGCTCGACACCCCGGGGTACCCGGATTTCATCGGCGAGATGGTGGGTGCGCTGCGGGTCTGTGAGGCCGCGCTCGTCGTTGTGGACGCCCGCGGCGGCGTCGAGGTCCAGACCCAGCAGGCGTGGGCGCGGGCCGACGACCGCGGGCTGCCGCGCATGGTCGTTGTCAGCCGGCTCGACCGCGAGAACGCAAGCTTCGATGAGGCGGTCGAGGCGTTGCGCCACCGGTTCGGCACCCGCCTGGTGCCGCTGCACCTGCCGGTCGGGGCCGAGGCCGGTTTCACTGGTGTGGTGGACCTGGTCACAATGAAGGCACACGTGCGCAAGGATGGCAAGGACGCGGTCGAGGACGTGCCCGCGGCGCTGGCCGATGCGGCCCGGGCCGCCCGCGACCGGCTGGTCGAAGCCGCGGCCGAGAGCGACGACGCGCTGGTGGAGAAGTACCTTGACAGTGGGTCGCTGACCGACGACGAGGTCCGCAGCGGCCTGATCGCCGGGACCAAGGCCGGCAAGATCATCCCGGTGCTGGCCGCCGCGGCCACGCGGCTGGTCGGTGTCCGGCAGGTCCTGAGCGCCGTCGTCGCCCTGCTGCCGTCGCCGGCCGAGCGCGGCGCGGTGATGGGTACGCACCCGCGTAACGACGCCGAGGTACCGGTCGAGCCGTCAGAGCGCGGCCCGCTCGCGGCGCAGGTGTTCAAGACCATGGCGGATCCGTACGTCGGCCGTCTGTCCTACTTTCGCGTCTACGGCGGCGTACTGACCTCGGACTCGCAGGTCTACAACGCGACCCGCGACAAGACCGAGCGAGTCGGACAGCTCTACTTCCTGCGGGGCAAGCATCAGGAGGCGACCCCGCACGTCGGGCCGGGAGACATTGGCGCCGTCGCCAAGCTGGCCGATACCGGGACCGGCGACACCCTGTGCGCGAAGGAGGCGCCGGTCAAGCTGCCGCCGATCGCGTTTCCGCAGCCAGCGATCTCAATGGCCATCGAGCCCAAGAGTAAGGCCGATGAGGACAAGATGGGCAACGCGCTGCACCGGCTGGCCGAGGAAGACCCGACCTTCACGGTGCACAGGGACGCGGAGCTCAAGCAGACCGTAATCTCGGGCATGGGCGAGTCCCATCTGGAGATCATGGCCGACCGGCTGCGTCGCAAGTTCCAGGTGGACGTGACGCTGGCACCGCCCCGGGTGCCCTATCGCGAGACCGTCCGCGGCAAGGCCGAGGCGCAGGGCCGCCACGTCAAGCAGAGCGGCGGCCGGGGTCAGTACGGCGTCTGCGTGCTCCAGGTGGAACCGCTGCCCCGCGGCGGCGGGTTCGAGTTCGTGGACAAGATCTACGGCGGCGCCATTCCCAACCAGTTCATCCCCTCGGTGGAGAAGGGCGTGCGCAAGGCCCTTGAGGAGGGAATACTGGCGGGATACCCGGTCGTTGACGTACGTGTCTTGCTGGTTGACGGCAAGTACCACGACGTCGACTCCTCGGACATCGCGTTCCAGCTTGCCGGCGCCCTGGCGTTTCGCGAGGCCGCGACGAAGGCCGGGCTCGTGCTCCTTGAGCCGATTCTCGAGATTGCAGTCCGCGTGCCCGAGGAGATGATGGGTGACATCATCGGCGACTTGAACTCCAAGCGGGCCCGCATTGCCGGGATGGAGAGCCAGGGCGACGGAACGACGATCGTCCGGGCGCAGGTGCCGCAGGGCGAGGTGCTGCGGTATGCGTCGGACCTGCGGTCCCTGACCGGCGGTCGCGGCACGTTCACCACGGCATTCTCGCACTACGAGCCGGTGCCCGCACACGTGGCCGACAAGCTGGTCGCCGAGGCCAAGCGACAGAAGGAAGAAGCGGAGAGCCAGCGCGTTTAGGTCGCACGGAGGATCACCGCGCGCTCGCCGCGGGCAGGTGAGAGATGAGTCGCGGGGGCATCACGCCCGACGTCAAGGAAGAGATCCGTCGGCGCACCGACATCCTGGCGCTTGTCGGCGCCCATGCCGCCCTGAAGAAGTCAGGCCGGTACTACAAGGCGCTCTGTCCGTTCCACCAGGAGAAGACGCCTTCGTTCCACGTGGATCCCGAGCGCGGCGTGTTTCACTGCTTTGGTTGCGGGGCTGGCGGCGACGTCTTCGACTTCCTGATGCGCATCGGGAACATGACGTTCGTCGAATCGGCGCAAGAACTGGCCCGGCGGGCGGGCGTGCAGATCGACACGTCGCCGGAGGCCGCGCGATGGGCGTCGGAGCGCGACCAGATCTTGCGGGCACTCGACGGCGCGCGGGAGTACTTCCGCGCGATGCTGGGCAAAAGCAAGAAGGCCAGGGACTACCTGACCCGGCGGGGGATCAGCGACGCGGTCGCCGCCCGGTTTGCCCTCGGTTACGCGCCCCCGGGCTGGGACAGCCTGTTGGCCGCGCTGGGTGCCCGTCAGTATACCCCCGCGGTGTTGGAGCGGGCCGGTTTGGTCGCGGCGCGCCAGAGCGGGGGCGGGTACTTTGACATGTTCCGGGACCGGCTGATGTTCCCGATTCTGGACCTGCAAGACCGCGTGGTAGCGTTCGGGGGCCGGGCGCTCGATGACGCCGAACCGAAGTACCTGAACTCGAAGGAAAGCCCGGCGTTCGCCAAGGGTCGGGTCTTGTACGCGCTGGGGCAGGCACGCGAGGCCATCCGCGAGCATGGCGAGACCCTCGTGGTCGAGGGCTACATGGACGCCCTGACCTGCCACCAGTTCGGGGTCGCCAACGCGGTCGCGTCGCTGGGCACGGCGCTGACCGCGGACCAGATTGTCCTGCTCAGGCGGTTCGCGCCACGGGTCGTCTTGATTTATGACTCCGATGCCGCGGGCGAGAGCGCGGCAGAGCGAGGCCTGATGCTGGCGGAGGAGGCGGAGCTAACCGCCCGGGTGGCCGTGTTGCCGGCGGGCGAGGACCCGGATTCCTACGTCCGGCGGCACGGGCCGGCCGCGTTCCGGCAACTGGTGGCTGCCGCGCTCCCGATGTTCGAGTATCGGTTGGAGATGGCCGCCCGCCGCCATGACCCTGGGTCGAGGGAAGGAAGGATTGCACTGATCGACGAAATATTAACTGTTATCCAGTCGGTGGCGAACCCGGTGCGCGCCGCGGAGTATGTGCGTGCGCTGGCAGAGCGGCTCAGTGTGCCGGAAGACGCTCTGCGCCAACGGCTGCGGATGCGCAGGCGGCCGGCCCCGGCACAGACGAGCGCACCCTCGGCGCCCATGCCGCGCAGCGACAGGGCCCGAGATGAGGCGGAACGCTTGCTCCTCCACGTGATGGTGCAGGAGCCGGAGCGCCGGGAGAGTATTGGGCGGCTGCTGGCGCCCGAGGCGTTTGCGGCTCCCGCGCACCGGGCGCTGGCCGCAGCGCTTGTGGCGGCGCCGCACGCGGGCGTCGGCGAGGTGCGCGAAGGTCTCGACGACGATGCCGCGCGGCTGCTTATGCGGCTCGCGTTCGAGGCGCCGCCGGTTACCGATCGGGCGAAGGATCGGGCCGTCGATGATGCGGTGCGGTATCTGACCCAGACCGAGCCTGCGGCGGCGGAACGGCGCCGGGTATGGGACGCGATCCAGGCCGCGCAGGCCAGCGGCGACCTGGATGAGGTGCGGCGCCTGCAGGCCGCGTACGCGGAACTGATCGTGGCCGGGAAACGGAGCCGGTAGCGCAAGCGCCGGCAGGATGGCTGATGGCCAAGAAGAAAGCGCAAGCGCCGACAACCACGGAAGAGCTCAGTCCTGAGCTCAAAGCCCTGCTCGACGTGGGCCGGAAGCGTGGATATGTCACGCACGACGATATCCTCGAGCATCTGCCGGACGTCGAGCAAAACCTCGAGCAGGTGGACAGACTCTACGGCGTGCTCGCCGAGCATGGGATCGACATCGTCGAGGATGAAAAGGCCGCCGAGCCCAAGACCAAGCAGGAAGCCGAGGAGGAGTCTGAAGCCACCCTGCGGGTGCCGGAGGGGGTCTCGATCGATGATCCCGTCCGGATGTATCTCAAGGAGATCGGCAAGGTCCCGCTCCTCAATCAGGCCCAGGAGATCGCGCTGGCCCAGCGGATGGAGAAGGGCGACGAGGAGGCCAAGCGGCGTCTCATCGAGGCCAACCTGCGTCTGGTGGTGTCGATCGCGAAGAAGTACGTGGGCCGCGGCATGTTGTTCCTGGATCTGATCCAGGAAGGCAACCTCGGGCTGATCCGCGCGGTCGAGAAGTTCGACTGGCGCAAAGGCTTCAAGTTCAGCACTTATGCCACGTGGTGGATCCGCCAGGCGATCACCCGCGCGCTAGCCGATCAGGCCCGTACCATCCGCATTCCGGTGCACATGGTCGAGACGATCAACAAACTCGTGCGTATCTCGCGGCAACTGCTGCAGGAGCTGGGCCGCGAACCGGCGCCCGAGGAGATCGCCCAGGCCATGGGCCTGCCGGTCGAGCGCGTCCGGGAGATCAACAAGATCGCGCAGGAGCCTATCTCGCTGGAGACGCCCATTGGCGAGGAAGAGGACAGCCACCTGGGCGACTTCATCGAGGACCACGAGGCGCTCGCACCGGCCGAGGCCGCGTCGGCCACGATGGCGCGCGAGCTGCTCAACGACGTCCTCGACACGCTGACTCCGCGCGAGCGCAAGGTACTGAAGCTGCGCTTCGGGCTCGACGATAACCATCCGCGCACGCTCGAAGAGGTCGGCCGCGAGTTCGGGGTGACGCGCGAGCGAATCCGTCAGATCGAGGCGAAGGCCCTGCGGAAGCTACGCCATCCCTCGCGCAGCAAGCGGCTCAAGGACTTCATCGAGTAGCACCGTTCGGGCGTCCAGGGGCAGGGTCAGGTCCCGGCGGGCCCTTGCGTTCGCCATGCCGTGATCACGAGCCAGACGCTCCAGGGGAGCCGCAGCGCGCATCGACCTTGCCAGCCCTCCGGGCATACGCTACGGTATGTGGGTTGACGCCGCGGCTTGACGCGCGTGGGTGCGGCGTCCGAGGACGGAGGAGCGCATGCCATACGATGTTCGTGACGTGACCCTCGCCGCCGACGGCCTGCGCCGCATTGCCTGGGCCGAGCGGGAGATGCCCGTTTTGCGGATGATCCGCGAACGGTTTCAGCGGGAGCAGCCCCTGCGCGGGACGCGAATCGCCGCGTGCCTGCACGTCACCACCGAAACCGCGGTGCTCGTCCTGGCGCTGCGGGCCGGCGGCGCGCAGGTGACGTTGTGCGCCAGCAACCCGCTCTCGACACAGGACGACGTGGCGGCCGCCCTCGCTACGGAGTACGGGCTCGGAGTGTACGCGGTCCGAGGCGAGGACCGCGACACCTACTACCGGCACATCCACCAGGCGCTTGCGCACCAGCCGCAGGTCACGCTCGACGACGGCGCCGACCTGGTCTCGACCGTGCACCGCGAGCGGACCGAGTTGCTCGAGCACGTGATCGGCGGCACGGAGGAGACGACGACCGGTGTGATCCGGTTGCGCGCGATGGCGCGCGACGGCGCGCTCAAGTACCCGATCATCGCCGTCAACGACGCGAAGACCAAGCATCTGTTCGACAACCGCTATGGGACCGGACAGTCCACGATCGACGGCCTGCTGCGTGCCACGAACATCCTGCTGGCCGGACGGACTGTGGTCGTGTGCGGCTACGGGTCGTGCGGCCGCGGGGTCGCGATGCGCGCCCGGGGTATGGGCGCGCGGGTGCTGGTGACCGAGGTGTCCCCGCTGCACGCGCTCGAGGCCGTCATGGACGGGTACCAGGTGCTGCCCGGCATCGACGCCGCGCGCCTGGGCGACGTGTTCGTGACCGTGACGGGCAACAGCGGCGTACTGCGCCAGGAGCATTTCGCGCTCATGCGAGACGGCGCGATCCTCGCCAACAGCGGGCACTTCAACGTCGAGATCGATATCCCGGCGCTGGAGACGATGGCGACCGAGCACCGCAAGGCACGCGAGCACGTTGAGGAGTACGCCATGCCGGACGGCCGCCGGCTGTACCTGCTGGCGGAAGGGCGCCTGCTGAACCTCGCGGCGGCCGAGGGGCACCCCGCCGCGGTCATGGACATGTCGTTTGCCAACCAGGCGCTGTCGGTCGCGCATCTCGTGGCCTCAGGCAAGACCATGGAGCGGACCGTGCATCCGGTCCCGCGGAGCATTGATGAGGCTGTGGCGCGGCTGAAGCTCGAGGCCATGGGCGTCGCGATCGACACTCTCACCGAGGTCCAGAAGCGCTACCTCGCGTCCTGGCGGGAAGGGACGTAGAACACCCTGCGGCGGTCACGCCGCAGCGCGATCCCTGCACACGATCGACCGCCCGGCCGAGGAAACGGGTGTGGGCCGGGTTGGTCGATCTGCTCTATCCACCGATCTGCGCGGCGTGCAACAGCCCGGGCGAGCACTTGTGCGAGCGGTGCCTGTTGCAGAGCCGGCGGATCCAGCCGCCGGTCTGCGCGTGCTGCGGGTCACCCGTGCCGCCAACAGGATGGGGCCGCGCCGCCGTGCACACCCGAGACGGCCGCTGTGAGGCCTGCCGCCGGCATCCGCCGGCGTACGAGCGCGCTCGGTCGGTCTTCGTGTACGAAGGCCCGATCCGGGAAGCCATCCACGCGCTCAAGTACCATGGCCGCCGCGCCGCAGCCGCACCGCTCGGGTTGCTGCTCGCCCAACATGCATCGGCCGACCTCACGCAGGGCGTCGAGTCCGTGGTCCCGGTTCCCCTCCATCCGAGCCGTCTGGCGACCCGCGGGTTCAACCAGGCCGAACTGCTCGCACGGCCGCTTGCCGCACGGCTGGGGGTGCCGTGCCTGACGCACGCGGTCCGGCGGTCGCATCACGAGCGGGCTCAGGCTGAACTCGATGCGGCGGCCCGCCACGCCAGCGTGCGTGACGCTTTTTGCCCGGGGCCGGCGCACGTGGGCACCCGCGTCGTGCTGGTTGACGACGTGTTCTCAACAGGCGCTACGGCCGAAGCGTGCGCGGCGGCTTTGAAGCGGGCCGGCGCCTCGGCGGTCGCGGTGCTGACGGTAGCGCGCGCGCTGCTCAGGGGGCAGGCGGCCATGAGAGACGCGCGAGAGGCCGACGCACAACGATGCTGAGACAGATCGGCCGGGAGTGGAGTCCGGATGCCGTGTGTGATCTCCACTGTCGATGCAAAGGATGCCGCTTCCGCCCGGCGCTCGCCGGCCCGACGCGCACTGTCGGCCGCGGTGTTGTGGGTGGTGGTCGAGGTCTGTGTGCGGACCGCGGTTCCTGCGCTTCTCCTCGAGGTGCTGTACCCGCCGCGCGTCGCGATGATCCCGGCGACGGCGCTCGCGCTGGCGCAGATCGTCCCGGCGCTGGTCGCCCTGTTGTTCCTGTGGGCGGTATTCGACAGACGCCGGCGTGCCGACGGGTTGTCGCTGTGGGACCTTGGCTATCGGTTCTCGGCGCGGTCTGCGGTCGTCGGCGGCGTGTGCGGCGCGTTGCTGCTCGTCGCGCTCGCGCTCCCCGCGCAGGTTGACAAGCGGGTATTTGGGCTGCGTGCGGACATCGACCGGTGGGCGTGGCTGGTTGATGCCGGGGTGTGGACGGCGCCGGCCTTTCTGCTCGTGAACGCGGTCCTGGCACCCGTGGTCGAGGAGTTCGGTTGGCGCGGATACGTGCAGACCCGTCTGGCGACCACGTGGAGGAGCCCCGTGGCCGTGATCGTGACAGCGCTTCTGTTCGCCGGCAAGCACCTGATTGTGGATCTGTCGCTCATTCGGACGACGGTACTCATCACGGCGTCGCTCGCCCTGGGGCTCACACGACTGCGGCTTGGTACGTGTGCTTCCACGATGACCCACTTCGTGCTGAACCTCATCGCCTCGGTTTCCGCGCTGTTCGAGATTCCGGGTCTTTAGCGAGCGCTCGCTGCTCATCGGTGCCGCGGAGCGTCTACCTCTCTGCGGTACGCCCCCGGTCTGGTGCCGATTCCTCGCCGATAGATGGGGTGAACGGCAGCCCCAGAGACGTCTCAACGGCGTCCTGGCTTTGAGGGAGGGGATTAGGATGAGAGTCCTGGCAGCGTTGTTGAGCCTGGTGATGTTCGTCACGGTCGTCGCCGTCAATGGGTCGCGCGCGCAGCCCTTGCCGGGCGCCAGCACCGCCTACCTGCAGTGTGCGCCCTCGGAGGCCGCCCCGGTCGGCCGGTGTCTGCCCATTGTCACGTTGAGAGCTGGTTTCGACGAGTTCGGCGCGGACACTCAGGCAGACCAGATCACTGCTGGCGACGGATATGGCAGTGTCGGTCAGTCAACCGGAGAGGAGGCGTCCGATCCAGAGTTGCTGGCTCAACTCGCCCTGCGCGCCCTCGAGGCACTGGTGATCGGGTTCTTTGGCGAGTTGGGCACGCGACTGGCCGAGCGCGCGGCCGGGACGGCTCACCTGCCGGAGACCGACGTGGAGTTGACCGCGGACATGTTCGACCCGGTCACGCCGTGAGGGACGGCGACGCGGTGCCGGATGGGGCTGATCTCTCCGGCACCGCGTCCGAGGAGACTCCGATGGTGCGGCGCATTGTGGCGTGGGGAACTCTTGTCCTGATGCTTCTGGGGGCGACAGTCTACGTCGTCAACGCGTTCCTCTATCTTACGCCTCCCAACCCTCTGAAGGCCGCCTGGCTCCCGTTGATCGTCGGGCTCGCGCACCCACTGTTCGCGCAGAACTGGCACCTCTTCGCGCCCGACCCGATTCGTACGAACTACGTGCTCCTGGCCCGGTGCCGTACGCGTGCCGGTATCACACCGTGGGTGGACGTGACCCAGTCGATGCTCGGCCGCCACCACCGGGCCCGGACGTCGCCGATGAGTCGGCTGCTACGCGTTCACCTCAACGCAATGCGGCTGGCGATCGGCGTATCACACGACGAGTGGCGGCAGTATGCTTGCAAACGCGATATCCGCTCGGCGGCCTGCCGGGGGAAGACCGAGACGGGATCCAGACGGCGCGAGATCGGCACCTATCTGTTGCAGCGTACAGCCTCGACCGTCTGCGACCAGCGCGTCGGGCTCGGGACGGCTGAGGCCGTCCAGACACGCATTCTGGTACACACACCGCCCCCGTGGTCGCGGCGCAGTGAACCCCCGTCGGCCGGGGTCACGCGGTTCGTCCCGATGCCGTGGACGCCCTACGTGCCCGCGAGGTGAGCGATCATGAGGGTTACGTTCCCCGACCGCCTGCTGCGGTGGTTCACTCGCGAACACTGGCTGGTGGGCGCGTCGCTGGTCCGCGTGCTCCTGGGCGCCTGGGCGTTGTACTACTACGTACTCCACTTTCCGGTCCGGCGCGTGCTGTGGGGTCCTCAGGGACTCTGGCCGTTTGACCGATTCGTCGCATCGCAGCCGTTCCTCTCTGTGTGGCAGTTGAGCCCCTCGCCGGTCTTCTTTGAGGTCGTCTATCTGGCAGGCATCGCCATCGCCCTGGCGCTCACCCTTGGCTGGTGGTCGCGCGTCGCCGTGGCCCTGCACTGGCTGATGGTCTGGTCACTGCAACAGCGCAACCCGTTCATCACTGACGGCGGCGATAACATCATGCGACTCGTTCTGCTGTTTCTGATGCTGGTCGACACCGGTGCCCACTTCTCGCTCGACGCGCGCCGCGTCCCCAGACTTCGGCCCGGCGCGCTGAAAGACGTGCGCGCGGTCTTTCACAATGTGGGCGTGTTGCTCATCGTCGGGCAACTTGCGATGCTCTATATGAGCACGGGGCTCTACAAGGCCATGGGCGAGCTCTGGCAGAACGGTACCGCGGTCTACTACATCCTGCGGGTCGATGAGTTCTCATGGCCGGGGGTGGCCGAGTTCATCTACCGTAGCCCACTTCTGGTCGTCCTCGGGACGTACGGCACGGTCCTATTCGAAGTCATGTTCTTTCCGGCGCTCTTCAACCGCTGGACACGCCGGGCCGCGATGGCGGCCGGCGTCGCCTTCCACGTCAGTATCGCGCTCCTCATGGGGCTGGTGACGTTCGCGTGGAGCATGCTCAGCATCTATCCGTTGCTGGTTCCCGACGCTGAGTACCGGACCTTGGGCGGTTGGCTGCGCCGGCGCTTGCACCTTGTCGCATTTTACGACGGTTGGTGCGCGTGGTGCCGGCGCAGCGTGCGGTGGTGGGGCATGCTCGATGTGTTCGGCTTCGTGCAGTACGTGTCGTTTCGAGATCCCGGGGTGGCCGAACTGTACGGTCTCGATCCGGATCGGGCCCGTCGCCGTATTCAGGTTGCAACGGGCGACGGCAGGCTTCGGGAGGGGATGGACGCGCTGGCGGCGATCGCGGTGCGCGTGCCGCCGCTGTGGCCGGCCTTGCCGATCCTCGTCGGGGCGTACGTGGTCGCGGGCCAGCGGCTGTACGACGCAGTGGCCACACGCCGGCCGGTGCTGCTGCCCGGCGCGTGCGAGGCCCGCTGCGCCGTGCCGCGGCGGCCCCCGGGTGCGTCGCGGGGTGAGACGATGCGCTAGATGTGAATCGGCGCCAGCCGGTATGCGGTCGTCAAGCCGGGCGCCGCCTCCAAGATTCGCGGAATGGTGTTGACGGCAATGGCGCACGTCGCGACATCGCCGTGGATGCCGCCGACCGCGGTCACGTGCAGCGACGGGTCGCCTTCGAGAACCACGGTGTCCCGTGGATTCTGGGCGCCGACCGCCATGGTGAGGTCGAGGGTAATGAGCGGCCGGCCGTGCTGCATCCCGCGGGCGACTTGGTGGAGGCCCTTCACCTCGACGCCGGCCATGACGGGCTCGATGTCCTCGGTGATCGTCTCCAGCGACCAGCCGAGGGCATCGGCGATCATGGCGACCGACTCCTGCAGCCCAACATGGCCGAGTCTGCCGTCGGCCACGCCCTGCTCGAACTCTTCACGCGTCATGCCCGCGCCGACCTTGCGCTGGAGGGGCAGGCGCCGCTTGCCCGCGTCGACCACACGGGTGACGTGGACCGTGCGCACCTCCCGGCACGGCGCCGTGAGGACAATCGGCAGGACGTCCATCACGTAGCCCGGGTTCACGCCCACGCCGACCGCGGCCACGTGCTTCGCCTTGGCGACCCGATCGATGCGATGGGCGGCCGCTGGATGCCGGTACCACGGAAACGCCATCTCCTCGCAGGTCGAGATCACGCAGGCGCCGGCCTCCAGACTGTCAACAATTTGGGACAACACCTGGGGGATGTGCGACTGTGTGGAATGCAGCACGACCTGAGGCCCGCGGGTCAGCGCCTCGGACGCGTCCGCAGTGACCGCCACCCCGATCGGATCGCGGCCCAGCAGCAGGCCGACATCTCGGCCGACCTTTTCAGGATCGATGTCGATCGCGCCGATGAGACGGTGCCCGCGGTCGAGCGCGTGACGGGCGATGCTGATGCCGATGGGACCCAATCCGTAGCTCACTACACTCGTGGGTGTCATCGCTCCTCCAGCCGATAAGACCTGATCCGGAAGGAGTGTAACAAAGCACCGGTTCAGAGGCCAATCGGGTCACAGGAGTATGAGCACCGCGGCCGCGGCGCCCCACGGAGGGAGTCGCGCGCGCCTCGCAGAAGCCCATCCCGACGGTCGGTGGGTGGTACCGCGGGTGTGGGAATCAGTCGGCCAGCCCGCCGGTGATGGCCGTGCGTGTCGACGCGTGGGGAAGGGGAGGGTGGTCGTGAGCATCGAGTTCGCACAGCGTATGCGTACGCTCGGGACGGAGACCGCGTTCGAGGTGCTGGCGCGCGCGAGGCGCCTGGAGGCCCAGGGGCGGCACGTCATTCACCTCGAGATCGGCGAACCCGACTTCGATACGCCGGCGCACATCAGCGAGGCCGGTATCAAGGCCATACGCGACGGCTACACGCACTACACGCCGGCGGCGGGCATCATGGAGGCGCGGCAGGCCGTCGCGGACTACATGACGCGCACGCGCGGCGTCGCGTTCGATGCCAGTCAGGTCGTGATCGTGCCCGGGTCGAAGAACGTGCTCTTGTTCGCGATGTTGTCCCTCGTCAATCCGGGCGACGAGGTGATCTACCCCGATCCGGGCTACCCGATCTACGAGTCGATCGCCAGGTTCATCGGGGCGACGCTCAGGCCGATCCGGTTGCGCGAGGAGCACGACTTTCGGTTCGACCTGGATGAGTTCCGCTCGCTGGTCGGGCCGCGGACGCGGATGGTCATCCTAAACTCGCCGCACAACCCGTGCGGGTCGGTGCTGGAGCGGGCGGACCTGGAGGCCATCGCCGACGCCGTGCTCCCGACCAGGGCGTTCGTCCTCGCCGACGAGATCTACAGCCGGATCCTGTACGAAGGGACCCACCACAGTATCGCCGCCGTGCCGGGCATGAAGGACCGCACGATCATCCTCGACGGGTTGTCGAAGACGTACGCGATGACCGGCTGGCGGATCGGGTTCGGGGTCATGCCCGCCGACCTCGTCGAGAAGATGGCGCAACTCATGATCAATTCCAGCTCGTGCGCCGCGGGATTCTCGCAGATCGCGACGATCGCGGCGTTGTCGGGTCCGCAGGACAGCGTGGACCGGATGGTGGCGGAGTTCCGGGCGCGTCGCCAGGTCATCGTGGAAGAGTTGAACGCGATCGATGGTGTGGCGTGCCGGATGCCCAGAGGTGCGTTCTACGCGTTCGCGAACGTGTCCGCGATTGACACCGACGTGAAGCGGCTCTCGACGTTCCTCCTCGACGAGGGCGGGCTCGCGTGTCTGGCCGGGACCTCGTTTGGCGAGGGCGGCCGCGGCTACCTGCGGTTCTCGTACGCGAACAGCCAGGAGAACATCCGGGAGGGGATGCGCCGGATGCGTGATACCCTGGCCCGGTACCGGCCGGCGGTCACGGCGTAGCCCCGGCGTTGGCATGACGGATCGCCGCGCAAGGATCGATCAGTTCCTCCAGGCCGGGCTCGACGGCTACATCAACGAGACCGCGGCATTGTGCGCGCAGCCTAGCGTGTCGGCCCGCGGCGAGGGCACGCACGAGTGCGCAGCGCTCGTAGCGCAGGTGCTCGCGCGCCACGGGTTTCGCACGCAGCAGGTCGAGACTCCGGGCAATCCCATTATTGTCGGGCACGCGGCCGGCCGCTCGGCGCGCACGCTGTTGTTCTACAATCACTACGACGTCCAACCGCCCGAGCCGCTCGAGCTGTGGACCACGCCACCGTTCCAGCCGGTCGTGCGGGACGGCGCGCTGTACGGCCGGGGCGCCAAAGACGACAAGGGCGAGTTCGTCGCCCGCGTGGCGGCCGTGGACGCCGTGCGGGCCGCGCACGGCGGGCAGTTGCCGTGCGGCGTACTCTTCGTCGTCGAGGGTGAGGAAGAGATCGGCAGCCCGCACATCGCGGAGTTCGTGCGCCGTCACAAGGACCAGTTGCGGTGCCACGGCGCGGTCTGGGAGGAGGGCGGGCTGGCGGCGTCGGGGCGGCCCGAGACGACGCTGGGCCGGCGCGGCATCCTCGGTGTCGAACTCGAGGTCGAGACGATGACGCGCGACGCGCACTCCGGGGCCGGTCACATCCTGCCCAACGCCGCCTGGCGGCTGCAGCGCGTGCTCGCGAGTCTGAAGGCACCCGACGAGCGCATTCTCATCCGCGGGTTCTACGACCATGTTGAGCCGCCGTCGCCCCGCGACCTCGAGATGATGCGGGCGCTTCCCGACGAGGAATCGTGGCTGCGCGAGAACTACGGGGTCGCGCGGTTCGTACGTGGGGTCACGGGAGCCGCGTTGGCCGAGGCGATCTTCGAGCCGACGTGCAACATTGCGGGTATCACCGCCGGTTACCAGGGTCCGGGAATGAAGACCGTGATCCCGGCCCGCGCGAGCTGCAAAATCGACTTCCGTCTCGTGCCCTGGCAGGATCCGGAGGACATCTTTGCCAAGCTGCGCGCACATCTCGACGCGCAGGGGTTCACCGACGTGGCGCTGCGCCGGCTGGGCATGATGTGGCCGGCGCGGATTCCCGTGGACGACCCCCTCGTCGCCCTCACGGTGCGCACGGCCGAAGAGGTCTACGGCCAGCCGGCCCAGGTGAGGCCGATCGGCGGCGGGAGCAGCCCGATCTACGCGTTCGCCAGGCCGCTCGGGATTCCGGTAGTGACTGCGGGCGTCGGTTACGCCGGTAACCGGACGCACGCGCCTGACGAGCACGTGCGGCTGCAAGACTTCCTGAACGCGTCGCGACACATCGCGCGCATTCTCGACGGATTCGCAACGGGATGACGAGCGGATCGCCGGGCGCCGCGCTCGAGCGCACCTGGCGCATCGCCCATCTGGTCTGGCTGCTCGGGGTGGGATTCGCGAGCGCGGTCTGGGTGGGGTTGCCGTTGCTGCTCGTGCGGGCCGCATCCCCGGGACCCTCGCAGAGCCTGATTGTCGTCGTCTTCAGCGCGGTCGGGATCGTCGACGTCGGCCTGGGCTGGTGGTTCAAGCGGCGGGCGCTGGACGCGAGTACCCACGCGCAGGCCCGCTCGCTCGACGAGGCGGCCGGCGCGATTGCCAGCCAGTCGCTCGTGGCAGCGGTCATGCCCGTCACCCCGGCGGTCCTCGGCGCGTTCGCCTACGTCTTCACCGGCAGCCTGGCCGCGCTGAGCCTGCTCTGCGCGGTCGGCATCGGCGGGTCGGTGTTCCTGCGGCCGCGGCTTGAGGAGTGGCAGGAGACGCTTCGGGGAATCAGCATCAGTGATGCGCGTCGTCCTTCTTGAAGGCGACCAGACGGGTCAGGAGCTGCTCGAGCAGGCGGTCCGCGTGCTGCAGCCGGACGTGCTCGGTGCGCCGATGGCGTTCGAGCGCTTCGACCTGCGTCTCGAGACGCGCCGCGCGACGAAGAACGAGGTGGTGCGCGAGGCCGCCGATGCCCTGCTCGCGCATCGATTCGGGCTGAAGGCCGCCACGATCACGCCCGAAGGCCGGGGCGATGTCGGGAGCCCGAACGCGCTGCTCCGCGAGTGGATCGGCGGGACGGTGATCCTGCGGACCGGCCGGCGGCTACCCGGCGTGCGGCCGGTGACCGGGGTGGTCGCGCCCATCGCGGTAGTCCGGATGGCGGTCGGCGACGCCTACAACGCCAAGGAGTGGCGCGAGGGCGCGGGCCTCGACGAGGTGGCTCTGCGGACCACCGCGATCACGCGCCGGCACTGCCGCATGGTCGCGGACTTCGCGTTCCGCCACGCGCGCAAGATCGGCGCCAAGGTCTTCGGGGGTCCGAAGTACACCGTCAGTCCGGTCTACGAGGGCCTGCTGAAGGAAGAGATGGATGCCGCGGCCGCGCGGCACCCGGACGTCCCCTACGATCCCCAGCTGATCGACGCCGTATTCGCGCTCCTGCTCCAGTCCACCGGCGAGGGGCTGGTGATTCCGGCGCTCAATCGCGATGGCGATACGTTGAGCGATCTCGTGCTGCAGATGTTCGGCAGCATCGCCGGCGCGGAGTCGCTCGTGCTGAGCTTCGACGACGCGTTCAACCCCAGGGTCATCCTGGCGGAGGCGCCGCACGGGACGGCGCCGCGGCTGTGTGGTCGGAACATCGCCAACCCCACGGCGATGATCCTGGCGGGCGCGGCACTGCTCGCGTACGGCCCCGACGCCGCGCACCAGGCCGCGTCCCGCGCGATCTATGAAGCAACATTTGAGGCCATTCAGGCCGGTACCCGCACCCTCGACCTTGGCGGCGATGCGACGACGACCGAGTTCACCGACGAGGTGATCCGTCGCGTGCGCGCCAAACTCGAGGTCTGGCGCACGCTCGGCCAGGTGTAGCCCGGCGATGACCGGTGTGAGCGCGTCTGCGCTCGCTGCCGCGCTGATCGCGGTCGTGCCGCTCTATATCCTCCTCGCGTGCGATCCTGCGGAAGCCGGTCGCTGCCTGGCCGGCCGGCTACGCCGCGGTCACCACGAATGGATTCCTCGTCCCGTGGCCCAATGACGGGTTGGAGGCCATGGCCGCGCACGGGGTGGCGCACATCGCCTCTGGTGCCTTGGAGGACACGCGGCAGATCGAGGCACGGCTCGACACGCTCCGTCTGCTGGGAAGCGCGGCCCTCAGGCTTCCCGGCAACACGGCCATTTCCGCTACTTCACCGCCGAGGGCGTCCTGCCCGAGGACTTTGCGGCAGCACAGGCGGCGGCCGCTGCGTCGCGCGTCCACCTTCGGGATGCCAGCCGACGTCGCCATCTCCGAGTACGGGATCTGCGAGGGCGCCTGGGTCCGGGCACCGGATCTGGTGCGCTTCGCGAAGGATCGTGAGGGCAGGCGCGCGCCTGCAGGGAAGCCGCGCGAGCGGCACCAAGTCTGCAAACACGCCGCTACGCCAGGAGGCATTTCGGTGAACCGTCCCGTCCAGCGCTCGGCTGCCGCCCTCGCCGCGTGCGTCGCCGCCGCGCTCCTCGCCACCGCGTGGCTTGCCGGTCCGGCATGGGCCAAGTCGTACGTGTTCGAGCGCGTGGTCATCGACGCCAGCGTCGGTCGTGACGGGAGTCTGCGCGTCGTCGAGGCCAGGACCTACCGGTTTGACGGCGAGTTCTCGTGGGCGACGTACCGCCTGCCGTTGAAGGGCACAAGCGCGATCCGCACCATACGGGTTGCCGACGCGAAACAAACGTACAGGCTCGATGGCTCGCTCGCGCCCGGCACGTACCTGGTCACCCGGGACGGCGACGCCGCGCTGATCCGCTGGGGCTTCACCGCCCGCGACGAATCCAAGACGTTCACGATCTCGTACGTGCTGGACGATGTCGTGACCGTCTACGACGACGTTGCCGAACTGTACTGGAAGTTTGTCGGAACCGGCTGGGACGTGCCCAGTGAGGAAGTCCGCGTGACCGTGCGGCTCCCCGGCGGTCTCCGGCAAGATCAGATTCGTGCGTGGGCCCACGGGCCCTTGCACGGCGATGTGCGGCCCGTCGACGGCGGAGCCGTGCTGGCGGTTCGCGCCCTGCCCGCCTCGACGATGGTCGAGGGGCGACTCGCGTTTCCGCGCGAGGCGGTGCCCCAGGCGCGCAATCGTCAGTCCGGCGCAGGGCTGCCGCGCATTCTCAAAGAGGAAGAGGCCTGGGCTGCGCGGGCCAACCGCCTTCGCGTGTTCGCGCGCGCGGCCCTGTACGGCACCGCCGCGCTGCCGATCGTTGTCATCGCCGGCTGGCTGTTGCTCTACCTCCGCTTCGGCCGCGAGCCCGACTCAACAGTCCCCGACGAGTATTATCGTGAGCTGCCCGCGACGTACGCGCCGGCCGAACTTGGCTACCTCTGGCGCTTCGGTGCCGTCCAGCCTGCGGACTTCGTGGCCACGCTTCTCGACCTGACCAGACGGGGGTATCTCGCCATCGAGGTGGGCGAGCGCGAAGGGTTCCTTGGCATCGGCGGCGAGGAGACATATACCTTGATCCGGACCGACAGGAGCGGCGGCCTGCAGGCGTTCGAGTCCGACGCGCTCGATATCCTGTTCGGTCGTGTCGATGCGACCGGCGAGCGGGTCACCATCGGCCGGCGCAGTGGGCTGCCGCCCGAGGTCAAGCGCCGGGTCGGTCGCCGGTTCTCTGGATGGAAGGGCAAAGTCCACGAGGCCGCCCAACCCGACGCGTTCTTTGACAAGACGAGCCAGCGCGTCAGCACCCTGAGCTATGTGGCGGGCGGGCTGCTGCTGTTCCTCGGCTGGTTTGGGGGCATCGCGCTCGAGCACTGGCTCGCCCTCGCCGCAACCGTCGGTTCAGCCATCGTCCTGTTCTTTGGCGGCGGCGCGTTGCGTCGACGGTCGCAGCGCGGGGCCGATGATCTCCGCCGATGGCAGGGGTTCCGACGGTTCTTGCTCGACTTCTCGGAGATGCCGCGCGCGGAACTGCCGGCACTGACACTCTGGGAACACTACCTGGTCTACGCCGTGCCGCTGGGTGTGGCCGACCGCGTCATTAAGCAACTCGGCAAGGTCTACTCGCCCGAAGAGCTGTCGCGCTCATCCGGGCTCCGCGTGTGGTCGACCGGGTCAGCCTCTGGCCGCGGCGGGTTCGGCCTGGCGGCACTGTCGGGGTTCACGACCGCAGTGGCCGCGGCCACGTCCTCGGCCAGCTCGGGCAGCGGTCGAGGCGGCGGGCTCTCAGGCGGCGGAGGCGGTGGTGGGGGAGGATCAGGCGGCTCGGCCGGCTAGCCACGGTGTAACAGGTGGCGCGCGAGCCGGAGCAGCGCCGCGCGGTCGTCCGGTCGCAGCCGCCGTCCGATCACCAGCAGCTCGCTGAGCGC
This sequence comes from Candidatus Fervidifonticultor quartus, assembly GCA_031458775.1. Lineage (GTDB taxonomy): Bacteria > Sysuimicrobiota > Sysuimicrobiia > Sysuimicrobiales > Humicultoraceae > Fervidifonticultor_A > Fervidifonticultor_A quartus. The sequence goes on along the minus strand of JAVKJV010000003.1, from coordinate 21,299 downwards.
CAGGTCGGTGTCCTCGTCACCGTCCGGCAGCCCGCGGCGACGACGCCGTGGTTTCGCGCCGGCGGGTTCCGGGTCGCCGCCGAACAGCGGGAGGGGCCGTGCGCGCTTGAGCGGGAGTTGCACCGCGCGCGCCGGCGGCGGTTCGTCCGGTAGTGGGGCTGACAGCTCCTCAACGTACTGGAGGAAGGCACTGCCCTTCATCCCGAACGCCCGCGCGACCCGGGTGATGATATCCGCCGACGGCCGCTTCAGGCCACGCTCAATCTCCGACAGGTAAGAGTGCGAGATCCCGGCCATCGTGGCCGTCTCCTCGCGCGACAGACCCTTTGCTGCGCGCAGGGTTTCGATGGCCCGGCCGAAGTCCAGGCGTGGCCGCATGGTCAGCCCTCCCGTGTCGCGACCTCAGGCAGTGAAGATCGCGATCGTGGGAGACACTTCGCCATCGCAGAGCACAGCTCCCTGCGATGGCGCGGCGCAACTGAGACGCTAGCGGCCGGCCAGCAGGTGGTCGCCGTCGGCGGCGACGTGGACACCGTTGCCCGGGGGACGGGTCCCGACGTAGCCGGTCCGCGCCAGGTCGGCGCGCACGCTGGCCCACGTGTCGCGCGCGCGGGCCAGCGCCTGCCGGATCCACTCCTTGTCGCCCTCGTTCAGCGGCAGGCCCGCGCCGACTTTGGCCCAGATCATCGTGTGATAGAAGCGCAGCGCGGTGGCCGCCACCCAGACCTCGCTGCGCACACTGCCGTCGCCGTTGGGGATGAAGATGTCGCAGATGTTGTCGGTGCCGACGCGTACCGCCACGCCCGCGGCCATCATCTCGAGCAACCGGGCGATCGAGTTGTGAATCGGCGCCAGCATCGGCCGGTGCTGGAACATCGAGAGTGCCGCGGTCGGACAGCTGATGACACCGACGTGATGGGCGATGAGGGTATCCACGAGGCGCTGGAACCGCTCCTCGTCATAGCACGACGGTGAGATCGCGTGCACGGCCCACACCGTGGGCCCGGTCTCGCCCGGGACCTCCGGCGAGCCGAGCCAGCGCACCGCCTGCACGAGTTCCTCGGTCTCGTCCTCGCGCGGGTCGTTGTCCTGGTCCACCTGGAACTGCACCGGCTTGCGCAGGCGCTTGCCCAGCTCGATGATCATGCGCACGTGGCCGTCGAACCCCACGCGGCCCTCGCCCCGATCTTTGGCCGGAAGCCCGCCGAGCACATCGGCGACCTCGGCCGCCTGGCAGTAGACCTCCCACCGATCGGGATTGGTCTTGGGGTTCTTGAAGCCGAAGATCGGCGAGACCGCGATCTTCAGCGTCAGGCGATCGCGGAACTCTTCGCGCAGTCGCGCAGCCTGTTCGATGGCCACGAGGCCGATGTCCGGCGTGGCGTCGATGAACGAGACAACCTCGCGCACACCCATCGCAACCATGCGCTCGAGCTCGACCCGCATGCGCGCATAGAGATTGTCGGCGCGGTACGCCAGGCCCTTGTGCAGCTCGCCGACCAGGATCTGTTTGACCTGCAACGACAGCCCCGCAGCGCCGATTGGGTCGATGTTGGCATGGTGCAGGAATTCCGGCGCGAACGTGTTCGCGCGGTCGAGGTGGGTGTGGGCATTGACCCACCCGCCGAACTCGCGGACCTGCATTTCAAGGGCGCGGTCCCAGGTGCTGTAGCCCGGACCGTCGGGAAGAGCGTCCATAGAGCGCATCACACTCCTCGGGGGGTGTCGGTCCGGGAGACCGGCGGCTGACGCCGCGAGACGCGGCGGCGCGGGACGGCAAACAACAACACCCGCCGGGATGGCGGGTGATCGTGACGCGTGTGCAACATGTGACCCTCCTTGACCGCCTCGCGGGACGGTGCTTAAAGGAGCCTGCTCGCCGCCCACGGTAGCACGGCAGGCCAGAGGCGTCAAGCCAGCCGAGGGATGCCCGGCGGATGGTCCGTCCTTATGACGATGGTTTCCGCAGCGGCGGGAGATCACCCGGTGCGAAGATGCCGATCTGGAAGATCCGGTTGTGGATCGTGGGGTTCGACGGCTGGTTCACCAGCCCGAACTGCAGGCCGAGGTTGGGGTAACGGATCAGCGTGATGCGGTCGGCGGGGTAGTCGTACTGCCTGTACCCTTTGCCGTGGGCCGCCTCCATGTTCGCGCGGGTGCCCATCAGAGAAACACCTTTGTTGGTGCGATACCGGTCAGACGTGCCGAAGACACTGACGACCCGGATGGCGCGTGACGTGATGGTCTGCGAGACCCATAACCCCTCCGTGCGCCACTCGTAGAGGATGATGCCGTCGCGTGGGAACTCCTCGCGCTTTGGCGGCCGCCCGACTGTCGCGATGATCTCGTGGATGGACATCTTGAGTCGCACGGACCCGACGCGCTGACCAGGGACGATGACGCCGTCGCCGAGCACGATGCCGCTGGCGCCGGGCGCGTTCTCAGGACCTTCGCCCGGGCCCGCGAGCGCAGGCGACGCGGCGTGCCGGCCGATCAGGATCAACGCGCTGATCCCGACTACGGCCAGCACGCGACAGCGCGTCTTCATGCGCGTCTCATCCGTGTGGTCGTGCCACGCAGGGCCTACTGCACGATGAGCCGCCGCCCGGTGACGAGCAGGGCGATGAGGAACGCGAGCAGGAAGACCAGAATCAGCTCAGCCTGCCCATCCTCGCTCCTGCCCACGTGGCGCCGAACCCAGGTACGAGCATACGCGTGCAGGATCGTGTACATGGGTTACCTCCTCGGTCGTTCCCATGGTCGCAGTCACCGTGCATTATACCCACCCGGGTGAGGGATCACACCTAGCCGGGGGGCCGCACGTGGACCGCGTGCCGGCAAGAGTCGGCCCAGGCGGCGAAGAACCACTAGGCTGTCCTGTTTGGATGTAGTGTTTGCACTTGAGGAGCTGCCCTCGGTGAAGACAGGAGGGCCATTGCCCAGGCTCCAACCGAGGTTTTGGTACCAGCAAAACCTTGAGAAGGGGTGGGCAGATGACCCTCGAGGACAGTGTACTGCGACACCGCCTTGCCGTCATGCACCGCGCGGCCGGCCTGGGCAATGTCAGCCAGGCCTGCCGCGAGTTCGGGATCTCCCGGACCCTCTTCTACCGCTGGCGCCGGCGACTGACCCGCTATGGGCCAGATGGCTTGCGCCCACGCCCTACGCGGCCGACCCGCTGGCCCCGGCAGGCCACGCCGGCCCTGGAGCACCAGGTCGTGGCCTACGCGCTGCTCTGGCCGACGCATGGACCGGCGCGCATTGCCGCCCAACTGCGCCAGCCCCGTTGGGGTGGCTGGCAGGTGAGCGCCTCTGGCGTCTACGCCATCCTCTGTCGGCATGGGCTGCGCACCCGCTGGGAGCGGCTCACCAAGCTGGAGGCGCACAGCGCGAGCACCGTCGGGCTGCTCACGGAGCGGACCCGCAAGCACCTGCGCCCGCCGCACGTGGAGGCCCAGCGGCCGGGGGATCTGGTCTGCCTCGATGCCTTCTATATCGGCAAGCTCAAAGGCGTAGGCAAAGTCTGGCAGCTCACCGCCTGCGACGCGGCCTGCTCGTACGCGCTCGCCACCGTCGTCCCGCGGGTCACCCTGCAGGCGGCCGTACACTTCTTGCGCACCCACGTGGTCCCGATCTACCAGCGCGCTGGGCACCGCATCCGGGCTGTGCTCACCGATGGCGGGCCGGAGTTTCAGACAGCCTTCACCGCGGCCTGCCGGGCGCTGGGCATCGAGCACCGACGGACCAAGCCGCGCCACGCCTGGACGAATGGGTTCGTCGAGCGCTTGCAGGGCACCATCCTCAGCGAGCTGTGGCGGGTGGCCTTCCGGCGCACCTACTACACCAGCCTGGGCCAACTGGAGCGGGACCTGCAGGCGTACCTGCGCTTCTACAACCGGGAGCGGCCCCATCTGGGCTATCGCCTCAAGGGTCGAACCCCGGCCATGGCATTCAGGACTCGGTTGGAGGCTCAAAGTGCAAACACCTAGTCCGAACTTGACAGGCTAGGGCTTCGTCGGGCCCGCGTCTTTCCCTGGCGCCGCGCAAGGGAGCGCCGCCGGCGGGCCGAACCTAACAGCATCATGGAAGCCGCGACGACTCACCGGCCGCTCTCGGGCTCGGAACTCCGCAGGCTCCTCGAACTGCGGAGCCACCTGCGCGGCGCCATCGTCGATGCGCCTCGCCAGGTCCAGCGCGCCGTCCTCCAAGCCCTGGAAGCCGCGCGCCAGTCGCGTCTCGAAGGCCGCGCGCGGCCGTGGGATCCGCCGGCGATGACGCGCGACGAGATCATCCGCGAGGTCAAGTGGCGTCTGGACGCGGCCGGCCTCGACGAAGTCGCCGCGGCGGCGCGTGTCCTCGACCGGGCGCATCGCAGGCGGCAGCCCGGCCCTCGGCGGCCGCGGACACCCTGAGCATGCCGGCCACGCTCACCTACTGCCAGCGCGTGCTCAACGAACTCGTGCGCCCTGGGCGGCTGGAGGCCCTCGCGGAGACGGTCATCGCGATCGTCTTGATCGTGGCGGGCACGCGTCTCGTCTATGGGCTGGCTGTCGGGTTGTTGCGGCGGTCGCTCCGTCCCGGCGACCCGCAGCGCCCGGCCGAGCGGGAAGCGCAAATTCGCACCCTGGTCCCGCTCGCCGAGAGCGTCCTCCGGTACATCCTCTACTTCAGCGCACTCATCATGGTGCTCGACCGGTTGCGCTTCAACGTGTCCGCGCTGGTCGCCAGCGCCGGCCTGTTGGGCGTGGCCGTCGGCTTCGGCGCGCAGTCGCTGATCCGCGACGTCATCGCGGGCTCTCTCCTGCTGTTTGAGGGGCTGCTGCAGGTCGGCGACATCGTCCGGATCGGCGACGTCACCGGCGAGGTCGAGCGCGTCAGCCTGCGCACCACGCAGGTGCGCCGTTACTCGGGCGAACTGGTCACATTCCCGAACGGGCAGATCCTCCAGTTCGGCAACCTGAATCGCGGGTTCATGCGCGCGATCGTCCAGGTGGGCGTCGCCTATGAAGCCGATCTCCAGACCGCGCTCGTGACCCTCCAACGGGTCGGAGCGGAGTGGGCGGCCGAGCGGGCCGACGTCGTGCTGGCCCCGCCTGAGGTACAGGCGATCACGGACTTCGGGGCCACCGAGGTCCTCGTGCGGCTGGTCGTCATGGTCAGGCCGCCGGCCTTCGTCACCGCGGAGCGGGAACTGCGGCTGCGGCTCAAGACGGCGTTTGATCGCCAGGGCATCGGGATGGTGTCACCGCGGCGGGTCGTCTACCTGCGAGGGACCGGCGACGATTCGCCGGCCGGCCGCGAGGCGGACCCGCGTGACTCGGCCGGCGGGCCGGTACCCCAGACGTAAGGAGGGTAGCTGCAGAGCGATGCGTGTGCTGGTCACGGGCGGTGCCGGGTTCATCGGGTCGCAGGTCGCAGACGCGCACCTGGCCCGGGGCGACGAGGTCGCGGTCGTGGACTCGCTGGTCGGAGGCCGCCGGGAGTTCGTCCCGACCGCCGCCCGCTTCTACCAAATGGATGTCCGCAGCCCGGCCCTACGCGAGGTCTTCGCGCGCGAGCGGCCGCACCTCGTCAACCACCATGCGGCGCAGGCGTCGGTCAGCGTGTCTGTGCGCGATCCGATCCTGGACGCCGATGTCAACGTGTTGGGCACCGTGCGCCTGGCACATCTCGCGGTCGAGTTCGGCGTCGAGCACATGCTCTTCGCCTCGACCGGAGGCGCGCTCTACGGCGAGCCGTCGCGGCTACCCGCGGACGAGTCCACGCCGATCCTCCCCCTCTCGCCGTACGGGTGCTCCAAGGCGGTGGCCGAGATGTACCTGTCACTGTTCCACCGGACGCAAGGCCTGCGGGTGGGCTGTCTGCGGTACGCTAACGTGTACGGCCCGCGCCAGGATCCGCACGGGGAGGCCGGTGTGGTTGCGATCTTCGCCCGCGCGCTGCTCGACGGCCGGCCGGCCACGATCTTCGGTGACGGCGAGCAGACGCGCGACTTCGTCTTCGTCGACGACGTGGTGCGAGCCAACCTGTTGGCCGCCGACGCGCGGCTCGAAGGCGCGGTGAACATCGGCACGGCCTCCGGTGCCAGCGTCAACGTCGTCTATCGGGCGCTCGCGCGCCTCACACGGTCGCACGCCGAGCCGATCTACGGCCCACCGCGGCCCGGCGACGTCCGGCACATCAGCCTCGCCGCCGAGGCCGCCCGCGAGCGCCTCGGATGGGCCCCCGCGACGTCGCTCGATGACGGGCTCGCGGCCACGGTCGCGTGGTTCGCGACGCATCGGCTGTGAAAGGCAGGATTCCCGCACGACCAGGGCCAAGTCACGCACCGACGCCATGACCCCGCCGCGCGGGCACTTCCTGCTCACGCTGCACTCGCACCTCCCGCTGGTGCTCGGGCATGGCCGATGGCCGCACGGAAGCGACTGGCTCTCTGAAGTCACGATCGGCTGCTATCTGCCCCTGGTCGAGATCCTCGAAGGGTTGGCGGCCGAGGGCCGGCGACGTCTCGCGACGATCAGCATCTCACCAATCCTGAGCGAGCAACTGGCCCATCCAACCTACCGGGCCGAGATCGAGATGTTCCTGGGGCAGCGGCTGGAGTCCGTGAAGGAGAACCGCGGCCACTTCGAGCGCTCGGGCGAGCACGCACTGGCCGACCTCACGTACTACTGGGAGCAGGTCTACGGACACGTGCTGGCGCGGTTCCGCGCGATCGACGGCGACCTGATCACGGCCTTCCGGCGACTGGCCGAGCGCGAGGTGGTCGAGCTGGTGACCTGCGCCGCGACCCACGGCTACCTGCCGCTGCTCGGTCGCGAGGAATCGATCGCGCTCCAGTTGAGCACCGGGGTCGCGGTGCACCGGCGCCGCTTCGGCCATGCGCCGCAGGGGGTCTGGTTGCCGGAGTGCGGGTATCGACCCCGATACGAGTGGACCCCGCCGGTCGGGCCGTTGAAGGGCAAGGTCCGGCGGCGCCGGCGCGGCATCGAGGAGTTCCTCGCATCGGCCGGCCTGCACTACTTCGTGACGGACGCGCACCTGTTGCAAGGTGGTGAGTCACTGTCGGCGTACCGCGACTACTACCCGGCGCTACGCGCGGTCGCCACAACTGTCGAGCACCCGGCCTATCGGCCCGACCGGTCACCCTACACGCCGTACGTCGTGGCGTCGCGCGGTGGGACCGGCGAGGCACTCGCCTTTGCCCGCGACCCCAAGACCACGCTGCAGGTGTGGAGCCGCGACGTGGGGTATCCGGGCGATGGGTGGTACCTCGAGTTCCACAAGAAACACTTCCCCGGCGGCATCCGGTACTGGCGTGTCACCGACTCCCGGAGTGACTTGGCCAGCAAGGCCGTGTATGTGCCCCACGCCGCGCAGGAACGCGTGGCGAACCACAGCAGCCACTTCACCGAACTGGTCGGCCAACTGCTGGACCACGAAGCCCACCACCTGGCGAGGCCGGGGGTGGCGTGCAACCCGTACGACACCGAGTTGTTCGGCCACTGGTGGTTCGAAGGCCCTGCGTTCGTGGCCGCGATCCTCCGCCGGCTTCCAGAGGCCGGCATCGCGCTGGAGACCCTGGGGGGCTATGCGGCCCTGCGCCCGGCCGGCGAAGTCATCACCTTGCTGGAAGGATCGTGGGGCGAGGGCGGCGATCACCGCGTCTGGCTCAACCGCGACACCGAGTGGACCTGGGAGATGCTGTATGAGGCCGAAGAGGAGTTCTGGGCGCTGGTCGAACGCATCGCATGGGAGGGCCGCCCGGTCCTGGAACGCGTGCTCGCGCAGCTCGCGCGTGAGCTGCTGCTCCTGCAGGCGTCGGACTGGCAGTTCCTGGTCACAACGTGGGCGGCGCGCAACTACGCCGAGCAGCGGTTCGCCGAGCACCACGCGCACTTCGAGCGGCTGGCACATCTGCTGCAGGAGGTCGAGCGGGGGCAGAGCCTGTCGGCCGCGGACGAGGAGTTCCTGGCCAGCCGCGAGGCCCAGGACTTCCCCTTCCCCGACGTGCTCGAACACGTGCGCGGCGCCAGAGAGGTCCGGTCACTCTGATGGCGCGCGCGGCGCCGACCCGGCATCGCATCCTGGCGTTCGTCCTGGCCGGGGGCCGTGGCGAGCGGCTGCAGCCCCTGACCCGCGAGCGCGGCAAGCCGGCCGTACCCTTTGGCGGGCAGTACCGCATCATCGACTTCGTGCTGTCGAACTTCGTCAACTCCGGCATCTACGCCGTCTACTGTCTCGTGCAGTACAAGGCCCAGTCGCTGATCGAACACCTGCGGGTGGGCTGGCGCTTCGGCGGCCTGCCTGACCACTTCGTCATCGCGGTGCCGCCGCAGATGCGCTGGGGGGAAACATGGTACCGGGGCACAGCCGACGCGGTCTACCAAAACCTCAACCTGATCCGCGACTTCAACCCGGACATCGTCATGGTCTTCGGCGCCGACCACGTCTACCGCATGGACATCAACCAGATGCTCGGCTTCCACTTCGAACGGGACGCGCAGGTCACCGTGGCCGCGCTGCCGGTGCCGGTCGAGCAGGCCTCGGGGTTCGGCATCATCGAGGCCGATCGCGACGGCCGCATCGTCGGGTTCGTCGAGAAGCCCGCGAAGCCGAAGCCGATGGTGACCGACCCGACGCGGGCGCTCTCGTCGATGGGCAACTACATCTTCAATCGCGATCTGCTGGTCGAGACGCTGATCGAAGACGCGCGCCGCAGCACCGACCACGACTTCGGCCGGACGATCATTCCCGAGCTCTACCCGTACGCGCGGGTCTTCGCCTACAACTTTCTGGCCAACGAGGTCCCCGGGACGAAGGCCTACGAGGAGCAGGGCTACTGGCGGGATGTTGGTACGATCGGGACGTACTGGGACGCGCACATGGATCTGCTCGGCGCGACGCCGGTGTTCGATTTGGACAACCCGCAGTGGCCGATCCACAGCGCGGGGTACAGCGGTCCCACGCTGCACCTGATCGGCGGGGACATCACCGACTCGATGATTGCGCAGGGGACCCGCATTGACGGCGCGACGATCCGGCGGTCGATCATCGGGCGAGGGGTGAAGGTGCACCCGGGCGCCGTGATCGAGGAGTCGATCGTGATGGACCATACGGTGGTGGGCCGCAACGCGCGGCTCCGACGCGTGATCGCCGACCGGTACAACGTCATCCCCGACGGCGACGCCATCGGCATCGATCCCGCCCGCGACGCCCTGACCCATCACGTGGATTCCTCGGGCATCGTCGTGCTGCCCAGAGGTCTCACGCGCTACTCCTCGTGAACGGCCTGTTCTGCATCCACGGTCACTTCTACCAGCCGGCCCGGGAGCATCCGTGGCTCGAGGTCGTCGAGGTCGACGATTCCGCCGCGCCCGCCCACGACTGGAACGAGCGCGTCACCGCCGAGTGCTATGCGCCCAACGCCGCGGCCAGGATTCTCGACGACCGCGGCCGGATCGTGCACATCGCGAACAACTACGAGCACATGTCGTTCAACATTGGGCCGACACTCGGCGCGTGGCTGGAGCGCCATGCGCCGGAGACCCATGCGCTGATCGTACGGGCCGATCGGGCCAGCGTCGCGGCGCACGGCTACGGGAACGCGATCGCCCAGGCGTACAATCACGTGATCATGCCGCTGGCGTCGCGGCGGGACAAGGCCACCCAGGTGCGCTGGGGCATTGCCGACTTCAGGCGGCGGTTCGGCCGCTTGCCGGAGGGCATGTGGCTACCGGAGACCGCGGTCGACCTGGAGACGCTTGCCGTGTTGGCCGAGTGCGGCATCCGCTTCAGCATCCTCGCCCCCCACCAGGCCGCACGTGTGCGGGTCGCTCCCGACGGCGCGTGGGTCGACGTGTCGCCGCAGGTGCTCGACACTACCCGGCCCTACCTGTGCCGACCAGCGTCCGGGCTGGCGATCGCGCTCTTCTTCTACGAGGGCACGGTGGCGCAAGAGATCGCGTTCAACCGGCTGCTCGAGAGCGGCGACGCGCTGGCCAGCCGGCTGCTCGGCGTCGCCGCGGACTCGTCATGGTCGGGCGATCGCCTGGTCCACGCGGCCACCGACGGGGAAACGTACGGCCATCACCACCGCTTTGGCGAGATGGCGCTAGCCTATGCTATCAAGACGCTGGAAGATCGCGGCGCGGAGCTGACGAACTACGCGACGTTCCTCGCCGACCATCCCCCGACCCACGAAGTGGAGATCCACGAACGGACGTCGTGGTCCTGCGCGCATGGGATCGAGCGGTGGCGGGCCGACTGCGGGTGCCGCACGCGCGGCGACTGGCACCAGCGGTGGCGGCGGCCGCTGCGCGAGACGCTGGACTGGCTGAAGGCCGAGGTCGACGCGCTCTTCGACGACGTGGGGGCGGCGGTGTTCCACGACCCTTGGGCCGCTCGTGACGCGTACGTTGACGTCGTCCTCGACCGCAACGACATCACGATCGCCCGCTTTCTGGCGACACACGCCCAGCGGCCCGACGCCGCTGGAACACGCCGGGCCGCGCTCCGCCTGCTGGAGATGCAGCGTCACGCGATGCTGATGTTCGCCTCGGACGGCTGGTTCTTCAACGAGATCTCGGGTGTCGAGACGGTCCAGGTACTCCGGCACGCGGCGCGGGCCATGCAACTGGCAGCGACCATGGGCCGCGATCTCGAGACGGCGTTCGTCAGCCGCCTGCGGGCGGCCGAGAGCAACCTGCCGGCCTACGGCGACGGCGCGGCGGTGTACGACCGGCTCGTCCGACCGGCGGTGATCGACCACCGCCGCGTGGCCGCGCATGTGGCCATCCTGTCGCTGTTCCAGGAGGTGCCCGAGGCCGAGGCCGTCTACGCCTACAGGGTCGTGCGGTGGGAGACGCGGCGTTTCGCGCGCGGCCCGCACACCCTGCTCAGCGGTCGCGCTGAGGTGACGGCCGAGGCCACGGGCGAGACGAGCACCCTGTCCTATGCGGCGCTGCACTTCGGGACGACCGACGTCCACTGCTGCGTCGCCGACGGGTGGGATGATCGGGCTCATACCGAGGCCGTCGAGACCCTCGCCGGGATGCTCGAAACCGGCACGGTGACCGAGGTCATTCGCACCATGGACGACCTGTTCGGCCGCGAGTTCTACACGTTGCGCGACCTGTTCACCGAACAGCGCCGCGCGGTGCTGGCCAAGCTGTCCGAAGAGACTCTGACCTATCTCGAGTCGTCGTACCGCCGCATCTACCACGACAGCCGCAGCCTGATGGCGACGCTGCGCGACGCCGACGTGCCCGTGCCGCGCGAGTTCCTGGTCGCCGCCGAGTTCGTGCTAATGACCGACCTGCGGCGCGCGCTGGTCGCGCCCGGTACGCTGTCCTCCGCCGCGTGGGACCTCCTGGCCGAAGCGCGGACGTGGCAGATCGCCTTGCCGGTGGCCGAGTTGGAACCGCTCGTGCGCGCACGGATCGAGCGTCATCTGCGCGACGCCGACGGCCTGTTTCTGCTCGATCACCTGCGCGAGGCCGAGCGCGTGCTCGACTTCGCCGACGACGCCGGGGTGACGCCGAACCTGTGGCAGGCTCAGAATCTGTTCGCGATCCGGCTGGCGCCGCCACAGGCCGGGGCGACACCGGAAGTGCGCGAGGCGCTCGCACGCGTCGCCGAGCGGCTTCACTTTAGCGTGGAGGCCCTCAGCGGCCGGTGACGCCACGGGCTTGACAGGGCATGATATATTGAAGTCAGTCAATATGATTACGTCCACCGTAGCCCAATCACACGCGGTGTGCGCGCAGTGCGGCCTGACCTCCCACGCGGGCGCGCTGGATCAAGCCGCGCTCGCCGCCAGCGCCGCCACCCTGGCGGCGCTGGCCGATCCGATCCGGCTCGGCATCGTGGAGCTGCTGTCCCGGCACGAGCGAATGTGCGTGTGCGACATTGTCACGGCCTTCGATGTCGGACAGCCGACGGTCTCGCACCACCTCCGCGTGCTGCGGGAGGCGGGCGTGGTCGACGTGATCCGCCGCGGGCCGTGGGCCTATTACGGGCTCAGGCGGGACACGCTGAAGCGGGCCGCGCAAGATCTGGTTCGGCTGCTGTGAGGTCGAGGCCGGCGGTCTGGTCCGGGCCTCAGTGAATCGATATATGTCGCATTTATCCCCTTGACGGCAGTAGTATATCATATTGATAGGCTTCGATGCAAAAGGGGCAGGCGACGATGAAACACCCGATGGGTAGACGCAGGTCAGAAGAAGTCGGAGCGCCTGGAGAAGTTGTCGAGACTATCAAAGCTGCCGATGGCATACCGATCCTTGGGCCACAGGACGGGCGTACCGGTAGCGGGCCAAAGCCGGATGATGATGCGCTCCGTCTGCTCGCTCGCGACCCGGGCTGGCGTCCAATCCCCCCCGAAGTAGAAGAGCACCTGGAAAAGAGCGCGAAACGTCGTCAGTGTAGCCAGGGTTACGAACGTATGGGGGAGCTGTGTGTGCGCTTCCTTCCCTGTCGCGACATTGATTCCGATGGTTTCTCTACGCCAGAGGACTAAGCCGTGTCGAGTGAAGTGTCCCCAGCGCATTCGGCCGCTGTAGCCTGCTGTCCATATGACCGCACCGCGTTCCGGCGGGACACGGTTCTGGTAGAACTCCCTATAGGTTGTAGCGGGAATTACATGCTGCTCGGGCAGCGTGAGGTTGGCCACCAGCACGGTCTTGAAAACCCAGCGACTCAGAATCACTTGGTCGGCTGGCGACAGGATGGTAAACGGAGTCGTGCCCAAGACCATCGGAGTCAGGATCGGTTGGGCCTGTGCCTCAAGCTCCGCCATCCACTCGTTGTTACATTGAGAGCAGAACCGGGCAACAGTGATGCTGAGTCTCTTTGTGATCCATCGCTTCTCGGTGCCTGGTGTCGCCAAGACGTTCTGGTAGGGCGAGTTCGCGATGGTGTCCAGGATCTTGCCTACCCATTCCGGCCAGACATGTTCTCGTGTAACCGGAGTGCGGCCACAGAAGACGCATGCGCGCGCTGGTGCCGTGGCCATACGCCTAGCTGCGCGTGTAGAATGGAGACACGATGGCTGCGAAGCGGAAGTCCCTGGTCAAACCAGGAGAACCGAAACAGAAGACGCGTAAGGGGCTGGAGATCCCAGTCCCTACGCGTGAGGAGTTCTTCCGGGGCGTCAAGCGAACCATCAGGAAGTCTTCTGAATCCGCGAAGTCATCGCATTGAAGACGCCCTGGGGGTTCTCCCGATTGTTGTAGCGGAAAGTGTACTCATCCAGGTACGACTGCAAGTGCCTGGACGACACCCCGCGATAAATCCCGCTGATCCCGTTCTTCACCAGCGCCCAGAAGCCGTCAATCGTGTTCGTGTGCACGTCCCCGTCCACGTAGACCTTTGCGGCGTGGTGGACGCGCTTGTGCCGATAGCCAGCCTTCGCCAAAGGCGTGTAGGCCGGCAACTCGTCCGTATAGACGTTGGACGCGGGCAAAATGTACTCGCGCACCAGCGGGACGAGACTCCCGGCCACCCCGTCCTTCAGGTGCACGGCGCGAACCTTGCCGCCCCGCTGCGCATGACCAGCAACCACTTGCTTATGCTGACTCCAGGACCGGGTGGCCGTGCGCCGGTCTCCGTAGCGCCGCTTCCCGCCGATGTACGTCTCGTCCACTTCGACGGTCCCGCCCATCTTGCCGGGATCGTCGGCCATCAGCGAGCGAATCTTCTTGAACATGCGCCATGCGGTCTTGTAGGTGACGCCGAGTTCCCTCTCCAGTTGCTTCGCGGAGATACCGCATCGCGTGCTGGCCATCAGGTACATCGCGTAGAACCACAAGCGCAGCGACGTGGCCGAGTTCTCAAAGATCGTGCCGACCATCGGGTGCTCATGCCGCCCGCAGAACTGGCAGGCGTAAGACGGGCGCGACTTGTCCCGATGGTGCTTCGTCACACGCTGGCACGTCGGGCAGTAGATGCCGTTCGGGTAGAGTTCCCGCACCAAGTAGTCCAGGCAGGCCGCGTCGTCCGGGAAGTCCCGGTCGAACTCCATGAGCGAGTACCGGGACTCGGAGGCGGTGGATCGCTTCGGGGCGTTGCGATTGACTTTCGGCATCGGCGGTCTCCTTGTGGCCTTCCCTACCCTCTATATACCACAAGGCAGTACCGCCGTCAAGGGGATAAATGCGATATATGTCAATGGGATGTGACTTCGGCCTCGGAGGTGCGGAGGGTGGCGATGGTGACGATTGACGAGGCCGGACCCGCCGACGTCGCGGACGTTGGAGCCCTGCTCACCGCAGCGCGACTGAGCCAGGAGGGTGTCAACAGAAACGTGTCGGGCTTCGTGGTGGCACGCGAGGGCCGGCGTCTGGTCGCGGCCGCGTGTCTGGAGCGCCATGGCGACGCAGGGCTCTTGCGATCTGTCGTCACCGCCCCCGACCGCCGTGGTCAGGGGCTCGCGGCCCGACTGATCGAGACCCTGCTTGACCGCGCCCGGGTCGCCGGGTGTCAGACAGTCTATCTGCTCACCGACACCGCAGAGGCCTACTTCGCCCGGCGCGGATTCCGTCGCGTCGAGCGGGGGCAGGTGCCGTATGCGATACGCGAGTCCGAACAGTTCAGGAGCCGGACCTGCGCGTCGGCGGCCGTGATGATGACTCCGGTGCGCCCGCTCAGATTCAGAGGAGGAGTGAACGATGAATGAGCATGCGATCCGGGCGGCCGTCCGCGAGCGGTACGGGCGCCTCGCCAGGACGGGCGCGTCGTGCTGCGGCGGGGAGGAGATCGGCGCGACGTTCGCGTCCCCGTGTTGCGGTGCCGAGGACGCCACCGCAAAGGCGCAGGGGTCGTGCTGTGGCGATGCGCCGGTCACACTCCTCGACGGCCAGCCGGTGCCGGAGGACCTCGCCGGCGCATCCCTGGGGTGCGGCGCCCCGATCGACGCGGCGGCCCCCGCACCGGGCGAAACCGTGGTGGACCTGGGCAGCGGCGCAGGCCTGGACGCGTTCCTCGCAGCCGAGCGGGTTGGATCGAACGGCCGCGTGATCGGCGTCGACATGACGCCTGAAATGATCGCCAAGGCGCGGGCCAATGCGGAGCGCCTGCAGACCCGCAACGTCGAGTTCCGGCTGGGGGAGATCGAGCACCTGCCCTTGGGCAATGCCGAAGCCGATGTCGTCGTGAGCAATTGCGTCATCAACCTGCTGCCCGACAAACGCCCGGCATTTCGCGAAGCGTTTCGCGTGTTGCGGCCCGGCGGCCGGATGGTCGTCTCCGACATCGTCAGCGCCGCGCCGTTGCCCGAGGCGTTCAAGAGCGCCGAGATGTGGACCGCGTGTCTGGGCGGGGCGATTCCCGAAGCTGAGTATCTCGCCCTGATCGCAGACGCAGGGTTCACCGACATCGAAGTCGTGACCCGGCGCGGGTACGTTGCGGCCGGCCTCTTCAGCGTGACCGTGCGGGCGGTGAAACCGAACACGTCGGCCTCGTGAGTGCGCGCGTTCGGTCGCGGCCCATCCCGTTGATCGCGGCCTGCGGGCTCGCCGCGGCGATCGCCGCGCTGGCCGCCACCGGGCTCTCCCCCGGGGTGGCACTCGCGCAGCGATCGCTGGAGTCGGCTGTCGAGCAGGTTCGTCAGGGCGACTGCCGCGGCGCGGCGTCGGCGCTTCAGCCGACGGCAGCCGGGGATGGGCTCGACGCTCAGCGCGCCGCGTACCTCCTCGGCGTCTGCCTGACCCGGCTCGAACGGCATCGCGACGCCGCGGACGCGTTCGCCAGGGCCGTGGCGCACCCCACCCTCGGCGCCTGGGCGCAGGTGGAGCGCGGGCGGGCGCTCATGCGGTCAGGCAGTCCCGCAGAGGCTGCCCGGACTCTCGCGCCTATCGCCGCGCAGGCCCGGGCGACGGCGGGGCCGTCGCGAGCGACGTCGGCTGGCGGACGCCTGCGGGCACGCGCGCTGCTCAGCCTTGGCGAAGCCGCGATGGCGCAGCGCCGGACAGCCTACGCGGTCGAGGTGCTGACGGAGGCCGCGACACTGCGGCCCGACGATCCGGGCGTGTGGGCGTCGTTGCAGGCCGCGGGTATGGCTGCGGGCCGGCATGATGTTGCCGGCCGCGCGCACGCCGGAGCGCGGCTCGCGCGTGGCCGGCAACTGGCTAGGCTGGGCGAGTGGGATCGCGCGGCCGCCGAGTTCCGCGCAGCAACAACTGCGCCCACCTCGGGCCCGGTCGCCGGCGAGGCCTGGTATCGACTTGGCGAGCTTGCACTCTCCGGCGACGCCGCCGCAGCGCACCGCGCGTTTCGGCGGGCCGCCTCGCTAGGGTGGGACCCCGCGGCCTCGTGGTTCTGGACAGCGCACGCCGCGCGCCGGGCGGGCATGGCGGCACAGGCGCGCGAGGCGACCCAGATGTTCATGCGTGTCGCACCCACGGGTCCATGGGCCGGCCGGTTCTGGTATAACGCCGGGCTACGCGCGGAAAGTGCCGGCCGTCTGGCCGACGCCGCGGCCCACTACCGACGTGTCGCCGAGGTCGCGCCTGACGCCGATCAGACGCCGGAGGCACGGTGGCGCCTGGGCTGGATCGCGCTCCGCAGCGGCCGGCTGGCCGACGCGGAACGGCTCTTTCGCACCGCGGCGCAGACCGCGCCGTGGCGCAGCGCCGCGGCGCGCGCCTGGTACTGGGCCGCCAAGACGCTCGAGGCCTGGGGTGGGGAACACCGCGCGGCCGAGGCGTCGCGCATGATCCGGATGGTCGCCGAGCAATACCCCTTCACGTTCTACGGCCAGCGGGCTCGGGCTCGTCTGCGGCTTCCGCCGCCCGTCGTGCCGCCACGTGTGTTCATCGACTCCTCGCGCCAGGTCGCCGCGCCGGCGCACGAGGAACTGGCCCTGCTGGGACTCGACGCCGACGCGGCCGACGCAGTCGAGGACGCGCTGGCCGCGCAGCCGCACCCGTGGCTGTCCCGGTTCGCCGCGCAGGTGTACGCGCGCTTGGGCGACATCCCGCGCTCCGTGGCCCTGGCCGACGACGCCCTGGCCAACGGCGTGCGGGACGAGGATACGTGGCGGCTCGCCTATCCCAAAGCCTACTGGGCCGAGGTCAACGCGGCTGCGCAGGCCGCAGGAATCGACCCGCTGCTCCTGCTCGCGCTCGTGCGCGAGGAGAGCCGGTATGACGCGGCCGTGATCTCGACCGCGCGAGCCGTCGGTCTGGCGCAACTGCTGCCGACAACGGCGCAGGCGCTGAGCGGCGACCCGTCGCTGAACACGCGCCGCCTCCAGGATCCGGCAACCAACCTGCGGCTCGGCGCGCGTTATCTGCGGCTGCAACTCGACCGGTTCCATGGCGACACGCGCCTGGCCCTGGCGGCGTACAACGCCGGACCCGGGGCGGCGCGGCGGTGGGTCGGGCTCGATCCCGACCCCGACTACTTCATCGAGCGCATCGGCTACACCGAAACGCGGGCCTATATCCGACGCGTGCTGGGATCATACGGAATCTACCGCCTGCTCTGGTAGGCGGCGTAACCCTCGGCTCCCTTCACATATCAGCGTCAACGATCCAGAGCCGCTGCTGCAGGAGACCGATCAGCGGATCGGACAACAACCTAGACCTCGTCGATCTCGACCTTCGTCATTCGATCGCCCTGCCGGATGACGTCCACGACGTCTTGCCCCTCGATCACCTTTCCGAAGACCGTGTGCCGGCCGTCGAGGTGCGGCTGTGGGGAGTGCGTGATGAAGAACTGGCTGCCGTTGGTGTTTGGGCCGGCGTTCGCCATCGAGATCACGCCCGCCGTGTGGCGCAGCGGGTTGTCCTTCGTTTCGTCCTCGAACCGGTAGCCCGGCCCTCCTCGGCCGGTCCCCGTGGGATCGCCGCCCTGAATCATGAAGTTGGCGATCACGCGATGGAACGTGACGCCGTCGTAGAATCCCTCTCGCGCGAGGAAGATGAAGTTGTTGACCGTCTTGGGCGCGTGCCGCGGGGCCAGTTCTACGGTGATCGTGCCCCGGCTGGTCTCGATGCGCGCCCGATAGCCTTTCTGCGGATGAATCGTCATCGCGGGCGGTGCACTCCACTGCTTGACGGCCATGAGTGGTCCTCTCTTCGTCAGTCGAACTCGACCCGCGGGGCGGACTGTTCCGGACCAACCCGACCGATCGCGATGTCGGCTCTGAAGTAGTTCTCGCCTCGGACCGGCGCGCCGGCCACCCGGCGTAGGGTCGCGATCTGTCCGACGTGGGTCAGTGCGTCGGCGATCGGACCTTGGAACAGCCTCTCCGGCGGATGCCCGAGCGGCGCGTCCGATGCCAGGTAGTCGTCGAGCCGCCGGAGGCCGTCGAAGAACCGGGCCACTTCATCCTCCCACATTTGTGGCACGGCGTCCTTCCAGACGTGCTGCCCTTTCGCGAGCCACAGCGCCCACTCGAGCAGGTCGCCGATGTGGGCAAGGATCTCTACCGCCGACCGGGCAGTCTCGACGATCCTCCGGTCGCCGAACCCGGCGGGCGCACCGCGTACCGCTTTCCCGCCTCGGTAGGCCAGCGTCGCGACAGTATGTCGCAGGAAGTCACGCGTCGCGTCGTCCGACGTCGTCATCGCAGGCTCACCCCCAACGCGCTGCCGATGAGATTCAATGGTGCGGGTCATCCGAACGCGTTCGCCGGCCAGCTACCAGCCCAAAGGCGCCGACGACGAGCGCACTCAGCAGGAAGCCAGCATAGGCAACTGCCTCGGGCCGCGACGCCTTGGCGTGATGCGCACCGGCTCGCTGATCGCCCACGACGCGGCCGCCAACCTTCTGCGAGCTCGCCGAGGCGTGCCGATGGGGGAAGTGCGCGCAGCCGTTTCACCGCGCGGACTGTCTGTGCCAGAGCGAGATCACTGATCGGCCAGATGCCCGGCCTGCGCATTGACATGAGTCGGCGAGGCCACAGTGGCGGCGCGCCGCAGGCTCTGAAAGTTCTCGCAAGGTCCGGGTCACGCGCCGCCAGTCGACCCGCGGCCTTTGCCAGGAAACTCCTGGTTAGCACGGATACCTGGGGCATGGTCAGTCGTCTTCGGGCGACGGTCGCCCGCGAAGACGCTTCTTGGCGGCCTCGCGACGCTTGATCTGCAGGCGTCGTTGCCTCGCGGCGGCGGGCGGCCGCGTTTCGTGGCGGGCCTTCGGCGCCTCGCTCGCCCGGCCGATGAGTTGCGCAAGACGCTCCAGCGCATCCTGCCGGTTGCGTTCCTGCGTGCGAAAGCGCGTCGCCTCGATGATGAGCTCACCGCCGGCGGTGATCCGATTCGCGGCGATGCGCCTCAGCCGGGCTCTGACCGCGTCGCTCAGGGCGCGTGAAGTCCCCATGGCGAATCGCAACTGCACGCCGGTTGCGACCTTGTTGACGTTCTGACCGCCCGGCCCCGAAGCGCGGATGAACGCAAAGCGCAGATCAGAGGAAGGAATTCCAGCCGCGGCGCTCCGCTTCCGGACAGCCACTACCATATCCGATCACGCTTCTCGATGTTGTGACGGGCGCACAGCCCCGAACCAGCCATCCTCACCGCGAGCGATCCGACAACGACCCCAATGCTCGCCTCCCATGCCGCCCCCGGAGGGAGCCGCATCGACCACACCGTCACCAACGACACCCCTTGATAGGTCCGCTCGTATCCGGCCTCGGATGCCGATACCACCTCAAGCGGCACCACCCAGAGCCTGGGCGCAAGCGGCGCGTCGATGGTCGTGCTGACCGCGAGGCGCCAGCCCTCATCCCGGAGCGTGAAGGCGCCGGTGTCGGCGATCTCCCGTGTGTCGCCGACACGAAACGCATCCGCGCCGACCACGACCGTCGCGTCAGGCCCCATCGTGCCCCAGTTGGTCTCCACGGCGAAGTCGGCGACGAGCGCCTCGCCGCTGTCGTTCGTCACCCGATACGACACCCCGAGGTCAGTCCGGCCGGCAGGTACGGTCAGCGTCTTCTCCACGCGGACGGGCACGCGCTCGAGGCCCGCCCACACGTGTCCGTTCCTCGCGAGCCTCACGGTGCAAGGCCCGGGAGTACCGGTGCCCCGCCCGCGGCGACCGGTCCCGGGCCCCGAGTTGATCGCCACCTCATACGGCTGGTTCACGAAGTCACCCAATTCGCGCACGTCGCCGCGCGCGAAGGCGGGGGCGGTCCCGCCCGGCGCCAGGAAGTGATCAAGGAAACTCGAGCGCCGATACCAGTCGGTCGTAAGATACCGTTCGAGCCCCCACTCCTTCACCCGCACGGCCGTGGTGTGAATGTTCTCGGTCACATCGGGCCGATACAACACGGCCTGGCCCCGTGCGATTGCCTCCCGCAGCGGCTCATGATAGCGCTCGGCGCGGCGCGTCATGACGTTGACCAGGTTCACGCCGGCCTCGCGCACGTCCCACGTGACCACGCTGCCGCCGTCCGCCGGGTCGATCGAGAGCACCTGCGCGTCGCTGCGCACGAGCACCTCGGGCTGGCCGTCGGCGTCAAGATCCTCGGCGCGCGCCTCGACCCACGCCCGTGCCCTGCGCCCGGCGTCCGCGATGCGCTCGGCCGCGATGAGGTGCGCGAAGTTCGCCGAGCGGATGTGCCCCAGGTAGATCCCGCCGAATACACCGTGCCAGTACGGACAGTTGCACTGCGCCCGCCAGAGATGATCGAGTGCCTCATCGCGGCGCAGGCCCGCCCGCATGCGCCAGACTCTCCGGCTGACCCGTAGCATGGTCTTGTGCAGGGTGTTGACTTCGGGATACTTCACCAGGAAGTAGCGCCAGAACCCGCCCTTGAGGAAGGGCAGGATGTCGTGACGGCCCTGCGCCTCGAGGTCGTGCTTGAGGGCGGCCAGGCGCCCGGCCACCTGCGCCGGGAGCGCCCACTCGGTCATCTCGTCGTATGAGGCCGCGGGCAGGTAGATGCGTCCGCGCGCCGGCCGGGCCTGTACCCACTCACCGGGCGGGACCAGCGTCAGCCAGTCGCGCGCCGACTCCAGGGCGGAGAAGAACGCCTCGACCCACCCGCGTTCCCAGCAAAGAGCATACGTGCCCGGCCAGAGACCGAACTTCTCACCGTCGTCGCCCATGAAGAGCACGCGGTCGTCATCCGCGGCCTGCTCGCGGAGCCAGCGCATGACATCGTCAACCGCAGCCCAGGGGATGCGGTACCGCAGCGCCTTGGCGCTCGGCACGATCGCCACGATCGCGCCGTCCTCCTCGGTGACGAAGTGCCCGATCAGTTCGGCCTCGGTGAGCCCGACATGCAGGAAGTGCGTGTCGTCGACGATCGTGTACTTCACACCGGCGGCGGCGAGCGGCTTCGGCAGGTGAGG
>JAVKJV010000029.1:0-42044 GCA_031458775.1 Candidatus Fervidifonticultor quartus | reverse complement strand
GATGGAGCACACCGACAAACCGCTCGCAAAGGTCACGTTCGCCTACCTCGGCGATGCGCGGTTCAACATGGGCAACTCGTACCTGATCGGCGCCGCGAAGATGGGCATGGACTTCCGGTGCGTGGCGCCCAAGAGCCTCCAGCAGAGCCCGCAGCTCATCGAGCAGGCGCGTGACATCGCGAAGCAGACCGGCGCCCGGCTCACGTTCACGGAGGATGTGGCCGAGGGTGTGAAGGGGTGCGACTTCGTCGCGACCGACGTGTGGGTCTCGATGGGCGAGCCGGCCGATGTCTGGAAGGAACGCATCGCGCTGCTGAAACCCTACCAGGTGAACCGCTCGGTGCTGGAGCGCACGGGCAACCCGAATGTCAAGTTCCTCCATTGCCTGCCGTCGTTCCACAACCGAGAGACGAAGATCGGCGAGGAGATCTACCAGAAGTTCGGTCTCGAGGCCATGGAGGTCACCGACGACGTCTTCGAGTCGGATGCCTCGATCGTCTTCGATGAGGCCGAGAACCGCGTGCACACCATCAAGGCCGTGATGGTCGCAACGCTCGGAGACTAGCCGGTCCTTTGCGTGCGACGCGACGGCGGCGCACCGCGAGAAGCGGAGGAACCCATGGCCAAGAATCCGGTCGCCCTGATTGCCCTGGGTGGAAACGCGCTGATCCAGAAGGGGCAGGAGGGCACCGCCGAACAGCAGCTCGAGAACATGAAACACGCGATGCGGGTCATCGCGCGGCTCGCCCGGGACTACCGGATTGTAATCACGCACGGGAACGGTCCGCAGGTGGGCAATCTGCTCCTGCAGCAGGAGAGCACCAACGAAGTCCCGACGATGCCCCTCGACGTCATCGGCGCGATGACGCAGGGCCAGATCGGGTACATGATCGAGGCGTCGCTGGACACGGCGCTGGCCGAGGCCGGCCTCGACCGGCACTTCCTGACCGTCCTGACGTTCACCGAGGTCGATGCGAACGACCCCCTGTTCCAGAATCCCACGAAACCCATCGGGCCGTTCTACACCGAAGAGGAAGCGGCCAAGCGGCCGTACCGGATGGTCAAGACCGACAAGGGATACCGTCGTGTGGTGGCGTCGCCTCGGCCGGTGGCCATCAGCCAGCACCGCGAGATCAAGCAGCTCGTGGACAACGGCTACATCGTCATCTGCACCGGCGGTGGCGGCATCCCGGTCGTGCGCGAGGGGCAGTCGTTCCGCGGCGTCGAGGCGGTCATCGACAAGGATCTCGCCAGTTCCCGCGTGGCGGGCATGATCAACGCCGACCTGTTCATCGTCGCCACCGACGTTAAAGGCGCGGCGATCAACTGGGGCAAGCCCGACCAGCGTCTCCTTGGCAAGGTCACGCTCGACGAGATGAAGCGCTACTTCCAGGAAGGCCATTTCCCGCCCGGATCGATGGGCCCGAAGGTTGACGCGATGATCAGCTTCGTGGAGAGCACGGGGAACCGGGCGATCATCTGCCACCTCGACGACATCGAGAAGGCCGTCGCCGGCCAGGCGGGGACCGAGGTGGTCACGTAATCAGCCCTCCCCGGTCGCGCGGACCGCGCAGACCCCGTGGGGAAACGGAGGGGAGATATGGCGAGGAAGAACGTCATCATTATCGGCGCCGCCGGGCGCGACTTCCATAACTTCAACACCTACTACCGGGGCAACGCCGACTACAATGTGGTGGCCTTCACGGCCACGCAGATACCGGACATCGAGGGCCGGAAGTATCCCAAGGAACTGGCCGGGGACCTCTATCCCGACGGCATTCCCATCTACGCGCAGGCCGATCTCCCGAAGCTGATCCGCGACCTCAAGGCCGACGACTGCGTCTTCTCGTACAGCGATGTCTCGTTCCAGCACGTGCTGACGGTCGGGGCGATTGTCCAGGCTGCCGGCGCCAACTTCATCCTGCTCGGTCCCAAGGACACCCAGCTCACGAGCACCAAGCCGGTGGTCTCGGTGGGTGCCGTCCGCACCGGTGCCGGGAAGAGCCAAACCTCCCGCCGCATTATCGAGATCCTCATGGCACAGGGTCTCAAGGTGGTGGCGGTGCGCCACCCGATGCCGTACGGCAACCTGGTGGCTCAGAAGGCCATGCGCTTCGCCGAACTGGCCGACCTCGAGAAGCACAACTGCACCGTGGAAGAAATGGAGGAGTTCGAGCCCCACATCGTCCGTGGGAACGTGATCTACGCGGGCGTGGACTACGAGGCCATCCTCCGGGCCGCGGAACAAGACCCCAAGGGCTGCGACATCATCGTGTGGGACGGCGGCAACAACGACTTTTCCTTCTACAAGTCCGACCTGCACGTCACCGTCGTCGACCCGCTGCGGCCGGGGCACGAACTCAGCTACTGGCCGGGCGCCGTCACCCTGCGCCTCGCCGACGTCGTCGTCATCAACAAGATTGACAGCGCGGATCCCAATGGGGTGGCGACCGTCCGCAAGAACATCGAGGCGGTGAACCCGCGGGCAACCGTGATCGACGCGGCGTCGCCGATCGCGGTGGACGCCCCGTCCGTCATCAAGGGGAAGCGCGTGCTGGCCATCGAGGACGGGCCCACGCTGACCCACGGCGAGATGCGGATCGGCGCCGCGGTGGTGGCGGCGCAGAAGTTTGGCGCCGCGTCCCTGGTCGATCCCCGGCCGTATCTCAAAGGCCGGTTGGTCGAGACGTTCCAGATCTACCCGGACATCGGCACCCTGCTGCCCGCCATGGGCTACGGCCAGGAGATGCTCAGGGACATGGAGGCGACCATCAACAACACCGACTGCGATGCGGTCGTGGTGGGGACACCCATCGACTTGGGCCGCATCCTCAAGATCAAGAAGCCGCACACGCGCGTCTACTACGATCTGCAGGAGATCGGCCGGCCCAACCTCACCGAGGTGCTGGAGCAGTTCGTGCGGACCCGCAAGCTGAGGAGGGCGTGAGCGATGCCGAAGCGCACAGGCGCGTCGGGCACCGGGCGCACGGCACGGAGGCGCGCCGCGCCAAAGGGCCCGGCGTCACGGCGCGCAGGACCTAGGCGTGTTGCACCAGCACCACAGCGCACGACACCAATGGCACCCAAGAAGGAGGACAAGCGCATGGCGAAGATCGTCAATTCCTGGAACGAATGGGATCCTCTGAAGAGGGTCATCATCGGACGGCCAGAGGGCACCAACGTTCCGGCGCCGGAGCCGGCGTGGTGGTACGACCTCCCGCTGGGCGGCTTTCCACTCCCGCAGTACGGGCCCTTCCCTCAGGAGATGGTTGACGGCGCGAACGAGCAGATGGACTACTTCGTCGCACAACTCGAGAAGCGCGGCGTCATCGTCGACCGCATCACGGTCCAGGACTTCATGTTTAACAAGCCACTGCCTTCCCCGCTCGGCTGGGTGCAGCTCAACGCGCACGGTGTGAACAACGTCCGCGACGTCACGGTCATCCACGGGAACTACATCGTGGAGGCCACAACGGTCCGCCGGTCCCGCGTGTACGAGCGGTTCAACCTGCGGCCGATCTTCGAGCGGTACTTCAAGGAGGACCCGGAGGTCGTCCACTTCGCGGCGCCCATGCCGATGTTGACCGACGAGTCCTATGTCCGGAACTACTACTACGACTTCGAGCACACGTGGACCGACGAGGACAAGCGGCAGAAGCTCTACAACTGGGAGTTCCAGCTCACCGAGAAGGAGCCGCTGTGGGACGCGGCCGACATGATGCGGTTCGGCAAGGACGTCTTCCACCAGGGTTCCTGCGTCACGAACAGGGGCGGCATGGACTGGCTCAAGCGCATGTTCGGCGCGCTCGGCATTCGGGTCCACCACGTCCTGTTTGACACACCGAAGGAGAAGGACAAGCCGGACAACTACCATCCGTGGCACATCGACGTCAACCTGGTGCCGCTGCGCCCCGGCCTGTGCATGTACAACCCCGACTGGGCGCCGCGCACGCCTGAGCTGTGGGAGCTCTTCAAGAAGAACGACTGGGAGCTGATTCCCGCGGCCCGACCGACCTACGTGCACAGAAACAAGGTCTACCTGACCGGTCTCTATGAGGGCAAGTCGTGGATCTCGATGAACACGTTCTCCATCGACCCGAAGACGGTCTGCGTCGAGGCGCACGAGACCGCCTACATGGACCAACTCGACAAGCTCGGGTTCAACGTGGTCCCGATTCCCTACGAGAAGGTCATCCCGTTCGGCGGCGCCCTGCACTGCACCACGCTGGACGTCTACCGCGAGGGCAAGATGGAGGACTACTTCCCGAAGCAGGTGCCCGGCTACTAGCGGAGAGCCTGTGACGAAACGTCGATTCGCGCCCGTAGCGGCGGCCTGCGGCCGGCAGGACGGGCCTCCAGTCCGAGGCCTGTCCTGCCGGCAAGGCCTTCCCGCGCGCCGGGAACCTGGAGGTCGCGTGATGACAATCGGGAACGCGGTGCGCCGCCCTCGGCTGCTTGTGACGCTGGCCGTCGGCGTCTTGCTGGCGCTTGCGGCCGCCGGCTGCGGCGGCGGTGGTGCCAAACCGATTCCTATCGGGCTGGTGACCTCTCTGACCGGTACGGAAATCGGCGTCGGGAAGGACGTCGCCCGAGGCGTGGAGCTCGCGATCGAGGAGGTCAATGAGGCCGGCGGCATACGCGCACGCCAGCTGGAACTCATCACCGAGGACTGCAAGTGCAGCGCCCAGGTCGCCACGGAGGCCGTGCGCAAACTGATAGACACGGACAACGTTCCGGCCATCGTCAACGGCACGCGCACTGACATCCTGCTCGAGTGGCTCGAGTACGCGCGATCGAAGGGCGTCATTGTCCTGAACGTGGCGGCGACCACCGCCGCCGGCGAGGAGCAGACCCGGATCACCAACACGGTCTTCACGCTCGGTGTGCCGGCGGCCGCGCTCGGGCAGGAGCTCGCCCGGTGGGCCCACGGCGATGGCCATCAACGCATCGCGGTGCTCGGTCCCGACAACCCGTTTGGTGCCGATTTTCGCCGGGCCGCGGCAGAGGAGCTACGCCGGCTCGGACGCGACGCGGTCGTGTCTGCGTCGTACGTCGAGGGCCGGTCGGACTACACGGCGACGGTGAACGCCGTGGCGGCCACACGGCCCGACGCGATCATCTGCGGTCTCTACGGGGACGACGGCAAGACCCTCGTTCCACAAGCCGTGGCCGCCCGGCTGTCCGCGCCATGGTACGTGCCGTACCCGAGCCAAGTCACGCTGGACAACCCTGCGTTGGGCGAAGGACGCGTCTTCGGCATCGAGGTCGGCTACAACACGGCATCAGCTCAGCGGTTCAGAAAGCGCTTCGCCGCCAGGTTTCCACACGCGCGGCCAACGGCATGGAGCGCGTTCAGCCACGACGGCATCTGGCTGCTGGCTCAGGCGATGCGGCAGCAGGGCGAGAACACCAAGGCGCTCGCCGCGGTCTTCATCCGCGGGGCGCCGGGCTACAGCGGGGCGAGCGGAAGGATCGAGTTCAACGAACAGGGAGTCCGCATCAACCCACTGCTCGAACGGCTGCGGATGACGCGGACCGGAGACCTCGTCCCCGTGGAGTGAAGTGTGGCGACCACGGGGGCGTCACCGGCAGAGATCGGCAATGCCTGACGCGTTCGACGGCGTGATCTTCGACGTGGACGGCGTCCTCGAGTACCAGGGCCGCGCGTACCCCGGCGCGGTAGAGCTCCTCGGAGAGTTGCGCAGACGGGGCACCGTCATACGCATCCTGACCAACAGCACTCTGAAGAGCCGGCGTTCGGCCGGCGCAAAACTCCGGGCCCGGGGATTCCCCATCGAAAACGACCAGGTCATCACGGCCTCGTTCGCATCCGCCCAGTACTTGCGGGACCGTCAGGCACGGTCATGCTGGGTCATGGTGAAGGGCGAAGGCATCGAGGAGTTCCACGACCTCGTCCAGGACCCGGAGCGGCCCGAGTACCTGGTCCTCGGTGACTGCCGGGACGACTTCAGTTTCCAGAACATGAACCGGGCTCTCAAGCTGCTGGTCAACGGGGCGAAGCTCGTCGTCATGATCCCGGAGGTGACCGACAGCAGCATGGGCGATCTCGAGCTCACCGTCGGCGCGTACGGCAGGATGCTCGAGGACGCGGCACGAGCGACGGCCGTCTACATTGGGAAGCCGAGTCAATACATGTTTGAGATCGCGCTCGACAGCATGGGGATCAACGACAGGCGCCGGGTCTTGATGGTGGGAGACAAGATCGGCACCGATATCATCGGGGCGCGTCGGGTCGGCGTGCGATCGGCGCTGATCAAGACCGGCGAGTACCGGGAAGGCGACCTCGACGGGACGGTACAGCCGGACTACGTCTTCGATTCCATTGACGGACTCCGCCGGTTTCTGGTGGCCGCGAAGGAGGGATCACGTTGACGAACTACGGCTGGGGCATTCTCGCGTACGTGGCACTCATCTTCATCGCCGGTGTCGGTGTCATGCCGCTCGTGAGGAGGAGCGGCAAGCGGTTCATCGTCGCCGGCAAGGCGCTCCCCTTCTTCTTCGTGGGGACGACGATGATGGCGCAGGCCATCGACGCCAACGCGACCATGGGCAACACCGGCGCGGTGTACGGTCCGGGCGGGTGGTGGGCCGGGTTTCAGTTCCCACTGGGCCTCGCGTTGTGTCTGGTTATTACCGGCCTCTTCTACGCCATGCCCCTGAACCGATTGAACCTTCTCACTTTGCCGGACTACTACTACCGGCGCTACGGCCGGCTCGTGGAGGTCCTCGTCGCGATCGCGATGGCCATCAGCTTCATGATCCTGGTGGCGGGCAACCTCTCGGGCGTGTCCTGGATCATCCACATCGCCTTCGGTCTCACCTACCTGCAGGCGCTCATTGGGATCTCGGTGGTGCTCTTTCTCTACACGATGTCGGGGGGCATGTTCTCGCAGGTGTCCACGGACATCGTGATGATCTATCCTTCGATCATCGGGTTCATCGGCGGGTTCCTGTTTCTGTACCTCACCTACGGCTGGGACTTCTTCAAGCCCGCGATTCCGGCGGGGCACTTTGACCTGAGCGGGCTGATGTACCTCAAGAGCGGTGCGCTCCTCAACTGGGCCGGCATTCTCGCGCTCGGTCTCGGGGACGTCGTCGCGCTCGACTTCATGGAGCGCGTGTTCGCCGCCAACTCCCCGCGGACGGCGAGGAATGCGACGTTCTATGCCGCGGCGGGCACGATCATCATCGGGCTGGCCGCCTCGTTCATGGGCTTGATGGCGCTGAAGCTGTCGCCGAACGTCGCCGAGCCCCGCATGGTCCTGCCGACGCTCGCCATGGGCCTCCCCTTCATCTTCGGTTTGTTCATCATGGGCGGGATCATCGGTGCCGGCATGTCCACCGGCGACGGCGGTGTGCTGGCCATCTCATCGGTCTTCGGTCGGAACATTGTGCAGCGGAACATCCTCAAGATTTGGCAGAAGCACTACTCCGAGCAGGACCGGAAGGCTCTCGATGCCAGGCTGCTCTGGGTGACGCGCGTCGCGGCCATCCCGGTCATGGCGGCCGCGATCTGGATCGCCATCATCAAGCCCGAGCCCGGCATTCTGCTGGTCCTGGCGTTTGACGTCGTGTTTGCCGGGTGCTTCGTGCCGCTGACGCTGGGCCTGTATTGGAAGAAAGCCAACACCTACGGTGCGCTGGCGTCGGTGATCGTGGGATCACTCCTGCGGGTCATCCTGTACTACAAGATCCCGCCGGAATGGGCGGGTGCCGACACCCTGATTCCCCCGCTCGTGTCGCTGCTCGTCATGGTCCCGGTGAGCCTGTTGACGCAGAAGCAAGACCCGCCCAGGCACCACATCAACGACTACGTGCCATCAGAGGAAGAGGTGCTGTCCACGGCCTACTAGCTAGGCGGAGTATCGAGCCGGGCGGCGCCGCCTTTGTGGCGCCGCCCGGCCCCGCACAGGATGGGCTGGCCCGACGGCCTCTCACGGAGGTGCGGGGAGGCGCCACGTGTCACTCGAATGGGGCGTGCTGTTCATCGTCCTCCAGTTGATTTACCTGGAGGGCATCCTGTCGATCGACAACGCCGCAGTGCTTGGCGCGATGGTCGCCCATCTCCCGCCGAGAGACCCCATCCCGTGGCCGCGGCTCCTGCGCGTGCTCTCCCACCCGGTCCACCGACTGCTCGGCGGGCAGCGGCTCGCCGCGCTCAAGGTCGGCCTGCTCGGCGCGTACCTGGGCCGCGGGTCCATGCTCTTCCTGGCGACCTGGGTCGTGCGCAACCGGTGGTTGCTGCTGCTCGGTGGGTTCTACCTGATCTACCTGGCCGTGTCGCATTTCTCCGCCGACGCGCACACGGTCTCGGACACCGCCGGGCCGGACGTCCGGGCGAGCCGGTTGGGCTTCTGGGCCGTGGTGCTGAACGTCGAGCTCGCCGACCTGGCGTTCAGCCTCGACAACGTCGTGGCGGCCGTGGCGTTGTCCCGGGACATCTGGGTCGTGCTCCTCGGCGTATTCCTCGGGATCGTCACCATGCGGTTCGCGGCCGGGATCTTCGTGAAGCTCATCGAGCGAGAGCCGATGCTGGAGGCGGCGGCCTATCTGCTGGTCCTCGTGATCGGCCTGCAGTTGCTGGTTGAGGAGCTCGCCGGCATTCACCTGACCCACGCGATGAAGTTCGCCGCGTCGCTCTCGGTTCTGGCCGCGACGCTGCTGTACGCGAGGGTCCCGTCCCTGCGCCGCGCAGGGCAACGCCTCCGGTGGCTCCGCGTCGGGCTCGTGGCCCTGCGGCAGGGCGCGCTGCTGCTTGCCTCGCCGGCGGTGTGGACGGTACGGGGCAGCCGGGCCCTTGCGAGCCATGTTCTGTGCGCCCTCGCAGGGCGCCGCGGCCTCACGCGGTCGCGGTGACGGCGCCGCATGCCCGGTTCCTTGACGCGGGGCCGGGCCGGTGCTACGCTGGCCCGCGAGCTCGAGTGCGCTCCTTTAAGCGCCGTCCCGCGAGACGGCCAAGGAGGACCGAACGATGATCTGCGCCCGCGCGAACTGCCCGCCCTACAAGGCGGGTGTTGTTGTTTGGGGCGCGTGCGGAGACGCAAGGCGGGCGCGTGTGGGGGAACTGGCATGCCGACGCGAGTGAGCATTGTGGGGGCCTCGGGGTACGGGGGCGGGGAGCTGGTGCGGCTGCTGGGGCGGCACCCGGAGGTGAGGCTGACGCATCTGACGGCGGAGAGCCGGCAGGCGGAGCCGTACGGGGAGGTATTTCCGAACCTGCGGGGGGTAGTGGGGCAGAGGACGGAGGCCGCCGAGCTAGGGGTGATCGGGGCGGAGTCGGACGTGGTGTTTTTCGCGCTGCCCCCGGGGATGGCGATGACGATGGTGCCGGCGCTGCCGTCCCGGGTGAAGGTGATTGATCTGGGGGCGGACTTTCGGTTTACGGACGCGGCGACGTACAGGGCCTGGTACAAAGCCGAGCACGCGTGTCCGGCGCGGCTGGCGGAGGCGGTGTACGGGCAACCGGAGCTGCATCGTGCGCGGATCCGGGGGGCGCGGCTGGTGGGCAATCCGGGGTGTTATCCGACGGCGGTGCTGCTGGCGGTGGCGCCGTTTCTGCGGGCGGGCGTGGTGGGGGCGGAAGGGATCATCGTTGATGCGAAGTCGGGGGTGTCGGGCGCGGGGCGGGGGGTGTCGCTGGGGACGCACTTTGCCGAGGTGAACGAGAACGTCAAGCCCTACAACGTGGTGGGGCACCGGCACACGCCGGAGATCGAGCAGGAGGTGGCCCGGCTGGCGGGGCGGCCGGTGGCGGTGGTGTTCACGCCGCACCTGATTCCGATGACGCGGGGGATTCTGGCGACGGTGTATCTGCGGCTGACGCAGGCGCTGACGCAGGCGGAGGCGGAGGGCATCCTGAGGGAGGCGTACGCGGGGGAGCCGTTCGTGCGCGTGCTGGGGGGGGAGCTGCCGCAGACGAAGGCGACGTACGGGTCGAACTACTGCGACGTGGCGGTGCGGGTGGCGGCGGGGGCGGGGGTGCTGATCGTGATGGCGGCGCTGGACAATCTGGTGAAAGGCGCGGCGGGGCAGGCGATCCAGAACATGAACCTGATGTGCGGGTGGCCGGAGACGGCGGGGCTAGAGGGCGCGCCGCTGTACCCGTGAGGGGGGGGGAGCGATGCCTGGCGGGCCGGTGACGCTGGTAGAGGGGACGGTGACGGCGGCGCGGGGGTTTCGGGCCGCGGGGGGGCACTGCGGGATCAAGCGCGAGCGGCCGGACCTGGCGCTGGTGGTCTCGGACGTGCCGGCGGCGGCGGCGGGGATGTTCACGCAGAACGCGACCCGGGCGGCGGCGGTGGTGCTGAGTGAGACGCGGCTGCGGGCGGGGCGGGCGCAGGCGGTGCTGATCAACAGTGGGAACGCCAACGCGTGCACGGGGCAGCAGGGGGCCGTGGATGCGCGGGCGATGACGGCGGCGGCGGCGGCGGCGCTGGGGATCGCGGAGGAGCTGGTGGTGGTGGCGAGCACCGGGGTGATCGGGCGGCCGCTGCCGATCGATCGGATTACGGCGGCGGTGCCGCGGCTGGTGGCGGGGCTGGGGCCGGACGGGCGGGGGGCGGCGGAGGCGATTCTGACGACGGACGCGTGGCCGAAGACCGCGGCGGTACAGGTGGACTGCGGCGACGGGCGGATCACGATCGGGGGGATGGCCAAGGGGGCGGGGATGATCCACCCGGACATGGCGACGATGATCGCGGTGCTGACCACGGATGCCGCGGTGGCGCCGGGGGTGCTGCGGGGGGCGCTGCGGACGGTGGTGGACGCGACGTTCAACTGCATCAGTGTAGACGGGGACACGAGCACGAGCGACAGCGTGTTCCTGCTGGCCAACGGGGCGAGCGGGGGCGGGGCGATTACGGGGCCGGGGGCGCGGTATGAGGCGTTCGTGGCGGGGCTGCGGGCCGTCGCGGGCCGGCTGGCGCGGCTGATCGTGGAGGATGGGGAGGGCACGACGCGGGTGATCGAGCTCGTGGTGCGGGGGGCGCGGAGCGATGCCGAGGCGCGGCAGGTGGGGCGCACGGTCATGACGTCGCTGCTGGTGAAGACGGCGTTCCATGGGGCCGAACTCAACTGGGGCCGGCTGGCGGCGGCGGCGGGCCGGAGCGGTGCCGCGGTGGACCCGGACCGGCTGTCGATTGCGATTGGCGACGTGGAGGTGGTGCGGGACGGGGTGGGGATACCGGCGGCGTATCCGGCGGCGCAGCCGCTGCTGGCACGGCCGGAGGTACGCGTGACGATCGGGCTGGGGCTGGGGGCGGGGGCGTTCACCGGATGGACCAGTGATCTGGGCGAGACATACGTGAAGATCAACAGCGGGTACCTGACATGACGCCGGCGGCCCCGAGCTCCGCGCCCGGGTCCCTCCCGGATGTGAGCCACGAGGGGCAGTTGATCGCGGCGGGGGTGCGCTACGCGGCGGCGTGGCGCACGCGGACGGTGGTGGTGAAGTACGGGGGGAGCGTGCTCGAGGCCGGGGCGGGGGGCACCGTGATCGAGGATCTGGTGCTGCTGAAGCAGGTGGGCGTGAACCCGGTGCTGGTGCACGGTGGGGGGCCGGAGATCACGCGGATGCTGGAGCGGGTGGGCAAGGCGACGGTCTTTGTCGACGGCCTGCGGGTGACCGACGCGGAGACGATGGAGATTGTGGAGATGGTGCTGGCGGGCCGGGCCAACAAGGCGCTGGTGACGCGGCTCGGGATGGCCGGGGGGAGCGCGGTGGGGCTGTCGGGCAAGGACGCGGGGCTGCTGCGGGCGCGGCGGGTGAACGGGCCGGTGGACCTGGGGTATGTCGGGGAGGTCACCGCGGTTGATCCCCGGATCGTGCGGACGGTGAGCGAGGCAGGACACATTCCGGTGATCGCGTCGGTGGGGCTGGGGGAGGCGGGGGAGAGTCTGAACCTCAACGCCGACCATGCGGCGGGGGCGCTGGCGGCGGCGCTGGGGGCGCGCAAGCTCATCATCCTGACCGACACGCCGGGGGTGATGCGCCCGGCGGCGGGGGGGCCGGGGCTGGTGACGGAGATGACGGCCGAGCAGGCGCGGCGCATGATGGCCGACGGCACGGTGTCACGGGGCATGATTCCGAAGGTGGAGGCCTGCCTGGGGGCGCTCACCCGGGGGGTGCCGAGCGCGCACATCATTGGGACGGCGGTACCGCACGCGCTCCTCCTCGAGTTATTCACGGAAGCCGGGGTGGGGACGATGATCACGCTGATGTGAGCGGGGGACGTCGAGGGAGGCGCACCGGGATGACGACCGCGGACGTGATGGCCCTGAGCCAGCGCTACCTGCTGCCGACCTACCGGCGGGCGCCGGTGGCGTTCGCGCACGGGGAGGGGACGTGGCTGGTGGACCTTGAGGGGCGGCGCTACCTCGACTTCATTGGGGGGATCGCGGTGAGCGCGCTGGGGCACGGCCACCCGCGGCTCGTGGAGGCGATCCAGCAGCAGGCTGCGCGCGTGCTGCACGTGTCGAACCTGTTTCACATTGCCGAGCAGGCGGCGCTCGCCCGCGCCCTGGTGGAGCACTCGGTGTTTGCCCGTGCGTGGTTCGGCAACAGCGGTGCGGAGGCGAACGAGGCGGCGATCAAGCTGGCGCGCAAGTGGGGGCGGCGCGACGGCCGGGACCGTTACGAGATCATCGTGGCGCAGCAGTCGTTCCACGGCCGCACCCTGGGCACGCTGTCGGCGACGATGCAGCCGAAGTACCAGGCGCCGTTCGGCCCGCTGGTGCCGGGCTTCGTGGCCGTGCCGTACAACGATCTCGACGCGCTGCCGGCGGCGACGACCGCGCGGACCGCGGCGGTGCTGCTGGAGCCGATCCAGGGCGAAGGGGGCGTCGTGCCGGCGAGCCTGGAGTACGTGCGGAGCGTGCGGGAGTGGTGCGACGCGCGCGACCTGCTGCTGATCTTCGACGAGATTCAGACCGGGATCGGGCGGACGGGCCGCCTGTTCGCGTATGAGCACTACGGCATCGAGCCGGACGTGATCACCCTGGCCAAGGGGCTGGGGGGCGGGGTGCCGATCGGCGCGGTGCTGGTCAAGGAGAAGGCCGCGGTGCTGGGGCCGGGGGAGCACGGCAGCACGTTCGGCGGCAATCCGCTGGCGTGCGCCGCGGCGCTGGCCGTGGTGCGCACCGTGGTCGAGGAGCGTCTGCCGGAGCACGCCGCCGCCATGGGGGAACGGCTGCGCGCGGGGCTCCAGCCGCTGGTCACCCGGGGTCGGCTCAAGAGCGTGCGCGGGCTCGGGCTGCTGCTCGGGGTCGAGCTGCCCGGCGACGCCGCGCCGGTCGTCGAGCGCTGCCGCGCGGCCGGGTTGCTCGTGAACGCGGTGCAGCCCACGACGTTGCGCCTGGCACCCCCGCTCGTCGTCCGGCCCGACGAGATCGATCAGGCTGTCGCCATCCTGGACCGTGTGCTATCGTCCATGCCAGTACCTGCCGCCGGGCCCCGTCCCGCGCGGTAAGATCAGACGCACGTCTTCGAGGAGGGAGCGAACGTCATGGCCGTCAATACGATCGCGCTGGCGTACTCCGGAGGCCTGGACACCTCGGTGGCGATTCCGTGGCTGCGCGAACACTACGGCGGCCGGGTGATCGCCATCATCGTCGACGTCGGGCAGGGCGATGATCTCGCCGCGCTCAAGGCCAACGCGCTGGCCAGCGGTGCGGCCGCGGTGCACGCCGTCGACGTGCGGGAGACGTTCGTGACAGACTACCTCGTCCCGATGGTGCAGGCCGGCGCGGTCTACGAGGGCCGCTACCTGCTCGGCACCGCGATCGCGCGTCCCTTGATCGCCAAGACCCAGGTCGAGGTGGCGTTGGCCGAGGGCGCCGACGCGGTGGCGCACGGCTGCACCGGCAAGGGCAACGACCAGGTGCGGTTCGAACTCGCCTACCAGGCGCTGGCTCCCCACCTGAAGGTGATCGCGCCGTGGCGCGAGTGGCACATCAAGGGCCGCGAGCAGGCCATCGAGTACGCAGAGGCGCACGGGATTCCGGTACCCGCGACGAAGGCCAAGCCCTACAGCGTTGACAAGAACCTGTGGCACGTCAGCAGCGAGGCCGGGATTCTTGAAGACATCTGGGCCGAGCCGCCGGACGATCTCTATCAGTTCACGACGGACCCTCGTCTCGCGCCGGACGAACCTGAGTACCTCGAGATCGAGTTCGAGGCGGGACGGCCGGTGGGGGTGAACGGCGAGCGTCTGGACGCCCTGACGCTGATGCAACGTCTGAACGCTGCGGGCGGCCGCCACGGCATCGGCCGGCTGGACATGGTGGAGAACCGGCTCGTGGGCATGAAGACGCGCGGTGTCTATGAGACGCCGGGCGGGACGATTCTCTTCACCGCACACCGCGATCTCGAGGCGATCACGGTGGAGCGCGAGTGCGCCCATTACAAGCAACTCATCGGGCCGCGGTACGCCGAGTTGGTGTACTACGGCCAGTGGTTCTCGCCACTGCGGCAGGCGTTCGACGCGTTCGTGCAGTCCACACAGCGGACCGTGACCGGCACCGTGAGGGTGAGGCTATACAAAGGCAGCGTCCTGGCCGTCGGCCGGCGATCGCCGCACTCGCTGTACGACGTGGACCTG
Source organism: Candidatus Fervidifonticultor quartus (assembly GCA_031458775.1). Taxonomy (GTDB): domain Bacteria; phylum Sysuimicrobiota; class Sysuimicrobiia; order Sysuimicrobiales; family Humicultoraceae; genus Fervidifonticultor_A; species Fervidifonticultor_A quartus. The sequence goes on along the minus strand of JAVKJV010000029.1, from coordinate 27,426 downwards.
GCGACGTTCGATGCCGGCGGCGTGTTCGACCACGGCGAGGCCTCCGGCTTCATCAACCTGTGGGGACTGCCCACGCGCGTGTTCGCGCAGAAGCACCCCCACCTGATGCGCACGGTCCGTGAGCCCGTCCGCTGATCCGGACACCGGGTACTTGATGTGGGGCGGCCGGTTCGCCGACGCTCCGGATCCGCGGCTGGCCTCGTTACTCAGCTCGCTGCCTGTTGACCGGCACCTGCTCCGATGGGACCTGCTCGGGAGCCTGGCCCATCTCACGGCGTTTGCCGAGGCCGGTATCATCCCCCGAGACGACGCCGTGGTCATCGGCCGCGCACTCCGCGACTTGCTGGCGGAGGCCGACGCCGGGCGGCTGTCGCCCGACGGTGTCTATGAAGACGTTCATTCGTTCGTCGAAGCCACGCTCGTGCAGCGGCTCGGCGCGGCGGCGGGCTGGCTGCACACCGGCCGCAGCCGCAACGAACAGGTCGTCACGGCATTCCGCCTCGACCTCAAACATCGCCTCGGCCACCTGATCGGCGGCATCACCGCGTTGCAGGCCACCCTGCTCGCCCGGGCCGACCGCGAGATGGACGTCATGCTGCCCAGCTATACACACCTGCAGCGTGCGCAGCCGGTGCTCCTGGCGCACCACTGGCTGGCCTACTTCTGGATGCTCGGCCGCGATGTCGCCCGCTTGCGCGACGCGTACCGACGGGTCGACGTGTGTCCGCTCGGATCGGGTGCGATCGCGGGTGCCGGTTTCCCGATCGACAGACTCCGCGAGGCCGAACTCCTGGGGTTTGCCGAGATCAGCGAGAACAGCATCGACGCGACCGGAGGCCGAGACTTCGTCTTCGAAACGGCCGCGGCGGTCACCGGGCTCCTGCTGCATCTTTCGCGCTGGGCCGAGGAACTCGTGCTCTGGACGACGCACGAGTTCGGGTTCGTGACGCTTCCTGACGCGGTCTTGACCGGTAGCAGCCTCATGCCCCAGAAGCGCAACCCTGATCTGCTGGAGCTGGCGCGCGCGCAGGCCGGCGTCGGTTTGGGCGCGCTCGTCGCGCTGGGCGGGGTGACCAAGGGGCTGCCTACGGGATACAGCCGGGACCTGCAGGAGGACAAGGCGCAGGCGCTCGCGGTCTTTCGGGCCGCCGACCTGGCGACAACCGCGCTCGCCCTGGCGGCGGAGCGACTCGGCGTCAACCGCGACCGAATGGCCGCTGCACTGGGTGGCGGCTTCTCGACCGCCACCGAGGTCGCCGACTATCTCGTACGCCGGGGCGTGCCGTTCCGGCAAGCGCATCACCTGGCCGGCCAGGCCGTCCGCGCGGCCGAGGACGTCGGTTGCGAGTTGTGGCAGTTGCCAGTGGAGACGTACCGCCGGATCTCGCCGCTGTTCGACAGGGACATCCTCGACGCGGCAACACCGGCCGGCGCCGTTGCGGCCAAGGATGTGCCGGGCGGTACCGCCGACGGGCGCGTGCGTCAGTCTCTCATCGCCGCCAGGGCCGCGCTCGCCGTGCAGCGGGCGTGGCACGAACAGGTGGAGGGCACGCGGCGCGCGGCTGAGGCCCGCCTCCTCGCCGTGGCGCCGGGATAGGGACGCTTGATGCGCGACCGCGAGCGCCGGATCCTCGAGATCATCGGCCGCCGTGCCATCAGGACGCAAACCGAGTTGGTCGCCGCGCTGCGCGCCGGCGGCATCGGGGTGACACAGGCGACGGTCTCCCGGGACATCAAACGGCTGGGATTGGTGAAGGTGCCGACCGGCGACGGCACCTACCGCTATCAGGCGCCCGACGCCGCCCGACCCCCGACGACCGAGATCCAGGCGCACCTGCGGCGGACCGTGGCAGAGTTCGTCACGGGCGTCGACGAGGGGAGCGGCCTCGTGCTCGTGAAGACCACTACCGGGAGCGCCAGCGCCGTGGCTGAGGCGATCGACGAAGCGGAGTGGCGGGAAGTCGCGGGTACGATTGCTGGCGACAACACGATCCTGGTGGTGCCCCGCGGGCCGCGAGACCGCCCTCGGATTCTGGCGCGGTTGCGCAGGTTGATGGAGTCGGCGTAGGCTCGCCGGGATCGCCCGGACCGTGCCGGCGGGTAGGGGGGAGGAGCCCTCCTCCGTGCCGCCGAAGGCAACCGGACCGGGAGGTCTGCTTGATCCAGTCATCGGTGAGCGAGGCCACAATTCCCCTTCCCGCTGGCACGGACGCGGTGACCGTCCTCGGCCAGCACGACGCGCTGCTGCAGGTTGTCGAGAAGGAACTGGGAGCCACGGTCCTGGTCCGCGGGGACACGCTCGTCGTTCGCGGGGAACCCGGGCAGGTCGAGGCCGCGGTGCGCGTATTTCACCAACTCCTGGCGCTGGCGCGCACAGGCCAGACCGTGACCGCCGCCGACGTCCGCCGGGCTCTGCGGGGCCGGTATGTCGACGCTGAGGGCGGCGGCATCGTGCTGGGCGGTGACGTGTTGCTCGTGACCGCGAGCGGCAAACCGATCACACCCCGCACCGCCGGCCAGCGCAGCTACGTTGACGCGATCAAGGCGCACGACCTGGTCTTCGCCGTGGGCCCGGCCGGCACCGGGAAGACCTATCTGGCCGTCGCCATGGCCGCCGTGGCGTTGCGCGCTCGCACAGTCCAGCGTCTGGTGCTGACCCGGCCGGCCATCGAGGCCGGCGAGAAGCTGGGGTTCCTGCCCGGGGACATTGCGGCCAAAGTCGACCCCTACCTGCGGCCGCTGTATGACGCGCTGTACGAGATGGTCGGGCCGGAGCGTGTTGCTCGACTCACCGAACGCGGGGTGATCGAGGTCGTGCCCCTGGCGTTCATGCGTGGGCGCACCTTGAACGATGCGTTCATCATCCTGGACGAGGCCCAGAACACCACGCGCGAGCAGATGAAGATGTTCCTCACGCGCATGGGGTTCGGCTCGAAGGCGGTTGTCACCGGCGACATCACGCAGATCGACCTGCCGCGGGACCGGCCGTCCGGGCTCGTGGAGGCGCGTGAGATCTTCCGTGCGATCGAAGGCATCGCGTTCGTCGAGCTGACACAGGTGGACGTGGTCCGGCACGAGCTGGTCCAAACGATCGTGCGGGCCTATGAGCGCTACGAGGCCGGCCGCGCTGACCCGCCGGCCGGGGGGACGGGTCCGTGAGGGGGCCCGCAAACGGCCGGAATCAGCCGGCAGCCAGGGCGGCTGAACGTCCGTTGTGGACCCGCGGCCTGCTGATCGGCGCGGGCACCCTGCTGGCTCTTGTCGCGATCATCGGTACCGATTACCTGCCGCCCAGTCTTGTCATTCACGTGGGCCAGCCGAGCCCGCGCGACATCGAATCGCCGCGCACGGTCGAATTCGTCGATCAGGCACGGACCGATGCCATGCGCGCCGAGGCCATGCGCGCGATCCCGTCGGTCATGCGGCACTCGCCCGCGCAGGTGGCGGCCGCGGTCTCTGCGGCCGGTACGGCATTCGACAAGATCGAGACCGCCCGCGTGGCGTCCACCGGCGGCCTCGCGACTCGTGCCGCGTCGGTCCGCGAAGCCGCGGGGCTGCCGCTCTCCGACGCCGCGGCCAAGGCGGCCGTGAGGGCGCCCAAGGCCGGGCTCCTGGCGGCAAGGCGCGCGGCGCAGGCGGCGGTTGAGGCGGCGTTGCGCGACGGTGTGCGTGAGGACACGGTGGCGCTCGCCCGGATTCGCGCGCGCAACGCGGTCGGCGGCGCCGACTTGCCGCCGGATCTGAGCGTGCTGGCGGCCGAGATCGCCGCGGCGGTCGTGCGGCCGACGTTCGAACTTGACGCGTCGAGGACCGCGGAACTGCGCAACGCCGCGGCCAACATGGTGCCCATGGTGCGGACCAGGGTCCAGAGGGGTGAGAGCATCCTGCGCCGGGGCGATCTGGTCACTCCGGCCCACATGCAGATTCTCGCCGTGACCGGCGTCTATCCGCCGCGGGTGACGTGGACCGGGATCGTCGGCCTTGTGGCCGTCGTCGGCCTGCTCCTCGTCGTGACGGGGGCCTACCTCTTGCAGTTTCAACGGGAGATTTGGGGCAACGACCGGCTGGTCATGCTCTGGAGTCTCATCGTCGTCGGTGTCGTCGGTCTCTCGCAGGTGTTGGGCGCGCCGCGGCTGAGCAACTACCTGGCGCCGGCCGCGGCAGGGTCCATGCTGCTGGCCATTCTGCTGCGGCCCCGGCTCGCACTCTTCTCCACGGCCGTGCTCGCGGTGCTCGTCGGGCTGGTTGCCGGTCGCGAGCTGGCGCCGGTTGTGGTGGCGTTCACCGGCGGGCTCGTCGGTGTCTACACGACGCGGCAGATTCACCGGCGGTCGGACTTCGGGATCGCCGGCGTGATGGTCGGCCTGGCCAGCGCGCTGGCGACCCTCGGTGCGGGCCTGCTCGACGGTGCCGCCGAGTACCGCGCGCTCGCGGCCAACGCGGGTTGGGCTCTGGCCAACGGATTCCTCGCCGCGGTGATCACGATCGGCGTGTTACCGTTTCTCGAGCAGTGGTTCGGCATCGTGACGCCGATCAAGCTCCTGGAGTTGGCCAACCCGGCGCACCCGCTGCTCCGCCGGCTGCAGCTTGAAGCGCCGGGTTCGTACCACCACAGCATCATGGTCGGGAATCTGGCCGAGTCCGCGGCCGAGGCCATCGGCGCGGACGCGCTGCTGGTTCGCGTTGGTTGCTACTACCACGACATCGGCAAGCTCCGCCGGCCCGCGTTCTTCGTCGAGAACCAACTCGGGATCGAGAACCCGCACGAGAAGATGACGCCGAGCTTGTCGGCGCTCACCGTGAGCGCGCACGTCCGCGACGGGATCGAGCTGGCGCGTGAGTACGGGCTGCCGCAGGCGGTCATTGACTTCATCCCGCAGCACCACGGCACGGCGCTGCTGGCCTACTTTTTCCACCAGGCGCTGGAGCGCGGCGACCCGTTCGATGAGACCGCGTTCCGGTACGACGGCCCGAAGCCTCAGACGCGCGAGACCGCCATCGTCATGCTGGCCGATGCCGTCGAGGCCGCGGTGCGCACGTTGGCCCGGCCGACCCCGGACCGACTGGAGGAGGTCGTCCGCCGGCTCATCCGTGACAAGCTCGAAGACGGTCAGCTCGACGAGTGCGGCCTGACCTTCCGGGACCTGGACCGGATTGCGCTCGCATTCGTCCGGATTCTGGGCGGAGTCCTGCATCCCCGGCTCGAATACCCTGATCTGGAGGGTGAGCTGGTGCGACGCCGGCGCGAACCGACTGCCAGAGCGCGCTAGTCCTTGCGGGTTCACATCGCGAGCCACGGCATCCGGCATTCAATTCCCCGGCGGCTACTGACGCGGGTGGGCGGTCTCGCGATGCGGGCCATCGGGGCTCCGGCCGATGCGGAGCTCGAGGTGGTGCTGACCGATGACACCACCATTGCGCGGCTGAATCGCCGGTTCCTGCGGCATCGCGGGCCCACGGATGTGATCACGTTTCCGGCGGACGGTGCCGAGGGCGACCGCGTGCTGGGTGAGGTCGTGATCTCCGTCGACCGTGCCCGCGCCCAGGCCCGGCGGGCCGGATGGCCGCTGCGCCGCGAAGTCGCGCTGCTGCTGGCGCACGGCGTGTTGCACCTCGGTGGGTTCGACGATCGCGCCCCGCGGGCCGCGGCCGAGATGCGCGCCCGCGAGCGCGCCGTGCTCGCCCGGGTCTTCGGCGGGAGGCAGTAGACGATGCGGCACAGCCTCTGGCAGAGCTTCCAGTTTGCCGGGCGCGGTTTGCGCACGGCGTTCTGGTCGCAGCGGACCATGCGCATCCACGTCGGGCTCACCGCCCTCGTGATCCTGCTCGTCGCGTGGCTGCGGCTGCCCGTCGGGGAGACGGCCGTCGTGATCCTCTGTGTTGTCGCCGTCCTGGCCGCGGAACTGCTCAACACGGCGGTCGAGACCGTCGTGGATCTCCAGGTCGGCGACAATCGTCACGAACTGGCGGGACGCGCGAAGGACCTGAGCGCGGCCGCGGTGGTGATCACCGCGGCGGGCGCGGCGGTGGTCGGCGCCTTCGTACTCGTCCCTCGGCTCGCGGCGGCGGAGTTCCGGCACCTCGATGCCATGGTTGTCGGGCGGGCTGCGGCGTTGGTGGCGATCCTGGCGCTGGCGGCCGTTGTGCTGCGCCGGACCGGCGACCGCACACCCGGGCGGAAGCCTCCGCTGTCAAGGGTGCCGTGAACGAGCAGACTCGCCTGTATCCCCCGGCCGCGATGCCGGCGCCGGGCGAGGAGGCGGTCTCCTCGGCCGAGATCGACCGCATCCTCCGCGAGGCGGAGCCCGAGTACAACTACCGGCATCTGACCGGCTTCTGGGCCGCGGTGGTCTCGGTCATCGCGGTGGCGATGGCGCTCTTCCACATCTACACGGCGCGCTTCGGGACGCTTGAGGCCCTGAGGCAGCGCTCGGCGCACGTGGCGTTCGCGCTGACCCTGGTCTTCCTGCTCTACCCGTTCCGCAAGAAGCACGCAGCCTCGTCGAAGATCGGCGTCTTCGACCTGCTGATGGTCATCGCCGCGTTGATTCCCACACTCTATGTCTTCGTCAACCTGCACGCGCTGACGCTCCGGGCGGGCAACCTCACGCGGCTGGATCTCGCCATCGGCGTGCTTGGGATCCTGGTGGTGCTCGAGGCCGGCCGCCGCATGATGCAGATCCTCCCGGCGATCGCGGTGCTCGCGCTGGCCTACCCCCTCGTCGGGCCCTACTTGCCCGGCGGGTTCGCGGTTGCCCGGATTTCGCCGCAGCGCATCATCGAGCAGATGTTCTTCACGACCGAGGGCATCTTCGGCATTCCGATCGGCGTGTCGGCCACGTTCGTCTTTCTGTTCGTGCTGCTCGGCGCGTTTCTTGAGAGGACAGGGTTGGGGCAGTTGTTCGTCGATATCGCTCTGGCCCTCGCCGGCTGGATGACCGGCGGCCCGGCGAAGGTGTCGGTGCTCTCGAGCGCCTTCATCGGCACGGTGTCGGGGAGTTCGGTCGCCAACGTCGTGGCCGACGGGGTGTTCAACATCCCGTTGATGAAGCGCCTTGGATACGGCTCCCGGTTCGCCGCCGGGGTGGAGGCCGCCACTTCGGTCGGCGGGCAGATCGTCCCGCCCGTCATGGGGGCCGCCGCTTTCGTCATGGCGGAGTTCCTCGGCATCCCGTACCTGACCATTGCCAAGGCCGCGGCGATTCCGGCCGCCCTGTACTACCTCTCGTTGATGTTCATCATTCACTTCGAGGCGAAGCGGCTCGGGCTCGCCGGCCTGCCGCGCGAACAGTTGCCCAGGGTGTTCGACATCCTTCTCAGGCGGTTCTACCTGGTCGTGCCCCTGGTGGTCTTGGTGGGTTTCCTCCTGCACGGCGCCAGTCCGATGCGCGCCGCGTACTGGGGCATCATCGTCGCCGCCGGCGTGCACCTGATCACCTGCGCCCTGGAGCGCCGGATCCTGACGTGGCCGCGCGACATCTGGAACATTCTGGTGCACGGATCCCGGCTTGCGCTGTCGGTGGCCGTCGCGACCGCGGTGGTCGGGATCTTCATCGGGATCGTGACGCTCTCAGGCCTCGGGCTGGCGTTTGTCAGCATCACCGTGAGTCTGGGGCAGAACAATCTGTTCCTGACGTTGATCTGGATCGCGCTCGCGTGTACGATTATCGGTTCCGGGATTCCGACGACCGCAACATACATCATTCTGGCCGCCATCGCGGCGCCGGCGCTCATCCAGATGGGCGTGCCCGCGCTCGCGGCGCACATGTTCATCTTCTACTTCGGCGTGATCGCCGACGTGACGCCGCCCGACGCGCTGGCCGCGTACGCTGCCGCGGGGATCGCCAAGACCGATCCGCTCAAGACCGGGTTTACCGCGACGCGGCTCGCACTGGCCGGCATCCTGGTGCCGTTCGTGTTCGTGTACTCGCCGACGATTCTGCTGCAGGGTGCCCAGTTGTCTGAGATCATCGTCACGGCGAGCACCGCTCTGGTGGGCGTGATCGCTCTGTCCGGCGCGGTGTCCGGGTACTTCTTCACGACGGCGTCCTGGCCCGAGCGGGCGTTGCTGGCTGCGGCGGCGGTGGTCTTGATCTTCCACGACGTGCGGGCCGACGTGGTCGGCGGCGCGCTGCTGGTGCTGGTTTCCATCATTCAGGTCCTGCGCCGCAGCCGGGCGACGCCGGTCCCCGCGGGCAGGAGTCCATGATCGGCGGCCCGAACATCACGCGCGTCGGGTCGGAACGGCCTTCCGGGTTGTCGTCGTAGCCGTTGAGGAGGGATCTGCGTGAAGACACGCTGGAGAGTGCTCGCAGCGACGGGTTTGCTGATTGCCAGCATGGCCGTGCCGGGTGGCGCCCAGCCCGTGCGCCTGCTGGCGCTCGTGACCGGCGGGACCGCCGGGGTCTACTTCCCGCTCGGCGGCGCCATGGCCGAGATCTGGAACCAGCGCGTGTCCGGCGTTCGCGTCGCCGCCCAGAGCAGCGGCGCGTCGGTCGCCAACGTGCAGTTCCTCGCGCGCGGCGACGCGCAACTGGCGCTCATCCAGAACGACATCGCCTACTACGCGGAGAAGGGCACAGAGGTCTTCGCCGAGCCCGGATCGAACCGGCCGCGTCCCGTTGCCGGAATCCGGGGGATCGCCATGCTCTACCCGGAGACGATTCAGATCGTCACCTTGAAGAACAAGCGGATCAACACCGTCGAGGACCTGCGCGGCAAGCGCGTCGTCGTCGGCGCACCGGGCAGCGGCACCGAGGCCAACGCCCGGCAGATCCTGTCGGTGCACGACGTCTACTATCGCGAGATGCGCGTGGACTTCTTGTCGTTTGCGGCGGGCATCGATCAACTTCGTGACGGAAACGTGGACGCGGTCTTCATCACCGCCGGCGTGCCGACCGCCGCGGTGACCGACATCGCCTCGTCACGAGAGATCGCGCTCGTGCCGGTCAGCAACGAGGCGCTCCAGGCGCTGCGGGCGCGGTGGCCGTTCTACACGCGACAGGTCGTCGCCGCCGACACCTACCGTGGGCTCACCGGCCCGGTGGCGACGGTTGCGGTCATGGCCATGCTGGTGGCCCGTGCCGACCTGCCCGATGATCTCGTCTACAACCTGACCAAGGCGTTGTGGGAGAACCTTGACCGGATGCGGGCGGCGCATGCGCGGGGCCGCGACCTGGACCTGATGAAGGCCTTGGACGGCATGCCCGTGGCGGTGCATCCCGGCGCGGCCCGCTACTATGCCGAGAAGGGTGTGCGGGCGAAATAGCTCGACGCGGGCTGGTCGCGTTCGTCCTCGTCGCTGCGGCGGCCCTCGCCGCAGCGATGCTGTTTGTCGACCGCTCCGCGCTCGTCGTGCGGGTGGCGGACGGCCGGTCGGGCCGCACTCTGTGGCAGCACCGGGTGCGGGCCGGCGCGTCGTTCGAGCTGCGCTACCGGCACTCGGTCGAGCGCACGCCGATCGTCGAGGTGTTCCGCGCGGAGCCCGACGGGATGTGGTTCGTCGAGATGCGCTTCGTCTCGCAGGGCGCTGGGCTGCCCGCCGACGGGTATGAGCGCGAAGGGGATCACTTCATCCTGCGCCGGCCCCGGCGTGTCGGCGTGCTCCCGCTCCTCGTCTCCTCGGCCTCCGGTCACCGGTTGCGGGTGGGGCACGAGGACGTGGATCTCGTCGCCCTGGCCGGCGATGGGCAGGGTGTGATTCTCGCGGTCGCCCGCACGGTCGTCCTGACCCTGCCGGGGAGACGGTAGGCCCTGCCGAATGCTATAATTGCATTGATTTCCTGGGGCCGCCCTGGCCCAAAAGGTAGGCAAACACTCCTTGGACATCTCAAGTCACGCGGGTGCGCTGGCGCTTGTCGGCCTTCTGCTGGTGCTGCTCGCCTTCTTCTGGGGAGCGGAGACCGCGCTCTTCGCCGCGAACCGGTTGAAGCTTCGCAACCTCGCTGAGAAGGGGCATCGAGGCGCGCAGTCCACGCTGGAGCTGCTGAAGCGGCCGGCGCGCATCCTCTCGACCCTCCTCATCAGCAACAACATCGTCAACTCCGGTCTGATCGTCATCGCCACCACCGTCTTCATCGCGTTGCTCGGGGCCGACACCGGGGCGCTGGTGTCGTTCGTGTTCTCCACCATCCTCGTCCTGTTCGTCGAGATCCTCTCGAAGTCCATCGCGGCGCAGCACGCCGATGGGCTCGCGATCGCCGCGGCCCGGCCGGTCGTGTGGCTGTCCGTGCTGCTGTCGCCGATCGTTCGGGTCCTGTCCTTCTTCACCAACCTCCTCTCGCGGCCGTTCGGCGGGCGCGTCCAACCCGACGCGCCGATGGTGACCGAGGAAGAGATCCAGATGCTCGTCCAGATGGGCGAGGAGCAGGGTGTGCTCGAACAGGACGAGCGCGAGATGATCCATTCCATCATCGAGTTCGGCGACACCGTGGTCCGCGAGGTCATGGTGCCGCGTGTCGACATGGTGAGTGTTGAGGCCGACGCGCCGGTGGAGGAATTGCTCGCCATCGTCCGTGAGCACGGGCACTCGCGCATCCCGGTGTATGACGACAACTTCGACAACATCGTGGGCCTGGTGCACGTGAAGGAACTCCTCTCGGGGTTCCGCGACGGTCGGCTCGCCGGCAAGGCCAGGGACTTCATGCGGCCCGTATACCTGGTGCCGGAGACCAAGCGCGTCGACGAGTTGTTTCGTGAGATGCGCCGCAAGAAGATCCACATGGCGATCGCGGTGGACGAGTATGGCGGCACGGCCGGGCTGGTGACCATCGAGGACCTGCTGGAAGAGATCGTTGGGCCGATTCAGGACGAGTATGACAGCGAGGAGGCGCCGATCAAGCTCCTGAACGAGCGGGAGGCCCTGGTGGACGGCCGCGTGCACCTCGAGGAGGTTAACGACGCGCTCGGCCTGACGCTTCCGGTCGGTGAGGTCGACTCGATCGGCGGGTTCGTGTACAGCCTGTTGGGGCACATGCCCGTGCTGGGGGACCGCGTCGCCTACGACGGCGTGGAACTCACGGTCGAGCGTGTCGACGGCGTGCGCATCGAGCAGGTGAAGATCCGGAAGCCCGAGCCGGTTCCCGCCGCCGACGAGTGATGCGGCAGCGGCTCCGCACCTATCTGATCGCGGGCTTCCTGGTCGTGCTGCCGGTCGGCGTGACCGTACTGGTGCTCGTGGCCGTGTTTCGTTTCCTCGACAGCCTGCTGGGGCCCATCTTCCGCGTCTTCGGGGTGGAGATTCCGGGGTTGGGGCTGCTGTCGGGGATCGGCCTCATCCTGCTGGCCGGGTTCATGGCCAGCAACATGCTCGGTCGGCGCGTCGTGGAAGCCTTCGACTGGCTCATGCTCAAGATCCCGTTCGCCCGGACGATCTATGCGGCGACGAAGCAGTTCAGCGACACGGTGCTCCTGCAAAACCGCGCGGCGTTCCGCGAGGCGGTGCTGATCGAGTGGCCGCGCCAGGGACTCTACTCGGTGGGGTTCGTCACCGGCGAGACGCGCGGTGAGGCGCAGGCCAAGACCACCGAGCGGGTGGTGAACGTCTTCATCGTCACCACGCCCAATCCCACGACCGGCTTTCTCTGCCTGGTTCCGGAGAGCCAGGTCATTCCGCTCGAAATGAGCGTGGAAGACGCGCTCAAGCTGGTGGTATCGGCCGGCATCGTCACGCCGCCGTACCGCGGGCCGGAGAGCACGACCCCGCCCCGCGAGCGGTTCGAGTGAAGGCCGGAACGCTGCCGCGGCGCACGGTCAGCCGGCTGCTGCGGGCCGCGCGTGCGGCGCGCCGCCGCGCGTACGCGCCGTACTCACGGTTTCCGGTCGGCGCCGCGGTCTTGACCTCGGGCGGCCGGGTCGTCACCGGGGGGAACGTCGAGAACGCGTCGTACGGCCTGTCGATCTGCGCCGAGCGGGCCGCGGTTCATGCCGCCGTCGCGCTCGGACATCAGCGCCTGGTCGCCGTCGCCGTGTCGACCGGGCGCGCCGCCGCCGCGCCCTGCGGGGCGTGTCGGCAGGTGCTCGCGGAGTTCGGCATCCGGACCGTGATCGTCGATCATCCACGCGGTCCGGAGGTTTGGGTGCTCGACGACCTGCTGCCGCGCGCCTTTGACAGGGCGGCGTTGCCGCGGGCGGTGCGACGTTCGTGATTTCTTGACGCTCCTCCGCGGCCGGGTGTAGAGTGGTCCCGGACCGACAGCCGCGCGGGCCGGATGGACGCGCGACCGGGTTCGGGAGCAGGATCTGTGCATGTTACGTCGTTGCCCTTCAGCCGGCTCCTGGGCAGGCGCGTTCGTGACGCGTCTGGCTTTCCGCTGGGACGTCTGGCGGACCTGGCCGCGGAGTTCCACGCGACCCGCCCCCGTATCGTCGGGTTCCTGCTCGACGTCGATCGCCCACGCGTCGCTCTGATCCCCTGGCACGCGGTGCGCGAGTTCGAGCCGGAGATCCGGCTCGAGATGGATCGTGCCGCGCTGCAGCCGAGACCGCTTCAGCCTGACGAGATCACGCTGCGCGAAGCCTTGCTCGACAAGCAGGTCGTGGACACGAACGGCTTGCGGCTCGTCAAGGTGAACGACCTGTTCCTCTCCATAACCAACGGCGACCTGTTGCTGACCGGTGTGGACGTGGGGGTGTCCGGGCTGTTGCGACGGCTCGGCGCCGAGCGGCCGGTGCGGTGGCTGCTCGAGCGCCTGGGCCGGCGGTTGCCCGACCATGCGCTGCCGTGGATCTACGTCGCCGCGCTCGGCGGGCCGGTCACGCCGCTGAAGTTGTCGATCTCACGGGAACGGCTCCAATCGATCCATCCGGCTGACCTCGCGGAACTGCTCGAGGAGATGGACCGAGAGGAGCGCGTCGAGGTTATGTCGGCCCTCAGCCACGAGGACGCGGCCGAGGTGCTCGAGGAAGCCGAACCCGAGGTCCAGACCAACATCTTGCGGTCGCTGCCGGCCGAGCGCGCGTCCGACATTCTCGAGGAGATGGACGCGGACGTGGCCGCCGACGTGCTGGGTGAGTTGCCGCAGGAGACCGCGAGCGACCTCATCGTTCGCATGGAGCCCGAGGCCAAGGCCGAGGTGTCCCGGCTCCTGGCCTATCCGCCGAACTCGGCGGGCGGCCGGATGACGCTAGACTTTATCGCGATTCCCGATTCGTTCACCGCCGAGCGCACGATCGCGCGCATCCGCGAGATCTCACCGGACGCCGGCTCGATCTACTACCTGTACGTGACCGACAACAACGGTCGGCTGCGGGGCGTGCTGTCCCTGCGTGGCTTGCTCATCGCCGACCCGAAGACCCCCGTCACCGAGATCGCGTCCACCGATGTCGTCGCGGTGCGGGTCGACGATAGCGATGAAGAGGCGGCCGCGCTCCTCATGAAGTACGATCTGCTCGCGGTACCCGTGCTCGACGACGAAGATCATCTCCTGGGGATCGTGCTCATCGACGACGTGATGGACCTGCTCGCCGAGCGTCTCGGTGGCCGGGTTCCGCGGCGCCTCGACCGGATCCGCCGGGTGCGGCGGGGCTAGCGCCCGGTGTTCAGGCTCCGGCGTCGCTGGGCTGCGCTGGCGCTGTTCCTGTCCGTGGCCGGGCCGGGGATCGTCACCGCGGCCGTGGACAACGACGCCAACGGGATCGCGACGTACTCGATCGCCGGCGCACACTTCGGCTATGCGCTCTTATGGACGATTCCCGTCGCGCTCGTCGCCCTGGTCGTTGTGCAGGAGATGGCAGCCCGCATGGGTGCGGTCACCGGCATGGGACTGGCCGACCTGATTCGGGAGCAGTTCGGCGTGCGTCTGACCGCGGCGATGATGGCGCTGCTGCTGCTCGCCAACTGGGCCAATATCGTCGGCAACTTCGCCGGCGTGGCGGGCAGCCTGGAGATCTTCCGCCTGCCGCGTCTCGCGGGCATCCCGCTGGTCGCTGCGGTGGTGGCGGTCCTGGTCATGCGTGGAGGATACCGCCTGGTCGAGCGCATCTTCCTCGGCGCGTCGGCGCTGTACGTGCTGTACGCCATCTCGGCCGTGCTGGCCCGGCCCGACTGGGCGGTCGTGGCCCGCGCCGCAGCACTCCCCACTTGGCGGTCGGATCCGGAGTACCTGTACCTGATCATTGCGCTTATCGGCACGACGATTGCGCCATGGATGCAGTTCTATCACCAGGCCGCGGTCGTCGACAAGGGTCTCACGGCCGGTGACCTTCGCTACGAGCGGCTCGACGTCGTGCTCGGCGTCCTGGTGACGGGTCTGGTCGCCGGCTCGATCATCGTGGCCACCGCTGCGACGCTCTTCCCGAATGGGATCGGTGTAACCCGTGCCGAGGACGCGGCGCGCGCGCTGGCGCCGCTGGCCGGCGTGTACGCGTCGCTGCTGTTCGCGCTCGGCTTGCTGAACGCCGCGGTGTTCTCCGTTGCGATCATCCCGCTGTCCACCGCGTACGCGGTGTGCGAGGCGTTCGGGTGGGAGGTGGGTTTGGACCGGACGTTCGGGCAGGCGCCGGTGTTCTACAGCCTGTTCCTCTCGTTGCTCGGGATCAGTGCCCTGGTGGTGCTGTGGCCCGGGCTGCCCCTGGTCCCCATCATGGTGGCCTCCCAGGCGCTCAACGGCGTGCTGCTGCCCGTCGTACTGATCGTGATGCTGCGGCTGGTCAACGACGGTCGGCTGATGGGCCCGCACGTAAACCGGCCGGCATCGAACGTCGTCGCCGGCGTGACAGTCGGGTGCCTCGCATTGTTCAGCGTGGTCCTGCTGGTGATGAGTCTGTGATGCAGCCCCGCCGGGCCGACGCGATGTGCTGATTCGATGGGGCTGTACAAGGTCGAGGGTATCGTGTTGCGACGCCGGAACCTGGGCGAGGCCGACCGGCTGGTCACGGTTCTGACCCGCGACCGCGGCCGGTTGACAGTAGTCGCGCGCGGTGCGCGCCGGCCGCACAGCCGGCTCGGCGGACGGCTCGAACCGGCGACGCGCTTTCGCGCGTTGGTGGCCGAGGGCCGGTCGCTTGACGTCATCTCGCAGGTTGATGTGGTGAATGCGCGTGCGGGTCTGCGCCGCGATCTGGAGCGCATGACCGCGGTGTCGGTGCTGCTGGAGTTTGCCGATCGCAGCCAGGCCGACCGCCACCCTGCCCCCGAAGTCTACCGATTGCTCGACGCCGCCCTCGACCTGGTCGAGCGTGGTATCACCGACCTGGCGTGGCTGTGGTTCGCGGCACGCCTGCTGGTGCTGACCGGACACCGACCGTCCGTGGCACGGTGTGTGGTCTGTGGCGGTCGCCTGCGCGAGGCGCTCGTGTGGAGCGTCACCCTTGGGGGTTGCGCCCATGCCCCGTGCGGGGCACGGGACCCCCGGGCCGCCGCGATGTCCCAGGCCGCGGCCGCGCTACTGGTGTTCCTCCTCGACGCCGGCCCGTCCGCCGTGGTCCGCGCGTCGCCGGGCGGTCCTGAGACCGGACTCGTCGGCGACCTGTTGCGGGCCTACGCGGAGCACTGCTGGGAGACGAGGTTCCGGTCGCTGGTGGTCTGGGAGCGCCTCAGGGAGACGGCGGGGCGGCCGGTTCCGCGTCAGGCAGGCCTCTGATCGTCTGCGTGGCGGTGGCGTTCGCCTGCTGTCAGGTACGCTCTGACGACCGCGGCGATGTGGCGCGTGTGTTCGGGTGTGCTTCCACAGCACGAACCGACAATGCGGGCGCCCGCGTCGAGGATGGCCGGATAGGCCGCCGCCATCGCCTCGGGCGTGAGGTCGTATACGGGACGGTCGCCGACGAGGCGCGGCGTGCCGGCGTTGGGGTAGGCCGCCAGGGCGCTTGGCGTGACCGCGCGCATGGCCCGGATGATCGCGGCGGCGCGGGCCGGGCCGCCCTCGCCGCAATTGCAGCCGACGATGTCCGCGCCCGCGTCGAGCAGCAGTCGTGCGACCTCGGCCGGCGACAATCCCCAGTGCGTGCGGTCGAGCCGCTTCTGGGCGTGGTACTGAAAGGCCATCGTGGCCATGACCGGCAGGCCGGTGGCGCCTTTGGCGGCGGCGATTGCCGCAATGGCCTCGTCGGGCACCATCATGGTCTCGATCGCAAAGACGTCCACGCCGCCCTCGGCCAGCGCCACGGCTTGGTCGGCGAACGCGGCGCGCATCTCGTCGAGCGATACGCCGCTCGCCTCGTCAATCGTGTCCGGCAGGTGCCCTGTCGGTCCGATTGCGCCTGCGACAGACTTTTCCGGCGGGCAAACCGACCGGGCGATGCGCGCGCCCAGGTAGTTCAGGTCACGCGCCCGCGTCGACAGTCCGCGCCGTGCCAACTTGAGCATCGAGCCGCCGAACGTGTTCGTTTCCACGATGTCGGCGCCGGCTTCGAGGTAGGCCTCGTGAATGCTCCGGATCACGTCGGCGCGGGCGTCATTCCATGACTCCGGACACGTGGTTGGCGGCAGTCCGGCCTCGAACAGCATCGTGCCCATGGCGCCGTCCAGGATCAGGACCTCGGATGCCAGCCGTTCGAGCAGCTCCGTTCCTCGCGACGGCATGATTCACCCACCTCTGCCACGGCCCGGTGCTAGCCAAACCGCATCGCGCCGGCGAAGATGTCCTGGAACCCGGGGTGCGCGGCGAGCGAGATGTGCCGGACCTGCCTGGCCAGGCCGTCGGCGCGGCGCCGCTCGGTCTCGGATACCAGCGCCATCTGCGCGCCCAGACCCGCGGCGTTCCCGACATACCGCACGCGCCCCTCAGGGAGCGGAGGAATCAGCCCCACGCGGATCGCGCTGCGGATGTTGAGGTAGTTGCCAAACCCGCCGGCCAGCAGCAGCTCCGCGACGCGCTCGTCGGGCGTGCCGGTCAGCCGTTGCAGGACGGTGATGCCGCTGCGGATCGCGGCCTTGGCCAGCTGCACCTGGCGGATATCCCCCTGCGTGAGTACGATGTCTCTGCCCGTGGCGCTCTCACGGGACGGGACCAGGACAAACGCGCTCAACCCATCGGGGTCTGTCGTCACGCGCCCACCCAGCGCCTCGGGCAGTCGCGCCGCGGGCGCCGGAAGCAGGCGCCCCGAGGGCTCCACGATACCGGCGTCCAGCAACGCGGCGAGCGCGTCGAGGATCCCTGACCCGCAGATCCCCGCCGGCGCGCCGCCGCCGATGACGTGGTAGCGGACCGCGCGGTCGAGCCAGACCTGGTCGATCGCCCCGCGCGTCGCGCGCATGCCGCTGCTGAGCTGCGCGCCCTCCAGCGCCGGGCCCGCGGGCGCCGAGCAGGCAAGCAATCGCCCGCCGTCACCGAGGACCAGTTCGCCGTTGGTGCCGATGTCCGCGGCGATCCCGGGCTCGTCGCGTTGATCGAGGCGGGTGGAAAGGATCATGGCCACGGCGTCGGCGCCCACGAAGCCGGCGACGATGGGCAACAGAAAGACCGGCGTCGAAGGATTCAGCCGGAGGCCGGCGTCGGACGCGGCGATCCGCAGGCTGCGGCGAATCGTGGGCGCGTAGGGCGCCTGGCCGACCGATGCTGGATTGATGCCGAGGAACAGGTGATGCATCACCGTGTTGCCAACTGCGACGACCTTATAGATGCGGTCGCGCGCGACGCCTGCGTCATCGCAGGTTTCCTCGATCTGCTGGTTCAGCAACCGGAGGATGCGGGCGCGCAGGTGGCGGACGTTGCCGGCGCTCTGCTGAGCGAACGCGATCCGCGAGATCAGATCACCCCCGAACGCGGCCTGGGGATTGAGGCCCGATGCCGTGGCGATCACCGCGCCGCCCTGCAGGTCAACGAGATAGCCGACCACGGTCGTGGTGCCGATATCAAACGCCATCCCGTAGGCCTCGCCGCGTGTGTCCCCCGGCTCCACGGCCAGGAGTTGTCGGTCAAAGAGCGCGAGTGTGACGCCGCCGGGCGTCCGGCCGTCCGGAGCCGGCCGCACCAGCGCCGGCAGGCGCCGAAGGGCCTCCAGCGCGATGTCCGTGACGTCGGTGTCGCCACGGCGCAGCAACGCGTCCACGTCCGAGTCGAGCTCCGTTTCGCCGTCCGACGGCGGGACACAGGCGAAGCGCTTCACGATACCGGAGTCCAGCGTCAACCCGGCTGCCGACCTCAGCGTTTGCGTGTCGGCCAGAATCTGAAACGCCGTCTCCTCGAAGATCGGCGCCACGGCGACCGAGAGATCATTCCAGATCTCTGCCTGACAGGCCAGGCGGTAACCGTCCCGGATCTCGTCGTCACCGAGTTGCACGTGATCAGCGAGGGTCGCCGGTGGGGCGGGACCGTCCGTGATCTGCACCCGGCAACTCCGGCAGCGGCCGCGCGCGCCGCACGTCGCCACGATCTCCTGCCCGATCTGTTGTGCCGCTCGCAGCACGGTGGTGCCCTTGGCGACTTCGGCGCGGGCGCCGGTGGCGAACGTGACCGTGGCCCTCTCGGGACTCACCTGGTGCGCTTCAACCTCATCCACCCGCGGCACCCCGTGCAGACAGAACGCCGGGTGTCAATCCGTAGAGTCCTGAGGCAGATTTGTTCGGCACCATCCCGTACGTATCCGTCAGGATGACGGTGAGCCCTGCGTCGCCAAATGCGTTGAACAACGCGCGCTGCTCTTCCAGCGCCCAGTCGTCCAGCCCTGGAGCCATGCGCGCGCCGACGCGCAGTCCGTGGGCCCTGGCATCGGTGGCCAGGTGGATACGGGTCTGGCTGAGCAGCGCGTTGATGGCCGCCCACCCCACGGTGTCGAGCAGCAATCCCTCCACGGATTGGTCGGCGGCGAGCATCTCGCGCACGCGGTGTTCCAGCGCCGGCCCGATCGTGAGGATCACCAGGGCCGCTTCCCGGGCGTCGCGCAGCAGACGGGCGGCCGCGAGGCTGTGAAACTCAATGCCTTCGTCCAGACACAGCCGGCCAGCGGGGTCCACGCCCCGCACGCGCATCCTCCGGAGCCATCCGCGCGGCTCGACCAGCATCTCGGCCAGCGAGGCCATTCTGGCGGCCGCATCCTTCACCAGCGGGGGGACTCGCGCGAGGTCCCTGTACCCCTGGAGCCGTAGGACGCGATCCGGATCGACAAGGGGCTGCTGCAGGTCCAACCGCTCGATCGATCGTCTCGGCACGGAGGTCACGCCACACCGGGCAGCGTGAGCTCGTCGGCGCGATGACAGCTCACGACGCGGCCCGGCGATACCTCTCGGAGCGCCGGGGGTTCGACCCGGCAGATGTCGGTGGCGTGCGGGCAGCGCGGATGGAAGTAGCATCCGGATGGCGGATTGGCCGGGCTCGGGACCTCGCCCTTCAGCTCGACGCCGCTGGAGCGGTGTCGCGGGTCCGGAACGGGCACGGACGCCATCAGGGCCGCCGTGTAGGGATGCCTGGGTGCGCGGAACAGGTGCTCGGTCGGTGCGAGTTCGACGATCTTGCCGACGTACATCACGGCCACGCGGTCGCAGATGTGCTTGACGACACTGAGGTTGTGCGCGATGAACAGGTAGGTGAGGTGCATCTCGCGTTGCAGGTCGAGCAGCAGGTTCAGGATCTGCGCCTGCACGGAGACGTCCAGCGCCGACACCGGCTCGTCAGCAACCACGAGCCGGGGGTGGAGGGCGAGCGCCCGGGCGATGCCGATGCGCTGGCGCTGGCCGCCGCTGAACGCGTGCGGGAAGCGCTGCATGTACTCGGGCCGCAAGCCCACCAGTTGCAGTAGCGCCGCCACACGCTCCACGCGCTGGCGGCGATCCCGCATGCCGTTGACGAGCAGCGGCTCACCTACGATGTCGAAGATCGGCATGCGCGGATTCAGCGAGCCGTAGGGGTCCTGGAAGATCATCTGGAGCTGGGCGCGCAGGGGACGGAGTTCCTGGCGAGAGAGCCGGGCCAGGTCCACGATCCTGCCTTCGGCCGTCCGGAACAGCATCTCCCCGTCCGATGGCACGTGCGCCCTGAGGACACAGCGCGCCACCGTGGTCTTGCCGCATCCGCTCTCACCCACCAGGCCGAGGGTTTCGCCTTCGTGAATCGAGAAGCTGACGTCGTCCACCGCGCGGACGTACCCAACGATGCGACGGCGGAACCCCTGCTCGATCGGGAAGTACTTCCGCAGCCCGCGGACCTCGAGCAAGGGCGCAGCCTGCGGGGGGCCGTTCACACCCGGTCCTCCGCCGCTTCGTACAGGAAGCAACTTACCAGATGCCCGTCGGCCGCCGGCCGCAGCGCCGGGGTGTGCCGGTCGCACGTCCCCGGCATGAAGTGTGGGCAGCGTGGATGGAACGGGCAGCCGCGCGGGCGGTTGAACGGGTGTGGAATCGACCCGCTGATGGTGGGCAGCGCGACCCGCGGCGTGCCCTCGATGCTGGGGATGGATCGGAGCAGCGCCTGCGTGTACGGATGCCTGGCCGCGTGGAAGATGTTGTCCACCGGTCCCTGCTCCATCACCCTGCCGAGGTACATGACCATCACATAGTCCGCCATCTGCGCGATCACACCCAGGTCGTGCGTGATGAAGATGATGGCGGTATGCCGCCGCGCCTGCAGTTCGCGCAGCAGGCGGAGGACCTGAGCCTGCGTGGTGACGTCCACCGCCGTCGTCGGCTCGTCCGCGATGAGCAGCCGCGGGTTACACGAGAGCGCCATCGCGATGATGGCGCGTTGCCGCAGGCCGCCGCTCAGCTGCCACGAGTAGTCGTTCAAGCGCTGCTCGGGCGCGGGAATGCCCACGTCCCGGGCCAGTTGCACGGCGATCTTCCAGGCCTCACGCTCGCTCACCGCCTGGTGCAGCATGATGGCCTCGACGATCTGGTTCCCCACGGTGTGCACGGGGCTGAACGCGGCCATGGGCTCCTGGGGAATCAGGGCGATCTCGGCCCCGCGGATGTCCCGCATCTGCCTGCCGTTGGGGTCGAGACTCGCGAGATCCAGGACGCCGCCGTCGGGGCCTCCCGCGGAGCCGCCGCTTGACCGGCTCAGCAGGATTTGGCCTGACACGATCCGGCCGGGCGGCTCCACGATCCGGAGCAGCGCTTTCATCGCGACGCTCTTGCCGCAACCGCTCTCACCGACGATCCCAAACACCTGGCTGGCGTAGACGTCAAAGGAGATCCCGTCGACGGCCTTGACCACGCCCTCGTCCATGAAGAAGTGGACTCGGAGGTCGCGCACCGAGAGCAGAGGGGCGGTCGGAGCGGTCATCAGCGCCTCTCCGGGAGCCTACACGAGGCCATAGCTGGACTCGTGGAAGAGATGGCCATACGTGTCCCGCATCTCCACGGTGAGCGCGTCTGCGGTGGGCGGGAGCGCGGCAAGGGCGCACTCGATCTTCGCCAGCCACTGCGCTTCACGGACCGAAAGCCTCAGACGGCCGGATGCCGAGGCGTCGCGTATGAGGCTCACGGCAGTCCGCGCGGCCGCTGCGACTCGGCCGTAGTGGTCCTGCTCCCGCACGATGGCGCGGGCCAGCGTCCACGCCGCATCGGGGGTCAGCAACGCGGCCTGCGGGCTCAGCCACTGATCGGACTCGACAAGCCAGTCACGCAGGAGCGGCGCGCCCCCCCGCTCGAGCGCGGTGTTCATCAGCCGGCAGTCGTAGGCGAGCAGTTCCATGAAGGCTTCCGGGGCGTTGCCCGAGAGCAGCCTGACGTTCTGCACCGACTCGTTACTCCACAGATCACACGCCGCGGCCGCGACGTTACCCAGGGGGCTCGAGTGGGCGCAGCAGGCCGACTTGCCCTCCATCGAGATGGGGCAGCCCGTGATCACCTTCAGCACCGGCCCTTCGTAGGCGCAGTCCTTGGATGGGCCGACGGCGCCGTGTTCGAACGCGACGAGGCTGCGGGCTGCGCCCATCGCGCGCACGACCGCGGCCAGCACCTCCGGCAGCATGCCCTGGTGGGCGAGCTGCATGGCCGTGTTGGCGAACCCGCACGCCGAGTCGCCGCCCGGCAGCGCGTCCCCGTGCCGGCTGCACACATCGGTGATGCGGTCCCACAGCCACCCCATGTCGCGCGCGGCCAGCACGCCCAACGCGAAGACCAATCCCCCGACATCGCCATGGAGCAGGGCCTCGTCGTGGACTTCCTTCCCGCCGACGGACTCGATGGACAGGATGTTGGCGCCGGCATCGGCACATTGCGCGAGCGACCGCGCCATCGACTCCCAGGCCGGGCCGTCGCGGAGGACGGGAGGTCTGGTCCGGTCGCGGAGATCGACGACCGTCACGCGGAGCGCGGACCGGAGGCCCCAGGCGTCATGCGCCTGGTGCAAATGGCCCTGGATCCGGCTCGTGATCTCGGCACCCCACTCCGGGCGGTCGGTCATCGGCGGCAGGTGCTCGAACTCGACCACGAGACCGGGTACCTGAAGCGTCCGGCACCGGCGCAAGACCGCCACCATCATCTCGTCGTACTGCGCGACCACGTCCGGCCACGTGTGATCCTCGATCGACATCGGCGGGAGCGTGAAGTTGATCTCCGGGTGCACGTGTCCGGCGCCGATGTGCAGTCCGAGCCCACAGCGAATCGGGTGCGGGGCGTGCCCGAAGACCAGGTCCTGCGCCCGGCCGACGGTCACGTCCGTGAAGACCGTCCTGCGGCGCATCCAGGTTCAAGACCCTCCGGGCGAGCCGCACGGCCGCCGCGGCGTTCTCCCCATAGCCGTCCGCGCCGATCCGGGTGGCGAACTGCGGGGTAACCGGAGCGCCGCCCACCAGGATTTTCACCCCCTGCCGGAGCCCGGCATCGGTAACCGTGCGGATGACGTGCTCCATCTCGGGCATCGTCGTCGTCAGCAGCGCCGAGAGCCCGAGGATGTGTGCACCGTGCTCGGCGACAGCCTCCGTGAATCGCTGCGGCGGGACGTCCACCCCCATGTCCACCACCCGGAACCCGGCGCCTTCGAGCATGATGGCCACGAGGTTCTTCCCGATGTCGTGCAGGTCGCCCCTCACCGTGCCGATCACCACCGTGCCAAGCGGTTGCACATCGTGCTGGGCGAGCAGAGGCCGCAGCACGCCGAGCCCCGCCTTCATGGCGCGTGCGGCGACGAGCATCTCAGGCACGAAGTACTCCCCACGCTCGAATCGTTCGCCGACCTCTCGCATGGCCGGGATCATCCACCGGTCGATGATCTCCTCTGCGCGGACGCCTTGGGCCAGCGCCGCGTGGATGCATTCCAGGGCGCGTTCACGATGCCCATCGATGATGGCGGACGACAGATCGCTCAAGTCGCTCATCAATCCCCTCCATTCTGCGTGCGTCGCGAGGTCGCCCGCGTGTCAGTGGCCATAGGGATCAGCGGCATCACGGAGACCGTCGCCCACGAGATTGAACGCCAGCACCGCGACGATGACGACCACGCCCGGGATGAGCAGCCAGGGCGCGTTCGCGATGGTCTGGATGTTCTGCGCCTCCTGCAGCAGCACGCCCCAGCTGATGGCCGGCGGGCGAATGCCCAGACCCAGGTAGCTGAGCGAGGTCTCGCTGACGATCAGCACCGGGATGGCCAATGTGCTCGTGGCGATGATGTGGCTCGTGACGGCCGGTAGCATGTGGCGGGCGATGATGCGAGCCCGGCTGCACCCGGCCAGCTCGGCGGCGAGGACAAAGTCCTCCTCGCGCAGCGAGAGGAACCGGCCACGCAGTTCCCGCGCGAGCGTGGTCCAGCCGATCAGCGCCAGGATGATCGTGATCGCGAAGAAGACTTTCTGCGGCGGCCAGTCCTGCGGCAGGGCCGCGGTCATGGCCAGCCAGATCGGAATCGTCGGCAGCGACTGCAGCAGTTCGACGAGGCGCTGGATCGTCAGGTCCGGCCATCCGCCGAAGTACCCGGAGATGCCGCCCAGGAGCGCGCCGAGCACCACGCTGAGGGCTACGGCCACGAGCCCCACGGTCATCGACGTCCGCGTGCCGTGCATCAGACGCGACCACTGATCGCGGCCCAACCGATCTGTCCCGAGGAGGTAGAGATTCTGGCTTCCAGGGGAGGTCCCCAGCAGGTGCATGTCGGTTTCGAAGAGTCCCATCACCCGGTAGGAGTACCCGCGCGTCAGGAAGTGGACGCGGACGCGCCGCGAGGGATCGGCCTGCCACTCCATGCGCAGCGTGACCGGATTCCGGCGGCCGGTGATGGTCGGGACCCACGGGCTGAGGCGCCATCCGTCAAGGAACGAGAGGCGCTGGACCGGGATGAACGCCTGGCTCGCCACACTGGCTTCAGGGTCCTGCGTGCTGAAGAAGTCGGGGACGAGCACCACGGCGTAGAGGAGGATCAGCACCGCGCAGCTCGCCATCGCCAACCGGTGCTTTCGGAAGCGCCACCAGATGAGTTTCCAGTTGGACGCGAGGGAGACGCGTTCTTCCGCCTCCGTGGCCTGCGGCGCCGCGCCGAGCGCGACGTCGGGTGGCTGGACGCCGTCGGTCATCGCCTACCGCTCCATGCGGATACGCGGGTCGAGCCAGGCGAGCAGGATGTCGGAGATCAGCGTCCCGACGATCGTGAGGAAGCAGTAGATCATCAGGATGGCGCCGGCCAGGTACATGTCCTGGCTGACCAGCGAGCGCAGCAGCAGCGGCCCGATGTTCGGCAGGTTCATCACCGTCGCGACGATGAGGCTGCCCGAGAACAGCTGCGGCAGGTACCAGCCGATCGTGCTCACCAGCGGGTTGATCGCCACGCGCACCGGATACTTCAGGATCAGGCGCCACTCGGACAGACCCTTGGCGCGCGCCGTCACCACGTAGGGCTTGTTGAGCTCGTCGAGAAGGTTGGCCCGCATGATCCGGGTGAGGCGCGCGGTCCCGGCGATGCCGAGCACGATCATCGGCAGCCAGATGTGCTTGAGCAGGTCCACGACTCGGGCGGTGCTCCATGGTGCCTGCACGTACTCCGGCGAGAACAGCCCGGTGATGCTGATGCCGAACCGGGAGAACGCCAGCCACATCAGGATGAGGGCCAGCATGAAGTTCGGGGTCGCGACCCCTACGTAGTTGAGCACGGTCAGGACGTAGTCAAGTGCCGAGCGCGGATGCGTCGCCGAGTAGATCCCGGCCGGGACCGCCATGATCCACGTGAAGACGAAAGAGCAGAGGGCCAGCAGGACCGTGAGCAGCAGGTAGTCGCCGATGAGTTCTGCGTTCGGCCGTTGGTACTCGAGTGAGAGGCCCAGATCGCCCCTGAGCAGGTTCTGCATCCACTTCACGTACTGTACGTGGAACGGCTGGTCGAGCCCGAACTGGCGCTTCAGCGCCTCGACCTGCGCCTGGTCCACCGTCGATCCCGAGGCGGCCAGCATCGAGATGTAGCTGGTCAGGAAGTCGCCGGGAGGCGCCTGTACCAGGGCGAAGACGGCCAGCGAGAAGACCACGAGCAGCAGGGGCAGCAGCACCAGGCGCTGGAGCACGACCCGCAGCATCAGAACGCGCCCCTGTTCCGCGGCCGGGCGGCGGGCGGCCGCGGCGTCACATCCACGCGCGGCCACCCACCGGTCGGTCTCTCCGCCGCTACTGGTAGTACCACTGCTCGGGCCGCGCGTTGCCGGGCGTGCGCAGCGGCCAGTCGTTGCCCAGCGTGGCCGGGACGTTCCGCAGTCTGGGGTTGACCACGACAACGCCCTGGACCATTGGCGTGAGCCCGATGATGCCGATCTCGAACATGTTGTCGACCCAGATCTGGAACAGTTCCTTGGCGATCCGCACCTGCTGCTGCGGATTGGCCGACTTGCCGTTGTCGATGAGCTCCACGATTCGCTTGATCTCGGCCGGCGGCTCGACGCCCTCCTTGCCGCCCGTGTCGTACCACGCCTTCCACAGCGGCCCGGTCGTGAGCGTGCCGTACAGCAGGGAACGCGGATCATACTTGGGGACACCCGTGAACGGGAACCCGGACGTGTCATTGTTCCAGATCTCGGCCTGGAGGTCGTTGGATTGCCGCATCTGGAAGTGCAGCGACCGGTCGCGGATCTGGACGATCGTCCGGATGCCGACCGCCTGCCAGTTCTTGGCGATGAGCTGAGCGATGTCGGGCCACGGGCCGAAGGCGGGGACCACCGAGATCTCGATCGTCACGCGCCGGTTGGTGCCGGGGAAGAGCCGGAAGCCCTCGGCGTCCTTGCGGGTCAGGCCCAACGCGTCAAGCATCCGGTTGGCCTCGTCGGCCCTGAACTCGGTGAACTTCTTGGCGACGGCGTCGCCCGGGTAGTACGGATGCCAGGGCGCGGCAACGGGCTGCCGGGGCGTGCCGAGGCCGAGGAACGCGGACTCCTTGATCTCATTCCGGTTGATCGCGTAGGAGAGTGCGATCCGGAAGTCCTTGTTCTGGAACAGGCGGCCGAGTTCGGGGTCCTTCGTGTAGGTCTGGTTGAGGACGACGGAGGCATCGGTGCCGCCGAACGTCGGCCACAGGATCACGCGGTACTTCTTGTCCTTCGCTTCGCGCTCCTTGAGCACCGGGTAGTTGACGATGTTGATGTGACGGTCCTGCTGATCCAGTTGGCCCGCGATCGCAGCCAGATTCAACGCCTGGGCGTCGGCGAAGAACTTGAACTGGATCGTGTCAATGTAGGGGAGCTGGTTGCCGGCCCTGTCCACGCCGACGTAATAGGGGTTGCGGCGCAGCACGAAGAGCTGGTCGCTGATCCGCGTCACCGGCACCCAGGCAGCCATGCTCGGGCGCTCCGGGTTCTCCGGCGGGTGGTTCCTGGCGGCCAGCAGTTCGACCCAGGTCTTGAACTTGGCGTCGGCGACCATCCGGTCGAGTTGTGCCTTGTCGGCGTACTTGGCATGGAACTGCTTAAGGTACTTGGACGGCAGGAACACCGCGAACTGGCGGTCGCCGCTGTCCTTGTTGGCGAGCTCCATCAGGAACGTCGTGTTGGGCTCCTTGTATACCCACTGGACCGTGTAGTTGTCTACCTTCCGGACGACGACCGTTGAGCCATCCCGATTCTTCATCCACCCCGGGATCGCGGGTGTGACGTCCTTGTTCAACAGGATGTCCTCGTACCAGAACATGATGTCGTCGGCCGTGAACGGGCTGCCGTCCGACCACTTCGCGCCCTTGCGAAGGGTCACCGTCCAGACGGTCGAGTTCGCCGACGGTTTCACACTGGAGGCGAGCTTGGGTTCGACCTTGGTGCCGTCCGGCGAGTAGCGGACGAGCGCGTCATACACGACGCGATGGTAGTTGTTGAAGTCGCCCGGTCCCAGGAATCCCCGGCGCCAGACGCCTCCGTACTTGCCGATGCTCTCCACAGTCGGGACGACCAGCGGGTCCTGCGGCAGACGCTGGGCCACCGGCGGTAGCTTGCCGGCCTTCACCAGCGCGGCGAGCATCGGGGCCTCGCGGTAGGTGCCCTTGCACCGGTCCCGGTTTCCTGGACAGTTTCTCGGCTTCGTTGATCAAGCTGCCACCACCTGCGTCGCGAGCGCATAGGCCTCCCGGGGTGTGCGGTGGCCGTGGCGCTCAA
>JAVKJV010000028.1:0-42904 GCA_031458775.1 Candidatus Fervidifonticultor quartus | reverse complement strand
AAGTAGAGGTCGGGATGGTCGTTGCACCGGTAGAAGATCCACGCGTCGAAGCGGCCGTGTTCGTCGACGTCCACGGTCCACAGGCAGTCGACGCGGAACCACCACCACAACCAGCGCAACTCGCAGAGATAGATCCTGATCAGGTCGGAGATCTCGACCAGGTGGCGCCGCAGTTGCGTCGCGGTGCCGACGGTCTGTAGGGTCAGCATGGCGCGCTCGGCCATCGGGCTCGCGGCCGCTTCGCCGGCCTGTGCGGCTGCGTGCGCCGGCGCGGCCATGGCCATGCGCATGGCCGGTGAGGACGACCGCGCGCCCATCATCAACGGCTCGGGTGCTGGCCCCGGCGGCACGGGTCCTGGTCCCGGTGGGAATGGGCCGGGCACGGGTGGGAAGGGCTCCGGCGGGGGCGGCGGCACCGGGCGCCTCAGGAGCTCGAGCAGGTCGTCGCGCAGGCGGAAGATGTCACGGTCGGGCAGCCGCTCGATGAGAATCGGCAGGCGGTCGACCTCGCAGATGTGGACGCGCGCGTTGCACACAACCTGCTCGCCGATCGTGCCGTTGGGCAGCAGCACGCGCTTGACCAGCCGCCCGCGCACGTGGCACGCACAGAACAGGGGAATGATGTCGATGGGGATCTGGAGATCGACGGTGGGCCGCTCGATCAGGTAGCGCACGTCGCGCTCGACGGCTCCGGCGCGCCGCAGGGCGGCCGCGGCCGGCGCGGCCTGCTCATCGGCGTGGCGCGGGGCGATGAACAGCGACAGCCGGCGGCCATTCAGTTCGGCCGGCACCGGGAGGCTGGCGCGCCCGTTCTCGACCGGCGCGTTGGCGATCGCCTGGCCGCTCGGCGAGAACAGGTACGCCGCGAGCGGCGGCGCCTTGCCCTCCCCCGTCACCTTGACGTTGACCTGCAACTTGGACGGCTTCTTTGCGGATTCCTGAGCCATTGCCGCACCGATTCCCTTCTCCCGCGCTCGGAGCGCACGGGCGACCGATCCGGCATCTGGGCAATGGGCGGGGGTGGTCGTGCGAGGCGTGGGCTGGTGTGTTCGGCTGCGGTCGGGAGGACTCCTGCTTCGGCAGGGCCGCCGCTCGACCGACCCGAAGTGGTCCGTGCCGGCGTGCGCGGGACCGCGGGGCGCCGAACTCATCAGCCACAGGAGGTGGCGGGTATGCGCGTCATCGTCGTGATCTCGACGCTGGCCGCAGTGCTCCTCTCCCTTCCCGGAATCGGATCAGGGCAGGGACAGGTGACGATCACCTACTGGCAGTACTTCTTCCAGTCCAAGATCACGCTCGTCGACCAGCTCATCCAGCAGTTCCAGGCGCAGAACCCGGGCATCCGCGTCGTCCACGAGAACTTCCCGTACGACACCTACAACCAGAAGGTCGCGAGCGCCGTGCCCGCGGGGCAGGGACCGGATGTCATCAACCTCTTTTACGGGTGGGTGCCGCTCTACGTGGACAGCGGCTACCTGCAGCCCCTCCCGACCGACGCGTTCCCGGTGCAGGAGATTGAGCGGGAGTTCGTACCGATGGTGCGCAACTCGCGCTTCGACGGCAAGTACTGGGCGCTGCCGACCGCGGTGCGCAGCCTGTCGCTGTTCTACAACGACGACATGCTCATGCGCGCGGGCGTGGCGCGGGCGCCGGTCACCTGGGACGAGTTCGTCGTCGCCGCCGAGAAGACGACGGTGCGCGACGCGTCGGGCCGCATCACGACCGAGGGCTTCGGCATCGCGCCGGCCGGGCAGGATCACCATCTGATTCGCGAGGTCCTCTTCCGCCAGTGGGGCGCGTCGCCGTACAGCCCGGACGGCCGCCGCGTGACGTACGCGACGCCGCAGGGCGTCGAGGCCTTCAAGTTCTACACCGATCTGATCACCCGGCACCGCGTCGGCGTCATCGACTTCTTCCCGGGTGCCAACGGTTACCGCAACGCGTTCATGGCCGGCCGTGCCGCGATGATCTTCGACGGATCATTTGCCATCGGCGCCATCCGGGGTGGCACGCGCGCCACCTGGGGCGTGGCGCCGCTGCCGCGCCGCACGGTAGGCGGCGAACCGTCCAACTTCGGCTCGTACTGGGTCCACGGCCTGACGGTGCGCGCGACCGGCCCCAAGCGCGACGCCGCGATCAAGTGGCTGAAGTTCCTGACGTCGGAACCGGTGCAGCGACTGTGGCTGGAGAAGGTGGGCGAGCTGCCGGCCAGCCGCAAGCTGGTGGCGGACGCGAAGCTGGCGTCCGATCCGGTCTTCGGCCCCTTCATCTCCGGGCTCGCGTACTCGCGGGCCACGTTCTTCGTGGACGAGACCGCGCAGCGGCAGGTCATCATGGACGCGGTCAACGAGGTCGTGGTCAACAACAAGTCCCCGCAGCAGGCGCTGCAAGAAGCCGCGGCCAAGGAGCAGAAGATCCTGGACGAGTTCTGGAAGAAGCGGCAGCGGAAGTAGCGGCGGGAGCCCGGGGTGGGGGAACAGGACCTACCCTGTTCCCCCACCCAAGGCGAACGCGACCGCCTGATCCCTCGTCATCGCGCGCCCCACGGCGCACGCCCGGGCGAAGTCGTCGTTCCCCAGGGCCACCGACGTCTCGTCGAGGCGCCTTTCGTACTCCGCCCTGAACAGGGCCGGAATCGAGGCGCCCGTCGCCTGCCGCTGGGCGTCGAAGGCCCCAAACAGCGTCGCCGCCCGTCCGTACTGCTGCATCGCAGTGGCGGCACAGCCCAGGGCGGCCAGACAGGTGACGATGCCGCGCGTCTCCTGCAAGTCCTGCCTGATGGCCAGGCACTCGGCGTACAGTGCCCGCGCCCGGGGATAGTCGCCCAGCGCGGACGCGATGGAGCCCAGGTTGAGCATGGAATAGGCGACGTACGACTTGTCCCCAAGTTGCCGGAAGATCTCCAACGCCTCCTCGAACAACGCGCCTGCCTTCTCGGTCTGGTGGCGATCTCGATACAGCAGTCCGAGATTGACGAGGATTGCTGCCGCGGCCCACTGGTGTCCCAACGCGCGCGCGAGCGCCAGGCTCTCCTCGAGCAAGGACGCCGCCCGATCAAGGTCGCCCTTCGCCCGCGCGACGAATCCCAGAATCGCCTGGGCCCACGCGGTGGCGAAGTTGTCGCCGGTCTGCCGCGAGAGATCGAGGCCCTCGCCGCCGAGGACCTCCGCCGTGCCGTAGTCCTCCATCCGGCATGCGCGAAGACCTAGAATCACCAGGCACGAAGCGGCGCCGCGTGCGTCCCCCAGCGTGCGGGACAACTCCAGGCTCTCGGTCGCGAGCCGTTCGACCTGCGTGAAATTGCCTTGCTTCAACATCAGGCTGGCCGTGGCGTTCAGCGCCTTGGCGCGCGTGACCGTGGGAAACGGATCCGCCCGTGCCAGCAGGTCTTCGAGCCAACGCTGACCTTCCGTCCAGTACCCGCGGACTTCCCAGAACCACCAGAGGGCGCCGGCAAGCCGGAGGGCCATGTCGAGGCCGCGGGGCGACGTCCGGCCCCAATCGAGAGCCGCCCGCAGATTGCCATGATCAGCCTCGAGCCGATCGAGCCACTCCTTCTGACGCGGGCCCTGCAACTCCATCTCGGCTTGCTCGGCGAGCTTGAGGAAGAAGCTCTGGTGACGGTCGCGCTGGGCCGGCGTTTCGCTGGCGTCCTCCAACCGTTCGAGCCCGTATTGACGCACTGTCTCGAGAAGGCGATACCGGGCCTCGTCTGCCGGCGCGACGTCGAGCAGGACCAGCGACTTGTCCACCAGCGCCACGAGGAGATCGAGCACCTGCGCCGAGGAGACCATGCCGTCCGCGCACACCTCCTCGGCCGCCTCCAGCGTGAAGCCTCCGGCAAACACCGCTACCCGGCGGAACAGCGTCCGCTCCGCCTCATCAAGCAGGTCATAGCTCCAGTCGAGCGTCCCGCGCAGCGTCTGATGGTGCGGCAGCGCGGTGCGCGGGCCGCCGGTGAGCAGCCGGAACCGGTCCTCAAGTCGCGCCGCGATCTGCTCGACCGAGAGCACCCGGGTGCGGGCGGCCGCCAGTTCGATCGCCAGCGGGATGCCGTCGAGCCGCCGGCACAGCTCGATGATCGCCGTGATGTTGGCCTGGGTCACCGCGAACCCCGGGCGGTACGACGCCGCGCGCTCGACGAAGAGCCTCACAGCAGGCGAGAGGCTGGCCAGCTCGGGCGAGACGTCGCGCTTCGGGTCGGGCAGCGCAAGCGGCTGCACCGCAAAGATCGCCTCACCGGCCACGCCGAGCGTCTCACGGCTCGTCGCGAGAATGCGCAGGTTGACGCAGTGGCGCAGCAGCAGCGCGCAGAGGTCGGCCGCCGCCCCAAGGATGTGCTCGCAGTTGTCGAGCACCAGCAGCGTCGACTTCGCTCGCAAGTGGTCGACCAGCACTTCGGTCGCCGGTCTGGCCGGCTCTCGCAGCCCGAGCGCCGACGCGGCCGTCTGCGGCACGATCGCCGGGTCCGCGATCGGCGCCAGTTCAACCAGCCAGACCCCGTCGGTGAAGTCCTCGAGGTGATCCGCGGCAACCTGCACGGCCAGGCGCGTCTTCCCCGCGCCGCCCGGGCCTCTCAGCGTCACGAGCCGGGCCTCGGACAGCAGGCGCCGGATCTCCCGCATCTCGTCGTCGCGGCCGATGAAGCTCGTCACCTGCACCGAGAGGTTGTGCGGCACCACATCGAGAGACCGCAGCGCAGGGAACTCGCTCTCGAGGTCAGGATGCACGACCTGGAAGAGGTGCTCGGGCCGTTGGAGATCTTTCAGCCGGTGAGGTCCGAGGTCGAGAAACCGGGTCCCGTCGGGCAAGCCTTCATCGATCAGCGCGCGCGTGGCCTGCGACACCAGGATCTGGCCGCCGTGGCCCGCGGCTGCGATCCGGGCGGCGCGGTGGACATCGAGCCCCACGTAGTCGTCGCCCGCCAGCATGCCCTCGCCGGTGTGCACCCCGATTCGCACACGAACCGCGGCGTCGCGGGGCCATCGGTAGCGCCGCAGCGCGCGCTGTGCGGCGACGGCTGCGGCCATGGCCTGTCTGGCGCTGGTGAAGACGACGAAGAAGGCGTCGCCCTGGGTGCCGACCTCGAGGCCGCCCGCCTCGCGGATCGCGTCGCGCAGCAGGCGGTGATGCTCGTCCAAGACGCGGGGATACTCGTCGCCCAACCTCTGGAGAAGACGCGTGGAGCCTTCGATGTCTGTGAAGAGAAACGTGACCGTGCCGGTCGGAAGATCGGGCGTCGCGTATCACCCCCTCGCACAGGGGAACCCGGGCGAACGTAAGGGTTCGCAGCGCTCGCGGCAGGTCCTCCCGCGGATAGGTCGCCGCGGGGTCCGTCGCGGCGGCGTCCCGCACGAGGGTTCGCCGGGTGGACAGCCCGAATTCATCCCTACCAGACCAGACGCATGATCACGCGGGCGGAAGCCAGGGGATTCGCGTTACCGCAGTTGCGCCTCGGCACGCGACGGGCGCTGTGGGCGTATGCCTTCCTGTTCATCCCCCTCTTGTTCTTCCTGACCATTCGCCTCGCGCCGGCGTTCTCGGCCCTCTACATCAGCCTGCACGAGTGGAACATCATCTCGCCCGAGAAACCGTTTGTCGGGCTGCAGAACTTCACGACCATCTTCGCGGACCCCCGGTTCGGCCGCGCGGCGGTCAACACCGTCCGCTACGTGGTGGTCGGCATCCCGCTGCAGATCGTCCTGGGCCTGCTGATCGCACTCGCGCTCCAGCGCGTCAACCGGTTCCGCGGCCTCTTCCGCGCGCTGTACTTCATGCCGTTCATCACGCCGATCGTCGCCGCGGCCTGGGTGTGGCAGTGGATGTACTCGCAGAACTTCGGGCCGCTGAACCAGATCCTGACCGCGGTCGGGCTGCCGGCGCAGCCGTTCCTGCGCAGCCCGTCGCAGGCGCTGCTCGCGGTCACGGCGATGGTGGTGTGGCAGTACCTGGGCTTCCAGGTCGTCATCTTCCTGGCCGGACTCGAGGCCATCCCGCGCGTCTACTACGAGGCCGCCGAGGTGGACGGCGCATCGGGCTGGCGTCTGTTCCGGCACATCACGGTTCCCCTGCTGAACCCGACGCTCGTCTTCTCCGTGGTCTACAGCACGATCGTCTACCTGCAGCTCTTCACACAGGTCCTGAACATGACGTTCCAGGATCAGGGCGGGCCCCTGTCGAGCACGCTCACGCTGGTGCTCTATGTCTTCCAGCTCGGCTTCCAGCGGTTCAAGATGGGCGAGGCCGCCGCGGCGACCGCGGTGCTGTTCGCGGTGATCCTCACCATCACGCTGCTGCAGATGAAGGTGCTCTCGAAGCCGGTGGAATACTGATGGTGCCGCGGGCGCGCACGGCGCTGATCTATGCCGCGCTGGCGGCCGGCACGGTGGTGGTCGCGTTCCCATTCTATTGGATGTTCGCCAGCGCCCTGAAGCCGCTCGCCGACATCTACGACTTGCGGCTGTTCCCCGCGCACCCGACGCTGGAGAACTTCCGAGAGGTTCTGACGCGGACGCAGTTCCCGCGGTGGTTCGGCAATAGTCTGGTCGTGGCGCTGGTCACGACCGCATCGGTGGCGTTCTTCGACTCGCTCGTCGGCTACACGCTGGCGAAGCTGCGGTTCCCGGGCCGCAACGTCATCTTCGTCGCGATCCTGGCTACGCTGATGATCCCGACCGAGATGCTGGTCATTCCCTGGTACATCATGTCGAGCAGCAACGGGTGGATCAACACGTACTGGGGCATCATGTTCCCTGGTTTGATCACGGCCTTCGGGATCTTCCTGATCCGGCAGTTCATGTCGGGCGTGCCCGACGAACTCCTCGACGCCGGCCGCATCGACGGCGTCAGCGAGTTCGGGCTGTACTGGCGGATCGCGCTGCCGCAGGTCAAACCGGCGATGGCGGCGCTGTGCATCTTCACGTTCCTCGGCAACTGGAACGCCTTCCTGTGGCCCATGATCGTGATCCAGACCGCGAACATGCGCACGCTGCCGGTCGGCATTGCCCTGTTTTCGGGCGAGGCCGGCTCGGCGTGGAATCTGATCATGGCCTCATCGTCGCTCGCGGTACTGCCGGTGCTCCTGGTCTTCGTGCTGCTGCAGCGGCAGATCATCGAAGGCATTGTCCTGACCGGGCTCAGGAACTGAGGCGGGCACGACGCAGGATCGATCTCGCCCAAGCGCCAAGGAATCCATGCAGTGGCCGCCGGCATTCCCATCCTCGACTTCCACGCCCATTTCCCCGCCCGCCGCGCGGCGGGCGAGGATGATCCGGTCCGAGCCGCGTACGTCGCTCGATTCGGCGAAGCCAAGTGGGCGCTGCTCCAGCGACACCTGGCCGCCGACCAGGAGGCCTGGCGGCGCACCTGGGGGTTCCCCACACCCGAGCCACCGGGCGATGACGACGAGATGGCGCGCCGGTGGGCCGACGAGGTTGGACGGCACGACCTGGTCCGAGTCGTCTTCATGACGGGCGGCGGTAACGACCGCCTGGCCACGGTGGTGCGGGCGTATCCGAACCGGTTCGCGGGCTTCGCCCACCACGACCCGTTCTCCAACGGGGCGGCCGCGGAACTACAGCGCGCGATCACGATGCTCGGGCTGCGCGGCTACAAGATCATCGCGCCCCTGGTGGATGGACGGTTGGACGACGAGCGGCTCTACCCGCTCTGGGAAGCGGCCGAGCGCCTGGGCATCCCGGTGCTGATCCACTTCGGGCCGCTGCGATACCAGGGCATCGTCGCCGGACCCAACATCAGCCCGTTGATCTTGCAGGACGTGGCCCGCGGGTTTCCAAACGTCCCGTTCATCGTGCCGCACTTCGGCTGCGGGTACCCGCGCGAGCTGCTGCACCTGATGTGGGTCTGCGGCAACGTGTACGTGGACACCTCGGGCAGCAACGAATGGATGCGGTGGATGCCCTATCCGCTGGACCTCGTCGGGCTGTTCCGCATCTTTCTCGAGACCGTCGGACCGCGGCGCATCATCTTTGGAACGGACTCCTCGTGGTTCCCCCGAGGGTTCGCGCGCAAGTACCTCGAGGTCCAGATGGCCGCCTGCCGCGAGCTGGGCGTCGGCGAGGCCGACCTGCGGCTCATCTTCGCGGGCAATGCGGCACGGCTGCTGGGCATCAGCCTGCCGGAGGCGTGATCAATGGCGATCCAGGCACGGAGGCGCGCGGCGGCGCGCAACAGACTCCCACGCACCAGGCGGCGCACGATCACGCCGGTGCGACCCCGCCGTGCGCCCGCGGTCGTCGTGGCCGGCAACATCTACTGCGACATGATCTTCTCGGGGTTGCCGGCTGTGCCGGCGCTGAACGAGGAGACGCGCACCGATCGGTTCGTCATGACCGTGGGCGGCGGCGCCTTCATCACCTCGGCCGGCCTGGTGCGCCTGGGTGTGCCGGCGGCCGCGCGCGCGTACGTCGGCCGCGACGCGCTGGGCGCGATACAATTGGCCGCGCTGCGCCGGGCGCGCGTCATCACGTCGCAGGTCGTGCGCCACCCGAAGCTGGGCGCCGGTGTGACCGTCGCGTTCTCGACGGCGACCGACCGCGGCTTTGTCACCTACGCGGGCTGCACGGCCGATTCGGCTCGGCTCCTCCAAGTGCGTGACCTGGCCGCGCTCCGAAGGACCCATCACGTGCACTTCGCGGGCATGCCCGCGCCGTTTGGGCAGCGCCTGGTGCTCCTTGAGATGCTCGCGACCGCACACGTCACGACCTCGCTCGATATCGGCTGGAATCCCGAGCGCTACCGCGAGCCGGGATTCCGCGAGGTGCTGCGCCGCGTCACCATCTTCCTACCGTCGTGGCGCGACGCGCAGTGGTTGACGCAGCGGACCACCCCCGAAGACGCCGTGCAGGCCCTCGGCGAGATCGTACCGGTCCCGGTCATCAAGCTGGGCGCCGAGGGCGCGATCGGCCTCGACGGCGGCCGTCCGGTGCGCGCGCCGGTGCCCGCGGTCACGCCGGTGGATACCACCGGCGCCGGCGACGCGTTCAACGCCGGCTTTCTCTGGGCGTACCTGCGCGGCGAGCCGATTCGGCAGTGTCTGCTCGCGGGCAATGTCTGCGGCGCGCTCTCGACGCGCGCGGTCGGAGGCAGCGAGGCGTTCCCAACGCTGCCGGAGTTGCGGCGAACGCTCAAGCGCTTCGAGCCCCTGGCGCCGGTCGAGACCCTGGTGGTCTCGCGGTGATCCTCAGCGTCATCGGCGGCGGCGGCATGCGCACGCCGCTGCTGATCTCCGGCCTGATCCAGCGCCGCGAGTGCGTGCCGGTGGATCGGGTCATCCTCCACGACCTCGACCCGTACGCGCTCGAGCTGGTCGTGGCGGCGGCCGATGCGTTGCTCGCTCGCGCCGGCCGGCCGTTTGGGGTGCGCACGACGACCGATCTCGACGAGGCGCTCGACCGTCCGGATTTCCTCATCACGAGCATTCGGGTTGGGGGGCTGAACGGCCGCATCATCGACGAGCAGGTGCCCCTGGCGCACGGGGTGGTCGGCCAGGAGACGACCGGTCCCGGCGGTTGGGCCATGGCGCTGCGCACGATTCCGGTGCTCCGCGACATCGCGGCGCGGCTGCGCGAGACATCGCCCAAGACCTGGATCATCAACTTCACCAATCCGGCGGGCCTGATCACCCAGGCGCTGGTAGCCGGGGGCGAGCGGCGCGTCATCGGCATCTGCGACTCGCCGCCGGCGCTTGGCAGCCGCATCGCCAAGTATCTCGAGGTGCCGCCGGCACGCGTGCGGCTCGACTACCTCGGTTTGAACCATCTCGGCTGGGTGCGCGGCGTCTGGACAGACGGGGCCGACCGCCTGCCGGAGATCCTGGCCAGCGACGACGCCATCAGGGCGATCTACGGCCGCCCGCTGTTCGAGCCTGCCGAGGTGCGGCGTCTCGGCCTGTTGCCCAACGAGTACCTGCAGTACTACTACCATCACGACGAGATCGTGCGGCGGCTACGCGCCGCGCCCAAGACGCGCGGCGAGACGGTCGCCGAGGTGGCGGCGCGATTGCGGGGGGCCGTCTTCGAGGCGGTGCGACGCGGCGAGGATCCGCTGAGGGTCTACGAGCAGGCGATCTTCGCACGCCGTGCCTCGTACATGGCGGTCGAGACCGGGCAGTCGCGCGATCTCGCCATGATGGGCGGGCACGTTGAGGGCGGGTACGCGCGCGCGGCGCTGGGCGTGATCGAAGCCATGCTGCGGCCGGGCGAGCGCGAGATCATCGTCAACACCGTCAATGGCGGCGCCATCGACGACTTCGCCACGGATGACGTGGTGGAAGTCCCGTGCGGGTTCGGTGTTGATGGTCCCCGACCTCGACGCATGGGCGCCCTGCCGTCGCCGGTGCGCGATCTCGCGCTCCGGGTCAAGGATTACGAACGGAGGACCGCGGCCGCCGCGTTGCGGGGATCGTGGTCGGCGGCCGTCGAGGCCCTCACCATCCACCCGCTGGTACCGTCGGCCGCGGTGGCCACGGCGATCGCCGACGAGTTCCGCGCCCGGCACGCCCCCAGGTTGGACTACCTGCAGTAGGCTGGTCGCGAACACCCCCGTCGCTTGACTTCGTGCGAGATTCTGATATATCTCTAACATATCACTAATAACCCGAACGGTCTCCGGGGTGCGCATGCGCGCTGGGGGCACGAGAGCATCCGCCGGCACTGACGCGATCGCTGGCGCGGTCGAGGAGCACCGCGACACGTATGTCACGCGACTTTCGAGCCTCGTCCGCGAAGCCGCGGCCAGCGAGGACCGCACCGTCCGCTGGATTGCCCGGCAGCTGGAGTCCCTGGGCTGTCAGGTCGAGGTCATCGCCTACCGGGCGTCCGATCTGCCCGCCAACGACGAGTTCGCCCGCCCCGAGATCGTCGACGCCGGCCCGCATCAGTGCGTCGTCGGCCGGCTGCCGGGCCGTAGGGCGGGCCGCAGCCTCTTGCTCTTCGGCCACCACGACACCGAACCCGTCACCGGACTCGAGACCTGGCAACATCCACCGTTCGCGGCGGATGTGAGCGCGGGACGGATGATCGGCTGGGGCGTCGCAGACGATCTGGCGGGTGTGGGCATCATGCTGTGCGCCCTGGATGCCGTGCGTCGCAGCGGGGCGCCGACCGGCTCGGTGATCGCTGCGAGCGCACCAAGCAAGCGGCATGCCCGGGGGATCGTCGCGGTCCTGCGACGCGGACACACAGCGGACGGAGCGCTCTACCTGCACCCGGCCGAGTCGGGCAACGGCCTGCGCGAGATCAAGGCGGTGACGCCCGGCCTGGCACGCTTCCGTGTGACGATTCACGGCCTTCCCGCCCCGACGCAGGAACCCGAGCACACGCCGGTCCACCGCGAGGCCGTGAACCCGGTGCGCGCGGCCGCCCGGTTGGTGGGCGCGCTCGCCGCGCTCGAAGAGCAGCTCTCCGGCGAGACACGGCACCCGCTCATCGAGACGCGCGGCCCGTCGGTGAGCATCCACATCGGGCATGTGGCCGCGGGAGAGCCGGGCGTCGCGGCCCGCGTCCCGGACGCGTGCGTGGTGACCGGGTCTGTCTCGTTCCCTCCGGGCACTCGACCCGCGACGGTCATGACGCGCGTTGACCAGGTCGTGTCGGCCGCGGCGGCCGATCCGCGCCTTGCGTCGCGTCCGCCTCACGTCGAGTGGCTCCTCGCGGCCCCTGGAGCGGAGATCGCAGCGGATCATCCGTTGTGCGCGGCGGCCGCACGGACCATCGCCCGGACGACCGGGACCGCGCCGTCAATCAATCCGCTCCACCCCGCGAGCGATATCAGACATCCCATCCTGGCGGGTATTCCGTGCGTCGGCGTCGGACCCCGATGCGGAAACCTCGTGCAGGCCGGCGGGCACGACGAGTGGGTCGACGTAGAGGACTACCTCCGGGCCATCAACGTGACGGCACATCTCATCGTGGACTGGTGCGGCCATGGAGTATAGACCGTTGGGCAGGACGGGCGTGCAGGTCTCGGCCCTGTGTCTGGGCGGCGGCAACTACGGAGACATGACGTCCGAAGAAACGGCCCGCGACATCATGCGGGCTGCCATCGAAGCCGGAATCAACCTCATCGATACCGCCGACAGCTACTGCGGCGGCGAGAGCGAACGCATCATCGGGCGGTTCTTGAAGAGCACGGGCCTGCGGCATCGGGTGCTGGTCCTCAGCAAGGTCTTCTATCCGACCGGCGAGGGACCGAACGACCGCGGCCTGAGTCGTTATCACATCATGCGCGCCTGCGAGGCGTCGCTGCGACGGCTGGACACCGAGCACATTGACCTCTACCTGCTCCACCGCTCGGCGGGCGATGCCGTGCCGATCGAAGAGACCCTGGAGGCGTTGAACGACCTGGTGCGTCAGGGCAAAGTCGGCTACATCGGCTGCTCGACGCATCCGGCCTGGCAGGTGATGGAAGCGCTGGCCACAAGCGAGCGCCGGGGGCTCTCACGGTTCGTCGCTGAATCTCCGCCCTACAACCTGCTCGATCGCCGGGCGGAGAACGAACTCATCCCGCTGTGCCGCAAGTACGGGCTGGCGGTCATCCCGTGGTCGCCGCTTGCCATGGGCATGCTGGCAGGACGCTACCCGACCGACGCCTCGTTTCCCGAGGGCTCGCGCGCCGCGGCGAATCCCCAGGGCATCTATGCGCGCCGTGTCAGCCGGCGCGGCGCGCGGGTTGGCGCTCAGGTCGCCGCACTCGCGCGAGAGCGCGGCCTGACGGCCGGACAACTCGCCCTGCTCTGGGTCAAGGACCAGCCCGGTGTTACGTGTCCCATCGTCGGGCCGCGCACGCGCGCCCAACTCACGGAGATGCTCGCCGTCGCGGACAAACGGGCGGACCACGAGCTGCAGGCGGCGTTCGATGCGCTCGTCCCGCCCGGGATGGCCGTCGCGAATTTCTACAACACCAGCGGATGGATGAAGGCCGGCGTGTTCGACGATGCGCCGGATATGGCTCAGACGCCGCTGTAGGGGGTGACGTATGAGAGGACGGACCGCCGTAGTGCTGATGCTTGCCACCGTGGCATTCGCGCTGGTACTGGGGATTCTCGGCAACCCGAGCCGGGCGGCACCCGCACCCGTGTACCCCACCTCGCCGGTGATCGGCTCACCGCCGCTGATCTCTGCCGGCAAACTCATGGCCGCCACGAACGCGACCATTCCGCCGTATCAGTTCGTGGACTCGTCCGGCAAGCTGCAGGGGATGCGCATCGAACTGGGTGAGGAGATCGCCAAGCGCCTGGGACTCAAGATGGAATGGTTCAACGTCGGATTCGAGACGCACATCCCAGGGCTGCAGAGCAGCCGCTGGGATGTCAGCATCACGGGCATGTTCTACACGCCGGAGCGAGCCCGTATCCTGTATATGATTCCCTACGAGCTGCAGGCCATCAGCATCTCGGTGGCGCGTGGCAATCCACTGCGCATTGCGTCCACTCGCGACCTGGCCGGCCGCCGGGTCGCGGTGGAAATCGGCGGGTATGAATTCCGCCAGATCACCCGCATCAACGAGGAGCAGGTCGGCGCAGGGCTGCGGCCGATGGAGATCCGCACGTTCAGTACGTTCGCCGACGCCTACCAGGCGCTCCGCGCGGGCCAGGTGGATGCCGTGGTCAGTGTGGACGTCACGGCCAAGTTCTACCAGGACCGGGGTGAGTTCGACCGTGCGGTCTCCGGCCTCGCCGGCTCGCCGGCGACGCTCGCGTTCCGGTCGAAGGATGTGGCCTTCGCGGTGCTCCGCGCCCTCAACCAGATGCGGCGGGACGGATTCTATGACCGATTGTTCGACAAGTACGGGGTGGCGAAGATGAATCCCGGACAGCTCCTCGAGCTCCGGGGGCCCGACCTCTAGCCCAAGGCCCGCGGAGGCGAGTCTGATGCCGGGATGGGACTGGGGCGCCTTCCAACGCTATCTCTTCAACCGGTTTCTCCTGGAGGGCGTCTGGACGACCGTGTGGCTGTCGGTGGTCGTCATGGCGCTGGGCCTGCTGGTCGGCCTGCTGGCGGCGCTCATGAATCTGTCCCGGCATCCAGCCCTGCGGACGCCGGCGCGGTTCTATTTGTGGCTGATCCGGGGCACGCCGCTGTTGATCCAGCTCATCATCATCTACACCGGCCTGCCCCAGGTCGGCATCCGCTTCAACGTCATCCAGTCCGCGCTGATTGGCATGACGCTCAACGAAGGCGCCTACTTGTCGGAGATCATCAGGGCGGGTATCCTGTCCGTGCCCAAGGGGCAGTATGACGCGGCTCGCGCCCTCGGGATGACATACCCGGTGCTGATGCGGGTCGTCGTGATGCCGCAGGCGGCTCGCGTCATCATTCCGCCGCTCGGCAACAACTTCAACGGGCTGCTGAAGACGACGTCGCTCGTCTCGGTCATCTCGATGGAGGAGTTGCTTCGTCGCAGCCAGATGCTTATCCAGCTCGAGTTCCGCGTGCTGGAGATCTTCCTGGTGGCCGCCCTGTACTACCTGACCTTGACCACCCTGTGGGGCATCGCACAGCGCCGGCTCGAAGCGCACTTCGGTCGCTCGGTCGCGGCGGCGCCCGAGGGGCTCGAACCGGGCCGTGCGCTGACGGCGGCGGGAAAACCGATGCGCGCGGGCGCCGCGGCGGATCGGAGCCTGTTGGAGCAGGACCTTCGGTAGGACGTCCAATGGCGAA
The DNA here is from genome assembly GCA_031458775.1 of Candidatus Fervidifonticultor quartus. Classification (GTDB taxonomy): domain Bacteria; phylum Sysuimicrobiota; class Sysuimicrobiia; order Sysuimicrobiales; family Humicultoraceae; genus Fervidifonticultor_A; species Fervidifonticultor_A quartus. The sequence goes on along the minus strand of JAVKJV010000028.1, from coordinate 28,223 downwards.
TCCGGGACACACGCAGCCCATTGTGGAGCTGGTCGATGTCCACAAATACTTCGGCGCGCACCATGTGCTTCGCGGGATCGATCTCCGCGTGCAGCAGGGCGAGGTCGTGGTCATCGTCGGGCCAAGCGGCTCGGGCAAGAGCACGATGCTGCGCTGCATCAATCATCTGGAGAGAATTCAGCGCGGCCGGATCCTGGTCGCCGGGCACCTGGTCGGCTATCGGGAGTCGGGCGACCGTCTGGTGGAACTGAGTGACGCCGAGGTCGCCAGGCATCGCCGTGACGTCGGCATGGTGTTCCAACAGTTCAACCTGTTTCCACACATGACGGCGCTGGACAACATCGCCGCCGCCCCGATCCACGTCCTGCGCGTTCCTTCCGCCGAGGCGCGCACACAGGCCGTCCGGCTGCTCGAGCTAGTCGGGTTGCCGGAGAAGGCCGAGGCGTATCCCGCCCAGCTCTCCGGCGGCCAGCAGCAGCGGGTGGCCATCGCGCGCGCGCTGGCGATGAATCCGAAAGTCATGCTCTTCGACGAGCCGACCTCGGCGCTCGACCCGGAGATGATCACCGAGGTGCTGGATGTGATGCTGGCGCTCTCAAGGCAGGGCAGCACGATGCTGGTGGTCACGCACGAGATGGGCTTCGCGCGCGCCGCGGCCGACCGCATCGTGTTCATGGATCAGGGACGCCTGGTGGAAGAGGCGCCACCGGATCGGTTCTTCGGGAATCCGCAGAACGAGCGGACTCGCCAGTTCCTGAGCAAGATCCTGCACTGAGCGGTGAGTGACAGGCGCGTGCACACGGTTCGCGGTCCGGTGTCGCCGGAGGCGCTCGGCCCCACGCTCATGCACGAGCACGTGCTGTGCGACTTCTACCGGGTCACAGGACATCTGGACCACATCCTCAACGACGAGGGCCTGGCGGCAGAGGAACTGCTGGCCTATCGCCGCGCAGGGGGCAGCGCGTTGGTCGACGTCACGACCCGCGACCTTGGTCGAAACCCTGAGGGACTGCGCCGAATCTCGGAGCAGACCGATCTGCACATCGTTGCGGGCACTGGCTGGTACCGGCAACCATACTATCCGCCGGAGATCGACCGCACGCCGGTGAATCGACTCGCCGACCTCATGATCAAGGACCTGACAGAGGGCATGGACGACACCGGGGTGCGCGCGGGGATCATCGGTGAGATCGGCGCGCACCTCGACTACCTGACGGCCCAGGAGGAGCGCGTGCTGCGGGCCGCAGCCCGCGCGCAACGCGTGACCGGAGCGCCGCTGACCACGCACGCCTCGATGTATCCGGTGGGACTGGCCCAGCTCGAGGTGCTCCGCGAGGAGCACGTGGATCTTGCACGTGTGATCGTCGGTCACTGCGACACCTATCTGGACCCGGCATACCACCGGGCCGTGCTTCGCACCGGCGCGTACGTGCAGTTCGACACCATCGGCCGCCGGCACATGAATCCAGACGGGCGGCGGGCCGACGCGCTGGTCGCGCTCGCTCGTGACGGCTGGGAACGACAGTTGCTGTTGTCCAGCGACCGCTGCTATCGGTCCGACCTGCACGCGTTCGGCGGAGCCGGCTACGACGTCGTGGTCACGGAGTTCCGGGCCATGGTACGGGATCGCGGCATGACCGATGAAGCGTGGGACGTGATGCTGGTCGACAATCCGAGGCGAATCCTGGCATGGTGAAACCGGCGGGCAGTATCGCGCGTAAGACCAGACCACGGCGCCCGGCGCGGAGCCGGCGCCTGTTCAGCGACGAGGCCTACGAGCGTTTGAAGGAGATGATCATCACCGCGGCGCTCGCACCCGGGGCGCTCTTGACCGAGGCCGACCTCGCCGCACGGCTCGGGCTGGGCCGGATGCCGGTTCGGGAGGCCCTGCAACGCCTGGCACAGGAAGATCTCGTCATCATCGTGCCGCGCAAGGGCTCGTTCGTCTCGCCCATCAGGGTGGAGGACCTCCAGAAGATCTTCGAGCTCCGCCTCTCGGTGGAAGGCCTCTCCGCCCGCTTGGCCGCCGAGCGCATCCGCGAGGACGAACTGCGATTCCTGGAGGCCCTCATCGAGAAGGCCGGCGATGTCGACGAAGGCTCGCGGCGGCACGTGCAGATCGACCGGACCTTCCACCTCACGATCGCCGCGGCCGCGCGCAACGAGTACCTGGCGAGGGCCGTGGAACGGACCCTCAACCTGGCGCTGCGTCTGCTCTACCTGTCGGGGAGCCGAATGTCCAAGGTCGCCGAGATCGCCCATGAGTATCGCGCCGTGCTGGATGCCCTCAGACGCGGCGATGGCGAGGCCGCGTCCGCGGCGATGCAGGCGCACATTGAGGAGTTCCGCAAGAAGGTCCGCACCTCGATCTGAAGCCGAAGGGAGCGTCCCCGTGTCGCTGATCAGAATCGAGTTCGAGAGAGGCGGGACATTCCACGCCCGCCTGCTCGAAGATGAGGCGCCGAAGACCTGCGGGCGCATCAAAGCCCACCTGCCCTTTGCCTACCGCTTTCACCACAGCATCGTTTCGGGGCAGGCGTTGGTGACACTCCCGCCCGACCTGACCATGCCGCGGGAGAACCAGCGTGTCGCCGGGATCCCGCCAGGCGCGCTGTCGTTCCTCGTACGGGATGAGCCGGTGCTCGTTCCCGACGAGATCTACATCGCCTACGGCATCTTCATCTCCCGCGGTCTCACGCTTGACGCGAAGCAGCCGGTCAACGTCTTCGCGCAGATCGACGACAGTCTTGAAGACCTGCGCGCGGTCGGGCGCCGCGTGCTCATGCAGGGTGCCGAGACGGTCCGGTTCAGCCTCGTCGGATCGGCCGGGCACACGCGCCGGCGACGCGGTCGCGCCAGGAACGCCTGAGGACGTGCTCAGAATGTTCCACGATTCAGCCGCTGGAACGCTTCGCCCGTCCGCGTCACCCTGGGCGGCGTGGCCGTCATGTTCGCCGCCGCGGCGCGGTTCGCGAGCCGGAAGAGCTCGGCCGGCGGCAGGCCGCGCGTGGCCGCGCCGTACTCGACGTAGCCGAAGAAGTAGCGGGACCAGAAGTAGTTCGTGAACTCGATCCGCAGCGCGCGGGAGAGTCTCGCCATCACCTGCAGGAACTCCACGTCGAGCGGCTCCCAGAAGCCGTAGACGTCGCGCGCGAACAGCGCGGGCGCCGCCGCCACCGGCGCGCCGCCCAGGTCACGGTCGGCGGCCTTGTAGAGCCAGGCCTCGCCGAGGAACAGCTTCTTGTTGGCGCGGCGCGCGACGTCGGCGATTCTGAAGGCCCGGTCGACAACGAAGTCGCGGGTGATCGGGTAGACGTGCATGTCGAGGTAGTCCACCGGCGTGCGCGCGAGGGCCTGCATGTAGGCCGGATCGTCCCAGGTGCCGGCGCCCGCGCCGACGAGCGTTGTCTGGCGGTCGAGACCGTCGAGGACGAACTGCACGAGCTCGGCCATGGACCGGGGGGTAAAGGTGAGACCGGTGTTGGCCTGCTGCGTCCCGGGCTCGTTCTCGACCGTGAGGAAGTCGGGCCGGACCTCGCGGATGATCGCCTCGGCCTGCTGTCGCTTCTCCCGCTTGAACCGATCCCAGGTGAGCCCGGCGTAGTAGCTCTCCACCGGCAACTGGCTGAACGCGGGCTCGCGAAATCCGTTGGTCATCTGCGCCAGCATCTTGATGTTGCGCCGCCGCAGTTCCTGACCGAGGCGGCGGTAGAACTCCAGGTACTCTGCCGAGCGCGGAAACCCGGGGACGAGCACCGGGTACTTCACCGCCACCTTGACCGCGCGTACGCCCAGCAGCTCGAATCGGTCGAGGTTGAGCGTGACGGCCTGCCAGGCCTCGGGGCGCAGCAGCCGCTCGCCGATGTTGGCGTTGGCCGGCAGGAGCTCGGTGCTGAAGAGTCCGCTGTGCGGAGCGACCTGCCCGTGCGACAGGACGTGACGGTCAATCGAGCGGAGTTGGCGCTCGAGGACAGCGTAGAGATCAGCATACTCGGCCGGCACGCCCGGGGCCGCCCCGGCGGGCGCGCCGGCAAGCGAGCCGCACATCACCGTCGCGAGCAGGCCCATCAGGAAGCGCAGACGCACGTCGATCCCCTCCCTTGTGATGCCGTCCCTGATGATTGGACGACGCACGCCGCACCGGCGTTGAGCCGGGTGAAGGAGAACGCCCGCCTGGAGGGCGATTGATCATCAGCGCCGCGCGGTCCTCATGGTTGGGTGGGATGCCGGATTTGGTGACTGCCGGCTTGGCGCCACCCCACGGCACCCAGCGCGAACCATCAAACCGCCATAGGTCGTGACTCATCCTGCACAGCGCGACGGGGCGGCACGCCCTTCGTCTGCACCATCCACAGCCCAACCAGCACCAGCACCCCGCCGCCGACGATCTGTGCCGTCAGCCGTTCCCCGAGCAGCACGACCGATGAGAGCACGCCGACGATCGGGATCAGGAGCGCAAACGCCGTCGAGCGGACCGTCCCGACCTGCCTGACGCCCACGTAGAAGAACACGAACGCGAGCGCCGTGGGGAACACAGCCAGGTAGAGCAGCCCCCACCACGCCGCCGGCGGCGCCGCGGCGAGACGGCTCGCCCCCTGCTCGCCAATCGAGAATGGGAGCAGCAGCGCCGCGGACGCTGCGCAGGCGTAGAGGGTCGCCGCCGAAGGTGCGAACCGGCGCGTGGCCGCCTTGACGATCAGCGCGTAGACGCCCCACATGGACGAGCCCGCAGCGAACAGCAGGTCGCCAGCCAGCCGGTTCGGCGGACCGCCGGGCTGCGGGTTCACCACCAGGAACAGCCCCACCAGCGCGGCCGCCAGGCCGATCATGGTCCGGCTGCCAATGCGCTCGCCCAGCAGCCACCACGACAGCATCGCCGCGACCACGGGCGAGATGCCTGGCGAAAGGATCGCGGCGTCCGTGGCCGGCGCGATGGTCAAACCGTAGAGCATGAGGATGTTGAAGCCGGCCATCGCGGTGATCCCCATCCCCACGATGAGCGGCAGGTCTCGAAGAGCCAGGCGCGGCCGGGCCGGTTCGGCCTGCCACACCCACAGCCACAACAGGCCCGACGCGAGCGCGAAGCGCCCGAAGGCGACGGTGAATGGCGGGATGGCGACCAAGGCGTACTTGGCCGCCACGAAGACCCCGCCGGAGAAGACAGCGCCCAGGAACAGCAGCACATAGGCCGACATGACGCCGCGATCGCCCGGCGCGCGGGCCGAGGCGGCTACGTCGCGGCCCGCGCCGCGCGGGAGTCGCCGCTCGCCTGCGCGATCTCCTCGTCGGTGAAGCCGAGACCGATGAGCACTTCGCGCGTGTGCTCGCCCAGGCGCGGCGGCGCACGCCGCACCGACCCCGGCGTGCCGTCGAGTTTCACCGGGATCCCGATCGCCCTGATCGGCCCTACATCCGGATGGTGCATCTCGACGATCATCCCGTTGTGTGCCACCTGGGGATCCGCCAGCGCTTCGTCCAGTGAGTTGATGCGGCTGCAGAGAATGTCGACCGACTCGAGCGCGGTCACGACCTCCTCCGTCGTACGCCGGCCGAACTCCTCGCGGAACACGGCCTGCAGCTGCGCCCGGTGTTCCACCTGCAGATCGTGGGTGGCGAATCGCGGGTCGGCGGAGAGGTCCTCGATACCCAGCCCCCGACAGATCTCCCGCAGCGGATTCGGCTTGAACGCGCCAACCATGACGACGTACCCGTCACGGGTCGGGAAGGTCCCGGCCAGCGGCATCATGGCCCAGTTGAGGGTGCGGCCAAGGTTCAGGTGAACCGCCGTCTCCGTCGGCTGAATCGCGAGCATCGCATCCAGCAGCGACGTGTGGACCATCTGGCCGCGTCCGGTGCGCTGGCGGGCCAGCAGCGCCAGAAGGATGCCCTGCACCAGCAGCATCCCGGCGGTGAAGTCGGCGATCGGCGTGCTGCAGGGTTCTGGCGGCAGATCGGGATCCGGCCGGCGGGCGGCGAACCCGCTCAGCGCCTGCGCCAGCATGTCCTGCCCACCCTTGTCGCGGTAGGGACCGTCCAGCCCGTACCCGCTGCCGCAGGCGTAGATCAATCCCGGGTTGATCGCCCACAGGTCGTCAGGGCCGAAGCCAAGCCGCTCCATGACGCCCGGTCGAAAGTTGTGGACCAGCACGTCGGCGCGACGCACGAGACGCCGGATCGCCTCGTAGCCGACCGGGCTCTTTACGTCGATTGCAACACTGCGCTTGTTGCGGTTGAGCCCCCAGAACACCGCGCTCTCGCCGCTCGGTCCGATCATATAGAAACGGATCGGATCACCCAGTCCCGGCCGCTCGATCTTGATGACGTCGGCGCCGAAGTCGCCGAGGACCTGCGTGGCACATGGACCCATCTCGATCTGCGTAAAGTCGAGCACGGTGATCCCATCGAGCGGCGGCGGTGTGCTCATCGCCCCGTCCACCGGGGAACGCGCCGCTCGCGGAACGCCATGACACCTTCGTCCTGATCCGATGACGCGAGGGCGCGGGCTGCCACCGGCGGGATGAGCGCCGCGGCCTGGGGTAGCGGCAGGCCCATACCCGCCATGACCATCTCCTTCGTCGCCTGCACCGACAGCGGCGCGCACTCGAGGATCAGGCCGGCCCACCGCCGGGCGGCCGCCATCAGGTCGGCCAGCGGCACGACCTCGTTGATGAGTCCCATCTGGAGTGCCTCGCGGGCCGGCACACGCCGGCCGGTGAGCAGCATACCCATGGCGTGCTTGAGGGGAATCTGGCGCACCAGGCGGTGCATCCCGCTGTCCATGGCCATGAAGCCCACACGCGGCTCGGGCAGTCCGAACTCCGCGTGCTCCGCCGCGACGGCCAGGTCTGATGCCAGCACCAGTTCGAAGCCGCCGCCGAGCGCGTAGCCGTTGACCGCCGCGATGACGGGTTTGGTCATGCCGAACCGGAGCGCGAGCGCGCCGGCCCCGTGGGGGTGCCGGTCGGCCAGGAACGCGGCCCCGCGGCGCTCGGCGGAATCCTTCAGGTCGTAACCCGCGCAGAAGGCCCGGTCGCCGGCGCCGGTGAGAATGGCGACACGCAGGTCTGGATCGTCCTCATACATCGTCCAGATGGCGTCCAGTTCGTCGATGGCCGCCCGGTGGATCGCATTGCGAACTTCGGGGCGATTGATCGTGACCACGAGCACGTGCCCGTCTCGCTCGACGGTGGAGAAAGCCATGCGGGCCTCCCGAATTAAGGGTGTTGGGAAGTCGAAGTGAAGGATTCCGTGCGATGCAATCAGAACTCCTCCCACCAAGCCCGATTGTCGCTAGGAGGCCCGATGTGCTAGAGTCCCGCGCCGCGCAGCCAGAGCGTGGTGCGCGTGGATTGGTTCATGGGTCTGACGGTGTCGCGATCACGCTTGAGCGCGTCAACATGGCGTTTGATCAGCACGGCGCTCCCCTTCACGTCATCAGCGACCTCAATCTGACCGTGCGACAGGGCGAGTTCGTCGTCCTGCTCGGGCCGTCGGGATGCGGGAAGTCCACGCTCCTGCGGCTGGTTGCCGACATCCTGCAGCCGACCACCGGCACCATCACCGTCCTGGGCAAGACCCCGGCCGAGGCGCGTCGGGAGCGCGCGCTCGGCTTCGTGTTCCAGCAACCGGTCCTGCTCCCCTGGTTGACCGCCGAGGACAACGTGGGACTGCCGCTGCGCATCGGCGGGTGGGGCCAGCGCCACACCCCGGCCGCCACGCCGGCCGAACTGCTGCGACTCGTCGGCCTCGAGGGATTCAACCGCGCGAGGCCGGGGCAGTTGTCAGGTGGCATGCAGCAGCGCGTGTCGATCGCACGGGCGCTGGTGAGCAATCCGAGAATCCTGTTGATGGACGAGCCGTTCGGTGCCCTCGATGCCATCACACGTGACCGGCTGAACGAGGAGCTGCTCCGGATATGGAGCGCCGTCGGGTGCACGATCATCTTTGTCACACACAGCATCGCTGAGGCGGTCTACCTGCCGAACCGCGTCGTCGTGCTCTCCCCCCGGCCGGCATCGATCCGTCGCACCGTCGAGATCACCCTGCCCTACCCTCGGCTGCCGGCGATGAAGGACACGCCGCAGTTCCTGGAGCACAGCGCCGCGCTCCGGGCCGCGCTGGAGGAAGAGTGATGGCCACGGTTGACAGAGCGGCGCAGCCGGGCACCACGACGGCGACGCCTGCCGCAAAGCGCAAGACCTTCACACCCCGGCGCTACGTCATCCCCGCCGTCGCGTTCCTGGCCGTGCTCGCCCTGTGGCAGTTGATCATCGTGGTCTTCCATGTGCCGAGGTTCATCGCGCCCAGCCCGATCGAGGTGGCCGAGGCGCTTCGCACGCAGTCCGGCCTGCTGGCCGACAACACCTGGCCCACGCTGCTGGAGGCGCTGGCGGGCTTCCTGGTCGGCAACGTGATCGCCATCCTCATCGCGATCGGGTTCGTGCACAACAGGACCTTCCAGCAGAGCATCTACCCGCTCGCGGTCACGATCCGAACGCTGCCGATCGTCGCGATCAGCCCGATCATCGTGCTGATGCTGGGCATGGGGTTTACGTCCAAAGTCGCCATCGCCGCGCTCATCACGTTCTTCCCGACGCTCGTCAACATGGTGGACGGCCTGAACTCGGTCGATCAACAGGCCTTGGAGTTGATGCACGTGCTGTCGGCCAGCCGCTGGGAGGTATTCCGGTTCCTGCGCTGGCCGACCTCGCTCCCCTACCTGTTCTCGGCCCTGCGGATCGCCACCACCGCCAGCCTGCTGGGGGCGATCATCGCGGAATGGATCGGCTCGAACTCGGGCCTCGGATATCTCATCCTGGCGGCGACCTATGACTACCGCACACCGCTGCTCTACGCGACGATGGCCGTCGCGTCCGCCTTGGCCCTGGCCCTGTTCGGCCTCGTATCGTTGATCGAGCACTACGCCGTCCCATGGCGCCAGACGACCGGCCCCGGCGGATCATGAGAAGCGTGTCTAACACCCTGAGGTGGCACCGCAGATAATCCAGCTGCTCACGGGGGGAGGCCCAAGGATGAAGCGAGATGAGGTCAACCTGATTCTGCCCACAGTGAAGCGCCGTGAGTTCCTGAAGGCAACCGGGGCGCTGGGACTGGCCCTGGCCGGCGGAGGGCTCGCCGGTCTGGCCGCGCCGGCTCACGCGCAGACGGCATCCGTTACAGAGCAACTCGGCTGGTTCCTGAACTCCCAGATGGCGGGCGACGTCACAGCCATTGAGAAGGGCTACTACCGTGAGGCCGGGATCGAGCTCAAGATCCAGCCCGGCGGCCCCGCGATCGATCCGGTGCAAGTCGTCGCCGGCGGCGGCGCGACGTTTGGCAACGCGTCGTCGATCGGCGTGCTGCTGAATGCCCGGGCGCAGGGACTGCCGATTCGCGCCTTCGGCACCGCGCTGCAGCGACATCCGTTCGCGTTCATCTTCTACCAGGGGTCGGGTATCCGTACTCCTAAGGACTTCGAGGGGAAGACGATCGGCATTCAGCCGACGGCGCGGCCGCTGCTCGAGGCCGTGCTGAGCAAGCACAACATCCCGAAGGACCGGATCAAGATGGTCTTCGTCGGCGGCGACACGACGCCGCTGGCGACACGTCAGGTCGACGTGATCAGCGGCTGGATCATCAACGCCGGGCAGATGGACGCCGCGTCCAAGGGCGGTGTCATCAGCTACTTCCGGCTGTGGGACCTGGGCATCCGGATGTACGCGTATACGTGGTTCGCCACGGATCAGGTCATCCGCGATCGCAAGGACGTCCTGGCACGGTATCTCAATGCCAGCGCCAAGGGCTGGATGTACGCGCGCGACCATCCGGACGAGGCCACGGAGTATGTGTTGAAGCACGCGCGGGGGCTCGATCGCACGCTCGAGGCAGCCACCTGGAAGAACATGGCCCCGTACCTCACGTCGGTGCTGACCAAGACGCAGGGATGGGGCTACATGGATCCCAAGGTGTGGGCTGATCTCAGCGATACCTATCTGTCGCTCAATCAGATCACCAGGGCCGTGAAGCCCGACGAGGTCATGACGCTCGAGATCCTGGATATGGCGAGGATGCCCAAAGTGTAGCGTTCCTTCGCCGCGTACCAGCGGGCCCGGCGCTTTCGCGCCTACGATCGTCGGGGAACCGGTAGGCGTGACCCGGCGAGGCAACAGCCGCGGTTCGCTAGTGATCCGACCGCAGCCGTCGCCAGATTCGGCTGATCTGCTCGCGCACCTCGTCTGGGTCGGCACGTGTGGGCCGCCGGCCGGCCACCACAGGTTGTCCGTCAACCCACACATGGCGCACGTCGAGCCCTTTCGCCGAGTAGACCAGTGTGGCCGGGACCTCCTGCCACGGCTGCAGGTGAAGGCCATCCATGGCCAGCGCGATCACATCGGCGCGCTTGCCGGCCTCAAGACTGCCAATCTGCTCATCAAGCCCGAGGGCCCGGGCGGCATCGATCGTCGTCATCTCCAGTAGCCGCGCCACCGGCACGACCCGCGGATCATCCGCAGCCACCTTGTTCAGCACGCCGGCGCACTTCATCTCATCAAACAGGTCCATGCCGTTGTTCGTCGGGGCCCAGTCGGTCGCCAGCGCCACGCGTACACCGGCCCGCATCATGGCCGCGACAGGAGCGACACGCCCCTCGATCTTTGCGTTGCTGACGGGGCAGTGCGCGACCCACGCCCCGCTGGAGGCCAGCAGGTCGATGTCGGTGTCATTCACGTAGAGGCAATGGGCCAGCACGGCATCACGACCCAGTATCCCGGTCTTCGCCAGACCGTCCACGGGGCTAGCGTAGCCCCGGGCGCGCATCGCGGCCAGCTCGGGCTCCGACTGCGCGCAGTGGATGAAGAGCCGGGCGCCGGTTTCATCCGCCAGGGCCCGGCACCGGCGCAGCAGGCCGTCCGAGCAGGTGTTGGGCGCATGCGGCCCGATTCCGCAGTGGATACGGCGTTCCCGATCGGTACCCCAATCCTGCATCAGGTCAAGCGCACGATCCCACTCCAACGGCTGGCCGAGGTCCCAGAGGGTATGGCAGAGCACCGCGCGGAGGCCGATCCGGTCGAAGGCCGGCGCGATGGCGGCCATTCCGGACAGGCGATCGGCAATGCAGGTGATGCCATTGGTCAGCATCTCCAGGCCGCCGAGCATGGCGCCCCAGTAGTAGTCGCCCGGCTGCATGCGGTCCAGATACGGCAGACCGTAGATGGTGCCCCAGGACTCCCGCGGCCGGTCCTCGGCGAGTCCCCGCAGCAACGCCAGCGCCGTGTGCGTGTGGGTGTTGATCAAGCCGGGCATCAGCAGCAAGCCCCGGCAGTCAACCACCTCGTCGCCGGGCCGCGACGTCCAACCGCTGGCAGGCCCCACGTAGGCCAGGCGCTCCCCCGCCATGACCACAACGCCGGGCGCGAAGATCTCCCGGTCGGGATTCATGGTCACCACGACCCCGTTCTCGAGCACTCGCCGGGATCCGACAGACGGCACGAAAGGACCTCGACAAGAGGATTCCCGCGGGCGTGATCAGAAACCCTCTCGAAGCCCACGCACTATGTAGTCGCTGCAGCAGAGGCGGCCCTCTGGCGATGCCAGCGTATGGAGGAACTGAGATGAGACCGGCCGGCCGGATGCCGCTCGAGGGCATCCGTGTGCTGGATTTTACGCAGATCACCCTGGGACCGGTCGCGACGCAGATGCTGGGTGACTTCGGCGGCGACGTCATCAAGGTCGAACGTCCCGGGGCGGGAGATTTCACCCGCACGACCCTGGCGCTGCCCACGGGCGACAGCATGGTCTACCTGGCCAGCAACCGCAACAAGAGGGCGCTCACCCTGAACCTCCGCGCGCCGGAGGCCCGTGTCATCATCGAGCGCCTGCTGGAGCGCACCGACGTCCTGGTGCACAACTTCCGGCCTGGCACGATGGAACGGCTCGGCCTGGGCTACGAGCAGTTGCGCGACCGTTATCCGCGTCTGGTCTACGCGGTGGGTTCGGGATACGGTCTGACCGGGCCCTACATGCAGAAAGGCGGGCAGGACTGGATGGCGCAGGCAATGGGCGGGGCGCTGCTGCGCCGTTCGAGTGAGACGAGTCCTCCTGAACCGTTCAGCACGGCCATCTGCGATTTCATGGCGGGAATGCTGCTGGTCCAGGGCATCCTGCTGGCGTTGATGGCCCGTCAACACACCGGCCGCGGGCAGCTCGTGTCGTCGTCGCTCCTCGACAGCATGCTCTACATGCAGCAGCAGGAAGCCACCGCCTACCTCAACGCGCGGCAGCGTATCAACTGGAGCCGGATGCCGCTCAACGGGACGTTCCAGACCCGTGATGGGAAGTGGGTGCTGATGGTCGGCGCGTTCAAGTCCGACCCGCTGGGCGACATCAGCCGCGCCCTGGATCTTGGTCCGCTGAACCAGGACCCGCGGTACGCCACAGAGGAAGCCCAGTTCGCGCATCGGGAGGAGCTGCAGGCCATCTTGAGGCGCCGCTTCGCCGAGTTGACCCAGGACGACGCGCTGCGCCGCCTGGAAGGTCAGGATCTCCTATGCGCGCCGATCAGGGACTTGCCGGAAGCCCTCGACGATCCACAGGTCGTGACCAATGAGATGGTGATCGAGGTGCCGCACCCGAGGGCCGGCGCGTTCAAAACCATCGGCATACCCGTGAAGATGAGCGAGACCCCCGCCCAGGTCCGCCGCCACCCGCCCGACCTCGGCGAGCACACGGATGAGATACTGGGCGAGATGGGATTCTCTGCAAACGAGATCGCGCAATTCCGTGCAAAGGGGATCGTGTAGTCTCCACGCGTGTCGACCGGACAGGAGTCAACTAGATGCGGGGTGATGAGATGAGCCGGGACCAGATCACAGTAGTCATGCGCCCACTCAGTCGCAGGCAGTTGCTCAAGGCTGGCGGCGCCGCAGCGGCGCTTGCGCTCACCGGCAGGCGGTTCGACCGGTGGGTCACACCGGCCTTCGCGCAGGGCCTGGCGAGCCTGGGGATCCAGTTGGGGTGGTTCGCCAACATCCAGGCTGCCGGCGACTTCGTTGCCATCGAGAAGGGCTTCTATCGCGACGCCGGGCTCGACGTGCGTCTGCAGCCCGGCGGGCCGGGCATCGATCCCATTCAGAACGTGGCCAGCGGGAGCATCGTGTTCGGCAACGCCGCCTCCAACGGCGTGCTCGTCAACGCGCGGGCCAACGGCCTGCCGCTCAAGGCGTTCGCCACCGCCCTGCAGCGGCACCCATTCGCCTTCTTCTACATGGCCGATGCCAACATCCGCACGCCGAAGGACTTCGAAGGGAAGACGATCGGCATCCAGCCGACCGCTCGGCCGTTGCTGGAGGCCGTGCTCCGCAAACACCACCTCCGGAACGACCAGGTGAAGACCGTCTTTGTCGGCGGCGACATTACGCCGCTCGTCGCGCGCCGCGTCGACGTGATCACCGGGTGGGTGATCGATCGACTTGCGCAGTTTGAGAACATGGGGGTCTCGGGATCCGTCCGTTACTTCCGGCTCTGGGACCTCGGGATCCGCATGTACGCGTATGTCTACTTCACGACCGACCCCGTGCTCCGTGAGCGCCGGGACGTGGTCGCGCGGTTCGTCGGCGCGTGTGCCAAGGGCTGGATGTACGCGCGCGAGCATCCCGAGGAGACGGCCGACATCGTGATCCGGCGCACCTCCGGATTGGATCGGGCCCTCGAACTGAAAACCTGGCAGAACCAGATCGGCTATCTCACCTCGATCATGACCAAGCAGCGCGGCTGGGGTTACATGGACCCCAAGGTGTGGACCGACCTGATCGAGACATACAAGACGCTGGATCAGATCCCCAGGCTGGTCTCGGCCGACGAGGTCATGACCAACGAGTTCGTAGAAATGGCCAGAACGCCCAAGGTGTGAGCGCGGGCATGACGGCGACGATCCCGACCACAGCGTTCGCCCTGATCTCGGGCAGTGCCGGCTGGGGTCTGCGGTTTCCGGACGACCTCCACGAACCGGGCGTACGGGTCATCGATCGCGGCCTGTCGTTCGACACGCCGTGGGGGGCGGCCGACCGATGGCAGGTCATCGAGTTCGACGGGCGCGTCACCGCGGACGGGAAGCCACGGCTGGCGCTCAATGTGTTCGCCCACGGCTGGCCACTCGATCGCGTGGATCATACCGCGCACCGGCGGACGTTCTGGGTGCTGGCGCAGGCCGGGGTGCGGAAGGTGCTGGCCGACAGCACCTGCGGCTCACTGAACCGCGCGCTGCAGCCCCGCGATTTTGTGATCTCCAGCGACATCCTGGATCTGTCCCAGACGCCCTTCTCCACCCTGCCCGGACGCTTCAGGTACCTGTGTCGCGGGGCCCAGATGATCTGTCCAGATCTGGCCCATACGCTGGAGCGGGCAGCCCGCGACGTCTGGCCCAGCGGTGCCCGGGTCTACGGGTACTCCAATCACCTGGTGATGGCCCATACCTGGGGGCCGCGGTTTGAGACGCCGGCCGAGGCGAGGGCGCTGCAGTTGCTGGGCGCCGATGCGGTGAGCCAGAGCGCGTCCGCCGAGGCCACGTGCGCACGCGAGATCGGGGCATGCTTCGTCAGCGCGTCATACGTGACCGACTACGTCGATGGCATCGTCCCCGGTGAATGGGGCGATCTCGACGCTATCCACGAAGAGGTCGGCGCAATCGCAGCGCGTATCAGCCTGCGGACGATCGCCCAGGCGACGCTGACGGACGGCTGCGGGTGTCAGGTCTATCGGACGGCGCGACCGGCCAGGTATGCCGAGGCCGCCGGGGGCGGCGCATAGGGCGAACCGGCTCGCCGGCGAGGAGGCTGTATGAGCGCTCTGGGGGATTACGGGAAGCTGCCCGTTGCGGGTGAGTGCGACGTGCTCGTGGTCGGCGGGGGGGCGGCGGGTGTGACCGCGGCCGTCGCGGCGGCGCGTCACGGCGCCCGGACGGTGCTGCTCGAGCGCAACCCGTTCCTCGGCGGTCGTGCCACGGCCAGCATGGTGCTCGTCCTCGATGATTTCACCGACATGCAGCAGATCACGGTCAAGGGACTGGCGATCGAGTACGTCCAGCGTCTGAAGGCGATTCAAGGCGCGTATGACATCCCGCCGGAGGCATGGACACCGGAGCATCGCGGGCCGGACTCGCCCGAGTATGAGAAGTGGGCCTCGTGGGGCTTTCTCTACTACTTCGTGCCCGAGCCCCGCCCGCTGACCTACGCCGTCTCGTTCGACCCGGAGGCCTACAAGCGGGTGTCCGAGGAGATGCTGCGTGAAGCCGGTGTGAAGTTCTCGCTGTTCGTTGACTTCCTCGACGTCGTCAAGGCCGGCGACCGCATCGTCGAGGTCATCGCGCGGCGGCGCAACGGCCTGGTCCGTCTCGCCGCCAGACAGGTCGTCGATGCTTCGGGCGACGGCGACGTGATGGCCGCCGCCGGGACGCCGTTCGTGCACGGCAAATACATGGTCACGCTGGTCCACCGGTTCGGCGGCATCGACATCGACCGGTGGATGGCCTACCAGCGCGACGAGCCCGCCCGCGCGCGTGAGTTGAACCGTCGCGTGCGCGAGATCTACGGCGGCTGCTGGGAGCGCTGGTGGATGCGCACCACCATCCCCGGCGTCGTCTGGGTGAACGCGCCGCATCTGACGGGCTACGACGCCATCGACTCTGAGGATCTGACGCAGGCGACCGTTGAGGCCCGCAGGCGCATTTGGATGGCCTGGGAGTTCATCAAGGGGAATCTCCCGGGCTGGGAACGCTGCTATCTCATTGATACGTGCGCCGAGTTGGGGATGCGTCAGAGCCGCCTGCTTCAGGGCCAATACGTCGTCACCAGGGACGACGTGCAGCACGGCACGCGATTTCCCGACAGCATCGGCATGGGGCGGAACTATCACATGCCGTACCGATCAATGGTCCCGACCGACATCCGCAACCTGCTGGTCGCCGGCCGGTGCTTCTCGTGTGAGCCTGGCGCTCAGCGGTCGGCCCGCGAGATTCCCCCGTGCATGGTGCTCGGGCAGGCGGCCGGCACCGCGGCCGCGCTCGCGGTCAGCCAGGGTGTCGCGGTCCAGGATGTTGATGTCGCCGAACTGCAGCGCAGGCTTAGGAAGGACGGCGCCTACATCGTGTGATCGCGCATCCGACCGGCCGGGAATGAGCACGCCCACCGTCTGTCGAAGTGTCAGCATAGATACACATCCCGGTCTCTCGTGACCTCCGGAGGTATCGCATCGTGTTTACGAATCCCCTCAAGATGCGCCTGCAGCAAGGCTTGCCGGCGGTCGGCCACTGGATCAGCATGCCCTCGGCATCGGTCGCCGAGATCCTGGCCACGCACGGCCCTGACTGGCTGCTGGTCGACACCGAGCACGGCCCGATCACCTGGGACACGCTGGAGGACATCCTGCGGGCCCTGAAGGGCACCGACATCCCGCCGCTGGCCCGGGTGCGCGCGAACGACGCCTCGATCATCAAGCAGGTCCTGGACCGCGGCGTCTACGGCGTGCTCGTGCCGCTCGTGAACACCGCCGAGGAGGCCCGGGCTGCGGTCGCCGCGTGCAAGTACCCGCCCGAGGGCATGCGCGGGGTGGCCGGCACGCGCGTGACCGGCTACGGCCGGACACTGCCGGATTACTTCGAACGCTGGAACAGCCAGGTCGTCGTCGGCGTGCAAATCGAGACGACGGAGGCCCTGGCCAACGTCGAGAAGATCGCCGCGGTGCCCGGCGTGGACATCCTCTTCATCGGTCCCAACGATCTCTCGGCGAGCCTCGGCCTGTTCCGGCAATACGACCACCCGGAGTTCACGAGAGCCGTTGACCGCATCCTCAAGGCCGCGCAGGCGCACCGCGTCGCCGCCGGGTACATGTGCTTCGGGCCCGAGGAAGTGCTGCAGAAGATCGACCAGGGCTTCCGGTTCCTGGCCGCGGGGTCGGACGCGCGGCTGCTGTCGGGCGCGATGGCCGCGACGTATCAGAAGATTCGCGAGGGGATCGAGGCGCGGCTGAAGACCGCCCGCGCCTAGGCCATGCCCGCCAGGCGCAGGACGAGCCTGACGTAGATCCGCACGGCATCGGCGATCTGGGCGAGGGGCACGCGTTCGTCGTCGGCGTGCGCGCGCGCCAACTCGCCCGGCCCGCACACGACCGCCGGGATGCCGTGGGCCTGCAGGATCGCCGCGTCGGTGAACGCGGGCCAGCCGAAGGTTTGCGGCGCGCGCCCGGTCACCTCGGCCACGGCCGCGGCCAGCGCCGCGACCAGCGCGTGGTCAGGCGCGATGTCGAGCGGCCGGTGTGGAATCCGGTCGAAACCCGACTCGTGGACCAGTTCGGCGCCCTCACGCCCGATGCTCCGGGCCACAACCGCTTCGAGCTCCTCGCGGAACTGCGAGACGCGCTCGCCCGGCAGGTAGCGCTTCTCGATTTGAAACGTGCAGCGGTCGGGCACGGTGTTGCGGCTCGTCCCGCCGTGGATCGTGCCGATGTTGTAGGTCGGGCGGCCGAGCAGCGGGTGCGTGTGTGGCGGCGCCCGGCGGATAACCTGTTCCTCGAGCGCGACAATCAGCCGCGACGCCCGCACGATGGCGTTGCAGCCGTGCTCGGGTGTGGCGCCGTGCGCGGCGCGGCCGAAGACCGTGACGCGGTAGCGGTCCACGCCCTTGTGCGCGGTCACCAGGCCGAGCCCGGTCGGCTCACCCACGACCGCGCCGGACGCCTGCGCACCCGACGCCACCAGGTCCTCGGCGAACACGTGGGTGCCCACGTTGCCCATCTCCTCCATGGCGACCGCCGCGAGCACGACCGGCCGCGGCGGCCGCACGGCGGCGCGATGCAGCGCGACCGCGGCCATGACCATCGCGGCCAGCCCGGCCTTCATGTCCGCGGCACCGCGGCCCCAGAGTTCGCCGCCGGCGACCTCGGCCGCGAACGGCGGGCGGGCCATCAACGACGACGGCGGCACGGTGTCCATGTGGCCGTTGAGGATGAGGAGCGGCGGGCCGTCGCGGGCGCCCGGCAGCACGCCGATCAGGTTCTCGCGGCCGTCGTCCACCGGCTGGCGGCGCGTGGGAATCCCCTCGGCGCGCAGCAGGTCTTCGAGCGCGGCCGCGACGCCCGACTCCCAGCCGTGTTCCGGACCGAAGCTCGGGATGGCGACGAGGCTGCGCGCGAGCGCGGTGATCTCGTCAGGGCTCACGAGCGCCTCGACCCGCTCGGGGCTCACGGCCGTGCTCATCGGTACCTGGCGGCCCACTCCCTGCCGGTCCAGGTCCGCACGCGCGACGGTGTGATCTTGATGAGATAGCGAGGCCGGCGGTCGGTGCGCTGCGCGTACTCCGGCCCCTTGTCGGCCAGGTACTTGAGCGTCATCCTCACCGCCAGGTCGCGAATGCGCGGGCTGTCGGCCGGTGCGACCGGGCCTTCCACGATCTCCGCCCTGCCCTCGACGAGCACGCGCGTGTGCTCCAGATGGGCGTCGTCGGCGATGTGGAACGCCACGGCCGGGTTGTGCTTGATGTGCTCGACGTACGCGGCCCGCTCGCGAGCGACGATGTAGAACACCCGCTCGTGCGGATCGTACTCGTACCAGACCGGCACCACGTAGGGCGTGTTCGCCGGCGTCACCGTCGCGAGCCGGCCGTTCCAGGGTTGCGCCAGGAATGCGGTCAGCTCCGCGTCGGTCAGTCCGCCGATCTTGTCAGGCGGCGGGGCAGGGTCCGGGCTCCTCACAGCAGATCCTCCGTCCTCGGCGTTTCGTCCACGGCCTCCACGGCCTCGGGCGTCCCGTGCCGTTCGGCCCGCATCGCGGCCGTGGCCACGGCGATGCCATGCACGCTGTCGGCCAGCGGCGCGACCATCGAGGCCTCGCCCGACGCCGCGCATGCGACGAAGTGCTCCAACTCCGCGCGCAGGGCGCCGACGATTCGGCCGCCGGCCCGCGGCGTCACAAAGAGATCGGGGCTGTAAGCGCCGTCTCGGTTCCACAGCCACAGCCCGCTGGAGTCATCGAGCCGCGCCACGCCCGCGTCCCCGAACACCTCCAGTGTGCCGACGCGCGTACCCGGCGGCTCAGGCGGCAGGGTGTTGCTGGGGAATGAACGCGGCAGCAGGTAGTGCGTCTCCACGACCGCCGACGCGCCGCCGTCGAGCCACAGCAACATGATCAGCGACCGCGGCCGGCCCTCGCCGGACAGCGTGTGACCGACCGCGGCGACGCGGGTCGCCCGCCCGCCGGCCAGCCACAGGGCCAGGTCGATATCATGGACCGAGAGCCGGATGGCGGTGTGCACGGGCGTGCGGGCGATCCACTCGGCGGTGACGTAGCGGACGCTGCGCACGTGCAGCACCCGGCCCAGCCGGCCAGCGTGCACGGCGTCGGCGAGCTGCCGGTGCGGCACGCTGAACCGCAGGATCGTCCCGACCATCGCCACGTGGCGCGCGCGCCGGGCGGCCGCCTCGACCGCGCGCGCGCCGGCAAGGTCCAGCGCGAGCGGCTTTTCGACCAGCACGTGCCATCCGCGCTCGAGCGCTGCGACGGCGTGCTCGACGTGCTGCTCGTCCCGGGTGGCCACGATCACCGCGTCCAGCTCGGCGCCGCGCAGGCAGGCGTCGAACGATGCGTACTCGGCGGCGGGCGGCGCGCCCCGCGCGGTGGCATCCATGGCGCGGACGGCGTCGAGCGTCGCCGCGCGGCGCGCCGGATCGAGATCGCAGACCGCGGCCAGCCGCGCACCGGGTATCGCCGCCACGGTCTCGGCGTGAAGCCGGCCCCAGTTTCCCAGCCCGACGACGCCGACGCGCACCGGATCGGCTCCCGGCCTCATATCCGCAGCCTCGGATCGAGATAGTCCCGCAGCCCGTCGCTGACGAAGTTCAACCCGAGCACCGAGAGCATGATGAACAGGCCGGGAAAGAGCGAGATCCAGGGTGAGATCGGCAGGAACTCCTTGCCTTCGTTCAGGATCGTGCCCCACGACGGCGTGGGCGGCTGCACGCCCACGCCCAGGTAACTCAGCGCCGACTCGATCAGAATCGCGTACGACAACGACACGGCCATCTGCACGATCATCGGCGACAGCGTATTGGGCAGGATGTGCCGCGTCATGATCTTCCACGACCCGGCGCCGATCGACGCCGCCGCCTCGACGTAGGTCAGTTGCTTCTCGCCCAGCACGCTGGCCCGCATGACGCGGAAGAACAGCGGGGTGTAGACCACCGCGATCGCGATGACCACGGTGCTGACGCCCGCGCCCAGCACCGCGGAGATGCCCAGCGCCAACAACACCGACGGGAACGCGAAGAAGACGTCCATCAGCCGGCCGAGCACCTGGTCGGCGGCGCGCTCGAAGTAGCCGGCCACGAGCCCGAGCAGGGCGCCGATAACCGACGCGACGCCGATCGAGAGCCCAGCGATGCCGAGCGAGACGCGCACACCGTAGACGACCCGGCTGAACAGATCGCGGCCGAACCGATCGGTCCCGAACACGTGCGCGCGCGACGGCCCCTGGAACATGCTCATCGCGTCAACCGCGATCGGCGGATATGGCGCGATGTACGGCGCGAACAGGCCGACCATCACGAACGTCACGATGATGACGGTGCCCACGGCGAAGAGCGGGTTCCGGCGCAGCCGGGTGATCCAGACGCGGGCGGCCATCAGCCGTACTGGATACGCGGGTCGATCACGGCGTACAGCAGGTCTACGACGAAGTTCAGACCCATGAACAACCCCGCGCCGACGAGGATCGTGCCCTGGACCACCGGGTAGTCGCGCTGGAAGATCGCGTCGAGCAACAACCGGCCGATACCGGGCAGGCTGAACACGTCCTCGACGACCACGATGCCGCCGAGGATGTAGCCCATCTGCACCCCCGCCACGGTGACGACCGGAATCAGGGCGTTGCGCAGCGCGTGGTGCGACACGACGCGCCGGTCCTGGACCCCCTTCGCCCGGGCCGTGCGGACGTACTCACGGCCCAGCACGTCGAGCATGGTGGAACGGGTCATGCGGCTGATCATCGCCGCGGTCGCCGTCCCCAGCGTCAAGGCCGGCAGGGCGATGATGGACAGGTTCGCCCAGAGGTTCTCACGGATCGACACCCACTGGATTGACGGCATCCACTGCAGGTAGATAGAGAACAGCAGGATCAGCAGCGTGCCCTGCCAGAACGCGGGCACCGACAGGCCTAGCGTGGACGCGAACCGGACGACGCTGTCAGAGGTCGAGCCGCGCCGCAGCGCGGCGAGCACGCCCATCGGAACGCCGATCAGCAGCGACCAGGCGATGGCCAGGACCGCCAGTTCGGCCGAGACCGGCAGGCGGGAGAAGATGAGCGCGAGCACCGGGCGGTTGCTGCGCCACGAGTTGCCGAAGTCGCCGCGCAGCAACCCGCCCAGCCAGTCCACGTACTGCACGTACCAGGGGCGGTCGAGGCCGAAGAACTGCCGCAGACTGCGGATCGTGTCCTCGCCGACCAGGGCGCTCTGACCGAGCAACTGCTCGACCACCGTGCCCGGGATCAGCCGCATCATCACGAACACGATGACGCTAACCCCGAGCAGCGTGGCCACCATGGCCAGCAGCCGGCGCAGGATGTACGTGCGCACGCTGCCGCGCCCGCTACGGTCGCCCCCGGCCCCTGTCGCTCACCCCTCGATCCACGTCTCGCGCAGCCCGAACATGAAGCCGGTCGGATACGGCCGGAAGCCCTTGATCTTGCGGTTCATGCTGTACAGCGAGTTCGGCGCGTACAGCGGGATGCTGATCGGGTCTTCGGCCATGATCGTCTGGACGCGGTCGTAGATCGCCTTGCGGCGGTTGCGGTCCAGCGTCGTCCGGCCCTCGTCGAGCAGGCGATCGATTTCGCGGTTGTTCCACCGCCGGAAGTCGACGCCCTGCGGCGGCGTGTGATAGTGCCGGTAGAACGTCTGGTCGGGATCGACGAACCCGCCCCACTCGTTCATGGTCGACGGGCTCTGCCGTGCGATCCAGTCGCGGATCCACACGCCGATGTCCACGGTCTCGACACGGACGTCGAAGCCGGCCTCCTTCAGGTTGTCGGCGATGACCTGCACCGACGCGATCAGCGAGGGGAACCCGACGATGTTGCGGATCGTGAGCGGCACCGGCGGCCGCAGGTTGGCGCGCTGCAGCAGCTCGCGGGCGCGGGCCAGGTCGCGGTTCTGGTTGGGCAGCCGGTCGATCGGCATGGCCCAGAACGCCATTGCGGGCGGCAGCACGCCCAGGCGCTTGCCGAGTCCGTCGCCGGCGATGCGCAGGATCGCCTCGCGGTCGATGGACAGCGCGATCGCGCGCCGCACGTCGGGGTTGTTCGTGGGCGGCTGGTCGCCGGCTAGGTCGAGCACAACCCATCGGATCGCCGGCGCCTGGATGTTGTTCAGTGACACCAGGTGGCGGACCAGCTTGAAGTTGACGCCGCTCTCGAACTGCACGATGTCGATCTGGCCCGATCGGAGGGCGGCGACCAACGACGTCTCATCGGGGATGGCCTGGAACGTGATGCCGTCGAGGTACGGCTTGCCCCGATCCCAGTAGTCGGCGAAGCGCTCGAGCACGAGCTGGCGGTTGGGCTCGAAGCTGCGCACCTGGAACGGTCCGGTGCCCACGGCGGCCTGCTGCAACTCGCGGCCGGTGCGCAGAACGTCCTTGGGGATGACTCCGTTGTACTTGCCGGCCACGTTGACCAGGAAGGTGGCCGTGGGCTCCTGGAGCACGAACCGCACGGTGTACCGGTCGAGGATGTCAATGCTCTTGATCATCACCAGGTCGCCCCGGCCGCCCGACCCGGTGCGCGGGTCCATGACCCGTTCGTAGCTGAACTTGACGTCCTCGGCATCCATCTCCTTGCCGTTGTGGAACTTGACCCCGCGGCGCAGGAAGAACACGTACTCCGTGGGAGACCGCTCCTCCCACCGCTCGGCGAGCTGCGGCCTGGGCACCAGGTCGAAGTCCACCCACACGAGGTTCTCGTAGAAGAGGAACTTGCGGCGCTGGTAGATGTCCGCGCCCTCGAGATGCGGCTCGATGCTCGCCGGCAGCGCCGCGCTGCCGAAGGTGATCTTGCCGCCGCGCCGGGGCGTACCCTGCGCGGGCGCGGCCGAGGCGGTCCACCATCGGTACGGCGAGAGTACCCTGCCGGCCGCGAGACCGAGACCCGCGGCACCCGCGGTCTTCAGGAACTCCCGCCGCTTCATCCCGTGCACGTCTTGCTCGGGCTCATCCATGATGCATTCCTCCCTAGGTGATCGCCGAGGCTGGCGTGTCTGGATTGAGAACTCTTTGCTTAGTTTTCGCAGGCATGGCCGGCGGTTCCTGGAGCAGGGGCCAACGGTCGGGCAGAGACGCGGGGCGACGCTACGGATGGTCTCGGTTCACAGCCGCCATGCCCCACGCGCGCCATGGATTGCGGCCATGACCGTCAGCCTGCTGCTCAAACGTCGTACAGGTCGGGTCGTGGCAGGCGAGCCAGGGCCAGCGCGCGCCCTGGACGGCCAGCGGGACGTCCGTTTGCCGAGCGTTGGTCGCACCAGGTAGGGGCGATCAGCCGCGTGGGTGGAGCGAGGCGAAGACCTCCTTGGCGGGGCGTCCGGCGAGCAGTTGCTGGCGCATACGCTCGTAGTCGTCAGCCGAGACCTGACCGCGATCCCGCAGCATCTTCAACTGGTGCAGGTTGTGCTGGAGCGGGGGACGCCGCAGCACGTTCCAGATGCCGTAGACCACGGCACCGCCAGCCAGGGCCAGCGCCGCCCAGAACACGACGTCGCTCTCGATTATCCGAATCAGCAAGAGGACGGCCAGCACATAGAGCGCGAACCAGAAAACCGTACGTGGCTTCATGGTCGAGCCCTCCCTGTCTGGATTCGGATTGGCCCCTACCATACAGGAACTCTGTTCGCTGGGCACCCCCGGCAATTAACCTCGCTCAGGACGGCAAACTACCCAGCGGTCACGGCTGCGGGGCAACCTGCACGCGCACATTGCCCCGCCGAGTGCCCCTTTTCAGACAGAGACCGCTCGCTGCGATGTGAGACCGAGCGTCACGTGCACATGGCTCATCCCGGTCGCTTGACGGCGTCCGCAAGCTCGATCAACACGTTCGGTTCGTCACCGACAACCCAAGCGTCATGTCCGGGGTGCATGATCGCCACGTCGCCCGGGCCAAATTCCCTCTCGGTGCCGTCATCCATCCGGATCCGTTGACGTCCTTTGAGAAAGATCTTCACGTGAAATCGCTGGCAGCTTTCACCACCAACGACGGGCTTGACGTGCTTCGACCACTGCCACCCAGGCTCAAGGGTCTCCCGATAGAATGTCAATCCGCCAACATTGATGACGTCAATGCGGCCCTTCTCGAAGGGTCGGCGGGTTTCGTCAGGCGAGTCAAAGTTCTTTCCGGTAATGATCTCGGATCCTGTCTTCACGGTTGACCTCCTTTGTGCAGAAATGAGCGGGCTAACGCCCGCGTTTCATCCGCGGCGGCCGATCATCGCGCCGGCCGCCGACGGCTGCAAGCCCATCTTGAACCTCACGCCTGTCTGCCCGAACCACGGATTCTTCTCTCGGCATGCCGACCGAGGAAATCAAAGAAGTGCGTCTCGACGGCAGCCGTCCGTTGCCTGACACGGCTGAGAAACAGCATTGCCACCGAGGCGGACTCGTACGAGCACCAATGCAGTCCGGGCACGGATTGTTCCAGTACGTGGCCCACAGCGCTGATGCGAGCTGCGACCTTCTGGCGTTGGATGTGCTGATACACCACAAGGAGGCGGTCCGGTAGATTGAGAAGCTGCGCGATCTCGCTGGGCTTGATGTAGCGCTTGAGCTCCTTGACCCTGCTCGTGGCCACCCCAGTGTCGGGATCGACGAACAGATCGCCGACGTGCGTAATCTCCTCAAAGTACTCCTTGCGCCGGGAAAGATCGAATTGGTGCGGAACCAGCCTCGCACGGTCGATTCTGAGCAGGCGGGCAAACAGAGAGAAATCTTGAGGCTGCCAGTCATGTTGGTCACTCGCCATGGGATCAGCGGCGAGGTTTCGCACAACCCGCGCTTGTTGAAGAGATTCTAAGAGTGATCCTTTCCAATGGTCAAGGGCGTCTCCGAGGAACTGCAGGTTCATCCTGATGCTCCTCGAGCGGGCGTCTTCACTCCAAGTTCTCCGTGTAACGACAGCGTGGGTAGTTGGTGCAACCCAGAAAGCGACCGAACCTCCCATTGCGTTCGGTGAGCCGCCCACCGCAGCCCGACTGCGGACAGGGCTGGCCAGTATCGGAGCTTTCCCGCCGACTTCCTGGCCCGCGGCGTTGTCCGCCCGCACGGTCGCGTGCCGCCGTGCCGCTTCTTCTCGGACCCCAGGCCCTGCGCGGGTCCACCTTGCCTCCGCAGTCGGCGTTCTCGCACACGAAGTAAATCCCGAAACGCCCGTCGTTCCAGACGGTCGGCCCGCCACAGTTAGGACACGCGGGGTTCTCGGGCGCCTCCAGGGATGGCGCGGCGTCTTCCTCGCGTCGGCCGGTCGGCGTGCTGACGAAGCGGCCGAGCTGCTGACAGGCAGCCGGGCTCTCAAGGCGTAGCATGCTCTCGTGGGTGTCGCGGTGCGAGAGAATGTTCAGTGAACCGTGCCAGAGGATGCGCCCATCGAGAATGGCGATCTTCTCGTGCATCCGCGCGCGCAGGTCGACGGTAATGCCAAGGCTGCGGAGCGACTGTACCAGTTCGACGACGTCGTCGGTCGAACCGCCGCCAAACTCCTCAGGGGGACGAGTGAGGATGCGTACTCTGACGCCGCGGGCAAGCGCCCCACGAAGCGAGTCGATCCAGCGTGCCGTGCCGCTTCCGGTCGCGAAAGGCGAGAAGATGACGATGGAGTCGCGCACGCGGGCGAGATCCTTGAGAAACGCCGGGTAAAAGGTCCCCTCCGTGAATGCGCCAGCTGCTCCCTCGGGGAGCTCGAAAGTCGCGGGCAGCACGCGGTGGAGTCCGTCGATCCAGTCGCGATCGGCGAGCGGGAGAAGCGCGTCCACGTCGAGCGCCTCGCCGTGCTCCTCGAAGTAGTCCACAAGCCGGCGTACGAAACCGTCGCGCGGTGCCTTGGCCCGCAGGTACTCGAAGTTGCCGAGGACAATCACATGCTGCCGTGCACGGCTCACTGCGACATTCAGCAGGCGCGCCCCATCCTCCTCGATGCGGGTCGCCTGAAGAAAGCGGCCCAGGCGCACGCCCAGAGAATCGGTGAGGTCGAGCACTATCGCGGCCTTCTCGTTGCCTTGGAAGCGGTGGACCGTGGCGGCGACGCCGGCGGCGCGGACGCCGAGGCGGTCGTCAAGCAGGGCCTGGATCAGCCTCGCCTGCGAAGCGTACGGGGCGACGGCGCCCACAGCGTCGTTCGGCTCTCCTGCGCGCGGCAGGAAGCCCGTCTCGGCGAGGTGCAGGATGACATTCCGCACAAGGAGCGCGTGGAAAAGGTTGTAGCGGGAGTACGTGCCGACGCGGAGCGCGGTCCAGGGGTGGAATGGAGCCGTGTTCACATAGAGGAGCGGTGCTTCGGAGAGGGGGAAGCGGCCGTTCCCGCGGTTCACGCTCGAGTCCGAGCGTAGGGGGCGGTCGAAGTAGAAGAGATTGTTGATGACGGCACAGATTGGCTCCCGCATCCGGTACTGGGTGCCGAGCGCCACGAGGTGGGGCGTCGGCTGCCCCTGTGCGAGTTGCTCCGGGATGCTGGCCTTCTCGAAGACGTCGCACTTGAGCCACTCAGTGGCGAGCGGCTCGTCGGACATGACTATGGGCGGGAGTTGCCGGAAGTCGCCGGCGACCGTGACCGACTGAATAGCAAGGCCTGCCGCGTAATAGACGAGCGGCGGCATGAGCATAGACGCCTCGTCAATCACGACGGCCCCGAACTGGCGCGGCCCGCTCTTCCCGAGGTAGGTACGGTAGACCGTGGTTGCGAGGATCTTGCAGCGAGCGAGGACCTGCTGTTCGAGCTCGGCGAGCTCGCGGTCGATTGCCGCGATACGCTCGCGGATCTGACCAAGCCGGGCGCGCAGCAATCCGAGGTGCTCTTGGATCTGGACTGCCGGCGGGTACGTTCGGGTCTCCTCGATCAGCCGCTCAACCTCCTCGCGGAGCGACGCGATCTCGGCTTGGAGATTGGTAAGGTCGGAGGCGAGTGCTCGGGCCGCTTCAGAAGCCGCTTGCGCGGCGCGGTCGGCTGCAGCTGCGTTTCGCGTCAGGCGCTCGGGGTCGAGGCCCGAGAAGAAGCGCCGCACCGCACCCATAGTTCGCGCGCGCTCCAGATCGGAGCGCGCCTTCCCGGCCTGAGCACGGTGATGCTCGGCCTCTTGCTCGCGCGCGGCAATGTTCCCTCTCGCTGCTTCCTGGGCCTTCTGGCGGGCGGCGAGGGTCTCCCGCGCGGAAGCGAGCCGCTCGAGGTTCTTCAGCGCCCCGACTAGCGAGCGCTCCTCTGCCTCGAGGGACACTGTTTCGCGGAGGAGGTTGCCCTTCTCTTGCTGCAGCCTCTCGCCAACCCGCGCCACTATCTCCTCAAGGATGACTCGCGACCCGAAGCGCCGGCGCAGCTCCTCCTTCACCACCGGGCCTTGTCGGATCACGAGTCCCTGGTGGAAGTCGGGCTCGCCCTTGAGCCGCTCAGCAACCCGTTCCAGCGCCGTGTCTACGGCGATGTTCGTGTTCGAGACCAGCAGCACGGATCGGCCCGCCCGGTAGTGAGCTTCCACGATGCGGGCGAGCGTCGTGGTCTTGCCGGTTCCGGGCGGTCCCCAGACGAACGTCGTGTCGCTGCCGAGCGAGCGCCGCACGGCGCGGATCTGGTCCGCGTTGGCCATCCCGTCTCCGTTGACCGAGGGGTGCGGATCCGCGTCGGTGGTCGAGGGCGGTAGGAGGCCCAAAACGCGATCCGCCGCAGCCCGGTTGAACTGCGCCTCGCCGCTTCGCACCTTCTCGAGGCGCTCCTTCAATCGTTCCACGAGGAAGGAGTCGTTCGCCACGAGTCGGGCGGCTGCGACCCGCGGCCCGAGGTCCTTCTCCAGCGCCACGAGGAGCACACCGTCCCGGAAGGACACCAGGACGCCTGCGACGTCCTCCTGGCCCGCCGTGACGCGGACTGGTGTGTCGTCGCGGAGGTTGAGGTCCTCGGCTACCACGAAACGGTAGAGCCACGCGCCTTCAGCCTGTC
>JAVKJV010000027.1:0-43431 GCA_031458775.1 Candidatus Fervidifonticultor quartus | reverse complement strand
ATAGAAGAATACCTGTTCATCCACAAAGGCCCGCAGCCAGGACCCTTCGGACCACGGCCACGCCAGCAGGACTCCTCGAACCGTCCCGACGTGCGCCGCCGCGTATGCCAGCGCCGGGACCAACATGAACGAAACGATGAAAGAAACACTCTCCTCACGGAAGACTCCGACGAGCGCGGCCTTCAGTCCCCGATCCCGCCGCGTCGCCAGTTCCCATCCCAGGGTCAGAGGGACTATGGCGAGCAGAACGAACGCGCCAGGCCATTTGCAGGCGGCGGCAGCTCCAACAGCAGCGCCGGCCGCCACTCGCCAGCGATGGCCGAGCAGACTGCTGAACCAGGCAGGGCTGGCATGCGGCCGACCCGACAGCACCTGGCCTCGGTCATACGCGCAGAAGAGCGCCGCGGCCAGGACGAACAGTGCAACAAAGATGTCGAGCATCGCGAGCCTGGAGTGTATGAAGTGCAGCGCATCGACGGCTAACAGCCCTGAAGCTGTCACGGCAGCCGCCGTTGACCCTAGGAGCCTCCGAGCAAGCAGGTACAGCAAGACCACCGACAGGGTACCCGCCAGTGCGGGCGCCACACGCCACCCGAGGGGGTTGTTCCCAAGTGCCCGAATACCCAGCGCGATGAGCCGGCGGGCCAGCGGCGGATGCACCGGGCGGCGTGTCTCTTCGAACCCGCAGGCCGAGGTGTCCCAAGCCAGAAAGCATGCCTGCCGTGCATAGTGGTATTCATCGAAGTAGAGCGTGTTGGGCGAGGTAACCCCGGCAAAGCGCAGCGCCGCGGCGACAACGACGACGATGCACAGTGCTACCCCGTCCCGCCCGCGCCAGGTTCGTGTGTCCACAGGCATGTCAGTAGTTACCTGCCATCCGACAAGGAGGGATTCCTCCTACCCGACGGGTGGTCCGCGACAGGAGTTCGCGTCTGCCGGGCGAATGAGAATGCCTTGACGTGGCCTCTCGTCGCGACTCCCAGCGGGACAATCAGGTGCCTGAGCCGACCCGAAGTTCCTCGGTTTCTTCGAGCGAGCTGTGGAGGTTGTTCTCCGGGCTGGCCGTGCTGCAGGTCCTCGACCTGATTACAACCTACGAGTTTCTTGTGGATGGCGCACATGAGGGGAATGTCTTCCTTCGTGAGCTGATCCTGACGCCGGCGGTCCCGGTCCTGAAGGCCTTTGCACTGGTCTTTCTCGCGATTCTGGTGATCCGAAGCGTCGACCACGGCCGTCCCCCGCGACGCCGTCTTAGAGCCGCCATGTGGTTCATCCTGGCTGTCTATGTCCTGATCGTTGTCAACAACGCCCTGATCCTGCTGTCCTAGCACCCGTCACGCCGTGCGACCTACCCGCAGGCACCCTGCTCGAAGTCCACCCACGCGGGTAGTGGAATGCTGATGGTCAGGCGGCGTAGCGTGGTCCTTGGGACGCGGCATCTCGGAGCGCGACCCGCGGTCCGAGAAACCCGAGGGGAAGGAGGGAGTGACGATGTTGACGTTCGCGCGGGCGTGGCTGCAGGAGAAGTTGCACCGCAATGAGCGCGGCCAGGGCTCGATCGAGTACGTGCTGCTGATCCTGGGCGTGGTGCTGTTCCTGATCGTGGCGGCCTTCGGGCTGGCCGGCGGTCTGGACGCGGCGGTCGCTTTGGTGACGGACTGGATCAGCGGCGTTTCGCCGCCGGCCATTCCGGGCACCTAGTGGACTTCAGCGGCAGTGCCCACCTTGCGAATGATCGGGGTGGACGCTGTTCCGGCCGAACCCGTAGGCCGTCCGGCCGTGCGTCGGGCGGCCTGCGGGTCTACTGAGGAGAACCTTAAGATGATGCACCTCAAGCGGCAGCAGGGGCAGACAGCAGTGGAGACAGTTCTGATGGTGCCTCTGCTGCTGTTGCTGTTCTTCCTGATCTTCGAGATCGGGCGGACTTTCTTCTCGTGGATTATCATTACAAACTCCGCGCGAGAGGGGGCCCGGCTGGCTGTTGTCGAGCCGTTCACGCCGCCTGAAGACTCGATCAACAGGATACGCGTCAGGGCCAGCTCGACCGCAGAACCCCTCACCGTGGCTCCCTCGGCGTGCACGGGATCCGACGCCTCCTGTGTTGATGTCGCGCCGCCGGCCGACGATCCCGACTGCACCGCGACGCCGTGCAACCGGATCGTCACCGTCGTCGTGCGTTACAGACTTGACACGCTGATGCCGATCAGCGGCACCATCCCGTTCCTGGGCCCGTTCAACTACCCCGGATTCGTGGAGGTCGTCGGGGTCTCCACCATGCGATGGGAATGAGGAGGACTCAACCATGAAGCGTAGATGGATGCTCCCGGCCGCGGCCGCGGCGCTTGCGCTGGTGACAACCCTGGCGATCATCCAGTACCTGCAGGGCGTCGCGCAGCGCGCGGCCGTGGTCGCGCCGGTGAAGACCGAGACGGTGGTCGTCGCCCGGACCAACATCGCGGAGCGGCAGGTGGTGCGTGGCGACCTGCTCGAGGTCCGTCAGGTTCCTGTCGAGGCCGTGCATCCTCAGGCGGCGCGCAGGCTCGACGAGGTGGTCAATCGCGTGGCGATCGCGCCGATCTTCGCCGACGAACAGGTCCTCGTGAACAAACTCGCCACGGCGGGCGTCAACGTCGGGCTCTCGTACGTCATGCCGAAGGACAAGCGGGCCATGACGATCGCGGTGAACGAGGTCGTCGGCGTGGCCGGCTTCGTCTTCCCGGGCGACCGGGTTGACGTCCTCGGCACCGTCAGGCTCAAGGACGAGAACTTCACCAAGATCGTCCTGCAGAACGTCGAGGTTCTGGCGATCGCCCAGAAGGTCGAACAGAAGCCCGGCGAGGAGCCGCGCGTCACGACCTCGGCCACGCTGGCGCTCGACCCGCAGCAGGCTGAGGCGCTGGCCCAGATCGACAACAGTGGCAGGTTGCGCCTGGCCCTCCGGCCATACGGCGCCACGGAACGTGTCCAGACCGCCGGCATGACGCTCGAAGCGGCCCTCGGCCGCAGAACGGCGCCTGCCGTTCAGGCGGCGCCTCGACCGGCGCCCCGCACGACGACGGCCGTGCGTCCGGCGCGACGGCCGGCCGCGGTTCCGCCGCCTCCTCTCCCGCCCGTTCGCACCCAGAGCGTCGAGATCTGGCGGGCGACTCAGCGATCGATGGTGGAGTTCAGGGAGGGATCGCGATGAGATCTCGGGGGGACCGATCGTCTGAGCGTGGCGTGGCGGCAATCCTGGTCGTGGGCACCTTTGTCGGGTTGTTGCTCATCGTTGGAATGTCCTCGGACTTCGGTATCCTCCTCCGCTACCGCCGTGCGATGCAGAACGCGTGCGACGCCGGCGCGATGGCGGGCGCCGGCGATCTTAGGTCGAGTCCCGGCACGGCGGCCGCGACGGCGGTGCGCTACTCGGAGAACGACATGCGGCAGAACGCGATCAACTGGGACCCTTCACGGCTGTCTGCGACAGTGCTTCCCTATGGGGAGCACGATGCCCGCCAGGTGCGTGTCGAGATCCACGCCGACGTGCCCCTCTTCTTCTTGAGCGTCGTGCGCGACAGCGTGCACGTCGCGGTTGACTGCATGGCGCGGTTGACCCCGGTCATCCTGTCCCGCGGCCTGGTCCCACTCGGCCT
Source organism: Candidatus Fervidifonticultor quartus (assembly GCA_031458775.1). Taxonomy (GTDB): domain Bacteria; phylum Sysuimicrobiota; class Sysuimicrobiia; order Sysuimicrobiales; family Humicultoraceae; genus Fervidifonticultor_A; species Fervidifonticultor_A quartus. Next base: position 39,799 of record JAVKJV010000027.1, on the reverse strand, counting down.
CAACTACTCGGCGTGGGCTCCATTGTACGATCCGACGACCGGCGCGCCGTGCGCCAGCTACATCCAGGATGGCGTTCCCCTGGAGGACCGTCCCGAGCCGTGCGACTCATTCGGCATTACGATCCCAGTCAGCAGCCACGGCGACTTCTGGGGCCCGGGCAACTCGGGCATGCTGGCAATGAGCAGCGACCGAGATTGCTTCGACGACTGCCCGGTCAGCGCACGCGAGTGGGAAGAGGCCTTCGTCGAGGGGTCCATGCAGGCGTACTGCTATGATGCGAGCCACACTGCGACAGTGGGCGACTACTCCTTGAACGGCGACGGGTGCGCGGTGGTCCGGACCAGACCCGGCACCGTCACAGGTCCCGTGAGGCAGGCCGTAGACGCGCGGTGCGACAGCGACAATCCGTTGGATCGCATCATCATCATGCCGCTGCTGAATCCGACACCCGAGGCAACCGACCAACAGGGTAGCTTCACGACGGAGATATGGGGCTTCACGGCGTTCGAGCTGGACTGCGCCAACAGACCCCGTCCCGGAGCCGGCACTGTCATCATCCGCGGAGGGTTCGTTTCGATCGTCTCGTACCAGGCGACCGGCACGGCAACGGACTTCGACACCGGCGTCTACACGATCCGGCTGGTCGAGTAGGAGGCGTACGTGGCCCAGTTCCTGCGAATCGCGATCGGGTCGCCCGACGAGGCGTCGCGGCGTCTGATCCAGCGAGTCGCGACCGAGCACAAGTCGGCCCGGGTCGTCGCGGAAACCGACGACGACGCCAGGCTGGTCGAGATCGTGGAGTACCGGCGGCCGCAACTCGTCTTCATCTCTGCGGATCTCGGGGACATGCGGGGGTACGCGGTCGCCGACCGGCTCTCCCGCGAACACCCTGGTCTGTTCATCGTCATGCTGACGCCCCGCCAGGGCATCGAGGAACTCAGACGGGCGATGAAGGCGGGCGCGCGGGAATGCCTGTTCGAGCCGCTGACCGAGGCCGCGGTCGCGCGGGTGCTGGACGAAGCCCGAGACGTCGCCACCGCGGTCGCCGGGCGCCGGGGCGCCATCGTTGGGGTGATGTCGAGCAAGGGCGGCGTGGGCAAGAGCACGCTCGCGACCAACCTCTCGATCGCCCTCCAACAGCAGAACGTGGGGCGCATCGCGCTGGTCGACGGCGACCTCTACTTTGGCGACGTCGCCATGCTGCTCAACATGCGGCCCGAGCGCACGATTCAGGAGCTCAACGCGGCGCTCGACGCCGAGATCGCGGATCGCTTCCTCTACCGCCACTCCTCGGGGGTCGAGGTGCTGGCCGCGCCGCTGCGCACCGAGCAGGCCGAGGAGATCGGCGCTGAACGGTTCCGCGCGATCCTCGCGATCCTGCAGGGCCTGTACGACTACGTCGTCGTGGACGCGACCGTCTCAGCGTTCGACACGATGCTGGCCACGCTCGACGTCGCCGACCTGGCGATCCTGTTGACGACGCTCGACGTGGTCTGCCTCAAAGACGTCAATCAGATTCTCGACATGCTCAACCGGCTGCGATTCCCCGCCCACAACGTGATGGTCGTGGGCAACCGGTACGACGAACGCGTCTCGTTGAACCCGCGCGAGGCCGAGCGTGTCCTCGGGGTGCAGTTCACGTCGGTCATCCCGCAGGACGACCGCGTGATCGCCGCCACGAACCGCGGCGTGCCGTTGATCTTGAGCGAGCCGCGGGCGCCGTTCTCGCAGCGCGTGACGGCGCTGAGCAAGACCGTCGCGGCACACATCGGGAGGGTGGACCGTGTCCCTGCGCAGACGTCTTGATGAGATCACCGAGGGCGCCGGAGCCTGGAGCGAGCCGCACCAGGCGCTCAAGAACACCGTGCACCGGAGTCTGGTCGAAGAGATCGGCCGGCGCGGCGTGGCGGGCATCTCCCGCGACGACATCGAGCGTGAGGTGGCCCGCATTCTCGACAGGGAGAACGCGGTGTTGACCCGCGAGGACAGAGCCCGGCTGATCAGGGATACGGTGAACGAGGCGCTCGGCTACGGCCCGATCGACTCGCTGATCCGCGACGCGGAGATCACCGAGGTCATGGTCAATGGACCTAGCCAGGTCTATATCGAGCGCTACGGCCGGATCTACCCCACCGAGATCCGTTTTCGCGACGACCAGCATGTGCTGCGTATCATCGACAAGATCGTCGGCGAGGTCGGGCGCCGGGTGGACGAGAGCCAGCCCTACGTGGACGCCCGACTCCCCGACGGCTCCCGTGTCAACGCCATCATCCCGCCCCTCGCGCTGAATGGACCGTGCCTCACGATCCGGAAGTTCTCGCGCGAGCCTTTCACCGACGAGGACCTGATCAAGTTCGGCACGATGACGCCGGAGGTGCGCGATCTGCTCCGTGCGTGCGTGCAGGCGAAGCTCAATGTCCTCATCACAGGAGGCACCGGGTCCGGCAAGACCACCCTGCTGAACGTCCTGAGCATGTTCATTCCGCCGACCGAACGCATCGTCACGATCGAGGACGCCGCGGAGCTGCAGCTCAAGCAGATCCACTGGGTGCGCCTGGAGACCCGGCCGGCCAACGTCGAGGGGAAGGGACAGATCACGCAGCGCGACCTGGTGAGGAACGCGCTGCGCATGCGGCCGGACCGCATCATCGTGGGCGAGGTCCGGGGCGGCGAGGCCCTCGACATGTTGCAGGCCATGAACACGGGCCATGAGGGCAGCCTGACGACCGCGCACGCGAACTCGGCGCGCGACGGACTGGCGCGCGTGGAAACGATGGTCTTGATGTCGGGCATGGACCTGCCGAGCCGGGCGATCCGCGAGCAGATGGCCTCGGCGTTCCACCTGCTCATTCACACCGCCCGGTTCGGCGACGGCACCCGCAAGATCGTCAAGGTCGCCGAGATCACCGGCATGGAGGGCGACATCATCACGATGCAGGACATCGCCGTCTTCTCCGCCGAGGGTGTCTCCCAGGCCGGGCAGGTCCTGGGGCGGCATGGGTTCACGGGCATCCGGCCGCGGTTCTACGACCGGTTCAAGCCGATGGGCATCGATCTGCCGCCGACGATCTTCCAACGCTGAGGGGCGCCGCCATGTGGATCATCGCCGCGCTCGTGTTCGTGACCACGCTGCTGGTCGCCTATCTCCTCGTCAACCGGGCGGTGGGCGCCCGGATCACCGTGGCGGAGCGTCTCGAGACCTATACGGCGGCCGGGCGCGCGGTCCGGCCCATTGCGCAGCCGCGGACGGACGACGCCCGCGGGCAGCGGCTGGCGATGCTCCGTCTCGAGGACCTGCTGGAGGAAGCCGACGTCCCGATCAGGCCGTTCGAGTTCGTGCTGCTGTCGTTCGGCTGCGCGCTGGCCCTGGGCGCGGTTGGCCTGGTCGCCGGACGCTCGACGGCGGTGGCCGTCCTGCTGGGCGTGCCCGGCCTGATCATCCCGATTGTCTGGGTGCGCGTACGCCGCGTGCGCCGGCAGCACGCCTTCGTCCAGCAACTCCCCGACGCCCTGCAATCCATCAGCAACTCGCTGCGCGCGGGGTTCGGATTCAACCAGGGTATGGCGACGGTGGCCAGCGACCTGGCCCCGCCCATTTCGGTGGAGTTCTCGCGCGCGATGCAGGAGATCAACCTCGGCTTGACGGTGGACGACGCCCTGCAGAACATGGCGCGCCGCGTGCGCAGCCTCGACCTCGACCTGGCCGTAGCCGGGATCCTCATCAACCGGCAGGTCGGCGGCAACCTGGCCGAACTCCTCGACCACGTCACCGCCACGCTCCGGGAGCGGGTGAAGCTCAAGAACTTCATTCGCGTCCTCACCGCGCAGCAACGGCTCTCCGCCATCATCATCATGATCGTGCCCCCGATCCTGCTGCTCGTCCTGCTCCTGGGGCTGCGCGAGTACACCGGCTATCTGGTGACCACGCGCATCGGACTGGCGCTGCTGGCGCTCGCCGCGGTCATGCAGGCGCTCGGGATCTACTTCATCCGGCGCATCGTCGCCATCGACGTGTAGGAGGGCGAGCCATGACTCCCATTGCCATTGGTGTCCTCGTCTTCGCGACCGCGTTCATCGGAGCCCTCGCCCTCCTCAGCCGCGCGCCGGAACGTGAGGCCGTCGCGGTCAGACTCCGGGAAGTCGAGCAGCACCGCGCGCCGAGAACCGTCACGCTGTCACTGCCCTTCTACAGGCGGGCCCTCATCCCGTTCATCAAAACCTCGACCGACATGGTGACCAGGCTCGCGCCGCCAAAGTCGATCGCCCTGGTGCGCAGCCGCCTGGAGCAGTCCGGCCAGCGCTACCGGGATCCGCTGATGTGGATTCTCCTCAAATGGCTGGGCACCGCCGCGGGAGCGGGGGCCGCGTACGCATGGGCTGTCTGGCAGCGGTGGCCGATCGAGCAGTGGGCGCCCGTGGCGATCGGTCTTGCCGGCATCGCGTATCTCTGGCCGGAGATGAAGATCCGGATGGCGATCGAGCGACGCCAGGCCCGCATCCTCAAGGAGCTGCCCGAGACTCTCGACCTGCTGACGATCGCGGTCGAAGCCGGGCTCGGTCTGGACCAGGCGCTGTCGGTCGTCGCCGCCAGACGCCCGGGACCGCTCTCGGACGAGATCCGCGCCTACCTTGATGAAGTTGGGCTCGGCATGGAACGCAAGGAGGCCCTCCGGGCCGTCGGCCGGCGCACCGGGCTTTCGGAGCTGGTGTCCCTCACCTCCACGCTCGTGCAGGCGATGGAGTTCGGGGTGAGCATCGCCACCGTGCTGCGCGTGCAGGCCGAAGAAGTACGTGTCAGGCGGCGCCAGCGCATCGAAGAGCGCGCGATGAAGGCGCCGGTCAAGATGCTGTTCCCGCTCATCTTCCTGATCATGCCGGCGGTGTTCGTCGTCACCGCCGGCCCGGGGTTGATCCGGGTCTACACCGAGTTCATCGGCAACCGCATGCCCAGCCAGTTCCGCCCGCCCGCCGAGCCGGGCCGGTAGGTGTCCGCATGGACCGCACGCGTCATCGTCGCAACCAGTTCCCGAAGGAGGCCGGACTCATGCGCGCCGCACTGACAGTCGCCGTCATTCTCTCGCTCCTCATCGTCGGGGTTCCGCTGGCCAGGGCCGACGAGGTCATCATGATCCAGGTCAACCACGGCCTGCTGGTCAAGGTCAGGAACGCCGAGCGCGTGGTGGTCGCGGCGCCTGACGTGGCCGACGTCAACCTCATCACGCGCAACGAGATGATGATCATCGCCAAGAGACCCGGCGAGACCACCATCAGCGTCTGGGACGCCCGGGGCTTTGTCACCTACCGCGTGGTGGTGGCGCCGGCCCCGGCGCCCGACATCGTCCGGGCGATCACCGACGCGCTGCGCGAACCGAACGTGCAGGTCAAACTCGTGGGCGACACGATCGTCCTCGAGGGCCGGGTGAAGACCGACGCCGACAAGAAGCGCGCCGAGGACATCGCCCGGTCGTTCGGCAAGGTCGCCAACGCGCTGGCGGTGGAGCAGACGGCGCCCGCGCCGTCGACGGTCCTCGAGACACGCATCCGCGAAGCCCTCAAGGACCTGCCCGTCGTCGTCAAGGTGCTCACGGACGACGTCGTCGTAATTGAGGGCACGGTCGCGAACCAGACCGAACTGACGCGGCTGGAAGCGATCGCGAAGGTACTGGCCAAGAACGTGGTGCTCCTGGTCCGCATGCGCGAGCCGCTGCAGATTCAGGTCGCAACAGTCTTCGCCGAGATCAACAAGACAGCGTTGAAAGAGCTGGGGGTTGACTGGGGCGGCGGCAACGCGACCGATCTACTGACCAACCCGTACGTGTTCCACTTCGGGTTCCTCGACCCGTCGGCACCCCTGACGCCGCTGCAGACGCTGGTGGCCAGATTGGCCCTGCTCGAGTCCAGAGGTCTATCGAGAACGCTGGCTAATCCCCGGCTCGTTGTGCTCGAGGGACAGACTGCCAAGCTCCATGTCGGCGGGGAGCTGCCGATCCCGGTCGTGTCGGCCACCGGTGCCGTGAGCATCGCGTTCAAGGAGTTCGGCATCAGGCTCGAGTTCAAGGCGGTCGGCGGCGCGGGCCCGATGACGGTGGACTTCAAGGCCGAGGCCAGCGCGCTCGACTTCGCCAACGCCATCACCGCCGCGGGGTTCCGGATCCCGACGATCCGCACGCGCAAAGTCGAGTCAATCGTCAGCCTGCGTTCGGGCGAGTTCCTGGTCACCGGCGGACTTGTCCAGCGTGAAGAGAGCCGCAACGTGCGGCAGGTTCCCATTCTCGGCGACATTCCTATCCTGGGAGCGCTCTTCCGCAGTGAGCAGTTCACGCGCGGCGAGACCGAGCTGGTCATCTTCATTTCGCCGACCACCGTCACGCCCACCCGGGAGCGGCCGCAGGAGCCGCAACCGGACACGCGGCAGCCGTAGCGAGGTACGGAGGAGTCGCTGCATGTACGTGGTCAACCGAACGCGCGGCACGTACCTGGGTGTCAACATCAAGGTCGCGAACTCATTCACGTCGCGACTGCGCGGCCTCTACGGACACCCGGACCTGCCGTTTGGCGATGGCGTGTGGCTCGTGCCGTGCAACTCCGTGCAGACGATCGGGCTTGGCCGGGTGATTGACCTCATCTTCGTGGACAAGGCGGGCCGGGTGGTCAGGATCATCGAGCAGGTGGGCCCGGGCCGGGTCATCTGGCCGGTCCGGGGCGCGCACTCGGTGCTGGAGGTGCCGGCGGGCGTGGCCCGGAGCAGTGAGACGCAGGTGGGCGACTCGTTCCTGTTCGTGAATGACGTGAAGGAACCGGCGATACTGCAGCCGTCGGCGGACGCCGCCGACGGCTAAGGGAGGCGACCGCGCTGGCCGGGGCGCGGTCGCTCTCCCCTCGCTTTCGTCGACTACAACGAGAAGAGCGCCGCCTCGACCTCGCGCATCAGAGGGCGCAGGGTCGCGGCCGAGAAGTCGAACCGGGCGCCGGCCGCGGCGAACAGCGCCGGGAGCGGCTGCGTGCCGCCCAGCGCGAGTGCCTGACGATACCGTTGCAGCGCCTCGCCCTGGTTCTGTCGTGCCTGTTGCCAGACCTGGAGCGCACCGACTTGCGCGATACCATACTCGATGTAGTAGAAGGGCACCTGATACAAGTGCAACTGACGGTGCCACATCGCCGCCTGGATGTCCTCATAGCCGCTGTAGTCGACGCCGGCGGAGAAGCGCTCGAGAATCTCGAGCCACGCCTTGCGCCGTTCCGCGCGGCTGTGCTCGGGACGGGTATAGAGCCAGTGCTGGAACGCGTCGATGGTGGCGATCCAGGGAAACAGCGTCACCGACTGCTCCAGCAACCGGCGCTGTGACCGTCGCGTGTCCTCGGGCGATCGGTAGAACACCCCGAGGTGCGGCAGGGCCAGCATCTCCATGCCCATGGACGCGACCTCGCAAAACTCCAGCGGCGCGTCGCGATACTCGAGAATCGGGTCCTGCCGCGCGGCCAGCATGTGGAACGCGTGCCCGGCCTCGTGCAGTAACGTCCGCAGGTCGTCGTCGAGACCCACGGCGTTCATGAAGATGAACGGCACGCGGCGCTCGGCCATGGTGCTCTGATACCCGCCGGGCGCCTTGCCTTTGCGGCTCTCGAGATCGAGCAGCGATCGGTCGCGCATGAAGCGGAACTGCCGGGCCAGGGCGGGATCCACGCGGCGAACAATCTCTTCGACACCGGTCACGAGCTGCTCCGCGTTGTCGAACGGGCGCAGCGGCGGCCGGCCGAGCGGGTCGACCTGCAGGTCCCAGGGCCGAAGGGTCTTGAGCCCCAGCACCTGCCGGCGCTCCTCGTTGAGGCGGCGGGCCACGGGCAGCACGGTCTGCTCGACGGCGTCGTGGAAGCGCAGGCAGTCCTCGGGCGTGTAGTCGAACCGCTCACGCTGGCGGAATGCGAACGCGCGATAGTCTGAGCATCCGGCGTTGCGCGCGATGCGCTCACGCAGCGCCAGCAACTGGTCGAAGATCTCGTCGAGCACCTCCCGGTCCTGCAGGCGCCGGCGGGCGACCAGCTCCCAGGCCTCCTGCCGCAGCGACCGGTCCGTCTCGTCGAGATACCGCGCCATTTGCTGGAGCGTGTGCTCGACCCCGCGGAACACCACGGTCATCGCGCCGGTAATCTTCTGGTACTGCTGCTTCAGCCGCGCCTCTTCGGTCTCGAGCGGCACGTTCTCCTCGCGAAAGAGCGACACGCGGTTCTCGATGAGCCTGTCGAGTACCCGGTAGCGCTCCGGCAGCGCGGCGCGGTGCGGCGACGCGAGATACGCCCGGTCGAGCGCGTCCGCCAGCGGCTTGACCCTGGGCACGATCTGCTCGATGTAGAAGAGATACGCCCGCTCGTGCGCCGGATCGTCGGTCTGGCAGGTCATGGCCACATACCGGCGCGCGCGCTCCTCGTCAATGGCCGCCGCCAGCTCGCTGACCGCCTCCAGCCACCGCTCCAGCGCCGCCGGGGAGGCCGGTCGCTCGTCCAGCAACCGCCGGAACAGCGGCTCGACATGCTCCCAGACTCCCATGTCCGCGTCCGCGGGAACGAACCGGCGCGGAAAGGTCTGGTCGAGATCAACGGCCAGCGCCATCTCGTTCTCCTTCACTCAACGGTGATGACTTTCAGGAAGTTGGTCGTCCCGGGTTGCCCGATGGGGATGCCCGCGGTCACGACAACCTGGCTTCCCGGTTTCGCCGCACCCAGCGCCTTGGCCGCGTCAATCGAACGGGCGACGAGCGCGTCCACGTCGCGCACCTCATCAATCAACACCGACCTCACGCCCCACGCCAGCGCGAGCTGCCGCCACGTCTGCACCGAGGACGTCACCGCGATGATGGGACACGGCGGTCGCAGCCGCGAGACCCGCCTTGCCGTGCTGCCCGATTGCGTCGCCGCCACGATGGCGGCCGCGCCGATGGTCTCAGCGGCCTGGGTCGCGGCCACGGCAATGGCCTCGCTCGTATCGCTGGTGTGCTCACGGGCCCGCGCGGCGAACAGCGCGTCGTGCGGGAGCGCGGCCTCCGCGCGCTCGGCAATGGCGGCCATCGTGGCCACCGCCTCGGCCGGGTGGGCGCCGATCGCGGTCTCGCCCGACAGCATGAGCGCGTCGGTGCCGTCGAACACCGCGTTGGCGACGTCGGCCGCCTCGGCCCGGGTCGGTCGCGGATGTTCGATCATGCTCTCCAGCATCTGCGTCGCCGTGATCACGGGCCGGCCCCGCCGGTTGCACAGGGCGATGAGCGACTTCTGCACCACCGGCACCGCTTCGATCGAGGTTTCGACCGCCAGGTCGCCCCGCGCCACCATTACCGCGTCCGCCGCGTCGACGATCTCGTCGATGTGGTCGAGCGCCAGCCCGCGCTCGATCTTGGCCACGAGGTGACAGGCGCACCCGCGCGCCGCCATCAGCGCCCGCACGCGGTTGATCTCTGCGGCGCGCTCAACGAACGAGAGCGCGACGAAGTCCACGCCGTGGGCCATGCCCCACTCCAGACACCGCAGGTCCTCGTCGGTCACCGAGGGCACGCTGAGCCGCACGCCGGGCAGATTGAGGCCGGCGTGCTGACGCAGCAGGCCGCCGGTCTCGACGTCGCACACGACGCGCGGCGCCTCGACGCGGCGGACGACCAGCGCCAGCTCACCGTCCTGCAGGAAGATGCGCTGGCCGGGGGCCACGTCGTCGGCCAGGCGCCGATACGCGACCGGGATCGCGCCGTCGGCCACGTGCCGCGGGTCGGTGGTCAGCACGGCCTGCCGGCCGGTTGCCAGGGTCACTCGCCCGCCGGGGAGCGGGCCAACCCGCAGCTTGGGGCCGGGCAAGTCCTGCAGCACGGCGAGCGCGCGCCCGCGGGCGCCGGCGGTCTGCCGCGCCATCAGCAGACGTCGCTCGTGATCTGCGGCGGTGCCGTGCGAGAAGTTCAGACGGATCACGTCGAGACCGGCATCGAGCATACGGCCGAACACCTCGGCCGAGTCCGAGGCGGGGCCGAGCGTGGCAACGATCTTCGTGCGTCCTGACGTGCGCATGGTTGGGCAATCCTCACGCAGTATAGCAATCCGGCGCACGGCGCAGAAGGCCCGCCCGCGTGCCGGCACGAAGTGTTGGGCGAACAGTGACGAGCGGGGGGATGTCGTGATCCTGCGGCTGGTGGTCTTCGGCAGCGGTGCGATTCTGATGGGACTTGAGATCATCGGCAGCCGCCTGATCGCGCCGTTCTTCGGCAGTTCAGTGTTCGTGTGGGGGGCGCTGATCAGCATCTTCCTCGGCGCGCTGAGCCTGGGCTACTACCTGGGCGGCACCATGGCCGACCGATGGCCGCGCGCCTCGGTGCTGGCGACCCTGCTGGCGCTGGCGGGTGTGGCGATCCTGGCGCTCAACGTCATCGCGCGGCCGGTGCTCGCGGCTTTCGACACCTGGAACCTGGGACCGCGGCTGAATCCCTTGCTGGCCTCGATCGTGCTCTTTGCCCTGCCGAGCGTGCTGATGGGCACGACCTCACCCTTTGCCATCAAGCTTGTCGCGCGAGACCTGGCCACGGTTGGCACGAGCGCCGGGGTCCTCTACGCGCTGTCCACCGCCGGCAGCATCGTCGGCACGATCGCCACCGCGTTCTTCCTGATCCCCTCCCTGGGGGTGCGCACGATTCTCGTCTTGCTCGGCGGCGGGTTGCTCGTCCTCGCGGGCCTGCTCGTGCTGGCCTACGGCCGGGTCGCACGGCCGGCGCTGTCGGCCGCGGCGGTGGTCGCGATCATCGTGATCGCGGCGCCGGCGCAAAGCGGACCGATCCGGCTGCCCGAACAGCGGGTCATCTACGAGAAAGACAGCGTCTACCACCAGATCAGCGTGCTCGAGGACGGGCTCAACCGCTATCTGCGGTTCAACCGCTCCTTCCAGGGCGGGATGGTGCTGAAGCAGCCGTTCGAGAGCCCGTTCCTGTACACGTCATACGCGCACCTCTCGCTCGTCTTCACCCCGGCGATCAGGCGCGTGTTGCTGATCGGTCTCGGGTCGGGCAGCATCGCCAAACGATTCCTGCGCGACTATCCTGACGTCGTCGTGGACAGCATCGAGCTCGACCCGGCGGTCGTTGACGTCGCCAAGCGCTTCTTCGAGGTGAAAGAAGACACGCGGCACCGGATCAGCGTGCAGGACGGCCGGGTCTCCCTGCGGCGCACCGACGTCCGGTACGACCTAATCGTCCTCGACGCCTATTTTGCCGAGGGCATCCCCTTCCACCTGGCCACGCGTGAGTTCCTCGAGATCGTGCGCGACCATCTGACGCCGGGCGGGCTGGTCGCGTCCAACATCATCGGCGCGCTCGAGGGAAGCAACAGCCGGCTGTACCGGGCCTTGCACAAGACCTACGCCAGCGTGTTCCCGGGCCTCTACCCCTTCCCGGTCGCGTTCGCGATCGGACGCAACCCGCACGAGACGCGGACCATCATGCTCCTCGCCGGGAGCCGCGTGGGACTCCGCGCCGGCGAGATTCTCGCTGCCGCGCAGCGCCTGAGGGCTGAGAAGCGCGTCACGCTCCCCCTGGACCGATACGCCCGCGACTACTACGACGGCCGTCTCGTGACAGACGACGTGCCGTTGCTCACCGACAACTACGCGCCGGTGGACATCCTGCCGGTCTACGGGTGGGAACCCGAGCGGACGCGCTGACGACGTCCGCGTGACCCAAGGACGCGCCGAGGGGCGGGCTGGCGCCCGCCCCTCGGTCACTGCCCCTGCGACCCGCAGCGCGGGGCGACGGTCACCCCGCCGCGGCGCGCCGCGGCCGCCACTCGAGCAACTGCGCGTCCACCACAGCCAGCGCGGCGACGTTCACGATGGCATCGACCTCGGCGCCGCGCGGCAGCACGTGGATCGCGCGGCCCATCCCCATGAGGATCGGTCCGATGGCTGTGGCGTCGGCCAGGTACTGCGCCAGTTTGTACGCCACGTTCGCCGCCTCGAGGCTCGGGAAGATCAAGACGTTCGCCTCGCCCTTGAGCAGCGAGAACGGATAGTCCACTTCCCGGAACGACGGCACCAGCGCGGTTTCCACCATCATCTCGCCGTCCACCATCAGGTCGGGCCGGCGCTCGCGCACCAGCTCGGTCGCCCGCCGCACCTTTTCCGACAGCGGATGCCGGGTGGAGCCGAAGTTCGAGAACGAGATCATCGCGACCCGCGGCGTCATGTGGAACTCCTGCGCACGGTCAGCCGCCATGATCGCGATATCCGCCAGGTCCTCGGCCGTGGGCTCGATGTTGACCGTCGGGTCGGCGAAGAGGTACGCGCGGCCCTGCTTCACGATCAGATAGAGCCCGGCGACCCGCTTGAAGCCGGGCGCCGTTCCGACGATCTGCAGCGCGGGCCGGATCACATCGGGATAGTGCTGGGTCTCGCCCGCCACGCAGGCCTCGGCGTCGCCGAGGTGCACCATCATCACCCCGAAGAGCGTCGGCCGCAGAATCTCGACGGCCGCCTCCCGGCGTGTGATGCCCTTCCGCTGGCGGAGGTGGAACAGCGTCTCGGCGTACCACTCGCGCTGCGGCGAGGTTTCCGGCTCCACGATGTCGATCGGCACCGTGACGCGAATCTCCGCCATCTTGGCCTTGATGACGTCCTCGCGGCCCAGCAGGATCGGATGTCCGATGCCCTCCTTGGCGACGATCACCGCGGCGCGAATGATCCGCGGGTCCTCGCCCTCGGGGAAAACGATCCGGCGCGGCGAGTTCTGCGCCCGCCGGATGATCGCGCCCATGAGCTCGAACCCCGGCACGAGACGGGCCGCCAGGCGGTCGCGGTACTCCGCCATGTCCACCTGGGCGCGCGCGACGCCGGTCTTCATCGCGGCCTCGGCCACCGCGGGCGCCACCCAGAGCGGCACACGCGGATCGTTGGGCTTCGGAATGATGTAGTCCCTGCCGAAGCGGAGACCCGTCAGGCCGTAGGCGCGCAGGACCACATCGGGAACTTCTTCCTTGGCCAGCGCGGCGAGCGCCTTGGCCGCGGCCACCTTCATCTCTTCGTTGATCGCGCTCGCGCGCACGTCGAGCGCGCCGCGGAAGATGAACGGGAAGCCGAGCACGTTGTTGACCTGATTCGGGTAGTCCGACCGGCCCGTGGCCACGATCGCGTCGGGCCTGGCCTCCTTCGCGTCATCGAAGGTGATCTCGGGGTCGGGGTTGGCCATCGCGAAGATGATGGGGTCCCTGGCCATGCTCTGTACCATCTCGCGGGTGACGAGATTGGGTCCTGACAGCCCCCGGAAGACATCGGCACCCCTCAACGCCTCGGCCAGGGTCCGCGCCGTGGTCTCCGACGCGAACCGCTCCTTGAAAGGGTTCATGTTCTCCTTCCGGCCCTTGTAGACGACGCCCTTCGTGTCGCAGAGGATGATGCGGTCGCGCCGCACGCCCAGCCGCACGTAGAACTCGGCGCTGGCAATCGCCGACGCACCGGCGCCGCTGACCACCACCGTGATCTCGTCGATCCGCTTGTCCACGAGTTCGAGGCTGTTGAGCAACCCGGCGCCGCTGATGATCGCGGTGCCGTGCTGGTCGTCGTGGAACACCGGAATGTCCAGTTCGGCCTTCAGCCGTTCCTCGACCTCGAAGCACTCGGGCGCCTTGATGTCTTCGAGGTTGATGCCACCGAACGTGGGCGCGATGGCCTTGACCGCCGCAACAATCTCGTCGGGCGTCGTGGCGTTGATCTCGATGTCGAACGCGTCGACGTCGGCAAAGCGCTTGAAGAGCAGCGCCTTGCCCTCCATGACCGGCTTGCTCGCCAGCGCGCCCAGATTGCCGAGGCCGAGGATCGCCGTGCCGTTGCTCACCACGGCGACGAGGTTGCCCTTGTTCGTGTACTGGTAGGCGTCGAGCGGTTCCTTGTGAATCTCACGCACCGGCACCGCGACACCCGGGCTGTACGCCAGGGTCAGGTCGCGCTGCGTGGCGCAGGGTTTGGTCAGCGTGATCGCGATCTTGCCGGGCCGGCCGCGGCTGTGGTACTCAAGTGCGTCTTCCCGCGTGTACCCCGCAGGTGGCATGTGGCAGGTCACCCCTCTCAGAGAGAGTCGTCGCTTCTACCGTAGCAACGGGGTGACGGCCGTACATCGGTTCCCCGCCCTAGGACCACCGGGCGGGCCGGCTATCCCTGCGGGGCGGGCTCGAGCGGCGCCGGGGCGGGCTCGACCGGCGCCGGTGCCGGCTCGCCGGGCGGCGTCGCGGCCTCACCCTCGGTCTCCGCCACCCTGGCCGCCTTGGCCGCCGCGCGGCCGTGCTTGCGCGCGAGCTTGCGGGCACGCTCTTCCTGCTTCTTGATCTCGCGCGCTCTCTTGGCCGCGCCGTATCGTGGTCGAGCCATGGGCACTCTCCCTTGTGGTTGCGGTACGCCCCCTCATGGTCTCACGGAAGCGGCGCGACCGCAAATGGATTTGGACGCGGCTCTACACGCGAAGCAGGAAGACCGGATCCGGCGCCTGCTCGCTCACCTGCGCCGCCACGCTCCCCAACAGCGTACGCGCCAGACCGGTGCGGCCGCGCGTCGCCATCGCGATGAACCCGCCGGCCTGTTCGCCGGACACCTCGCAGATCGCCTGGTACGGCTCGGCCTCCCGTACCCTCCCCTCAACGCGCAGGCCCGCGGCGCGAAGGTCGCGCACGACGCGCTCGACGTACTCGGCACTCTGCGTGCGCTCCCAGTCCAGCGTCATCTGGACGATCTGCGGCGGATACGCCACCGCGTCGAAGGCGCGCGTGTGGATGACCCGGAGCACCTTCACGTCAGCGGCCAGCGCCCGGGCGAACAGGGTCACGTACGGCAGGATTCTCTCAGCGTGGCTCGACCCGTCGAGAGGCACGAGAATCGGCGACAGCGACGAGACGGGCGGGTGGAACGCGCGCGCCAGGAACATCGGCGCGCGCCCATACCGCAGCACGCGGTCGGCCACGCTCCCAAGGAAGAAGCGCTCGACCCCCGAGGCGCCGTGCGTCGTCAGGACCAGCAGGTCGGCATCGTGCTCCGCGTCGAGGATCTCCTGCACCGCGTCGCCCTGCCGAATCTCGCTCGCGGCGCGAGCGCCCGCTCCTGCCGCGCGCGCAGCCGCGGCGTCGAGATAAGACCGCGCGGCCGGCACATCGCCGGAGGAGGCTACGACCCGCAGGAGTGTCAGGCCGAGATTGAGATGTTTGGCCAGTCGAGTGGCGTAGTCGAGCCCGCGCTCGGCCAACGTCGAGCCGTCGAGCGGTGCGAGGATCCTGGTGAACGCCGGTTGGGAGCTCATGCCATACCATTCGACCCAGAGGGTTGGAAGTCCACCCCCGCGTCGCCTCCCGCTGTCGCAGACCGATCGGTTCAGAACCCGCGTGCGGTCCGCGGATCGAGGAGATCACGCAGCCCGTCGCCCAGAAAGTTGAACCCCAGAACCGTCACCATGATCGCGAGGCCCGGAAAGGTGGACACCCACCAGGCCTGACCGATGAACCCCCGACCCTCGGCAACCATCGCGCCCCACTCCGGCGTCGGCGGCTGCGCACCGAGCCCGAGAAATGACAGTGACGCGGCCCACAGCAATGCCGCCGGCATCTCGAGCGTCGTGAACACGATCACCGTGCCCAAGGCGTTTGGCAACACATGCCGTCCGAGGACCCGCAGGTCACCCGCCCCCACGGCCCGCGCGGCCTCGACGTACGCGGCAGACCGGATCACGAGGACCTGACCCCGGACCAGTCGGGCGAACTCGCGCCAGCCGGTGACGCCGATGGCCAGGATCATGTTGCCGAGACCACCGCCGAGAACCCCGGCGATCGCCAGCGCGAGCACCAGGGTGGGCACGGCGAGCATGACGTCGACGACGCGCATCAGCAACGCGTCCATCCAGCCGCCGAAGTACGCGGCCGCCGCGCCGAGCGCCACGCCAATCGCCCCCTCGATGACGACCACGGCCACGCCGATGAGCAGGGCGTACCGCGCACCGTGCAGCGCACGGCTGAAGATGTCGCGACCCAACTCATCGGTGCCGAACGGGTGTCGGAGGTCGGGCCGTGACAGTATCGCGTTAATGTCGAGCGCGGCCGGGTCAAACGGCGCCACGGCACCGGCGAATAGTGCGGCGGACGCCACGGCCGCGACCAGGACCGCCCCGAGCAGCATCAATCGGTGCCGCCAGAGCCGGCGCGCCCACCGGACGGCTGTCCGGAGCCGAGACAGATAGCTCACATCACTGGTAACGGATACGGGGATCGACATAAGCGTACAACAGGTCGATGAGCAGGCTGCTCGCGACGACCAGGAGTGCCATGGCCATCACGATTCCCTGGACGACCGGATAGTCGCGTTTCAGCACGGCGTCGACGAGCAACCGGCCCATGCCCGGCCAGGCGAACACGGTTTCCGTGATCACCGCGCCGCCGAACAGCCACGGCAGTCGCAGGCCGATCAGGGTCAGGATGGGAATCAGGGCGTTGCGCAACGCGTGCTTCACGATCACGGTGCGCTCGGCGAGCCCCTTGCTATGAGCCGTGCGCACATACTCCTCACCGATCACCTCCAGCATGCTCGAGCGCGTCAACCGGGTGAACAACGCCGCCGGCGGCAGACCGAGCGTCAAGACCGGCAGGATGTGCGAGCGCACACCCTCCCATGACCAGAACTCCTCGGCCCGGCCGGAGATCGGGAGCCAGCCGAGCATCACCCCAAACACCAGAATGAAGAGCAACCCGAGCCAGAAGGTCGGCATCGAAACCCAGAAGAGCGCGGTGAGACGGGAGAGACTGTCCAGCACGGTGTTGCGACGCACGGCCGAGATGACGCCGGCAGGCAGGCTGACGACCAGCGTCACCAGCAGGGCGAGCAGGGTAAGTTCGAGGGTCGGTCCGAGGCGCGGACGGATCATGGCGACCACGCGGTCGCCCGTCGTGATCGACTCACCCAGGTCTCCTCGCACGGCCCTGGTGAGCCAGCGGGCGTACTGCACGGCGACCGGACGGTTCAACCCGAGTTCGTCGCGACGCTGCTGCACGATCTCCTCCGGCACGTTGAGACCGAACAGCAGGCGAATGGGGTCACCCGTCAGGTGGAGCAGGCTGAATACCACCAGGGTGACCCCGATCGCCACCGGGACGAGCGACAGGAGCCGGTGCGCCACGTAGCGGGTCATACCCGCGTGGCTCCCTCCACGCCGCAGGCGACAGACACCACGGAGCCGCCCCAGGCTACTTCCGCGTCAGCGCCAGCGCCCGCAGGTGCACCGGCCACCAGGGGTGCTGCGCGAGCACCTCCAGTCCGCCGACCGATTTCTTCGCCGCGAGCAGGCTGGTGTTCGAGACAAGCGGCACCCACACGGCGGACTCCACGATGATGCGCTGGACGCGCTGCAACGCGCGCTCGCGCTCGGCGTCGTCGAGCGCGTTGCTGGCCGTGTCGAGCGCCTTGTCGAGCTCGGGATTCGGCCATCGCGAGTAGTTGCTGGACGGAATGTTCACGGAATGCGTCAGAAAGGTCAGGTACGGCTGGGCCAGCCACCACGTATTGCGGAAGATGCCGACGTCATAGTTGCCCGCCCGAGCGCGATCGTATGTTGCGCCCACCTCCGCGGTCTCGACCTTCACGTCGATGCCGACCTGCCTGAGCTGGTTCTGCACGATGACGCCCGCGCGGCGCCACTGATCGATGTTCGAGAACGTGATCAGGGTGATCTCGAAGCGATCGCCGTCGCGCCGCAAGATGCCGTCGGGGCCGGGCCGCCAGCCGGCCTCGGCGAGCAACTGCTTTGCCCGTTCCACATCGTACTTGTACGCGTACTGCCGAACCCCCGGCCAGAAGCCGATCGTCGCCTCGTTGATGAGGCCCTCCACCGGCCGGCCGACACCCAGCCACGCGGCGCGGGCGATCGCCTCCTTGTCAATGCTGTGGGCGATCGCCTGCCGCACGCGGGCGTTCTGGAACTGCCAGCGCTCCATGTTGTGGACGAAATACTGGACGCTGTATGTCGGGGCTTGCATCACGGTGACGTTGGGGTTGTTGCGGAGTTGCTGCAGCCCCGACGGCGTGACGTCGAAGGTGATGTCCACATTGCCAGCCGCGACCTCGGCGGTCATGGTCGCGTCCTCGGGGACGACGCGGAAGACCATGCGCTGGAAGAATGCCGGGCCTCTGTTGGGCGAGAACGCCGGCCCGTGACGATACCGCTCGTTGCGCTCCAGCACGATACGGTCACCGGGCACCCACTCTCGGAACACGTACGGCCCGGTGCCGATCAGCGCCCGGATGCCGATATCGTTCGACGGCGTGCTTGCGATGAACGAGGCCGGCAGCACGCCGGTGTGCGCGTCCGACAGGTCGGAGATCATCGCCAGTGGCTTGGCTTGCCCGAACCGGAACACGATGGTCCGTGCGTCCGGCGTGTCCATGCCGACGATGCCGCCGTTGCGCGGCCGCACGTAGGACGACAGCGGCGAGACCGTGATGTACCGCTCGAAGGTCGCCTTGACGTCGGCCGATGTCAGCGGCTGCCCGTTGTGGAAGGTGATACCATCCTTCAAGACCACGCGCAGCGTCTTCCGGTCGGCCGACCAGGCATATGACTGCGCCAGCAACGGAACGACCTTATAGTCCTTGTCCAGCGTGAACAGGGGCTCGACGATGTAGCTCAGCACCGTGAGCGAGTGGAAACGGTTGGTGCGCTGGGGGTCGATGTTCTCGGGCTCCTCCCCCAGCCCCTGGACGAGCGTGGCTGCGGGTTGCGCGACGACTACGGGGACCCCCGCCGGAAGCCAGACAGCCGCGGCGACGACCAGGATCACAAACCCGATCCATGCACGCATCTCGTGCCCTCCTTGTCTGCCTCAGTGGTGCCAATCAGCATAGTAGGGACCGCGCTCGCCGCGGCTCAATCGGGCTAAGACCCTAGTCGGCGCGGAGTGCGTCGTCCGCGCCTGATCGGTACGTCGGCTTGTCATCCCACCCGCTGGAGCGATACGCTGAACGCATGCCGCGCGCGACGGCCGCCTGCGTCCTCCTGGTCAGCGTCCTCCTGGTCAGCGCGTCGCCCTGGGCGGGTGCGCAGGTTGAACCGTTTCCCGAAGGCATCGCCGTCGGCGACGTCACGCAGGACGCCGCGGTCGTCTGGACCCGCGCACCGGGCACGGCATCGGTTACCGTCGAGGTGGCCTCCGACCCCGGATTCATGACCGCGCGCGCCGCGCTGGCTATCACGCCGTCCGCCGACGCCGATTTCACGGCCAAGGCCGATCTTCACAGACTGAGGCCCGGACGGCGATACCACGTCCGCGTGCGGTCGGGGTCGGCTGCCGGGCCCTCGGCCGCGTTTGTGACCGCCCCGGCAGCAGAGCAGGAGGTGCCGTTGAGCCTGCTGTGGGGTGCGGACACCTACGATCAGTTCCGACCGTTCCGCATCTTCGACGCGATGCGCCGGCGCGGGGCCGACCTGTTCCTGTTCCTCGGGGACACCATCTACGCGGACCTCGGCGGCTTCCGCGCGGTCACGCTGGAGCAGTACCGACAGAAGTACCGCGAGTACCGCCAGGACGCGCACCTGCGCGCGTTTCTCGCGTCGACCGCGACCTGGACGATGTGGGACGACCACGAGGTGGCCAACAACTTCACCCGCGATCATCCGCGGCTGGCGCTCGGCCTGCGCGCGTTCCAGGAGTACTGGCCGATTCGCGTGCCGGCCGACCGCCCGAATCGCCTCTATCGGAGCCTGCGATGGGGTCGCCTCGCCGAGGTGTTCATCCTCGATACGCGGCAGTACCGGGCGCCAACGGCCATTCCCGATGGACCGGGCCGGTCGATGCTGGGCCCCGAGCAGAAGCGCTGGCTTCTCGACGGCCTCGAGCGGTCCGACGCGATGGTCAAGATCGTGGGCAGCAGCGTGATGCTGCGCTACTCGGGCCGCGACTCGTGGTCGGGCTATGCCACCGAACGCGACGAGATCCTACGGTTCGTGCAGGACCGCCACATACGGCACGTCATCTTCCTGGCCGGCGACGTACACTACGCGGCGTTCGTCCGCCATCCGGAGGGCGTGTACGAGGCGGTCGCCGGACCGCTCGCCGCCAGCCTGGCGCGCGCGGCGGGCGCGGCAAACCGGCCGTTCACGCAGTGGGCTGCCGCCGGTCGGGCGAACTACGGCTGGCTGCGTCTGGACCGCGATGGGATCGTCTTGAGCTGGCGGGACGAGCAGGACGCGCTGATGCACGAGACCCGCATCCCGCTTGGGCGCTGAGTTGCGGGCGCTTGCCGCCCCGTCGGTCCGCAGGATACTCTGGACATGAAACTCCATAGCATGGTGAGTACTCGGGGAGGACGACGCGACCGATGGATGCCTACCTGGCCGTCGTGAGCAAGCGCGAGGTGCGGCACTACGCCCCGCAGCCGATTCCCAACGCCGTGCTCACGCAGATTCTCGAAGCCGGACGCGCCAGCGGCAGCAGCCGCAACCGCCAACCGTGGCGGTTCATCGTGATCACCGACCGGGAGCGGCTGGCCGCGCTGAGCGCCCACGTGTATCGGCCCGGCAACCTGACGGGCTGCGCCGCCGCCATCGCCGTCGTGGTCAGCGGCGAGGAGAGCCTGTTCGACGCCGGGCGGTGCGCGCAGAACCTCATGCTCGCGGCGTGGACGCTCGGCGTCGGAACCTGCCCGAACACCCCGCGCGACCTCGCCGCGGTGCGCGCAATCCTCGGCGTGCCCGATGGCATGGCGATCCCGACGATCCTGACGCTGGGCTACCCGGCGCCGGGCGAGCCGCGGCCGCGGCCGAAGGCCGATCCTACCCGGGTGCTGGCGCGCGTCAACCGCCGGCCCCTCCCTGAACTCCTGCACCGGGAGCGCTATTCGGGCTGACGCGACCCGGAGGTCACCAGGTCCGCCAGCCAGCGCCCCAGTTCGTCAATCTGGTCCCAGCCGAAGTACCGCACCCCGGGGCCGCCCTGGGGGCTGCCAGCGGGAACACGATCGCCGACATGCGCGGCAACCGGCCCCGCGGGCGCCGGGCGATCCGAACGCACGCCTTCACGGTGCACGAGCACCTTCGGCAGCGCCGACTGACCATAGCCCTCGACGAGGACGATGTCCGCGCGGCCGAGCACTCCCAGCACGCGATCGAGGTCGAGCTCGGACCCGTCGGCGGGCCGCACGATCGTCGCTCCCGGCCCGGCCAGCACGGTTTCGACCGCACCCGCCCGGCTGAAACGCGCTGTGTCAGCGCCCTCAGGCTCCGGGTCCGCGCGATGCCCGTGATGCTTCACCACGGCCACCGTCAGGCCCCGCTGCCGCAGGGCGGGGATCAGCCGCTCGATGAGCGTCGTCTTTCCGGCGCCGCGCGCGCCCACAATCGCGACGGCCGGGGGATGATCGGTCGCCGAGAATGGCATCGCGTCCGCGAGGACGTGCGTGAGCACGCGCGCACCAACCGGGACGTCGCGAGCCTCGGCGGGCAGATCGATCAGGGCATTCGCCTCGGCCGCCGACCGCAGCGTGGCCGTCCCCTGGTCTCTCAACGGCGCAGCCCTCGCCCCCCGGCCGTCAATCACGATGACGGCCCAAAGATAGCGCCGGCGGCCGGGTGTCACGGCGACCGGCTCCGTCAATTGCGCGCGCATGACCGGTCGGTGGATGTGCCGATGCCCGGCCATCGTGCGCAGCGCCGGCCTTACGAGCACCTCGAATGCCACGCGCGCGGCGCCCGGCGTGCCTGGGAGCGCGAAGACCGGGCGCGCGCCCGACGTGCCAAACGCGGCCGGACCGCCCGGTTTCATCGCCACGCCCGCGAACCGCATCGCCACGCCGACCCGCGCAAGCGCGTCGTGGACCAGGTCACGGTCGCCCACAGAGGCGCCGCCGCACACCACGAGCGCGTCGGCGGCCAGCCCTTCGAGGACGCGGGACTCGAGATCGGGCAACCGGTCCGGTGCCGGCGGCAACAGACGGGGCACGGCACCGAGCGCCGCGATCTCCGCGGCCAGCGCGTAGGAGTTGCTCTCGCGCACCTGTCCGGGCCGCAGCGCGGCCGAGGGTGCCACCAGCTCGTCGCCTGTGGCGAGCACCGCGACGATCGGCCGCCGCACAACCGGCACGGTCGCATGACCCAGCGCCGCAAGCAACCCGAGATGACCGCCGGTCAGGGTGATTCCCGGTGTCATCACCGCCTCGCCGGCCCGCGCGTCCTCGCCGGCCGGAAACACATGGCGGCCGGCCGCGACCGGCGCAGTCACGAGCGCGTCGTGCTGATCCCACTGCAACAGCTCGCGCGGGATGACGGCATCGGCGCCGGGCGGGACCGGGCTGCCGGTGGCGATGCGAATCGCCATGCCGGGCGCCAGCGCGACCGACCAGACCTCGCCGGAGTAAACCGTCCCCACCACCTGCAAACGAACCGGCGCGTCGGCTGTTGCACGCACGACATCAGCGGACCGGACCGCGATCCCGTCCATCGCCGCGCGCGGAAACGGCCACAGGTCCTCACCGGCTGTGATCGCCTCGCCGAGCACGCGGCCACCGGCCTCCGCGAGCGGCACCCGGTCGGTCGGGCCGCGCGAGACTGCAGACAGGATCGTCAGCAGCGCCTCTTCCACGGTCGTGGTGCGGGCGGCGATGCCTGGTGCGCGTGTGTTCACCGCGGGCTCCTCATGATGTGTGGCGTGTCGCAAATGCCGGGGCCGGGGCGGACGCCCCGGCCCCGGTGTCTCTCCGGTTCCCTCTCTACGCCCGCGTGACCTTCACCTTCGTATCGTAGAAGACCGCGCTGCCGCCGATCTGATCGGTCAGGCAGGTATTGCTGATCTTCGGATCGGTGCGAAACGCGGCGTTGGCGTGGAAGCCGGCGCGCCGACGGGCGTCGCCCTTGATGGTGCGGCCGTCCACGACGATGTCCGACGCGCCCGTCGCCCAGTGCCCGTAGCCCAGCGGGAATGCCACCACACCCGGCCGGATGCCCTCCGACACTTTGAGCATACCGACGATCGGCCGCCGCTCGCCGTTCTTGAAATCCCACTCGCCGCGCGGATTCGTCGCCGACGCGATGCGCACGCGATCGCCGTCTTTCAGGCCGCGGGCCGTGGCGTCCTTGGGGTTCATCAGCAGGTAGTTCTCCGGCAGGACGCTGCTGAGCCAGTAGTTGGTGATGGTCCGGCTCTTCGTCTGCAGAATCACGCGGTTCGTGATGAGGTGCAGATCGTAGCCCTGCGCTTCGTCGCGGAGGGGACGGCCCTGGCTGTCCACGATGGGATGGTACCCCGGTGCGCCGGAGAAGTACCGGCCCGTGAACGCGTCCCTGCTCGTGGCCGCCTTCTCCAGGTAGAGGTTCACCAGGGTGCCGTAGTGGCCGCGCAGCCTGTCGCCGTCGAACGCGGTCTCGTGGTCGGCGAACCGCCCGCCGCGGTTGAGCACGTAGACCAGCTTCTTCCACCACCGCTCGCCCAGCGCGGCGCGCCAGCGGTCGGGGTCGAAGACTGTCTTCGGCAGATGCTGCCGCGCGGCAAGGAAGATGCGTTCCTCTTCCGGAGACGCGTCCGGCACCTCGTCACCGGGCCTGGTACCGAAGGCGACGTTGGCCACCAGGCGGATGTAGAAGTCGTCGGGCCGCTCGAGCGGCTGTCCGGGGCCGAACCCGTGCGGGCCGAACCCGGGCAGATTCAGCCTCTCCGCGATCGCGAGCATGAGCGCCTCGAACGACGCCGGCATCTCCTGCCCGAAGACCCTGACCGGTCGGGTGAGCGGCGCGATGACCGGGCTGTAGATCGGCTGCGCCCGCTGGAGCACGCTGGGATGCACACCGTGAAACTCCCATCGCTCCATGTACGTGAGGTCTGGGAAGATGTAGTCGGCGTACATCGAGGACGCGCCGACGAGGATGTCGCTTGCGATCACCAGGGGGATCTTGTTCGGGTCCGCCAGGATCTCGATGTTGGTGTGCCCGGCGGGCAGCGCGTACGTCGGCGCGCCCATGTACAGGAGCAGGATCTTGATCGGGTACGGATACCCGTCGGCAGCCGAGGGGATGGTTTCCTGGTACAGATCGCTGGCCATCGGGTACCACTGGCGCTTGGCCGGGTAACCGCTGAACAGCGTCGAGTCCTCGTACTTCTCTTCCTGCCGGATCAGGGTTGTGCCCCAGGCGGTGGTCCGGTTCGGGTGCAGGTTGCGCACATTGAACGGCGCGCCGGCCTGGCCGCCGGCTTGATCGTAGGCGCCGGCCCAGCAGGATCCGCCCTTCCAGGAGTAGTTGCCGATCAAGGTGTTGAGCGCGAACCACGCCAGCACGTTGTAGAACCCGTTGGTGTGCTGGCTGCAGCCCCGGTGGACGTCCACCACCGCCTTCTTACCGTGCGCGGTGAACTCGGTCGCGAGCGCCACGATGTCGCCGGCGGCCACGCCGGCCAGCGAAGCCCATGCCGCGATCGACCGCTTCTTCGACTCGTCATAGAGAATCTGCATCGCGCTCTTGACCGCGATGCCGTTCACGAACGTGTCGACCAGCAGATCACCCTCCACGGCCGTGCGCGTGTCGTGGGGATCGACCGCCACCGGCCGCCCGTCCTGCATCACAACGAAGAGATCGCGGTCGCCGACCCCGGCTTCCGGCGCGCGCAGGAATCTGGTCGGCCGGCCGTCCTCGATCTTGACGAGCCACGAAGCGTTGCTCCAGGTGGGTTCGCCGTCGGCGGTGGCGGCCGCCCGATTGGCGTTGCTCAGATATCGAGCGTCAAACCGGCGGTTCTCGATGATCCACCGCACCATGCCCAGCGCGATGGCGGCTTCGGTGCCGGGCCTGCCGGGCAGCCACTTCCAGGCCTTGGCCGCCGAGCGCGAGAACCGCGGGTCGACGACCGCGATCTTCAGCCGTCCGTCGGCGATGCCCTTCGTGAGCTTGGCCGCGCGCAGCGGCGGGCCGTAGTTGGCCTCGAACGGGTTCGCGCCGACGAAGATGATGAACTCGGCGTGCTCGGTGTCGCCCTGCCAGTAGAACTTGCGCCCGCCGGTCCAGGAGCCGCCGGTGTACTGGTCGCTCATCGCTTTGGCCGCGAAGTAGAGCGACCCCTGGCAGACGGTCGTGTGGCCAAGCCGGTTCACGGTGCCGAAGGCGTCGCCGGCAAACCGGGTGACGAAGTCCCCGCGGCCGCCCTTTTCGCGGCCCTTGAGATAGACGAACTGGTTGTTCTTCGGTCCGAGATCCGGATGATCGGGATCGATCAGCACGTGGAGATTCGCGCGGTGCTTGGCCTTGAACTGCTCGACGGTCATGCGCTTGGCTCTTACCAGCGCCGCGTCGGCAGCCATCGTGCGGGCCAGCGCGGGATCCCGAAGGGCATAGACGTCCTTGAACCCCTCGATGACGCGGTGCTCTTCACCCGGGATGTCCGCGAAGAGCCGGCCGCCGTTGACGATCTCGGCGATCGCCTGGTCGAACGAGATGCTCCGCCACCTGTTGGATCCCCGAGGACCGGCGCGCTTCAGCACGGTACGAATCCGGTACGGATCGTACACCGTTTGAATGCCCGCCTGTCCCTTGGGACAGATCGCACCGTCCACCGACGCGACCTCAGCCGCCGGCGTCCGGTATGGCAGGTGCGGAGACAACGTCCACGGATTGTACGGATTCCCTTCGACTTTGACCGCGACGCCGCGTTCGAGATGCACTTTGATCCCGCACCCGGTGTTGCACTGCAGGCACACGGTGTACAACGTGTTCTCGGGTTTGCCGTACGGATACGACACGCCGCCCGGAGCGTTCGCCGCCGCGGCGGCGGCCTCGGCGCCGGACAGCGTCTCCGCGATCCGGGAGTACGCCGCCGCGCCACCCAGGAGGGCGGCCGATGCCAGTAACCCGCGTCGCGTGACCGGCTTCCGTGTCGGCTTGGCCATCGTCCTCACCCCCTACTTCCCGTGGCACGCCTGGCAGGACTCAGGCGTGCTCACCGGCATCGTCTGTCTCGACGCGGCGCCCACGTAGTAGACGTTCGGCTCCGTGCCCAGGCTCTCGTTCAGCCGCATCGGTTTCTGCTGACGCCGAATCTCGGCCACGAGACTCTGGTCGTCGTTCGCGTCGCCGAAGTACATGGCGCCGCCGATGCAGGTGGCGACGCACGCGGGGAGCAGCCCGGCCTCGATGCGCTGGAGGCAGAAGTGGCACTTGCGCCCGGCGCCGATCGGCAGGGCGCCGTTCATACGAGTCCAGGCCCGGCCGTACTCCACCTTGGGCCGCGTCTCATACGCCTGCAGCGCCGGCGTGCCTTGCGTCCAGTACCGGCCCTGATCGAACGACAGTGACCCCTTGTACGGGCACGCCCTGGCCGCGGCCTCGAACGCCTTCCGCGTGAACTTCTCGTACGCCACGGCGACGATCCCGTCGGGCCGCTTGGTGATGGCGCCCGGACTGACCGCGTTGGCCGCGGGCAGGCACGGCGGCTTGTCGCACTGCATGCAGTTGGTGGGCATGTACCAGCCCTGGACATCCGGGAACGTGCCGGACTCGACCTTGGGCACCGTGCGGTACGAGACGCCGGGCGGCAGGCCGTGCTCCGCGATGCACGCAACCGTGCAGGCGTCGCAGCCGATACAGCGCCGGGTGTCGATCACCATGGTCCACTTACGCTGCTCCATCGGCTTGCCCAGCGCCCGATGCAGCTCACGCTGCATGCGTACCAACTGATTTTCGCCGGGCCGGGGATCGCGAATGGCCGAGGGCATGACCGGCGCGGCCTGCGCCTGTCCGGGCCGCGCGGCACGCGCTGCGACGCCGGAGGCGCCCACGGCCAGTGCTGTTGCGACACCCTTCTGGAGAAACGCCCGCCGGCCGATCTCCTCCGGCCGGTGTTCGAGCGTTGGTACGGACTTCGCCACGTTGCCACCCCCGTCGGCAGCGCCGTCGTGCAGCCGAACGCCGCCTGTCGCGCATCCGGGCCGGCGCGGCCCGTTTAGGCCAGCCTACGGGAAGAGTCGTAAGGCGGTAATCCGGTGGACGTAGGATTATTCCCGACAGACATCGGGTCTGCACCTGATCTCAGTGGCGCAGCGCGCGGCCGATCCGGTCTGCCGCCCAGAGCAGACCGGGCAGCGGATCGTCGGCAGCCCACCAGGCACGCTCGCGGACACCGGCGAGCGATCTGAGCCACGCACCGGTACTGAGGCCGCCGTGCCGTCGGTACTGCCGGAAGGTGAAGAGGTCTTCTTCCATCCACCACTTCCTGCCCACGACCGGCCGGATCGGAGGTACGGACCGCCCGGTCAGGTACAGGTACAGCACGCGGACGACATCCAGGCCGCCGGCGTCGACACACAGCCGAAACGACGCTCCCAGGCGGGCATTGACATCCAGCACCTTGTACTGCCCGTCGCGACGATCGAACTTGCCGCCGATGTTGACCACCCCGCGGTAGCCCACTGCCGTCATGAAGCGGCGACACTGCTCCTGTACGGGCTCGATGTCCGCCGTCACGCCGAGGGCGATCACGCCGGTCGTCGGCGGACTGAGCCGGATCTTGCGCGCTGCAAAGCCGGCAAGGCACTCCGCCCGCTCGCCGAAGCAGCCGTAGAACGTCCAGCCGGTTGCATCGTCGCCCGGAATGTACTCCTGGAGCATCAGGTTCGATCGCGCGCCCGTGCCGAGCGCGTCGTAGTGCGCGAGCACCGCCTCCCGCGATGCCGCGATGACCTTGGTCCTGCCATGGGGTCCGGTGGGGTCCACGGCCTTGATCATGACCGGCAACGCGGCGGTCGCGAGAAATGCCGCGACGTCGTCCCCGCTCTGCGGCACGCTCACACGCGGCACCGGCACGCCATGCTGTTCAGCCATCGAGCTCAACCGCGCCTTGTTCACCAGATCGTGAATGAGGCCGGGACGGACCTGGGGGAAGATGTACCGGTCGGCCAGCCCGTTCGCGGCCCGCTCCACGAAGAGCGCCGTCACGTCATTCGCCGGGATCAGGATGGGCCGGCGGCCGATCTCTCGGGCGATCTCCAGCAAGAACTGCAGCGACTCGGCATGGGTGGCCCGCACGAAGTCCCAGAGAAACGTCCCGCGCCAGTACCGCGACCGCAGACCCGCCGAACGCACGGCATGGACGCCGTACACCGGCACGCCCCAGCGGCCCAGCGTGCGCGCCACAGCGAGCCCGCCGTACTGCGCGCCAAGGACGACCACGGGCACGTCGACTGCGAGGCTCACGACACGGGCTTCCTTTCTCGTGTCCGTCTAGCGCGTGCCCAACACGCTCCACCAGTCGCCGGACGCGACGTTCGTGAGGTCAAACAGCATCACGCCGTCGGTCAGCCGGACCGCCGCCCTGATCGCGCCGGTACCGGCGGGGCGGCGGTTCTGATAGAGGTCGAGCCAGATACTACCGAGAAGCGGCGTCCCGCGCGTCAGCTCTCGGCTGTGCAACGCGCGGCCAATCACGGTCGCCCATGGCGACCGTCCCCGTTGCACGGCCTCCCACCGGGTGACAAGCGGGAAGTAGAGACCGACCATCAGGTAGTCGAGTTCAGGCAGCACACTGGTCGCGGCCAGGGCCGGGCTCCATCCGGCGAACAAGGCCGGTGCGTCAGGCCGCGTCCAGTTCTGACCGAAGTCGGAGAGTGTCGAGACCCACGAGCCCACATACATGCCGACCGCCGTCCCCGGACGGACACCGCGGACCAGACGCCCGGCCGCTCTCACGTACGCCTGAATCACCGAGGCGCGCCACGCCATCCACGCCGGATACAAGGGCCCCGGCTGGATGCCGTTGCGCGCCGGCGTCGCCACATCGTCCGGCCACCGAACGACCGAACCGCCAAGGTACGCCTCGAACCGGCGGCGGCTCAGGTCCGAAAAGTCGGCATCGGCGCTCGTGTACCGCGCCCGGTCGAGGATGATGCCGTCCACGGCGTAGCGTGACACCACCTCCCACAGCACGCCAAGTTCGTACGACTGCACTTCCGGATGCGCGGCGTTGACGAACACGATGGGTCCGATCTCCGACGCGGGCACGAATCGGGGACGGCCGTCGTCGCCCGGCCGGAGGTGCACCGTGATCCACTCGGGGCGACTGGCCGCCACGCCGATCAACGGCGAGGCCGGCGTCAACCGCAGGCCTTCGCCGAAGGCATTCACCGCCGCGTGCACGCGCAGGCCCGCGGCGTGTGCCTCCTCGATCAAGGCGCGCAGAGGATCGAAGTCCCTGGGAAACCACGTGGCGGGCGCCGGGTAGGTGGCCCGCGGCACCGGCGAGGTGCGAATGTGCGGCGCAAACGCCGACTCGTAGATCACGAACCCCCACGCGTTCTTGGCCTCGGGGATCAGCGTGTCGATGCCCGCCGCGCGCGCCCGCGCGACGAGGTCGCGGATGGCCTCGCGGCTGCGAAGCTGGAGTAGGTTCGCCGACGTCTCGATCCAGAGGGCGCGCGACGGCACGTGCGGGCCGCCCGCGGCAGCCGCGGTGCCCGCGCGCGTCAAGAGCATCAGTGTCAGGACGAAAACAACGACCAGTCGTGTGTGTTTTGTGCCGTCCATACAAGCCGAATGATACAGGGAAACGCCGCAGGCGTGGGCCCGCGAGGGGCGCGGCGTCAGGCCCTGGTGATGTCCTCGGCCAGCGCGGCGGTGTCGAGATGAGCGCGGCCGGCCTCGCAGGCCCGGTCGAAGACCCGGCGCGCCGCGGCCCCGAGCGACAGCGGCACCCCCAGTGCCTCGGCGAGACGGCCGGCGAGTACCAGATCCTTGCGCGCGAGTTCAATCTTGAAACCCGGCTCGAACCGGCCGGCCCGCAGCCGTCCGGCCATCCCTCGCAGGATGGCGCTGTCGGCCGAGCCCTGTTGGAGCACGTCGAGCACGACAGGCAGCGAAAGTCCTGCCGTCTGCGCCAGCCGCAGCGCTTCGGCGACGATCGCGGCGCCGGACAACGCGATCAGGTTGTTGACGAGCTTGAGCGTGTGCCCGGCACCGACACCTCCGACGTGGACCACTACGCGCCCCATCGCCTCGAGCACCGGCCGCACGCGCTCCACCGCCGGCGCCAGACCACCGGCCATGATGACGAGCGTGGCATCGGCTGCGCCGCGCGTGCCGCCGGTCACCGGTGCATCGACGAGGTCGACGCCGCGAGCCGCCAGATGCGCGGCAAGCCGGCGCGTTGAGCCGGGATCGCTGGTCCCCATGTCAACGACGATGCGTCCGGGCCGCAGTGTCGACTCCAGCCCGCCGGCGCCGAGGACGACCTCTTCCACCTCTCGCGATGACGGCAGCATCAGTACCACCACATCCGACGCGGCCGAAAGCCCCGCGAGCGAGTCGGCAATCGCGGCGCCGGCCGCGGCGAGCGCCGCCGGGCCGTGCGCCCCGCGGTGGCGTAGCACGGTGACGGCAAACCCGCGGGCCAGCAGGTTGCGCGCCATGGGCAGGCCCATGGCCCCGACGCCCGCCCATCCGATGCGGAGTGCGGACACTCCCAGACCCTTACGCTACCGCGCCGGCTCCAACCAGGTGTTCCAGAAGTGATGGGACGGCAACCCGGTGTAGCCCTTCAGCTCGGGCCGGTGCGCGTGCATGAAGAACCCTTCGCCGATCACCACCATCGGGAGCTCCTTCCAGAAGAGCGCCTGGGCGCGGCGCCACAGGTCCATGCGTACCTTGCGATCGCTGTGCCGCCGCAGCAGCGCCATCAGCGCGGCCTGCTCGCGGCTCTCGTACCACCCGACGTACGCCGGGCTGAACGCCGAGTGGATCGTGGGGTCGGCGACGGTCGGGAAGTGCACCGGTGTGATGTCCCAGCCCTCGAACCGATTGCGCAGCGTCTGATTGGTCGGCCAGTCGGTGACGCGCAGGTCGATACTGAAACCGGCCCGCTCCAGATTGGCCTTCGCCACCGGCGCGGAGTTGTACGCCCAGAAGAAATCGGAGATCACGAGCCACCGGATCGGCTCGCCGCGATACCCGGCCTCTTGCGCCAGGCGCCGCGCGAGCGCCGGGTCGTTCTTGTTGTACTCCTCCTTGCCGGCGTCGGTCCACATGTAGTGCTCTTTGGGTAGGAGACTGTTGTTCATGCGGAAGAACTCCGGGTGCCCGTAGGTCGCCCGCAGGATCGCCGTCATGTCGAGCGCCGCCGCGAACGCCTGGCGGAGCTTCAGGCTGGTCATCGGCCCGGACTTCTTGTTGAACACAAACGCCAGCGTGCTGGGCAGCGGCGCCTTGACCGGGACGATGCCCTGCTCGCGCCGCAGCCGATCGAACTCGTCGGGCGACAGAATCTCGGCGAAGTGGACCTCGTTGCGCTGGACCTGCGCGGTACGCACCGCGGGATCGGGCACCGGCGTATAGGTGATGCCGTCGAGGTACGCCACGCGCTGGCCGGCCATCCCGTCGGCCTTGTCCGTGCGTGCAGCGTACCGGTCGAAGCGCTCGAGGCGGATGACACGGTCGGGCACGTACTCGACGAAGCGAAACGGCCCGGTCCCGATGAAGCGGCGCAGCGGGGTGTTGCCGGCCTCATCCAGCACGTCTTTGGGATAGATGACCGCGGGTTGTGCCCACCAGGCGAGATCGGTAATTAGCAGCACGTTCGGCTCTTTGAGCCTGAACACGACCGTGTACGGATCGCGGGCGGTCAGCGACTCAACGTTGGCAAATGTCACCCGCCCCCGGGAGTTGATGCGCCCCCACCGCGTCAGCGACGCCACGACGTCCTCGCTGGTCATCTCTCGACCGTGGTGAAACATGACGCCCCGGCGCAGGGTGATCGTGTAGGTGCGGCGGTCGGCGCCGACCGTGTAGCGCTCCGCCAGCATCGGCGCCGGCTCGAGCCGGCTGTTGATCGTGAAGAGCGGCTCCAGGACGTGCTGCATGATGTACGCGGCGATGAGCGCGGTGGTCGCGTGCGGGTCGAGGGTCGGCGGGTCGCCGGCGAGCGCGAAGCGCAGCACCCCGCCGCGGCGGGGCTGCTGGGCGTCGGTGATGGCGAGCGGTGAGAGGGCCAGGATGCCCGCGAGCGCGGCGACGACCGCCAGCGTCGTGCGCGATGTTCGCATCGGGTACCTCTCCTTCACAGGGCAGAGTTCTCTGCGCGATTATACCAGAGCGATGCGCTCGACGATCGAGGTGCCCCCCGGCCCGTCGCCGGCCGCGCAGGAACAGCGCCCGCGGGGGTCGCATTGTACCGCGAACACCGGTTACAGATCGGGCGGTCCAGCACGCACCGCGGAGGGTGAGGCGCGGAGTGACGACCAGCAACGGCGACCGTCCGCTCCCGGGCGGCACGGTCACCTTCCTCT
Source organism: Candidatus Fervidifonticultor quartus (assembly GCA_031458775.1). GTDB lineage: Bacteria > Sysuimicrobiota > Sysuimicrobiia > Sysuimicrobiales > Humicultoraceae > Fervidifonticultor_A > Fervidifonticultor_A quartus. The sequence continues at coordinate 7,517 of JAVKJV010000027.1, read as the reverse complement.
TCACAGATATCGAGGGATCGACGCGGCTGCTCCAGCGCCTGGGTTCGCGCTATGACCGTCTCCTCGAGGAACACCGGCGTCTCATCCGGACCGCCGTCGAGGCCGAAGGCGGGCACGAGGTCAGCACCGAGGGCGACGCGTTCTTCGTGGTCTTCGCCAGTGCCGCGCGCGCCGTCGCCGCAGCCGTGGCAGCGCAGCGCGCGCTGACCGACTTCGCGTGGCCCGAGGACGCGATCGTCCGCGTGCGCATGGGCGTCCACACCGGGGAAGGGACGCCCGCCGCCGGGGACTACGTCGGGCTCGACGTTCACCGCGCGGCGCGCATCTGTGCCGCGGCGCACGGCGGGCAGATCCTCGTGTCGCACGCGACCCGCGCCCTCGTCGAGGCCAATCTCCCGACCGGAATCATCCTGCGCAGTATGGGCGAGCACCGGCTGAAAGACCTGCTACGACCGGAACACCTGTTCCAGGTCGTCGCCCCGGGTCTGCCCGAAGAGTTCCCGCCGCTGCGGACCCTGGACCGCGCGCCGAACAACCTGCCCACGCAACTCACGAGTTTCGTCGGACGTGAGCGCGAACTGGCCGAGGCCCGCCGGCTGCTCGATCGCACGCGCCTGCTGACGCTCACGGGCCCGGGCGGCACCGGCAAAACCCGTCTGGCGCTGCACCTCGGCGTGGACGTGATTGATCAGTTCCCCGACGGCGTCTACTTCGTGCCGCTCGCACCGGTTGTCGATCCCAGCTTCGTTCCCTCCACCGTGGGCCGCGCCCTGGGGATTCAGGAGTCGGGCGGCGAGTCGCTCTTCACGCGCCTCGTGGAGTTCCTGAGCGAGAAGCAACTCCTGCTCATCCTCGACAACTTCGAGCAGATCCTGGACGCGGCGCCGTTCGTCAGCGATCTGCTCAAGGCCACCAGCAAGGTGAAGGTGGCCGTGACCAGCCGGGCCGCGCTGCGCGTGTACGGGGAACAGGAGTTCCCGGTCCCGCCGCTTGGCCTCCCTGATCTCAAACATCTCCCGTCGCTCGACGCGCTGTCGCAGTACGAGGCGGTGGCGCTGTTCATCCAGCGCGCGGTGGCCGCCAAACCGGACTTCACGGTGACGAACGCAAATGCGCCGGCCATCGCGGAGATCACCTCGCGACTCGACGGACTGCCCCTCGCGATCGAGCTGGCCGCGGCGCGCATCAAGCTGCTACCGCCGCAGGCCATGCTCGCCCGGCTGCAGCACCGTCTGAACCTGCTGTCAGGCGGGGCCCGTGACCTGCCCGCACGGCAACAGACGCTGCGCGACGCCATCGCGTGGAGTTACGATCTGCTCGACGAGCCGGGCAGGCGCCTGATGGCGCGCGTGTCGGTCTTCGTGGGCGGCTGCACGCTCGAAGCGGCCGAGGCGGTCTGCGGGCCGGCGAGCGAACTGGGACGCGACGTCCTCGAGGGCCTGGCCGCGCTGGCCGATCACAGCCTGCTGCGCCACCAAGAGGTAGATGGGGAACCCAGGTTCTCTATGCTCGAGACGATTCGCGAGTTCGCGGTCGAGCGGCTGGAGGCGGGCGGCGAGGCCCCGGCGATCCGTCGCCGGCACGCCGCCACTTTCCTCAGCCTTGCCGAGCAGGGCGCACGGCGCGTGTTCGGAGAGGGCGCGAACACATGGCTCGACCGCCTGGAGCGCGAGCACGACAACCTGCGGGCGGCGATCACGTGGGCGATCGAGCACGGCGAGGCCGAGACGGCGCTGCGGTTCGGTGCGGCGTTGTGGCGGTTCTGGCAGATGCGCGGGCACGTGCAGGAGGGCCGCGAGCGACTGAATGCCATCCTGGCCATGCCCGGCGCCCAGGGTCTACCCGCCTACGCCGCGGCGGTCGAGGCAGCCGGAGGCATCGCATACTGGCAGGGTGACTTCGACGGCGCGCGGTCGCACTACGAGCAACAATTGACGCTCGCGCGCGCACGCGGCGATGCGCTGGGCACCGCGGAGGCGCTGTACAACCTGTCGTTTCCCTACGTGGTTCCGAAATCCGACCTCGAGCGAGGCCGCGCGCTGCTGCACGAAGCGCTGACGATCTACGAGCAGGCGCAGCACAAGCCCGGCATCGCGAAAACACACTGGGGACTCGCCAGCGTGGAGTTCGCCCTGCGTCACGGCGAGGCGGCCCTCCATCACGTCAACGTGTGCCTCCCCCTCTTCCGAGAACTCAACGATCGATTCAGCCTCGGCTGGGCGCTGCACAGTGCCGGATTGGCTCACATGCAGTTGAACGACCTCCGCGCCGCGCGCACCGCCCTCATCGACGGGCTACGGCTCTTCGCCGAGGCGCGAGACGTCTCCGGCATCGCCGGGTCGCTGCAGGACCTGGCGAACCTGGCGCTGCTTGAGCGCGACGTGCGCCGCGCCGCGCGACTCATCGGCGGCGCGGCGGGCCTGGTCCACACGGGCGGCGCCGATCTCTGGAAGTTCTTCGAGGCGATGGCCGAGGGCTGGCGGGTTGGCGACGTCAGACTCGACAAAGAGGCGCTGGCGAGCGACGTCGAGGCGGGCCGGGCGATGTCCCTGGACGACCTGATCGCCTACGCGCTCGAGCCGTCCGCGGCCGCGCCGGCGGAGGTGCCTCGCTAACGATGAAGACGTCTGCGCGCGATGCCGGGTCGGTGCAGGGCGAACGGCGGCTGGTCACCGTGCTCTTCGCGGATGTGGTTGGCTCCACCACGCTGGCCGAGCGTATGGATCCCGAAGACTGGACCTCGATCATGAATCGCGCCTTCGAGACGATGTCGCAGGCCGTCGTCCGCTATGAGGGCACCGTGGGCCAGTTCATCGGCGACGAGATCCTCGCGTACTTCGGCGCGCCGACCAGCCACGAAGACGACGCGGAACGCGCGGTCCGGGCGGCACTGGACATGATCGCGGGCATTCAGGAACTCGCCGCGGAACTGGCGACCGCCGAGGGGATCGACTTCAGGATCCGGGTCGGTGTGAACACCGGGATGGCCGTGGTGGGCGAGGTCGGCAGTCAGGCCAAGCGCGAGTACACGGCGATGGGCGACGCCGTGAACGTCGCGGCGCGCATGCGCGCGGCGGCCCGTCCGGGCACGATTCTCATCGCCGACCCCACCTACCGGCTCGTGACCCACCGGTTCGACTGCGTCGCGGTCGGGAGTCTCGAGGTGAAGGGCCGGGTTGACCCGGTCGCCGCGTACGAGGTCCGCGGCATCCGGCTGCACGTCGGACGTGTGCGGGGTATTCCCGGGCTGGACAGCCCAATGGTCGGACGGCAGGCCGAGCTGCAGCGGCTGCAGCGTGTGCTGGATGTGGTCCGGGCCGGGGTCGGACGCGCCGCGGCCGTCATTGGCGAGCCGGGCATCGGGAAGAGCCGGTTGATCGGCGAATGGCGCAACAGCGCCGGCAGCGAGGACATCCGCTGGGTTCACGGTTCCTGTCTCTCGTACGGCCGAGGCCTGGCCTATCATCTGCTGCTCGATCTGATCCGTTCGCTGCTCGGCGCCCTGCCCGACAGCGACGAGCGCGAGGTGCGGGAGCGGCTGGCCGCCACGGTCCAGGACCTGCTCGGAAGCCGCGATGGCGACGTCTACGCCGCGGTCGCCCACCTGCTGGCGCTGCACCTCGAACCGTCGGAGCGCGACCGGATCGAGCGCCTCGACGCGCACGCCCGCCAGAGCCACTACGTGGCCGCGCTGCGCCACCTGCTCATCGCTTCGGCCGGGCGCCGGACGCTGGTCCTGGTCTGCGACGACGTGCACTGGGCCGACCCTTCCTCTGTCGACCTGCTCTCCCGCCTCCTTCCCACGGTGCAGGAGTCGAGGATTCTGCTGGTCTTGACCACGCGGCCTGACCGCGAGACCGACGGGTGGAAGCTCCTCACGGCGGCGCGCGACCGGCTCGGCGAGGCGCTGACCGAGATTACGCTCTCGCCCCTCTCCCTCGACGACAGCCAGCGCCTGGTGGCGAACCTCCTCGCCATCGAGTCGCTGCCGCCGTGGCTGCGTCAGGCGATCCTCCAGAAGGCCGAAGGCAATCCCTTCTTTGTGGAAGAGGTCGTGCGGATGCTGATCGACCGCGGGGCCATTGTGCGGCGTGACGACCGCTGGGTGGCCGCGGGCGAGATCACCGCGCTCGAGCTGCCCGACACACTGCGGGCGCTGTTGCGGGCCCGCATCGACCGCCTGCCGCCGGAGGCGGGGCAGGCGCTTAAGATCGCCTCGGTGATCGGCCGTGAATTCCCGGCTCGGCTGCTGCGCGAGATCGTGCACGAGCCGGCCCTGGGCACGCTTGAGAGCTGGGACCTTATCCGGCTCGCCACCGTCGAGCCCGAGGTCGTGTACGCGTTCCGGCATGCGCTCGTCCAGGATGCCGCGTATGAGGCGCTGCTCAAACGCGAGCGCGCCGGCCTGCATCTCAAGGTAGGAGAAGCCCTGGAGCGTCTCTACCCCGACCGCCGGGAGGACCTCGCGGGCATCCTGGCCTATCACTTCGAGAACGCGGCCGCGCCCGCGCGGGCGACCGAGTATCTTGTCCTGGCGGGCCGCCACGCGCTCCGGCGCTTTGCTATGCGCGAGGCACGCGCGTTCCTCGACCGCGCCGCCGCCCTGCTGCCCGCCGACCCGGCCGGCGCTGAGGCCCTGCGCCGCGTCGTCGAGATCAACCTCATGCGCGTCGAAGCCGGCTACACCTTCGTCCCCTTCAACGACGACCTGGCGCTCGCCGAGGCAACCCTGCCGCTGGCGCAAAGGCTCGGCGATCGGGCGCTGCTCGCGGAGACCTCTTACCTCATCGCGAAGATCCGTTACGGCCGCGGCGACCGTCCCGACGCGCCGGCGCTGCAGGAAGCGGTGCAGCAGGTGCTCGAGATTGGGAACGCGTTGGGAAACGAGAAGTACGTCGGCCTGGCGCGTGGGCTGCTCGGCGAAGCCGCCTATCTCTCGGGTCGCTACCGCGAGGCCATCGCGCAGTACCAGCAGGCGCTGCCGCTCCTCGAGGCGCGTGAGGCGTACGCGCATTCCGCCATGTTTGCCGGAGTCATGGCGATGGCCTACGCGATCACCGGAGAGTTCGACCGCGCCGAAGACGCGGGGCGCCACGCGCTGGAGTTAGGCCGCATGAGCGGCGATCCCAACGCGATGATGGACGCCCAGCTCTTTATGGGCCGTGTCGAGGCGGAACGAGGGAATCTCGTGCAGGCGCTCGACCTCTACCGACGCGGCATCGCGCTGGCCGAAGAGACCGGCAACACGTTCTGCGCCACCATCGGTCACCTGTGGCTTGGCGCGCATCACATCCGCATGGGGCAGCCTGAACTCGGCACCTCCGCCATTGAGAAGAGCGCCGAGATGGCCCAGTTCTGCAACATGCGACCGCTCAGGGGCGTGGGCCGGGCGTGGCTCGGGGCCGTCTACTACGAGCGAGGCGACGTGGAGCAGGCCGAGGCTGCCTGGCAGGCCGGCCTGAAAGGCGCCGAGGCGATGGGTGATCGCCTGACGGCCGCGGAGATCCGGCGGCAGCGGGCGGCCGCGCTCGCCAAAGGCGGCGCGTGGGAGTCCGCCGCGGCCGATTTCGAAGCGAGCATCGCGGGCTTCGAGGCGCTCGGCGCGCGGCCGTACCTCGCGCGGGCTCTCCACGACTACGGCCTGGCCCTGCAGCGCCGGGGCGAGGCCGCGGCGGGCGAGGCCAGGCTGCGGCAGGCTGCCCGACTCTTCGACGAGCTCCAGCTTGCGCCACACTGATCGAACCTCATTCCTATCGCCAGGCTGCAGGGAGGCCCAATGACAGAACCGCATGCGACCGGACCGGGTGGCTTGAATGTGAGAGGCGGCGGGCATGCCACTCAGTCTGGACACTGGACATGGCTGCGCAGCCGCATCTTGCCCTGGGCGGAGCGCGAGGCCAACGTCCGTGCGCTGGCCGTCCTTGGATCTCAGGTCAGGACGGATCGCCCTGCGGATGCCTGGTCCGACATGGACCTCCTCCTGCTCGTCACTGACCCCGACGCCATACGCGAACGCGATGAGTGGCTGCACGCGATCGGCCCGGTGTGGCTGGCGCTTCGCCATCCAGGCCCGCTGCGCGACCTTCCCGTCCGTCAGGTGATGTTCGAGGGCGCCCTCGACTTCGACATCGTGGCCGCGCCGGCCGGTCGGTTCGCCGAGGTGCTGGCCAACCCTGACGCGCGCCAGGCGATCGGCGAGGGATTCTATCCTGTGCTGGACAAGGACGGCGAGATGGCCGCGACGCCGATCCCGCCGTTGCCCGCGACGAACGGCACGCCGGACGCCGCGACGTTCTCGTTCGTCGTCAACGACTTCTTGTTCCAGACGGTCTTTGTGGCCAAGCGGCTGCACCGGGGTGAGCTGTGGCGGGTGAAGGCTGACGTGGATTGTTACATGAAAGGCGACCTGCTCCGGATGATCGAGTGGCATGCCCGCGCGTGCCGGCCGGGTGTCGAGGTGTGGCCCGAGGGCCGATACATGGAACGCTGGGCCGATCCCAAGGTGCTGGACGCGCTGCCGGCCACGTTCGCGTTGTACGAGCGGTCGAGTGTCGCGCGGGCGCTGCTCGCAATGACTGACCTCTTTGGAGATGTTGGCCAGGAAACCGCGAACGCGCTCGGCCTGACGTACCCGGCCGCGTCGCACCGAGCGGTGGCGGCGTGGGTGCGAGCCACGGTGGCGGAGTTCCGGTGATCAGGTGAATCGTGGCGTGGCCAGCGGTGGGCATGCCTGTCTGAGCCGTCTACACAGCGATCACGTCATTCGTCCTTGCCTCCTTACGCCGGGGCAAATGGGTGCACGCTATCGACACACGATCATGATGCGATCATGCCACCGTCGGCCACAAGCACCCAGTACGCCTGGCATGATCGCCGGGCTATTCTCGGCCTTGGCCGCGACGGCGGATCACCCGGTATACTGATCCATGGGCGAGTCGACAATGAAGCCTGTGTTCACGCTTCCAGTCGGTGCTGGAATGACACTTGTGCTACCGTTCGTGGAAATCGGCCACTGCCTCGCCGACCGACAGCATGCCCCGCGTGCTGCGGGGATCAATGCTACACCGTCGCCCTCGCACAGCCACACCGCTTCACTGATGTGGACAGCCAAGAGCCGGGCTACGCTTGGATCAGTAATGGGCGTGTCACGTACATGACGCCGGCATGTTCTCTGGACACCTGAGCCGCGTCTAGTATGATTGCCGCGTGTGACCTGCCCATCGGGTGCGTCCCTGTGCTTCGCTGACAGGTGGCAATCGACGTGGATATCAGCGACCCTGCCTGGTTCTACTCATCGCTGGCCCAAGTGTCTGCTGCTATCGTAGGGCTGATCGGCGCTGTGCTCGGTACACGGCTGGTCAGCCACATTCCCGATATGCGTGCCGCGCTGGTCAGCATCCACAGCAGAATGTCCAACGTCTTGGACATGCTTGCGGCACGGTCTACATCTTACCCGCGCGACTTTGCGCGAGTGATCGACGAAGCGTTCCTACCCCGAATCAGAATAGCCTATCAGC
>JAVKJV010000026.1:0-44665 GCA_031458775.1 Candidatus Fervidifonticultor quartus | reverse complement strand
CTCCCGCAACGCGCGGATTCGGGCCACCACCGGCGGCGGGGTCTCCGGCTGCCGCACCCGCCGCGGCCGCCGCGTCCGGCGATCATCCTCCAGCCGCTCCAGCCGTCCCGGATCGTAGCGCCGCCACCACCGGTAGAACGTCGCCCGGCTGAGGTCAAAGTGCCGACAGGTCTGTGCGGCATTCCGCCCGTGCGTCAGATAGTAGTCGATCCAGCGCAGGCGCCGCCGCGCTGCAGGCGAAAGTTCGGGGGCCATCCGGATACGGCGAGCCTGAGGCAGAATCGCTTCCTGGACATTCATGGGGCCAGGGTAGCCCCGCCGTACCGGTTTGAACCGGTGCTTGATCCGCAACACCCTTCAGTTGGGGTGTCTCGGATCTATCTGAGGCAGAGCAGAGAGGAGTTCGCACGCGGCACGCGAAGGCCCGCAAGGATCGCGCGTACCGACGCGACAGTTGACGTCCCGTGGAGGTGCCAATGCCGACCGGTGTGTCGTTCCCGACGTACGAAGCCCTCACCGCATCCCTGACCGACGTGGCCGCCCGTCACCCGCACCTCGTGGAACTTGCGTCGCTCGGCCGCACCCATCGTGGTCGCGAGGTCTGGCTGCTGACCGTGACCGACCGGCGCACCGGGCCGCCCGAGGCAAAACCCGCGGTCTACATGGACGGCAACATTCACGCTGAAGAACTGACGGCGGGCGCCGCGGTCGTACATCTGCTCGATCGCCTGATCGGCGGCGCGGTGGATGACCCCGACATCCAGGATCTGTTGCAGCGCCGGACGTTCTATCTCGTGCCGCGCGCCAATCCCGACGGCGCCGACATCGTGCAGACGACGCCGTATCCCTGGGTCGGCAACGGCCGGCGTCTCCCGCCGCTGGTCCCCGAGCGCGGTTTGTACTACGACGACATAGACGGCGACGGCTTGGTGCTCTGGATGCGGCGGCCCGATCCCGACGGCGAGTGGAAGACGAGCGACCGCGACGCGCGCCTGATGGTCCCGCGGGGCCCGGGCGAGCGCGGCGGCGTCTACTATCGGCTGTTTCCCGAAGGCCGCATCAGCGCGTACGACGGCGGCGCGGTGCTGGTCTCGCGGCCGCAGGACGGCAACCTGAACCGTCACTTCCCGGCCGACTGGGATCCCGATGAGTACGGCGGCGGTCCGCTCCCGCTGAGCGAACCCGAGTCGCGCGCCATCGCCGAGTGCCTGGTCGCGCGGCCCAACATCGGCGTCGCGATCGCGTGCCACACGCACGGCGGTGTGCTGCTGCCGCCGGACCCGCCGTCCGAGGTTCCGTTCCCGTTCGAGGACCGGGAGCTCTTCACCGCGATCAACAAACTCGGCGAGCAGACGACCGGGTATCCCGCGATCTCGGTCTTGAGAGACTTCACTGTGCCCGGCATGCCGCGCCGGCACGGTGTGTTCAACGACTGGGCGTACCTGCACCTCGGCATGCTCGCGTACACGGTCGAGCTCTGGGATGTCATCGCCGAGGCCGGGATCGCGCGCCAGGACCGCCAGCCCTTTCATCCGTTGACCGAGGATCAGCAGATCCAGCTCCTGCGGTGGAACGACCAGGCACTCGGCGGTGACGGGTTCGTCCCCTGGCGACCGTTCACGCATCCCGAACTCGGCGCCGTCGAGATCGGGGGATGGAAGTACATCCAGGTGTTCCGGAACCCGCCGACGACATCGCTCCTCGAACGCGAGGTGGACAAGGTCGCGCGCTTCGTGCTGGAGCTGGCCGCGGCGCTCCCCGAACTGCGCGTGAGCGCGACGGTTCGCATGGTCGGACCCGACCTCTACCTGATTGGCGCCGTGGTCGCCAACGGCGGTTACACGCCGACGTCGGTGACCGCCGTGGGCGCTCGCCGCGTGGGATCCGTTACCCTAGACCTCGAGGTCGCGGACGGCATGACGCTGGTCATGGGGAGCCAGCACCTGACACTCCCGCATCTGTCCGGCCGGTCGGAGCGCCCGGTGCCGTGGAATCCCTGGGTCAGGCAGTGGACACCAAATGCCCACAGGGTCGAGTGGCTGATCCGCGCGCCCCGCGGCGGGACGGTCGCGATCACCGCGGCGACGGCCCGGGCCGGCGCGCAGCGGCTCGAGGTGCGACTCGGCGCGCCCGACTAACGCTTCGCCTGCGCCGACGTCAGGTACGGCAGCGGGTTCTGCGCCCGGCCGTTGAGACGCACCTCGAAGTGCACGTGTGAGCCGGTGCACGATCCGGTGCAACCCACGCGCGCAATCAACTGACCCTTCTTGACGCGCTGCCCGGGCTTCACGATCAGCGTGGAGGCGTGCCCGTACACCGTCACGAAACCGCCGCCGTGGTCGAGGAAGACCACGCGGCCGTAGCCGCCGCGCCACCCCGCGAACTCGACGACGCCGTCACGCGCGGCGTAGATGGGGGTACCGCGCGGGGCCGCGATGTCGAGGCCGTCGTGATGGCGTCGGTACCGCCAGCCGAACCGCGACGTCACCACGCCGCGGGCAGGCCACAGGAACGGTCCCGCGGCTTGAATCGCGCGCTCGTCCACCATGACCGGCCGGCCGGAGCGGGTCTGCGCGGTCATCTGACGGTGCCGCGGCACCTGCGTCACCGCGAGCCGCAGACGCTGGCCGGGCTTGATCCACTCAGAGTGTCCGAGATCGTTCCACACCATCAAGTCTTCCACGCGGGTTCCATACCGCCGGGCGATGTCCCACAGCGTTTCACCGGATCGCACGACATGAACCGTCGTCGGCGCGGGTCGCCTGGGCGCGCGCGCCTGCGCCCGCGCACCGGTCGCCGGTGCCGCGTGGGTCGTCGCGACGGTCTCGCCGGCTGCGGGAACGATCAGCTTCTGGCCGAGTTGCAGGATCGCGGTCACCGGCAGGCGGTTGGCCGCGGCCAGACTCTCAACCGTCACGCCGTAGCGTCGGGAGATCGTCCAGAAACTGTCACCGGCCTGGACCGTGTGTACCTCGGGGGCCCGCCGGGCGGCGATCGGCACGGGGACCGCTGGCGCGGTGGGTTGACGAGGGGCCCGCGCCTCGGCCGCCGGGCGTCGCTGCCGCACAACACGGGCCACCGGGAAGTGCGCGGCCGCGGCCCGGCGCAGTATCCGTTCGGCCGGCATCGGGGCTCCGGGCTTGCTGCTGGCGCGGGGTGCGATGGTCTGTGGGATCGTGAGCGCCGACGTCGATAGGGCAAAGACCGCGATACACGCGCTGATGACTGCGGGCCTGCGCAAGGGCTCCCTCCTGCGTAGTCCGAGCCGACAGCCTCTCTCCGGCGGCGGGCTGCAGATCGGTCGTCCTGCTCAATTCACGCACGCGCGAGCGGCGTGCGGCCTGACGCGGAAACTCCCTGGCTTGCCGACGTACCTTAAGACCTGGCCTGAACTGCGACGGAGTAGTTTTGGTGTTCGACCACCCGGGGGCGAGTTCCTGCCTGGGGCGGCCGCGGTGTTGGCCGCCCTACGTGCCGTTATCCTCCGAGCTCTTCACGATCGAGCGCAGGAACGCCGCATTGTTCGGCGTCTTGCGCAGCCGATCGAGGATCAGTTCGGTCATCGCGACGGTGTCGAGTTGCTCGAGGCTCTTGCGCAGCACCCAGACCTTGCGCTGTTCCTCCTCGGTCAGGAGCAGTTCCTCGCGGCGCGTGCCCGACATCTTGATGTCAATCGCCGGGAAGGTGCGTCGTTCCTGCAACTTGCGGTTGAGGTGCATCTCGAGGTTGCCCGTGCCCTTGAACTCCTCGTAGATCGCGTCGTCCATGCGGCTGGCCGTGTCGATCAGCGCCGTCGCCAGAATTGTCAGGCTGCCGCCCTCTTCGATCTTGCGGGCGGCGCCGAAGAACCGCTTGGGCCGCTGTAGCGCCGCCGGATCGAGACCGCCTGACAGCGTCCGGCCGGACGGCGGGATCACCAGGTTGTTGGCGCGCGAGAACCGCGTCAGCGAGTCGAGCAGCACCACCACGTCGCGGCCCCCCTCGACCAGCCGCTTGGCCCGCTCGAGCACGAGATCGGCCACCTGAATGTGCTCTTCCGGCGGCCGGTCAAACGTGCTGGCGACGACCTCGGCCTCGACCGAGCGCCGCATGTCGGTGACCTCTTCGGGGCGCTCGTCGAGCAGCAGCACCATGAGGTAGATCTCGCTGTGATTCTGGACGATGGACTGGCCGATCTTCTTGAGCAGTGTGGTCTTGCCGGCCTTCGGCGGCGAGACGATCATGCCGCGCTGACCCTTGCCGATCGGCGCGAACAGGTCGATCACGCGCACGGTGAGGTCGGACTCCGGCAATTCGAGCCGGATCCGCTCGTGCGGGAAGACCGGGGTGAGTTGCTCGAACGCCGGCCGGGTGCGAGCCTGCTCGGGGTCGAGGCCGTTGACGGCCTCGACGCGCAGCAGCGCGAAGTACTTCTCGTTGTCCTTGGGCGGCCGCACCTGGCCCAGGACCTCGTCGCCCACGCGCAGCCCGAAACGTTTGATCTGCGACGGCGACACGTAGATGTCCTCGTTGCCGGGCAGGTACCCGCTCGTGCGCAGGAACCCGTAGCCCTCGGGCATGATCTCCAGGATGCCGGAGCGGATCTCGAGCCCGGCGTCCTGCGTCTGCTTCTGCAAGACGCGCATGATCAGCTCTTGCTTCCGGAAGCGCCGGTAGTTCGGGATGTTGAGCTCCTTGGCCATGTCCTGGAGCTCATTGAGGGTCTTCGCCTCCAGCTCTGCTATGGGCACGACGGACTCACCTCTGGTGTTCTTACCCAGCGCCCCGGCAATTAGACCCGGGCGCGCTTCGCGTCGAGTTCGACCTGCAGTTTGCGCACGTCGGCGAGGAACTTCTCCAGGCCGATGTCGGTCATCGGGTGCTTGAAGAGCATCTCCATCACCTTGAAGGGCATCGTCGCGACGTGGCACCCGACCAACGCCGACTGGACGACGTGGACCGGGTGGCGCAGGCTGGCCGCGAGCACCTTGGTCGCGAACCCGTAGTGCCTGTACGCCGCGCAGATGTCCCGGACGAGGTCCATCCCGTCGGCGCCGGCGTCGTCGATCCGGCCGACGAACGGGCTCACATACGTGGCGTCCACCTTGGCCGCGATCAGCGCCTGGGTCAGCGAGAACACCAGCGTGACGTTGACGCGGATCCCCTTGCCCCGTAGCACGCGCGCGGCCTTGATCCCCTCGGTCGTCACCGGCACTTTGACCACGACGTTCGGCGCCCAGGTGGCGAACGTCTCGCCTTCCCGGATCATGCCGTCGGCGTCGGCAACCGTGGTCTCGACGCTGACCGGTCCGGGCACGATGCGGCAGATCTCTTGAATCAGGCTCTTATGCTCCCGGCCTTCCTTGGCGACGTGGGTCGGGTTGGTCGTGACACCGTCGAGAATCCCCCACGACTGCGCAGTCTTGATCTCGTCGAGATTGGCGGTGTCGACGAAGAACTCCATGGGGCTACCTCCCTGTCGCCTCGATGTAGAGCACCTCGGCGGCCGCCCTCGGCATCAGCATCTTGAGCTGGTCGCCCGGCCGGAGCTGCTGGAGGACGACAACCTGATCGTTGCGGTAGATGGCGCTCACAACCGCGACCCGCTGCGTCACGATCTGCTTCTGCGAATCCTCGATGATCACGACCGGCGGCGGGCCCATGCGCACCTCCCGCAGCGTCGCCGTGACGAAGTCGTACCGGTTCAACGCCTCCATCAGCACGTTCAGCGCCAGGATGGCCTCGCCTCGGGTGGCCGTGCGCGTGGGCCGGAACGTGTTGTCCTGGAACGGCTGCATGAGCTTGCGCTCGAGGGCGATCACGACGGCGCCGCGCGCCTCGGCCGGGATGTCGCGCGCGTCGGCCACCTGCAGGGACTCATTGGCCCGCCGCAAAGCGTCGGACTCGAGGCCCATGGCCCGCACCATGAACACCGCCAGTTCGGCCCGGTTGACGGGTTGACGCGGCCGGAACGTGTTGTCCGGGTAGGCCGAGATGATGCCGCGCTGGAAGGCGATCTGGAGGGAGGTGGGATTCTCCTTGGTCGTGTGCGTCGCCGTCAGGAGATAGCGACCCGCGGCCACGGGCTGGCTGTTCTGGTCGAGTTGGCGCCAGCGCGTCCTGTCGCTGAGCACCTGGTTCGCGGCAAGCGCGATCGGCCGGTCGACGGCCAGGAATCGGCGGTTGAGCGACCAGCGCGCGATCTCGTTGCCCTCTTGATCGCGAATCACGAAGTCGTAGAACTGGGTCGTGGAGTACTCGAACAGGACATCCTGCAGGAAGATGACCTTCAGGCCGGGCTTGATGGCCACGGGCCCGGCTTCGACCACCTCGACGACCGTGCTGTCGCTCCGCGCCTCCACGACCCGGATGCGGCCGACCCGTTCCCGGGTCACGCCCTGGGCGGTGCGGGTCTCGGTGAGCAACTCGCCCTCGAGTCCGGCCTTGATTCCGTCCCGATCGGTCAGCTTGAGCCGGGGCCGGTTGCGGTCAGGGGTGAGGAACTCCGTCTCGCGGCCGGGACCGGTATTCGCGATGCTGAAGGTCAATTCGATCTCATCGGTCGGACCGTACACGGCTTTGTCGGTGGCCAGCGAGTAGATCACCTGCCCCTTGCGCAGTTCCACCTTCTGCGACGATACGGTGCCCATTACCGACGCGGCGGCGACGGCCGCGCGGCTCTGCGGGGGGATCTGGTCCACGTCGCGGAACTCGGGCGGGCGCACACCGGTCAATGGAATGCCCAGGGCCCCGGTCACGGCGACCGCGATGTCGAGCCGGGTGAACGGCTCGTCCGGTGCGAACCGGCCGTCAGGCAACCGCTGGACGACCCCCTTGGCGTAGAGCCGCTCCGCGGCACGCCGGGACGGGTGCGTGGCCATGTCCGTGAAGACCTGGGCGACCGCTTGACCAGCGACGACCGCAACCAGCGCGGTGACCATCGCCAGCCGGATCCACATTCTCATGGCTGGAAAGCCTCCTTCACCGGCGACCCGTGTCACGATCGGCGGCGTCATTGTGCGCCGCCATCCATCGTCCGTGTATCCATGCGGTATGGAGCGTGTGACGTTTGGGGATCGCCCTCAGGAACTTCGTTTGAATCGCGCCGGAGGTTCGGGCCGGGGGCGACGCCACCCCGGTCGCCCTTGGACGTCTGTCGGTGATATACGTAGCACAGATGCGGTCGGGCGCGCAAGCCCTATCTGCACCTCACATGCGGTCCGGGGCGGACACGCCGAGCAGGCCGAGCGTGCGGCGCAGCACGGTGCGGGTCGCCTCCACCAGCGCCAGCCTCGCGACCGTGAGCCCCGGGTCGTCCCCGAGCACCCGGCAGTGCGTGTAGAAGAGATGAAACGCCTCGGCGACCTCGTGGGCGTACGTGCAGAGACGGTGCGGCTCGCGCCGCAAGCCCGCCGCGCGGACCACCTCGGGGAACTCGCCGAGTGTCTGGATCAGCGCCCACTCGCGGTCGTCCTCCAACCGGTCGAGCGGCGGCGCGTCGCCGGCGGTGGCGCCGGCCGCGGCGGCCTCCCGCAGGATGCCGGCGATGCGCGCGTGCGCGTACTGGACGTAGTAGACCGGGTTGTCTTGCGAATGTTTCTGCGCGAGCGCGACGTCGAAGTCCATTGGCGCGCCGGGAGAGAACATGGCGAAGAAGTAACGGCCGGCGTCGACCCCAACCGTGTCGATCAGCTCACGCAGCGACACGAACTCGCCGGCGCGCTTGGACATGCGCATGGCCTCGCCTTCGTTCTTCAGGCGCACGTGCTGGTAGATGAGCACCTCGAGCGCGTCCGCGGGGACGCCCAGCGCCTGGAGCCCGCCCTTGACCCGCGCCACGTCACCGATGTGGTCGATGGCCCACACGTTGATCATCTTCTCGAAGCCCCGGCTGAGCTTGTCGAGGTGATAGGCGATGTCGCTGCCGAAGTAGGTCCACCCCGCGCCGGGCCGGTAGATGACCCGGTCCTTGTCGTCGCCGAACGCGGTCGAGCGAAACCACGTCTTGCCGTCGGCCTCGTACACGTAGCCGCGGGCGCGCAGGGCGTCCAGCACGCGGTCCACGGCGCCCGATTCCACCAGTGACCGCTCGCTGAACCACGTGTCGAACCTCACGCCGAAGCGCTCGAGCACCTCGCGGATGTCCGCGAGCACCCACGCGAGGCTGACGTCCCGGAAGTGCGCCAGGCGCTCCTCCTCCGGGGCCTCGAGCCATCGGTCGCCGTCCGCAGCGGCGATCTGCTCGGCCAGGTCCTTGACGTAGGCGCCGTGGTAGCCCTGCTCCGGGAAGGGCCGCTCCCGGCCGAACCGGGCGAAGTAGTGCGCCTCCACCGACTGCGCGAGGAGACGTACCTGCTGGCCCGCGTCGTTGATGTAGAACTCGCGCGAGACGGCATAGCCCAGGGCCTCGAGCAGATTCGCGACGACGTCGCCGATCACCGCGTTGCGGCCGGTCCCGACGTGCAAGGGCCCGGTGGGGTTGGCGCTGACGTACTCCACGTTGACGCGGCGGCCACCGCCGAGTGTGTCCTGCCCGTACGCCGCTCCACGCGCTCTGATGAGGCGCACCAACTCCCGACGCCACGGCCAGGAGAGGGTGATGTTGATGAACCCGGGACCCGCGATGTGAAGGCCCTCGATGCGATCGTCCCTGGTCGGCCAGGCGTCGATGAGCGCCTGCGCCACGTCGCGAGGCTTCAGACCGGTCTGGCGGGCCAGCACCATCGCGGCGTTGGTGGCGTAGTCGCCGTGACGCCGGTCCTTGGGGATCTCAACCTCGAACGGCGGCATCGGGCCAGCCGGAAGGCGGCCCGCCGCCGCGGCGCTGGCCGCCGCGGTCTCGATATCGGTTCTCAGCGCGTCGCGAAACATCGCTTCACTATAGCATGGGCGGCGCTGGCACGTACTTCCCGAGCACGCGCGGGCCCGCGGCGCCGGTGGCGCGCGGCACGTTGGTGGGCACGCCGGCGACCGCGTCCGACGCGAGGAGCGCGAACAGCATCGCCTCTTTCAGCTTGCCGTCCACGCCGAAGTCCTCGCTGGGCCGCACAGGAACACCGAGGCCTTCGGCGATGCGCCGGCACACGAACCGGTTGTACGCGCCGCCCCCGGCCACCACCACCTCGTCCACCGGACCCCGGGGCAGCAGGAAGTCCCGGTACGCCCGCACGATCGAGTCGGCCGTGAGCGCGGAGATCGTCGCGACAGTGTCCTCGGGGCCCAAACCGCGGCGCCGGGCCTCGGCGAGCAGGCGATCGGCAAACGGCCGGCCGTATACTTCGCGGCCCGTCGTCTTGGGCGGAGCCTGTCGCAGATAGGGATCGTCCAGGAGCTGCGCCAGCCACGCGGCATCGACGCGGCCGCGCGCGGCCATGGCGCCGTCGCGGTCGAACGTCTCGCGGCCGCCGGTCAGCACCTGCACCGCGGCGTCAATGACCATGTTGCCGGGTCCGGTATCGAACGCCAGCACCTCATCGGGCCCGCAGCCCGCGGGCAGGTAGGTGACATTGCCGATCCCGCCGATGTTCTGCGAGGCCCGCGACCGCGTGGCGTCGCGGAAAACCACGAGGTCAAAGTACGACGCCAGCGGCGCGCCGTGCCCGCCGGCCGCGACGTCGGCCACGCGGAAGTCCTCGACCACCGGCAGACCGGTACGCTCCGCGATGACCGCGCCCTCGGCGATCTGCAGCGTGGCCGCGCCAGGCGCGGGGATGTGCCACACCGTCTGCCCCGCGGACCCGATCAGGTCGACATCGCGCGGCCGCAGCCCGGCCTTCGCGATCACGGCCAGCGCCGCGTCGCCGAACAACTCGCCGAGCCGGAAGTCGAAGCGCGTGAGCCGGTCGATCGTCGCCGCCGCCGGGTCGAACATGCGGAACAGCTCGGCGCGGTCGTCGGCCGGAAACGGATGCGTCAGGCCGGCGATCAGCCGCAGCCTGGCATCCAGCCCGCTGCCGGTCACGTCGACCAGCGCGGCGTCGATCCCGTCCGCCGAGGTCCCGGAGATCAATCCGACGACCAGCCTGCGGTTCTTGCGAGCCAGCTCAGCGATCTCCCGCATCGGCGCTCCCCTTCACGGCCGCGCGCACAAACCCGCCCGTGGTGGCGAGCCGTCGCTCGGCCTCGGCCCGGTCAACCCGTGCGAGCGCCATCACAATCGCGATCTTGGCGCTGCCGCCGGCCTCGTCGAGCAGGCGGGATGCGGCCTGTGCATCGAGCCCGGTCGCCGCGGCCACCATGCGGCGCGCGCGCGCCGCGAGCTTCACATTCTTGGGCGGCATGTCCACCATCAGGTTGCTGTAGACCTTACCCAGACGGACCATCGCCGCCGTGCTCAGCATGTTCAGCACGAGCTTCTGCGACGTCCCGGCCTTCATGCGCGTGGACCCGGTGAGCACCTCGGGCCCGGTCACCGGCGTGATCGCAATGTCGCCGCGCCGCGCCAGTGGCGACCCGGGCACGTTGCTGATGGCCACGACCGTCGCGCCCCGGCGTTTGGCCTCGTCCACGGCGCTCAGGACGAAGGGCGTGACGCCGCTGGCCGCGAGACCCACCACCACGTCGTTCGGACCGACGGCACGTCGTGCGATCTCCGCGGCGCCGGCCGCCGCATCGTCCTCCGACGGCGCCGACGAGTGCACGGTCGCCGCGGCGCCGCCTGCGATCACGACCTCGATCGTGCTCGGCTCCACCCCGAACGTGGGCGGCCACTCCAACGCGTCGAGGAGCCCGATGCGGCCGCTGGTGCCGGCGCCCACGTAGACCACGCGGCCGCCGGCGCGCAGCGCCCTGACCACGGCCTCGACGGCCAGGGCGATGCGCGGGATCTCCGCGGCTACCGCCTCGGGCACGCGGCGGTCCTCGTCGTTGATCAGCGCGAGAATCTCCTCGGTGGAGAGCCGGTCGAGCTCCATCGAGCGGGGGTTGCGTTGCTCGGTCGTCAGCGCCGCGAAGTCCACGGGCTGGGTGGATTCATCAGGCATGCGCGCTCACCTCATCGGCTCACTGGCGGTCCAGGCCCTGACGCAGCGCATCCACGGACATCCCGGCGGCCCGCGCGGCGAGCAGCGCCGCGCCGATCTCCGGAGGATAGCGCGCGGGCCGGTGCTCGGCCCGGCAGCCCAGCGCGCTCAGCTCCCGCCCCATCGGCGCCAGGATCAGGTCGCCGGCTTCGAAGATCCCGCCGGTCGTGACCAGCGCGAACGGCACATCGGTCCATCCGAGGGCCCGGTCGACGGCGGCCACCATGGAGGCGAGCCCGCGGGCCGCGGCGTCCAGGATGCGCCGGGCTTCGGCGTCGCCGGCGCGGGCGGCGTCAAAGGCCAGGGGCGCGACTGCGGCCACCTGGTCAATGCTGATTCCGCGCACGGCACGCTTGAGCAGGGCCAGCGACTCGATGCCGAAGTGCCGCGACACGGCGCCGGCCAGCGACGTCGCCGGACCGCGTCCGTCGTGCGCGCGCATCGCCGCGCGCAGCGTCGCGCGGCCGATCGCGTACCCGCTGCCCTCATCGTCGAGCAACGGGCCCCAGCCGCCTGCCCGCGCGCGCCGGCCGGCCTCATCCACACCGAAGGCCACCGAGCCGGTTCCGGCGATGATTACGATCCCCGGCGCCAGCGCCAGCCCGCCGACCAGGGCGGCGGCGCCGTCATGATCCACGTGGACGACGGCCGCGAGACCGGCCTGCGTGAGCGCGGCGACGAGCCGCGCGTGAATGGCCGGGTCATCCGCGCCCGCGAGGCCGGCGCCGAGCGCGGCGAGCGGGCCGGTGCGGCCCGCGGCCGCCAGCGCCTGGCGCACCGCGGCCACCACAATGCCAGCGGCTTCGTCGGGCTCACGGTGGTACGCGCTGGCGGACTGTACGGTCGCCGAGCCCAGCACCGCGCCGTGCGCGGTCACGATCGCCGCGCGCGTCTTCGACGCGCCGCCATCAACGCCGGCGACCAGAACCTCGGGCATTACCCGTCCACCGCGCCGATCACCGCGTCGTGGAACGCGGGACGGAACGTCTGAATGGCGACGTTGTCGGCGCGAGGGTGGACGCGGTTCGTCAACAACACCACCACCACGTCGCGCCGCGGGTCGATGAGCAGACTCGTGCCCGTGAACCCGGTGTGGCCGAACGCGGCGGCCGAGGCGCGCGTGCCCACGAACGGCCATCCGGCGAGCGTCCACCCGAGTCCGCGGGCGTTGGATCCCGCGCCCGGCGTCTGGTTGCGGATCGCCTCGGCGACGACCGACGCCGGCAGGACCCGCGCCCGGCCGAAGGCGCCTCCGCCCAGGATCGCCCGGCCGAACCGCACGAGGTCGCGCGCGTCGCCGAACAATCCCGCGTGGCCGGCCAGACCGCGGCCCACGTACCACGCGTTGCCGTCATGCACCTGGCCCCGGATCACCCGCGTGCGCCAGCGGAACCCGCGGCCCAGCCCCTGCGCCCGGGCTTTGTCCCGTTCGTAGGGATTCCCGACCTCGGTGGCGGCGCACCGCGGCGACCACGTTCGGGGTGGCCGGAACCGGGTGCGCCGCATCGCCAGCGGCTCGAAGATGCAGCGTCGCACGTACCGGTCGAGGGGCTCGCGGCCGAGTGACTCTACGAGATACCCGAGCACAACGAAGCCGAGGTCGCTGTACTCGACGCGTGTGCCGGGCGGCGAGGTCGCCGGCGTCGCGCAGATGCGCCGCACCGCCTGTCCGATCGTTCGACACGGCTGCGCGCGCGCCCCGGATGCGCCCCGAGGGCCGCGCAGGTACAGCATCTCCCAGGCCGGCAACCCCGCGGTATGCGTCAGCAGGTGCCGCACCGTCGCCCCGGCCTTGCCGGCCCGCGCGAACGCCGGCAGGTAGGTCGCTACGGGCGCATCGAGATCGAGGGTACGCGCGGCCCACAACTGCAGCACAGCTGTGGCCGTGGCGACCGGCTTGGTCACGCTGGCCAGATCGAAGATCGTCTGTTCGGTCATCGGCCGGCGCCGGGGCACCACCTGCGCCCATCCGGCAGCTTCGAGGGCAAGCACCCGGTCCGCCTGCACGACCGCGGCCACCGCACCCGGGAAGACGCCGCCCGCGATGCCGTCGCGCAGGCAGTCCCGGACGGCCTCGCGCGCCCGGCGCGCGTCCGCGGCGGCCCTCGTCGCGCTGGCCCCCGGTCTCATCGCAACCTGGGGTCCAAGAGGTCGCGCAGGCCGTCGCCCAGCAGGTTGAAGCCCAACACGACGACCATGATCGCGATCCCCGGGAACACCGCGTTCCACGGCGCGATCTCGAGGAACTGCCGGCCCTCGCTCAGCATGTTGCCCCACGACGGCGTGGGCGGCTGCGTGCCCAGGCCGAGGAAGCTCAGGGCCGACTCCGAGAGGATCGCCAGCGAGAGCGACAGCGACACCTGCACGGTCACCGGCGCCAGCACGTTCGGGATGATGTGGCGCCGGATGATCCGGCCGCTGCCCAACCCGAGCGCGCGCGCCGCGTCCACGAACTCCAGCGACCGCACGGTCAGCACCGCGGCGCGCGCGACCCGCGCGAACTGCGGTGTGTAGACGATGCCGATCGCGATCACCAGGTTGATCAGCCGGGTGCCGAGCACGGCCATGATCGCAATCGCCAGCAGGATCGCCGGGAACGCGAAGATGACATCCATCGCCCGCATGGTCAGCGCGTCCCACCGGCCGCCGAAGAACCCCGCGACCAGGCCCAGCGTCGTGCCGAGGACGACCGCGGCGGCCACCGAGAGAAACGCGACGACCAGCGACACGCGCGAGCCCATCAGGACCCGGCTGAAGACGTCGCGGCCGAACTCGTCCGTGCCGAACAGGTAGGTGCGGCTCGGCGGCGCCAGCGCGGCCTGCGGTGCCATGGCGCGGATGTCGTGCGGGACCACCAGCGGCGCCAGGGCCGCGATCAGGACGCTGGCGCCGATGATCACTAGCCCAATGGGCGCGACCTTGTTGCGCAGGAAGCGCCGGACCCACCAGCGCCAGCCCACGCCGAGGCGCGGCGCCTCAGGGGCGCGCGACGCGTGCTCCTGATCATCCATAATGAATACGCGGGTCGATCCAGGCATAGAGCAGATCCACCACGAGATTGGTCAGGACGAACAGCAGCGCGACAATGAGGACGACACCCTGCACCACCGGGTAGTCGCGCTGGAAGATCGCCTGGAGCACCAGACGGCCCATGCCCGGCAGCGCGAAGATCTCTTCGATCACGACCGTGCCGCCCAGCAGGTAGCCCATCTGGAAGCCGATCACCGTGATCACCGGGATCATCGCGTTGGGCAGGGCGTGCCGCAGCATGACCGCGCTGGCACGCAGCCCCTTGCCCCGGGCCGTGCGCACGTACTCCTGTCCCAGCACCTCCAGTAGCGACGACCGGACGTAGCGCATCAGGATCGCCGCGATCGCGGCGCCCAGCGCCAGCGCCGGCAGGTAGAGGCTCTGGAGGGTGCCCAGGGGGTCCTGCGAGATGGGCACGTACTGCCCGAGCGACACGTGCAGGTAGCGCGAGAACACGAGGATCAGCATCGCGCCCAGCCAGAAGTTGGGAATCGACAGGCCGAGCAGCCCACCGATGCGCGTGGCGACGTCAAACAGCGAGTTGCGCGTGACCGCCGACGCGATGCCCAGCGGGATCGCCAGCACGGTGGCCACGATCAGCGCGAGCGAGGCCAACTGGAACGACAGCGGCAGCCGTTGCATGATGTCGCCGAGCACCGGCCGCGACGTGCGCAGCGAAACCCCGAAGTCGCCGCGCACCACGCGGCCCAGGTAGTCGAGGAACTGCGCGTAGATCGGCTTGTCGACGCCGAAGAACCGCCGCAGTTCCGCCATCTGCGCGGGTGTCATCTCGACCTGGGTCCCGAGGAAGAGCTGGACGGCATCGCCCGGGATCAGGCGGATCAGCAGGAAGACGACGATGAGGATGCCGAGCAGGACCGGGATGAGCGCCAGCAGGCGCGAGGCGAGATACCGCTGCATGCGGGGTCAACGGCCGCGGTGGGGAGGCGACTCGGCCTCCCCACCGCACGGCGTCGGGCTCAGCGTTCGACGGTCGCCTCCTCCAAATAGTAGAGCGCGCCGTTGCCGATAATCCGGAAACCCCGCACGTAGCCCTGGAGCACCTGCGTCTCCATCGGCGTGTACAGGAAGATCGCGGGAGCGGCCTCGATCAAGGCCTTCTCGAGTTCGGCGTAGATCGGCTTGCGCGCGTCGGGGTCGACGTTGACGCGGCCGCGCTCGAGCAACCGGTCGATCGGCCCGTCCTTGAACAGGAAGTTGTTGACCGCGCCGGTGCTGTGGAACGTGCGGTACAGGAACCGGTCGGGATCGGGGTCGCCGCCGCGCAACTCGATCATCGTGTCGAAGTCGCGCGCCACCCAGCGGTTGATGTACGTGCCCCACTCGATGGTGTCGAGCGTCGCGTTCACGCCGATCGCGCGGAGCTGTTCCTGGATGACCTGGGCGACGGCCACGCCGCCCTCGTACGTCGGCGACGTGACGATGCGCGTGGCAAAGCCGGTCGGGTAGCCGGCCTCGGCGAGCAGGCGCCTCGCCCGTGCCACGTCCGGCCCGCTGTACGACGGCAGCCGGTTCACCGGGGTGGCCCACGGTGTCGAGGCCGGGATCGGGCCGGACACCGCGGCAAACCCGAACTCCGCGGTATTGACGATGGCCTGGCGGTCGATCGCCCAGGCGAAGGCGTACCGGACCCGCGCGTCGTCATAGGGCTTCCGCGTCGTGTTGAACGCGAAGATGCGCAGGTTCAACCCGGCCTTCTGCATCACCTGGAGACCCGATTCGCGACGGGCGGCGGTGATGACCGCGCCCTGGTTGATCGTGGCCATGTCCAGCGCGCGGGTGCGGACGCCGGCCAGCAACGACGCCTGGTCGGGGATCACGCGGATGATCAGCGTATCGAACTTCGGCATCCCCCGGCGGAAGTAGTTGGGGTTCTTGACGAGCCGCATGAAGTTGTCGGGCACCCACTCGGCGAGCATGAACGGCCCGGTGCCGGCGACGTTGCGCTGCAGGTTGCCGAAGCGCTGCACCGCGGCCTTCTCGACGATCGAGAGGTTGGCCGACGCCAGACCCGACAGCAGCGACGCCAGCGGCAGGCTCAGGCGCAGCCGCACGGTGTAGCGATCCGGCGTCTCGACGCGGTTGATGACGTCAATGAACGAACGGCCGGGCGAGCGCGTGGCCGGATCGAGAACGCGCTCGAGCGTGAACTTGACGTCTTCGGACGTCATCTCGGCGCCGCTGTGGAACCGGACGCCTCGGCGGAGCCTGAACGTCACCGTCCGCGAGTCGTCGTACTCCCATGACTCGGCCAAGTCACCTTCGATCTGCAGCCGGTCGTTGTAGCGCACGAGTTTGTTGTACAGGAAGTCAATCCGCCGGAACGACGAGAAGGCGGTGACCAGATTGGGGTCGAGTCCCACGACCTCCTGGTCCACGCCGATGGTAAAGGTCACCCCGGCCGGCGCGGCGCCGGCCGGCAGCGCCGGAAGAGTCAGCGCGACGATCGCGAGCAGCGTCCACCATCGTGCACTCAAGATCTTCTCCCCCTTTTTGCGCGCCTGCCCACGCTAGGCGCGCGCGTGCTCCCGTACCTGCCTGCGGTGTGTCTCCACGGCCCGGGCGATCGGGCCGCGGGTCTTGCGGAAGACGTACTCGGTGATGCCCGGCACCACGTAGTCCGGAATCGCCCCGACCCTAGTGTACCCCTGCCGGCGGTAGAACGCCTGTGCGCGCCGGTTGAAGTCCGACACCAGCAGGAAGACGTTCGGCCCCGAGCGGAAGATCTGGGCCTCGGCATACGCCATCAGCCGCCGGCCCACGCCCTGGCCCTGCGCGGTCGGCGCCACACCGATCCACCGAATGTAGCCGCTGTGGTGAAACGTGCCCTCGGGCCTGAACCACACGAACCCGGCCACCCGGCCATCTACGCGGGCCACCGCGAACTGCCCAGCGGACCGCGCACCGCCGTCCGATCCTCGCCGCAGCGCGCCGCGTATCGTCGCCCGGGCGCGGGCGAAGGTCAAACCGTACCGCTGCCAGAGCGGGTCGGCGGCGACGAGACGCGCGCACGCCTCCACGTCGGACGCGCGCAGCGGGCGGATGCGCACAGCCTCCCCGCCGCGCGGCATCTGTCGAGCCGCCGCGGGCGTCCCAGACGGGCGTCGACGCACACCTACTGCGATTCGGGGTGCGGCGGAAGAACGCCTGCCGTCGCGGGCCACACAGGACAGGATCTGGGAGACAAAGCGCTCGGCCACGACCCGGTGCTGGCGTGGGCACCGGACGGGCCGGCGATCGCGGTCACATTCGAAGAGAGTGGCCAGTGGGATCTGGCCGTGACCGAACCCTCCGGCCGTCCCGTCTGGCGATCGCGCACTGAGCAGATCGAGGGCCCGTTCACGTGGCTGCGGCCCAACCGGCTACTCGTCGCTCGAGCGTCGGTCACGTACACGGTGCGCGAGTGGGAGGCGCTCGACCCGACATCCGGCGCCGAGCGACTGCTGCATCTCGAAGACGAACCCGATGGGCTCGGCGCCGGCTTCCGCGCGCAGGCCCATCCCGACGGCTGGCACGCGGTCCTGGTCCTGCGGCATGAGGGATGGTGGCATCTCTACCTGCTCGATACCGATACCGGACACCTGCAGACGCTGACCGGCGGTGTCGACGAGGACGTGGGGCACACCTACGACCACCCCCGTATCTCGGCAGACGGCCGCGAGGTTGTCTTCTCGACCAACCGGCTGAACCTGGGCATGCGGCACCTGTTCAGCGTGGACATCGCGAGTGCCGCGCTGCGGCCGGTCATCAGCGCGGCCGGGACGAGCGTCGAGGCGGAGTGGTCGCCCGACGGCCGGCATCTCGCCTACAAGCACAGCACACTGCACCACGCACCGGAGATCTGGACGGCCGATCGTGACGGCCACGGTGCCAGGCGGCTGGTCGGTGCCATGCCCGACGGCATCGATGCCGAACACCTCGCCGTGCCTCATCTCACGAAGACGCCGGGTGCGGATGGGCGGGAGATCCCGGATACCTGCTGACCCCTCACGGCCTGGAGCCAGGGCGCCGGTACCCGGCGCTGGTCTACATCCACGGCGGCGGCATGCGGCAGATGCGCGAGGGATTCCCGCCGCTCGAGACCTACGCCTTCTTCTACGAGGTGTCACTGTGGCTGGCCGAACTCGGCATCGTCTCCTGCCTCGTCAACTACCGCGGGGGCATCGGCTACGGCAGGGCGTTCGAGCAGGGCAATTCGGGAGGCCTGGCGGTGCTCGAATGCGAGGACTGCGTGCGCGCCGGCGAGTATCTGAAGACGGTACCGTTCGTCGATCCCAATCGCGTCGGCGTGTGGGGCATCTCTTACGGCGGGTGGCTGACGATGGCCTCGCTCGTGCGCTCGCCGCAGACCTTTGCCCTGGGGATCAATATCGCCGGCATCTGGGACTTCGAGCGGTGGATGTCCTGGGCAAAGGTGCACTACCGCCCGGCGTGCGACTACTTCCTCGGCCGGGCGCGCGGGCCGAAGGACCAGCATCCCGCGGTGTGGGAGGCGGCCTCCCCGGCCCGGCTGGTGGCGCAAATGCGGGCGCCGCTGGTCAACTTCCACGGGACGAAGGACGCCGCGGTGCCCCTCGAACAGATGGATCTGATCGTCAGAGACTGTGTCGCGCACCAGAAGACGTTCGAGACGCACTACTACCCGGACGAGACCCACCTGTTCACGCAGCGCGTGACGTGGCGGGACGCGCTGCAAAAGGTTGTATCGGCGATCGATCGCTACATGATCACGCCGGCGAGCCGGACGCCGTGAAGCGCATCGCCCGCCTCACCCCACCTTCACACGGCTGAGCGCCTTCACCAACTCGCGCGCGAACGCCGGCAGGTCGGGCGGCGTGCGCGACGTGATCAGGTTGCCGTCGACCACGACCTCCTGATCGATCCACTTGGCGCCGGCGTTGACCAGATCGTCCTTGATGGCCGACACGCTGGTCACGGTGCGGCCGCGGACGATCCCCGCCGAGATCGGCACCCAGCCCGCGTGGCAGATGAACGCGATCGGCTTCTTCGCCGCGTGCATCGCCCGCACGAACTCGAGCATCGCCGGATGCCGGCGCATCCGATCCGGCGCGTATCCGCCCGGGATGACCAATCCGTCGAAGTCCGCGGCATGGGCGTCGTCCATGCCGACGTCGGCCCTGGCCGGGTAGCCGTACTTGCTCTTGTAGACCTCACCGGCCCTGGGCCCGACGATGGTCACCTCGGCGCCGGCCTCGCGGAGCCGCAACACCGGGTACCACAGCTCCAGATCCTCGTAGGTCTCCTCGACCAGGGCCGCGACGCGGATGCCGTGCAGTTCCATCGGCTCACCTCCTGTGCTGTCTCCACGTGGCGGCGCGGCGAACGCCCGGCACCGCCTGTAGTCTCAGTATACGGCGTATTCGTCGATGAACTTCGCCACCGACTTCTCAAACAGCCGCATCCCCTCGACGGTCGCGTACTCGTTGGGGCTGTGCGGCCGTCCGCCGTGCCCCAGGCCGCCCATGGCAAACGGCTGGTTCAGGATGCGCCGGAACGCGTAGAACGGCGCCGACCCCGCGATGTGGGGCCAGATCTCCGGCTCGTGGCCGAACGCGCGGCACGCCCGGATCATGGCCTGGACGACCGGTTCCTTGACGCTGGTCTTGGCCGGCGGATAGCCCTCGTAGAAGTGCACCTGGATGTCGCCCCGCCCGATCTTCTGGAAGTGCGCCCGGATCCGCTCGCGCACGCGGGCCGGTTCCATGTTGGGGACCATCCGCACGTCCATCTTCACCTTGACCTCGTGCGGCAGCAACGTCTTCATGCCCGGGCCGGTGTAGCCGCCCCAGATGCCGTCGATGTTCAGCGTCGGGTCGTAGAGGTACCGCCGCAGCAGATCGGCGCCCCCCAGATCGTACTTGAACCGCTCGGCGTCCCACATCCACAACTCGTTGTCCGGGTCAAACGTCTGCGCGAGCCGCTGGACGAGTTCCTCGTCCTCGGCGCTGGGCGCGACGACGTCGTCATAGAAGCCGTCGATCTGGATCTGCTCGTGGTCGTCCATCATCGTTGAGAGCGCCCGCAGCAGCCGCCACACCGGGTTGCCCACCCAGACCGCGTTGCTGCCGTGGACGCCGCGCGTCCGCGGCCCGCCCCAGGCCCCGCCGCGGCACGTCACCTCGAAGTACTGGATGCCCTTGACCCCGAGCCACAGCATCACCTTGCCGCGGCGGTCCTGGTTGTAGAAGGCGAAGTACGTCGCGTCGGCGGCCAGCCGGTCCTTGTGCCGCTCGATGAACCCGGGCAGGTTCGGGCTGCCGAGCTCCTCCTCGCCTTCGACGACGAACTTGACGTTGACGGGAAGCCCGCCGCGCACACGCTGGATGCTCTCGAGCACGTTGAAGAGCCCGGCCAGCGGGCCCTTGGTGTTGTAGACGCCCCGCGCGACCATGCTGGGGCCGAACTCCGGCAGGTTCACGACCTCGCCCGCGAACGGCGGCACCAGCCACTCCTCGCCCTCCACCGGCTGCACGTCGTACATGCCGTAGAGCAGGAGCGTCTTCGGCTTGCCCGCGTCGATCTCGCCGGTGACCACCGGCCAGCCGGGCGTGGCGACCGCCGCGGCCTGACCGCCGAGCCCGCGGATCGCATCGCACACCAGCTCGGCCATCTCGGCCATGCCCTTGCCCTCGCCGCTGATGCTGGGGATGCGCACGAACGCGCGGACCCGGTCGAGATGCCGGTCGAAGTGCGCGTCAATGTGGCCGTACACGTCATCCATTTATACGCTCCTTCCCGTGTTGAGCGCGGACACAAAGAAAGGGGCGGGGACGTCGCCGCCCCCGCCCCGCCTGCGCGCCGGTCACTGCGTGCCGGCCACCCAGGTGTACGTCCTGAAATCATACAGCCCGGCCGCGTCGTCCAGCACGTTGCTCATGCGCCGGGCGATGGCGTTCCGGGCGTTCTGGTAGTACAGCACCAGGATGGGCAGCTCGTCCGCGAACAGCTCCTGGAACTTATCGTAGACCTGCCGCCGCTTCGCCGGATCGGAAATCTTCACGCCCTCGTCGAGCAGCTGGTCCATCTGCGCGATCGAGTGGTAGCTATAGTTGTACTGCCCGCCGGTGCGGTACTGCGACGAGACGTCCGGATCGGTCGGGCCGGCCCAGCCGAGCAGGGCGATGTCGTAGTTCGCCTGCTGCAACGCGGCGATGTGGGTCGGGAAGTCCGACTTCTGGATGTCCACCTTCACGCCCGCGGCCAGCAGATTCTCGCGGATGATGTCCGCGGACCGCTCGCGAATGGTGTTGCCGACGGGCACGCGCAGCAGCAGCGTGCGATTGAAGTCCCACCCGGCTTCCTGCAGGAGCTGCCGGGCGCGCGCGGTGTCGAACGGCCACGGCTTCACGTTCTTGTTGTAGTACGGGTTCCGCGGCGGGATCGGGCCCTCGGCCAGCGTCGCCTCGCCCTTGATGAGCTGGTTGACGATCAACTGCCGGTTGATGGCGTGGGCGAACGCGCGGCGCACCCGTTTGTCCTGGAGGTAGGGCCGCCGGAAGTTGAACAGCATGTACTGGTAGCCCGGGCCGGGGAAGGTCACGGCGCGGATGTGTGACATGCTCTTCACGCGGTCCCAGTCCTCGATCGGGATCTCGCCGATCCCGAACCCGGCGCTCAGGTCCATGTCCTGGCGCTCGAGCTGAGCGACCATCGTCGTCGGCGGGATGATCCGCACGAAGACGCGCCGGACGTGGGGCACGCCGTTGTGGTAGTTCTCGTTCTGCACCAGCTCGATGAACTGGTCGGTCTTGTACTGCACGAACTTGAACGGGCCGTTGCCGACCGTCGGGTTGAGCATGAACGGATGCCGCGCGAGCTGATCGGGCGGCACGTCGCCCAGCACGTGCTTGGGCAGGATGTAGACGTTGCCGCCGGTGCGCTCGAGAAACATCGTCGGATCCACCGGCACCTTGGTCTTGATCTCGACGACCTTGGGGCTCACGACGCGGACGCCGAACGCCCCGCCGGGGGCGCGCTTGCCGCGCTCATCGAGGCCGGCGATCGTCGCGATTTCGGCGCCGCGGTTGGTCTGCGTCCTCGGGTCGCTGATCGTCTGCAGCGTGAACAGCACGTCCTCCGCGGTCACCGGGCGCCCGTCGTGCCAGTTGGCCCGCGGGTGAATGGTGAAGGTGAAAGTCTGGTTGTCGGAGCTGACCTCCCACTTCTGGGCCAGCGCCGGGAAGAACTTCATCTGGTTGTTCTCGAGCCTGGCCTCGACCAGGCCCTGGAAGATGAAGCGGACGACATAGTAGCCGTACGAGCTGTCGGTGAAGATCGGGCTGAAGTTGTTGGGCGGGCTCCACATGCCCGACACCACGACCAACTCCGACTTGGGCGCACCCCACACGCCGGACGGAATCACCAGCGCGGCGACCAGCACGATCACGGCGGCAAGAGCCAGCCGGTGGCGCATGTTCCTCATCACTCCCCTTTCAGGATTCGCGGACCCCTCAGAGCTTCAGGCTCGGGTCGAGCGCGTCGCGCAACCCGTCTCCCACGAAGTTGATGGTCAACACCGAAATCATAATCATTAACCCGGGCGGAAGCCAGAGCCAGGGCATGCGTTCCAGCACGGTGAGCGACTGGGCGTCGGTCAGCATGTTCCCCCACGACGGGGTCGGGGGCTGCACGCCGAGCCCGAGGAACGAGAGCGCGGCCTCCACCAGGATGGCGTTGGCCGTGCCGAACGTGGCGGCAACCAGCACCGGCGCCAGCGAGTTCGGCAGCAGGTGGCGAACCACGACCGCGCCGTCCGAGGCGCCGACCGCGCGCGCCGCCTGCACGAACTCCATCTCCCGCAGCGACAGGATCTGGCCCCGCACCAGACGGGCGACCGCCGGCCAGCCGAGCAGGCCCAGCACGATGATCACGTTCCACAGGCTCGGCTTGCCGAACACGCTCACCGCGAAGAGGATGATGATGAGCGGCGGGAACGACAACATCACGTCCATGAGACGGCTGAGGACCAGATCGATCTTGCCGCCGTAGTACGCGGCGATCGACCCCACGCTCGTGCCGATCACGACGTACATCGAGACCGCGAGCAGGCCCACCGTCAGCGAGACGCGGGCCGCGTAGATGAGCCGGCTGAGCACGTCGCGGCCGACGCTGTCGGTCCCCAGCCAGTGCGTCCGCGACGGCGCGGCCTGAAAGGCCGTCGGGTCGATCGCGGTCGGGCTCTGCGGCGCGATCACCGGTGCCGCCACCGCCATGAGCGCGACCGCCCCGAGCACCGCGAGACCGATCACCGCCACGCGATGCCTGAGGAATCGTCGGAACGACAGCCGCCAGTATGACGCGGAGTGCCTCGCCGAGGCGTCGTCGCGCATCAACGCGTCATTCGTACCGAATGCGGGGATCGACCAGCGAGTACGTCAGGTCCGCCAGCAGGTTGCCGGCCAGCACGAGCAACGCGGTGATCAACGTAATGCCCATGAGCACGGGATAGTCGCGCTGGTTGATGGCCTCGATCGTCAGCCGGCCCATGCCCGGCCACTCGAACACCTGCTCCGTGATCACCGCGCCCGCGAGCAGCGCCGGCAACTGCAGCCCCGCCAGCGTGACGACCGGAATCAACGCGTTGCGGAGCGCGTGCTTGCGGAGCACGAGGGCTTCGATCAGGCCTTTGGCTCGGGCCGTGCGCACGTAGTCCTGGCTCAAGACTTCGAGCATGCTCGACCGCACGTACCGCGTGAGGGCGCCCGCACCGGCCACCGCGAGCACGCTCGCCGGCAGGACGAGGTGCAGCAGGCCGTCGATGAACCCGCCGTCGCCGCCGAGCGTCATTGTGCCGCCGACCGGGAGCCAGCGCAGCCGGAGGGCGAAGACGTAGATGCCGGTGAGCCCCAGGAAGAACGTGGGCAGGCTGATGCCGAGGAAGGCGAAGAAGGTCGCCACATAGTCGACCCAGGTGTAGCGCCGGTAGGCGACGACCACGCCGATGGGGATGGCAATCAGGTACGACAGGCCCAGGGCCGTGAGCGTCAGTTTGAGCGTCGGCGCGAGCCGCTCACCCACGCGTGTTGCCACGGGCGCGCCGGTGTTGAACGAATAGCCGAGATTGCCCTTCAACAACTCGTTGAGCCACTTCACGTAGCGCACGTACACCGGCTGGTCGAGACCCAGTGCCTTCCGCTGGATCTCCACGTCGGCCTCGCTCATCCCCGGGCTGATGAGCATCCGCACCGGGTCGCCCGGGGTCAGTGACATGATGAGATAGCTCATCACCGTGATGCCAAAGAGGATCGGGATCGTGATCAGTAGACGACGCGCCAGGTAATGCTGCATGCTGGTGACGGCCGAGCCGAGGCACGGCAGATGCTGGCCCGCGGCGACACTCAGATTTCTGGGACGGCGCAACCAACCCCTGCCGGCGACGATCGGGTGCTACATTCTCCGCCCGATGGTCGCGCGCGCCGCGGTCCGGTACGCTTGCGGCCAAACCGGGGGGGATCCGCGATGAGCAGTCATGCACGCCGGGGGCACACCGCGCCGCGGCGCGCGCCGAGGAACCGACGCCAGTCGCCATTGCTGATCGCCGGCATCGGCCTGCTGGCCGCCGCCGGGGTGTTCGCCGCCATGGCCCTGCGGGCCGGTCAGGACCGGGCCGCGGCGCCGGCCACGCAAGCGGCCGGGGGCCCGGCCGCGCTGGCCGTCTCGCCGCCTGCCTACGACCTTGGCCAAGTCAGTCAGGCAAAGGGCGTGATCACGGTCGAACTGGCGGTGACCAACACCGGAGGCGCCGAACTCGAGATCCGCGAGATGGAAACGACCTGCGGGTGCACGTCGGCGTCGCTCGTCACCAACGGGACCGCAGGTCCGTGGTTCGGCATGCGCGGACACGGCGACTGGCCCGAAGGCTGGTCGGCGCGCCTGCGGCCGGGGCAGCAGGCCACGCTGCGCGTCCGGTATGACCCCGACGCGCACGGCATCTACCGCGGACCGATCGACCGGACTGTGTTCATCTACTCCAACGATCCCCGGCAACCGCGGGCCGCGGTGCGGTTGACCGGCACGCAGGTCCCGTAGCACGCCGTGCACACGCTACGCGCCCGCCGGAGTGCGCTCGTGCTCCTCGCCGGCACCGTGCTGCTCGCCGCCGGGACGTGGATCACGTGGACCGGGACTGCCCGACCGGAGGTCGTGGTGGCCCGAGCATCGGTGGACTTCGGCCCCATCGCCGCGCGGCGATCTCAAGATGTGCAAATCCGGAACGCCGGCCGGGCGCCCCTGCACGTGCTGGCGGTGACGTCGTCGTGCGGCTGCACCACGGCGCGAATCGGTGCCGCCCTGCTCCCGCCGGGTAGCGGCACGCAACTGACGATTACGTTCGACCCGGACGCGCACGGGCCGGACCCGGGCCCGGCGCAGCACTCGGTCTATCTGCGCACGAACGACCGCCGTACGCCCGAAGCCGAGATCCAGGTGCGCGCGGTCGTCGTCAAGGAGAAGACCCGATGAGCCCTGCGCCGGCGCGCCGGGCGGGCGGGCTCGCCGCGCCGGGCGCTCTCGGCATGGTGCTCCTGATCGCGCTCGCGCACCCGGCCGCAGGACTGACCGGACCGCCGGTCACGATCTACTTCAACGGCTCCTGCCACGATTGCGTGCCGTACCTTGACCACGAGCTCGAGCCCCTGCTCCGCTCGCTGGGCGTCGGCGAGATCACGCGCCGCGACTACATCGTGGAGCGCCGCTATCGGAAGGAGTTGCTCGACCGGAGCCTGGCGCTGGGTATCCCGCCGAATCTGCAGGGACACATGACGATCTTCATCGGCGACCGCGTCATCCTCCAGGGCCACGTCCCGGCCACCATCGTGCGCGATCTGTTCGCGCCCGCAAACGCCGCGCGGTATGCTCGCGTGGTCGTGCTGCAGGACAAGATGACGTCGCACGGCGATGCGGTCACCGAGTACACGATCTGGACGCCCGGCGGGCCCACGACGACCTACCCGCTTGGAGAGCCGATCGCGACGTACCTGGCCGGCCTGCCGCCGTTGGCGAGGACCGGCGCGCCTGCGGCAGGCGTCGCCCCGACCGGGACCGGCGCCGCGGGCACGCCGGAGACCGGTCTGGGGTTTGCGGCCACCGTCCTCGGCGCCGGGCTTCTGGACGGCATCAACCCGTGCGCGTTCTCGGTACTGCTCTTCTTCGTCGCGTTTCTCTTCACGCTCCAGCGCGACCGCACCGACCTCCTGCTCTTCGGGCTCGTGTACATCGGCGCCATCTACGTGACGTATCTGGGGATCGGGCTCGGCCTGTTGAAGGTCTTCCAGCTCGGCGCGCCGCACCTGTTCGCCAAGATCGGAGCCTGGATGATGCTGTTCCTCGGGTTGGTCAACATCAAGGACTTCTTCTGGTACGGCGTCGGCCCGAGCCTGACGGTCCCCAAGGTCGGCATGGCCGCGCGTGACCGGTGGATGCGGCGCGCCACGCTGCCCGCGACCGCGGTCGTGGGTTTCCTCGTCGGCATCTGCGAGTTCCCGTGCACCGGCGGGGTCTACGTCGGCATCCTCGGGCTGCTAGCGGCGCAGACCACGTACGCGACCGGCCTCGGCTACCTGCTGGCGTACAACCTCATGTTCATCCTGCCGCTCGTCGCGCTGCTGCTGCTGATCGGCAACCGGCGGGTCGTGGGCCAGTTCTCCCGGTGGATGGCGGCCAACAAGCGGCACCTCCGCCTGGGACAGGGCCTGGTGATGCTGGCGATCGGCGCGGCGATCCTGGTCTGGTTCGTCTAGATCTGGCTCGTCCACACGACATCGCCGGCGGCGATCACCGTTCGCACCGCCAAGCGCTCGTCGAGCAGGACCAGATCTGCCGGCGCACCCTCGACCATCACCCCGGTGTGAAGGCCCAGCAGCCGTGCCGGGATCGTCGCGGCCATGCGCACCGCGTGCGCGACGCCCCACCGTTTGCTGACGTTCCTCACGGCCTGGTCCATCGTGAGCACGCTGCCGGCCAGTATCCCGTCGTCGAGACGCGGCGCACCATCAACCACGCGCACCGTCCGATCGCCGAGCGACAGCGCGGTGCCCTGGGCGCCCGCGGCACTGATGGCGTCGGTCACCAGGATCGCGCGCTCGGGCGCGGTCAGGGCGAGCGCCTGATCGAGGACCGCCGGGTGGACGTGCACGTGGTCGGCGATGACCGAGCACGTGACCCGCGGGTGCGCCAGCGCCGCGCCGATGATGCCCGGCTCGCGGT
Source organism: Candidatus Fervidifonticultor quartus (assembly GCA_031458775.1). GTDB lineage: Bacteria > Sysuimicrobiota > Sysuimicrobiia > Sysuimicrobiales > Humicultoraceae > Fervidifonticultor_A > Fervidifonticultor_A quartus. The sequence goes on along the minus strand of JAVKJV010000026.1, from coordinate 17,390 downwards.
GATGATACGGCCGCATGGCGTTGAAGAGGTGCGTGGCCATGCGCACGCCGCGGTCGAACGCCGCCATCGCCTGCTCGTACGTGGCGTCGGTGTGGCCGGCCGACACCACGATGCCGCGAGACACCAGGGCGTCAATGACCGCATCGGCGCCCTCGCACTCCGGGGCCAGCGTCACGAGCCGGACCACACCCGGGAAGTCATCCAGGAGCCTGGTGATCCACTCGACGGACGGCGGCCGCAGGTGCTCCAGCCGGTGGGCGCCGGCCCTCGCCGGCGAGAGAAACGGGCCCTCCAGGTGCACGCCGAGAATCGCCGGCGCGTGCCGCCGATGCATGCGCGCCGCGAAGAACGCCAGTGCGGCGCGCAGCGGCGCTTCGGGTGCGCTGATGAGCGTCGCGAGATAGCCTGTTGTGCCGGTGCCGCGGAGATGTGCATGCGCCGCCTCGAGGCCGGCGTCCGTCGGCGCCAGGAAGTCGCACCCGGCGGCGCCGTTGACCTGAAGGTCGACAAACCCCGGCGCAAGCACACATCCGGCGCCGTCAAGGTCAGGGCGCCGATGACGCCCCTCCTCGACGCCTGCGACGCGGCCGTCCTCGAGCGTCACGTACCCCGGGCCCCGGAGCCCGTCGGGCAGGACCAGCCGGTCCGCCTGAATTACCCGCCGCGGCGATTCGACCCCGGACCCCGGACCCATCGTGCGCGGGGGATGCGTCATCTCGATGTGCCCGACCACGCGTGCCCTGCGGGATAGAGATCGCCGAGCGCGACTGGCAGCCGGCCGCGCGGCGAGATCCGGCCTGCGAGCACTCGTGCCGCAGCGTCGAGGCTGGCGGGGTCGGGGCCGTACGTCAGCAGATAGGCCGGGACCTCGGGGAACTGCAGCAGGTCGTACGGGTCGCCGGTCGCCAGCACCACCAGACGATCGCCGAGGCGGCGGTGAAGGTCGCGCACCACGGCCACCTGCGCATCCGCGGGCGTGCCACGCGAGCACGTGACGACCACGACCCGATCGAGATGACCGGTGGCCGCACCGGCAGCCATCCCCACCACGCCGTCGTGGTAGCGCTTCAAGTGGGGAACGAACGCCGGCGATGCGTTCTCCGGGGCAGGGGCAACCGTCACCACGCCCACGCGGCGTGCCGCGAGCGGCACCGCGCCGGCGCGGTCTCGTACCAGCGTCACCGCCGCCTCGGCGATTCGGCGCGCGACATGCCGGTGGGCGTCACTGCCAACACTCTGTAGCAGATCCGCCGGCGGCGGGGTCCCGACGCCCCAGCGCAACGCCTCGCGCGCGAGCCGGCTCGTGGTCTCGCCGAGCCGTGACGACGGGATCTGCCCGCGCTCGATGGCGAGGGCCAGCCCGTCGAGCACCTCGTCCTGCCGGGCATCCGGCCCCAACGCCAGCAAGAGATCGCAGCCAGCCTGCACGGCCGCGACCGCGGCCTGATCGAGGGGGTAGTGGTCCAGGATGGCGCGCATCGCCAGTGAGTCGCTGATCGCGAGCCCCCGGTACCCCCACCGCTCGCGCAAGAGACCATGCACGATCGGACGCGACAACGTCGCCGGCGTGCGCGACGCATCGAGCGCGGGAAACACGATGTGCGCGGTCATCACCGCGGCGACACCCGCGCGCGCGGCCGCGCGGAACGGACGCAGCTCGATCCGGTCGAGCCGCTCCCTCCCATGCTCGACCAGAGGCAGCGCCTCGTGCGAGTCCACCGTGACGTCGCCGTGCCCGGGAAAGTGCTTGGCGGTGGCGCCGACGCCCGCGGCCTGGAGACCCTCGAGGTACGCGATCCCCATCGCCTCGACCTGTGCCGGCGTCTCGCCAAACGCACGGACGCCAATAACCGGGTTGGCGGCGTTGTTGTTGACATCCATGACGGGCGCGTAGTTGAGGTGTATCCCCATCGCGCGCAGTTCGGTCCCGGCGACCTGACCGGCCTCGCGCGCCAGCGCGGGGTCGCCGGCTGCGCCCAGCGCCATGGCGCTAGGAAGGGCGGTGACCGGACGGGGTGCCCGCTCGCCGCCGCTCGCCGTCGCGCCGTGCGCGGCAGCCGCAAACCGATTCACGACACCGCCCTCGTGGTCGATGGTGACCCAGAAGTCGGGTGTGCCCGCGGCGTGCGCCAGCCGCCGGAGCGTCGCGGTGAGCCCGGCGACCTGCGACACGGAGACAATGTTCTTGCGAAACAGGCAGACCCCGCCGATGTGGTCGTCGGCGATGAGGCGTTCGAGCCGGGCCGAGGGTTCCGCGCCGGCGAAATCGACGAGGCAGAGACGCGCGGCAGCGCGGCGGGCCGCCTGCCCCGGACGAATCACAGCGTGATGGCGCCCACCCTGCTCCGATCGATCAGATGAATGCCGTCCACGAACCGGATCTCGCCGGTCTGTCGCGTCATGACCAGCGAGTGGGTGCGCGCGCCGCCGCCGAAGAAGCGGACGCCGCGCAGCAGGTCGCCGTCGGTGATCCCGGTGGCGACGAAGATCACGTCGTTCGCCGGCACCAGGTCGATGGTGTCGAAGACCCGGTCGGGATCGGCGATGCCCATGGACTGCACGCGTTTGCGCTCATCGTCGTTGCGGAACCAGAAGCGCCCCTGGATCTCGCCGCCGAGACACCGCAGCGCGGCCGCGGCCAGTACGCCCTCGGGCGCGCCGCCGATGCCCATGACCGCGTGCACGCCCGTTCCCCGCACCGCCGCGGCGATCGCGGCGGAGACGTCGCCGTCGGAGATCAGCTTGATGCGCGCCCCCGCGGCGCGCACGCGCTTGATCAGGTCGGCATGCCGCGGCCGGTCGAGGATCGTGACCGTGAGGTCGGTGACCGCGCGGCGGTAGGATGCCGCCATGCAGGCCAGGTTCTCTTCGACGGGCTTGCGGATATCCACCTGGCCGGCGCAGGTCGGCCCCACGATGAGTTTGTCCATGTAAATGTCGGGCGCGTGCAGTAGGCCCCCGCGTTCGGTGACGGCGATAACCGAGATTGCGCCGGGCAGGCCCTTCGCGACGAGGTTCGTGCCTTCGAGCGGATCGACGGCGATGTCGACCTCATGCGGCCCACCGCCGCCGACGACCTCGCCGATGTACAACATGGGCGCCTCGTCGCGCTCGCCCTCGCCGATCACGATGACGCCATGCAGATCGAGCGCCGCGAGTTCGCGCCGCATGGCCTCGACACCGGCCTGGTCGGCAGCCTCGTTGTCACCCTCTCCCATGTGGTGGGCCGCGGCGAGCGCCGCGGCTTCTGTCACGCGGACGAAGTCGAGAATCAGGTTGCGGTGCACTAGGCCACCACCCAGGTCGGGATGCCGCTGCGCAACTCGGTCAGCGTGACGGTCAGCGTCAGACGCCGGCCGTCGCGGACCACCTCGACGCGGACACTGTCGCCGGGTTTCTTGCGGAACAGCTCGCGCCGCAGGTCCCCGATGGTGTTGATCTTCTGACCGTCGATGGCCACGATGATGTCCTGCGGCCGCATGCCGGCCCGCTCGGCCGGGCTGCCCTGCTGCGGGACGACGACGACCCCGTGATCCACCGGCAGCCGGTACGCGCGCGCGGTGTTCGCGTCGATCTCACCGCGGATCTCCACGCCGAGCGCGGGCCGCACGACACGGCCCTGCGCCACGAGCTGGTCCATCACGGCCCGGGCGTGGTCGATCGGAATCGCGAATCCGATGCCCTGGGCGTCGCGGATGATCGCGGTGTTGATACCGATCAGCCTGCCCGACGAATCCAGCAGCGCGCCGCCGCTGTTGCCCGGATTGATCGCCGCGTCCGTCTGAATCAGGTTCTCGACCACGAAATCGGGACTGGCCTGGATGCTGCGGTTGAGCGCGCTGACCACGCCGACGGTGACGGTGCTGCCGAGGCCGAACGGGTTGCCGATCGCGATCGCGAGTTGCCCCACCTGCAGGGTGCTGGACACGCCCATCTCGGCGACCGGCAGCGGCTGTGGGCTCTCCACTTTGACAACCGCCATGTCGGCGAAGCGATCCGCGCCCAGCACGCGACCGCGCAGGGTACGACCCGAGAGCAGCGTGACCGTGATCTCCTGCGCACCCTGCACCACGTGGTTGTTCGTCAGAATCAGGCCGTCGGATCTCACGATCACGCCTGAGCCCTGACCCTCCTGCGGATACAAGCCGAACGGCGTGGCCACCTGCGCGCGCACATTGATGTTCACAACCGCGGGCCGCACCTCTTGCACGACCCGGATGACCGCGGACTCCTCGCGCTCGACGACGCGGGGACCGGCCACGACCGGCGGCACCGCCGCGCTGGGCGCGGACGCCGACGGCGCACCCGGCGGGGCACCCTGCGGCACACCGACGGTCCCGATCGTCGCCGGTGCCAGCGTGAGTCCGTACCGGGGGGCCACCACCCCACCGAGCAGGCCGCCGGTCACGAGCACGGCCAGCAACATCAGCCCCCGATTGCCCCCTCGGGAGCGCGGAGCGCTGCTATGGGTCACCACAAGAAACGCCTCCCTGTCGACGCCGCGGTCACGCCGCGACGGTCACCATTATAACAATCGCAGGCACGGACGTAGCGGTTCCGCGACTGGCGGAGCGCAGTGGTGCGCCGGTCCGCGAGCGTCGCGTCCTCAGTCTGGTGCGCTGAAGACCGATCCGAGATCGGCGCGCAGGCTGACCAGATGCTCGCGCATCGCGGCCTCGGCGCGCACCGCGTCGCGCGCACGAATCGCGGCCACGAGCTTGGCCATCTCGCGCAGCGACTTGGCCGCGCGGCCCCGCACGCGGAAACCGCGCTGGGTGATCGGGTGCACCTGCGCCCGCGCCGCGGCGATGGCGCGCTCGAGCCGCGTGTTCCCGGACGCCGCGGCGACCGCCGCGTGAATGTCATCGTCAATCGCGATCATGCGGTCCACATCCGCCGCCTTCAGCGTCGCCCCGAACGCCCGGATGAGACCGTTGAGACGTGCCTGGAGTTCCGGGCCGGCGGCGGTCGCCGCGCGGCGCGCCGCGCGGGCCTCGAGCACCTCGCGGATCTCGTAGAGTTCGTCGACGTCCGCCAGGCTCAAGACCGGCACCACGACCCCGCGGCCGGGCACGGCCTGCACCAGGCCTTCGGCCTCCAGCCGGCGGAGCGCGTCGCGGATCGGGGTGCGGCTCACGTTCCACGCCGTGGCCAGCTCAAGTTCGTTGATGCGCGTGCCCATCTCGATCTGTCCCGTGAGAATGGCCTCGCGCAGCAGCCGGTAGGCTGCCGCGCCAACCGTCTCCCGCACCGGCGCCTGGCTCCAGACAGCCTTGAGCGGCGCATCAAGCGGCGCGCCGCCCGATTCAGGTAGATTCCTGATCTGCGAGGTCTGCATATGCGCATTGTATACTGATTTTTGTGTTTTGAGGAGCTGCTCCGGCAACAGGTGGACCCGGGCCTGAACCGGATTGTCGTCGGCCCGCAGACGACGGTACGGTGCGGGTAGAGGGGCGCAACCTCAAGAACGACCCCTTCGGAGGGCAGAGATGACCTACATCATCGCCGAGCCGTGCATCGGGACCAAGGACCGCGCGTGTGTCGAGGTCTGCCCGGTGGACTGCATCTACGAGTACGTCGAGGAGGCAGGTGCGTTCGTCGTGCCTGATCCGTCAACGGGGGCGGGCCCGGACAAGACCGTGATTCCCCGCGGCCAGTCCGTGCACATCCCCGGCGACGGCGTCACGAAAGAACAACTCAACGCCATGCTCTTCATCCACCCCGAGGAGTGCATCGACTGCGGCGCGTGCGAGTCGGTGTGCCCGGTGACCGCGATCTTCGCCGAGAGCGACGTGCCCGACCAGTGGAAGAGTTTCATCGCCCTGCAGTACGCCGCGTTCGGTCTCGAGAAGAAGTAGACCCGTCGGATTCGTGATCACCCTGACCCGCAACGAGGAGGCGCACGCCTCCTCGTTGCATCAGCGGATCCTGGTCATCTCCAAGTTCCTCCGCAGGTAGCCGCGCGGGCCGGCCTGAAGTATACTGGGATGTTGAAGCGGCGGACGGATCGTTCCCGTCCGCCGATCATTCCTCCCCGAGAGGCGCACATGCTGAACTGGCTGCGCCGGCCCAAGATTGGAACCATTGAGCGCCGCGACACGCCCGACGGGCTGTGGGCGAAGTGCCCGAAGTGCGGCGCCGTGGTCTACCACAAGGACCTGGTGCGCAACCTGAAGGTCTGTCCGACCTGCGGCCATCATCACCGCATGAGCGCCGAGGAACGGCTGGCCTTCATGCTCGACAACGGATCGTTCCAGGAAGCCGACGCCGGCATGGTCTCGGGCGATCCGCTCGAGTTCACCGGTTATCGCCAGAAGCTGGCGGAAGCCCAGGAGAAGACCGGCAACGCCGACGCGGTGATCATCGGCCTGGGGCACATTGAGGGCTCGCGCACCGCGGTGGCCGCGCTCGACTTCGAGTTCATGGGCGGCTCGATGGGGTCGGTCGTGGGCGAGAAGGTCACGCGCATCGCCGAGCGCGCCCTGGCCGAACGGCTGCCGCTGGTGATCTTCTCGGCGTCGGGTGGGGCCCGCATGCAAGAGGGCGCGCTGTCGCTCATGCAACTCGCCAAGACCAGCGCGGCCGTCGGCCGCCTGCACGATGCCCGGCTGCCCTACATCTCCGTGATGTGCGATCCCACCACCGGGGGCGTGACCGCGAGCTTCGCGTTCCAGGGCGACCTGATCCTGGCCGAGCCCGGCGCGCTGATCGGGTTCGCGGGCCGGCGTGTCATCGAGCAGACGATCCGCCGCAAGCTGCCCGACAACTTCCAGACCGCGGAGTTCTGCCTGGAGCACGGCCTGATCGACATGGTCGTGCCCCGTCACGAGATGCGTCCGACACTCGGGCGCCTGCTCCGGTTCTTCGGCGCGCCCCAGGTGCCGGTGGCCGATCCGATCGCCGCGACCGTCATGGGGACCGGCGGGCCGGTTGATGTGGGAGCCGTCGCGGAGGCCGGCGCCGTGAGCCCGGACGGTCCGGACCCGGCACGACCTGGGGCCATGCGGTCATGAAGGTGACGCTACCTGCGCGTGACCCCGCGGCCGAGGCGCGCGTGCTCGAGATCGAGCAGCGCCTGAGCGAGATCCAGCGCGAGATCGGCGCGCTCCGGCGGCGCGGTGAAAAGGAGCGCCTGGACTTCGGGCATCAGATTCACGAACTCGAGACGCGCGCCGAAGAGCTGCGGGCCCTGCTGCTCGATGATCCGCAGCCCTGGCACGCGGTCGCGCTGGCGCGGCACCCGCAGCGCCCCAAAGCCCAGGACTTCATCCGGGCGTTGGTGACCGACTACACCGAGATCCACGGCGACCGTCTGTTCCGCGACGACCCGGCCATGCTGACCGGGCTCGGCTGGTTCGACGGCCGGCCGGTGGTCGCGATCGGCCCGCACAAAGGGAAGGACACCAAGGAGAACATCGCCCACAACTTTGGGATGCCGTATCCCGAGGGCTACCGCAAGGCGCTGCGCGCGATGAAGCTGGCCGAGAAATTCGGCTATCCCGTGATCAGTGTCATCGACACCCCCGCGGCGTACCCCGGCGACGCGGCCGAGGAACGCGGCCAGGCCGAAGCCATTGCGCGCAACATTCTGGAAATGACGCGGCTCCGTGTGCCGATCGTCGTGGTGATTACGGGCGAGGGCGGCAGCGGAGGCGCGCTCGCGATCGCGGTCGGCGACACGGTGCTCATGTTGGAACACGCCATCTACACGGTCATCCCGCCCGAGGGCTGCGCGGCGATCCTGTGGCGCGACGCCACCAAGTCGCGCGAGGCCTCGGCGGCGCTGCGTCTGACCGCGGGGGACCTGATGGCACTGCGGGTGGTCGACGAGGTGATCCGCGAGCCGCGCGGCGGCGCGCATCTCGACCCGCAGGCGGTGATCGCCGCGGTCGGCGACGCGCTCCGACGGCACCTGCGGGCGCTCGCAGGCGTCCCGATCGACGTGCTGCTGCAGCGGCGGTACGCCAAGTATCGGGCGATGGGATACTATGAGGAGCGGGTATGAACGAGCGCATTGACGCCGAACAGATTCGCGAGATCATCCGCATCGCCGAAGAGGCCGACCTCACCGAGCTCGAGGTCGAAGTGCCGTCGCTGAAGGTTCGCGTGCGCCGTGGCGCGCCCGCGCATCCGGCGGCGTCCGGCCACATGGCGGCTGGCACCGCGTCCACGTCCGTCCGCGACGCGACGGCGCCGGTCGCGGCCCAGGAGACGTCCGAGCCGGGCCTCAACCACCTGGAACCGATCGTCGCGCCCATGGTCGGCACCTTCTACCGGTCGCCCTCGCCGGACGCGCCGCCGTTCGTGAACGAGGGCGATTTTGTGGACGAAGGCCAGGTCGTCTGCATCATCGAGGCGATGAAGCTCTTCAACGAGATCCAGGCGGAGCGGCGCGGGCGGGTGGCGCGCATTCTCGTCGAGAACGCGTCGCCGGTCGAGTACGGTCAGCCCCTCCTGCTGCTGGATACCGGCGCTCACCCCGGCTAGCGATGTTCCGCAAGGTCCTGGTGGCCAACCGCGGGGAGATCGCGGTGCGCGTGATCCGGGCGTGCCATGAGCTCGGCATCCGTACCGTCGCGGTCTACTCCGAAGCGGACCGCGCGGCGCTGCATGTGAAGATGGCGGACGAGGCGTTCTGCATCGGCCCGCCGTCGAGCGCCGGATCGTATCTCAACATCCCGAACATCATGGCCACGGCCGAGCTCACCGGCGTGGACGCCATTCACCCCGGGTACGGGTTCCTGTCCGAGAACCCGCGCTTCGCCGAGATCGTCACCGATCACAAGATCGCGTTCGTCGGCCCGTCGTCGAGGGCGATCGCGCTCATGGGCGACAAGGCCGCGGCGCGCGAGCAGATGAAGCGCGCAGGGGTCCCGGTGATCCCGGGCAGCACTGGCCCCGTCGCGAACGAGGACGCGGCGCGACAGGTCTCACGCGCGACCGGCTATCCGCTGATCATCAAGGCGGCGGCCGGCGGCGGCGGCCGCGGTATGCGCGTGGTGCACACGCCCGAGGACCTGGCCGGCGCGCTGGCCACCGCACAGCGCGAGGCCGAGGCCGCGTTCGGCGACGGCCGGGTCTACCTCGAGAAGTACATCGAGGAACCCCGGCACGTGGAGGTGCAGGTGCTGGCCGACGCCCACGGCACGGTGCTGCACCTGGGCGAGCGCGACTGTTCGATCCAGCGCCGGCACCAGAAGCTCATCGAGGAGTCGCCGCCGCCGCGGCTGCGCGAGCGTACGCTGCAAGCGCTGGGCCGGGCCGCGGTCCGGGCCGCGCAGGCGATCGGCTACACGAACGCCGGAACGATCGAGTTCCTCGTCGACAAAACCGAAAGCTTCTACTTTATGGAGATGAACACGCGCATCCAGGTCGAGCACCCGGTGACTGAGATGGTGACCGGCCTGGACATCGTGAAGGAGCAGATCCGGATCGCCGCGGGCGAGCGGCTGACGTTCGGGCAGCGCGACGTCGAATTCCGGGGCCACGCGATCGAGTGCCGCATCAACGCCGAGGATCCCCGGTACAATTTCCGGCCGTCGGCCGGGTTGATCACGGAGTTCCAGGTGCCGGGCGGGCCCGGCGTGCGGGTGGATACCCACTGCTACCCCGGCTACACCATCCCGCCGCACTACGACTCGCTTGTCGCCAAAGTCGTGACCTGGGGGCGTGGGCGCGACGAGGCGATCGTGCGCATGCGGCGGGCGCTCACCGAGTTCCAGATCGAGGGGATCCACACGACGATCCCCTTCCACCTCCGCGTCCTCGACAACGCGTTCTTCCGCCGTGGCGAGATCTACACGAACTTCATCCAGCGGCGGCTGGAACCCGTCGTCGAGTCCCGCTAGATGCGTCCCAGCGCCACGCGCTCGACGAACGCCGCAAAGGTTGTCGGTGGCCGGCCGAGCAACATGGTCAGGACCGACGGATCGCCCCAGAAGCCCCGGCGTTCGTAGTACCGGAACATCGCACGCAGCGTTGTGACCTGATAGTCACCCAATCCCGCGGCGCGGGCGCGCTGCTCCCACACGTCGCGAGGGATCACCTGGGGCTGTACCGACCGGCCCAGCACACGGCTGAGGACCGCCGCGATCTCGCGCTGGTCGAGCACCTCGCCGGCGGCCAGGTCGTAGACGCGGCCGAGATGCCCATCCTCGGTCAGCGCCATCGCGGCGACCTCGGCGATATCGTCGAGGTCCACCAGCCCGAGGCGCGTGCTCAGCGCGTACGGCACGGCGTACACGCGCTCGCGCACGATCCGGTCCCACCCCGCGAGCACGTTCTGCATGTACGACGCCGGCCGCAGGATCACCGACGGCACGCCGGCGCGCAGCAACAGCCGTTCCACGCGGCCCTTGAGACGATGGTGCGGCAGCGCCCGCGAGTGCGGCTGGAGAACCGAATGGTAGACAAATCGGGCCACGCCCATGCGGCGTGCGGCCCTGATCGCGAGCCGGCCGATCGTGACCTCATCGGGACTGACGTTCGGACAGATATGATAGACCGCGGCGGCGCCGCGCATTGCCCAGGGCACGTCGTGCGGGCTGAGCAGGTCGCCGACAACGACCTCGCGCACACCGAGCGGCCGCAGGAGCCCGACCTGATCAGGCCGCCGGACGAACGCCCGGACCTCGGCGCGGCGCCGGACGAGCGCCCGAATGACCGCGCGGCCGGTCTTGCCCCCGGCGCCGGTGACGAGGATCACGCGCGCGCCTTGGCGACCGCGGCAGCGCCCACGGCGCCGACATCATCGCCGAGCAGGGCTGGCACAATCTGCACGGCCGCGCCCGGTCGTTCGAACACCTCCTGCCGGACGATCCGGCGCACGGGCGCAAAGATGAGATCGCCGGCGCGCGCCACGCCGCCGCCAATGATCACCATCGCCGGGTTCAGCAGGTTCACAAGATTCGCGATGCCGGTCCCCAGGGCCGAGGCCGCACGGGCGTAGATCTCCCGCGCGACCGGGTCGCCGTCGTGCGCCGCGCGCGCGACAGCCGCCGCGTCGAGATCGCCGGGCGCGAGTGCCGCCAGCGCGGTCGGCCGGCCGGCGCGCACCGCCTCACGCGCGTCGCGCGCGATCGACGTGCCCGACGCGATGGCTTCGAGACACCCGGTTCGACCGCAGGGACACCGTGGGCCGCGGGGGTCGATCACCATGTGTCCCACCTCGCCCGCGGTCCCGGACACGCCGTGATACAGGTCGCCGTTGAGGATCAACCCGCCGCCGATGCCGGTGCTCACGGTCATGTAGATCAGGTCGTCAATCCCGGCGCCGGCACCGGCCCACCGCTCGCCGAGCGCGGCCGCGTTGGCGTCGTTCTCGACGAACGCCGGCATCCCGAGGCGCACGGTCAGCATGGCGCCGAGCGGCACGTCACGCCACCCCGGCAGATTCGGCGGCTCGAAGACGACGCCGGTCTCGGGATCCATCGGGCCGGGTGCGCCCACGCCAATCCCGCGCACGGCGCCGGCCTCGAGGTGCGCCTGGTGCGTGACGTCGTGCACGGTCGCGACGATCGCCGCCACCACGTCCTCCGGGCCACCTGCGGGTGTGGCGATGCGCGCCCGCTGCAGCACCTGCCCGCGGCCGTTGACCAAGGCCGTGAGGATCTTCGTCCCGCCGAGATCGACGCCGAGATAGTACTCGGACATGCGCGCACCTCCGCGAACGGATTCGGCCTCCCACCGCGCGCTCCTGGCATCCACGACGGGGTCGGCCGGCGCCGCGGCGCAGGCCGGCGGAGGAAGCCGCGCACGGCGGCCAGAAGTACACGGCACTCCCCTGAGTCACCCGTGGAGGTGTAGCATGCCGTTCACTTTCGGATGGGGCATCGGCCTGGTGCTGGTGATCTTCTGGCTGCTCTACGCCGGCATCAAGATCGTCCGGGAGTACCAGCGGCTGGTCGTGTTCCGGCTCGGCAAGTGCATTGGGCAAAAGGGCCCGGGCATCGTGTACCTGATCCCCATCGTGGACCGGGCCGTCTGGGTGGATCTCCGCGAGGTGTTCCTCGAGATCCCCTCGCAGACGTGCATCACGCGCGACAACGCGCCGATCAACATCGACTTCCTCATCTACTGGAAGGTTGTGGACCCGGTCTTCTCGGTGATCCAGGTCGGCGACTTCGCGGGCGCGGCACGGGGTATCGCGACCACGACGCTGCGGGCGGTGATCGGCGACATCATCCTCGACGACGTGTTGGCCCGGCGCGAGCAGATCAACAACGTACTGCGCGCGAAACTCGACGAGGTGACCGAACGGTGGGGCGTCAAGGTCACGACCGTCGAGATCCGCGAGATCCTGCCGCCCAAGGACGTGCAGGAGGCAATGACGCGCCAGATGTCCGCGGAGCGGACGCGCCGCGCGGTCGTGACCGAGGCCGACGGCAAGAAGCAGGCGACGATCACCGTGGCCGAGGGCGACAAGCAGTCCACGATCCTGCGGGCCGAGGGTGACCGCCAGGCGGCCATCCTGCGCGCCGAGGGGTTCGCGCTGGCGCTTGAGAAGATCTTCGGGGTCGCGCAGACCGTGGACAGCAAGACGATGGCACTGCAGTATCTTGAGACGCTCAAGGCGCTGGGGCAGGGACCGGCGACGAAGTTCATCTTCCCGATGGAGTTTACGAAGCTGATTGCGCCGCTGGCCGACATGGCCGACAAGGGATTCAAGGAGAAGTCCTAGCGGTCATCCATGCCGGCCACCTGGTCGGCCCGAGCGTCGGAGGCGGCGATCGCCGCCGCAGCCCTGGTCGGTCTCGGGCTGTTCCGGCTCGTCGACGCCACGCTCGACGTGCGGATTCACGGCCACGAGCGCCTGGCGCTCGCCGCGCGCACGGGGCGCCGCCTGCTCTTCGTGGTGTGGCACGGCAAGGGCCTGATCCCCGTCTTGTTCCTGCAGGGCGCGCCCCTGGTGATCTACACCAGCCAGCCGCGCGAGACGTCGTGGGGCGGTCTCTCGCGGCAGGTACGGCGGTTCACCCTGGCGGCCCTGCGCCACATGGGCTATACCGTGCTCGATGCCGCGCAGTTTGCCACGGAGTCGCGGGGCGTCGTCCGGTTCCTGCAGATGCTGCAGTCGGGCAACGGGATCATCGCCGCCGACGGGCCGTCGGGTCCGATGTATCGTGCCAAACCGGGCGCGGTCTTCCTGGCCAAGCGCGGCGGGGTGTCGCTCGTCCCGGTCGGCGCTGCGCTCCGGTCCAGTTTCGTCCTGGACTCCTGGGATCGATTCGAGATCCCGCAGCCGTTCTCCAGGGCCGCGCTGGTGTTGGGCGAGTGGCTCGACGTGCCGGAGCAGGCCGGTGACGAGGAACTGACCGCGCTATCGCGCAGGCTGGAAACCGCGCTCAACGACCTGACGACGCGGGCCGAACTCGAGGCGTTCGCCTCGTAACGCTCAGAAGAACTTCAGCGCCCAGAGCACCACCAGACCGCCCAGCAGCAGCACGCCCAGCACCAGCACGGGATACAGCAGGAACGCGAGCGGGCTCGCGGCCTTCCACGTGACGGCCACCACGACCGCGACGAGGACGGCCGCGCACGCGGCGCTCCACCCGACGGTCCGGCCGCCGATCAGTCGCCGCGCCATCAGCAGGCTCCCTGAGACGGACCGGCGCCCTCGCCGGGCAGGCCGGAGCGGGAGCCGGCCCCGCCGGCCCCGCGCTCGAGCGCCTCGATCCGATTGCGTAGACCGGCGATGGTCTCCTCATACGACTGCAAGATCCGCATCTGCCGCTGGTACCGTGCGGCGAGATACCCCGCGTAGAGCGCCACGCCCCAGAACGTCAGGATCTTCACGCCCTCGGCCGTCAGGTCGGCGGCCGGCGGTCGCAGCAGCAGCACCCCGACGTAGGCCACGTTGAAGCACGAGGCGACGAACACGGCCATCTTCATGCCGTAGCGGATGCTGTTGCTGACCAGCACGATGAAGTAGACATTGTAGAACGGGCTTGCGTTCCCGCCGCTGAAGACCAGCAGGACGGAGATGACGGCGAGATCCACGCCGGTTGACACGTACCGGACCCACGGTGGCGCCCCGCGGCGCAAGACCGCGGCAAACGCCAGGTTCGCCCCCACCACGACGGCGCTGAGGGCCAGGATCACCGTCCCCGGCGTCGTGATCGTGCCGGTCCGCCGCATGTACACCGCGACGAGCAGCGCGACGACCAGCACCATCCAGCGGACCTCGATCTTGCTGTGCTCCATCCGGCGCTCGTCTTCCATCACACGTCCCCGCAGTGATCCGACGTCGCTCCGCTGGTCGCGCCCGCGGCGAGATGCGCACGCAGGAAGCGCCGGACCTCGTCGAACAGCAGCGTCCGCTCGCGGTCCAGCGTGACGACGTGCCGCGACGCCGGCAGCCACAGCAGACGGCGCACCGGCGATCCCACCGCGCGGTAGATCTCGTCGGCGCTCTCGCGGGGCACGACGACGTCGCGGCGGCCCTGCACGACGAGCAGCGGCGCGCGTACTTGCGGGAGCAGGTCGCGCATACGGTCGAGCAGCCGCGCCAGGTCATGCGCCGCCGCGACCGGAATCCGCGCGTACGAGACGCGGTAGCGCAGGATGTCGGGATCGCGCGGGCCCACGCGCCGGATCACCGGCACATAGGACAACACCGGCCGAACCGCGCGCGCCAGGCGGAGGACCACCGGCCGCATCCGGATGGGCGTGGCCATCGCCACGACCGCCGCAGGACCTTCCGCCGCCGCAAGATGCAGCGCGATGGCGCCGCCCATCGAGAGCCCGACGATCCCCACGGCGGCACAGCGGGCGTGCAGCGCGCGGAACGCGTCGCGGGCGGAATCGACCCAGTCGTGCCATGACGTGCCGGCCAGATCTTCGGGGGAAGTGCCATGGCCGGCGAGACGCGCGACGTGCACGGTGTAGCCGTCCTCCGCCAGCGCCTCGGCCAGCGGTGCCATCTCCAGCGGCGATCCCGTGAAACCGTGCAGGAGGAGACACCCTCGGTCTCCTCCTGCGATGTGTATCTCGTCGATGATCTGCCGGACGCCCACGCCCGCCAGATCGTCAGACGATCGCGGTATGCGTCTGCGGGTCGAAGAGGTGCATCTTGCGCATGTTGAACACGACCTCGGCCTCGTGTCCCATGCGTGCCGAGCTGTGAGCGTCAACCCGGGCCACGATCGAGTGTCCGCCGCTGCTCAGGTAGAGAATCACGTCCGAGCCCAACGGCTCGTGCACCTCCACCATCGCCTTCAGGGTCCACCCGTGGTTCGCGTCGCGCGCGAACGCCTTGTCCTGGATGTCCTCGGGCCGGATCCCAAAGATCACCTTCCTGCCAAGCCAGTCCTTCGCGTGAGGCGCGATGTCCGCCGGCACCTCCATCGCAAACGCCCCGGCGTCCACCATCGTCTTGCCGTCCCTCTGCGCCAGCGACGCCTCGATGAAGTTCATGGCCGGGCTGCCGATGAAGCCCGCCACGAAGAGGTTCGCCGGCTTCTCGTACAGGTTCAGCGGGCTGTCCACTTGCTGGATCAGGCCGTCGCGCATCACCACGATGCGGTCGCCCATCGTCATGGCCTCGACCTGATCGTGCGTCACGTAGATCGTCGTCGTCTGCAACCGCGCCTGGAGCTTCTTCAACTCGGCCCGCGTCTGCACGCGCAGCTTCGCATCGAGGTTTGAGAGCGGCTCGTCCATCAGGAAGACCTGCGGTTCCCGCACGATCGCCCGCCCCAGGGCCACGCGCTGGCGCTGCCCGCCCGACAACTGCTTCGGCTTCCGTTCCAGCAGTTGCTCGATCCCCAGCTGCGACGCGGCCTCTTTCACCCGTCGATCGATCTCCGCCTTCGGATACTTCCGCAGCCGCAGCCCAAACGCCATGTTGTCGTACACCGACATGTGCGGGTACAGCGCGTAGTTCTGAAACACCATCGCGATGTCACGATCTTTCGGCGCAACGTCGTTGACCCGCCGCTCGCCGATGTAGATGTTACCCGCGGTAGCCTCCTCCAGCCCGGCCACCAGTCGGAGCGCCGTTGTTTTGCCGCACCCCGACGGACCCACCAGCACGGTGAACTGCCGGTCCGGAATCTCCAGAGTGACGTTGTTGACGGCCGTCACGTTCTGGAATTTCTTGGTGACGCCCTCCAGGAACACTCGTGCCATAACGTCGCCTCCGGGAGCTGTCTCCCAACCGATAATACTAGGTTCTGCGCCGCACGGGGTCGCATCCTGCCCGCTCGTCATCCGCTGCGGAGTCGATCCTTGATGCGCGTGATGACCTCGACCGGCGTCGGGTCGACGCCCGCCAGCACCGCGAGGAAGCCGCTCACCAGATCGCCGAACAGCACGAGGGAGAGGAGTCGGGCGAGCGGGCTCGTGCCGTGGCTCCAGACCTCGCTGACGCCGCGCGCGCCGCGAAACGCCACGTCACGAGCTGCGGCGACCCTCGCGACGGCCCTGGGATCCTCGTCGCGATCGCGGAGCACGACGACGTGCACCGCGGGCGAGCCGTTCGACAGTCCCTGCCAGCCGACGACCTCGTTGTGGACGAGTTCGGGGAACGTGTTGGCCACCGCGAAGGTCTTGCTGTTCTCGTTGAGCTGCGTCTTCCAGCGCCGCGCCACCGGCTCCAGGCTCGGCGAGGCGGCGTAGATGGCGGGGATGACCCCGCGCAGGGCCAGGGCCAGTCGCTTGGCCGGGTTATCTCCGGAGGGAACCTCCGGCCCCCACCGCGCGGCCAGTTCGTCGAGCACAGCGGCGGTCTCGCGCACGTCATCGGCGTCGATGGGCGTGAGGCCGCGACGCGCCGCGAGGCTGACCATGGGCAACAACAGAAGGGGCAGGGAAGCGCGCGGCTGCAGGCCCGGCCGCACCCGCACCACGGCGTGGCCGGCGTCGCCGGCCAGGTCGGCCAGCCGGCCGCCCGAGGTGATGGCGACAACTTCGGCGCCCGCTCGGCTCGCCGTCTCGAACGCGCGCAGGGTCTCCTCGGTGTGGCCCGAGTACGAACAGGCGATGACCAGCGACCGCGGGCCGACGAACGCCGGCAATTGCTCGTCGCGCACACAGACCACCGGCACCGGCGACGATGGTGCGAGCAGCGCGGCGAGCAGGTCACCGCTGATTGCCGACCCTCCAAGACCGCAGACCACGACGGCGCTGGGCACCGCGGCGGCAGGCGGCAGTGCCGACGCGGCCTGCCAGCCCTCGCGTACCATGGGCCCGAACTGGACGATGTGCTGGAGCATCCCGGCGACGTCGATGCGGGAGATCTCGCGGGGATCGTCGAGGATCATCGGCTAGGGTGTCCTGTTTGGATGTAGTGTTTGCACTTGAGGAGCTGCCCTCGGTGAAGACAGGAGGGCCATTGCCCAGGCTCCAACCGAGGTTTTGGTACCAGCAAAACCTTGAGAAGGGGTGGGCAG
>JAVKJV010000025.1:3548-45315 GCA_031458775.1 Candidatus Fervidifonticultor quartus | reverse complement strand
GCGGCGTGGCATCGATCTGCCTGGCCGGGGGCGAGGCCGTGGCCGTCGCCATCGAACGCGCATCGTAGGTCGCGTAGGTCGGCGCTCGCCAGCCGCGCGGCGAGAGGAACACGGGTTGCATCCCCCGCGCGGTGGAGGACGCTCCCCCGCGCGTCTAATTGACGTTTCGCGCGGGCACCACCTATAATGAAGCCCCGTCTCGACGAGGGCGGCGTCGCAAAGTCGGGCCGAACGAAGAACGTGCCGCACGGCCAGGACTCAAGCGCGGCGGGCTTCTCAAGGGCGGGGTGTGTGGTGCGGTCGTGTCTGCCGGAGGAGACCAGCATGGTCGGGCTCAACCGGCGGCGACCGCACCCGTGTGTCTTCCGAAGGCACGGCCCACGATTCGGCAACGCGGTCGGGACCGAGTGCCGTTCGATGCCGCGCGACCCGTAATCTACGGCGGAGCCGGAGTGGCCGGCCGCGCGTGCCTCAAGGGTTCCACGTGGGATCGCGCGGCGAGTCGCAGCCGCTGGCGCGTGTGCACGTCGACCCGCAGACCGACCGCGCGCAACCCCTCCACGAAGCCGCCCCGAATGGCCAGGGCGGCCCGGAGCGCGGCTGGGTTACCGATCGCCTCAATCCGGAAAGGCGGTCCAATGCGCGTGCCTGCCAGCACGATCTGCGTCCCGTCTTGCCGAATGGGAGTTGTCGCCAGGATCCTCAGCCCGTTGACCGCGACCGCCTCGGCCCCGGCTGCCCAGAGCTCGTTGAGGAGGCCTGCCAGGTCCTGAGCCTGGACATCCGTGGGTAGGATGCCGGAGGGCGGTGACGCGCCGGGCATCACGGTCACCTGGACGCCGGGGCCCCGCACAGCCACGAGCCCGAGCAACAACCGGAACTGTTCGAGTTCCTTGCCCATCTCTTCGGACAGGCTGCGCCCCGCGGTCAGCGCGGTCTCGTAATCCTGCCCCTGACGCCTGAGCGCGTCGATCTCCGCTTCCAGACGCGCAAGCGCTTCCTCTTGCTGACGGATGAGCACGGCAAGTTCCTGCAGGCGCCACGTCGGCAGGCCACCCGCCCGAATGAGCTGGCGCCGGCTCTGCAGCTGCGCCGCCACCAGGAAACCGACCACCGCGAGGAACGCGGCGACAAACACCTGCCAGCGGGTCGGCATCGTGCGGACCACGGTGCCAGCATAGCACAGGACCGCACCGTTGCCCGAGTCGCCTCAGATCGGAGGATCACAGCACGCGAAGATGAGCAATCGAGAGGAAGAACGAGGTTCAGCGAGCATTTAGCCGCCCGGACCTGAATTTCCGGCCGTGGCGACTGATGAAGGGGTCTTGATTTGCCCGCGCGTCGTCTCAAGAATAGGGGATGGATTAGCACTGTCAGCCCGAGAGTGCTAAACACACCAGCGTCAGGAGGAGCGCAGCCATGCCAGCGAAGGTGTTGCTCTACGACGAGAACGCCCGGCGGGCGCTCGAGCGTGGAGTGGAGCGGGTCGCGACCGCGGTCAAGGTCACGCTCGGCCCCAAGGGGCGGAATGTCGTGCTTGAGAAGAAATGGGGATCGCCGACCATCACAAAGGACGGCGTTACCGTGGCCAAGGAGATCGAGCTCGAGGACCCCAACGAGAACATGGGCGCCCAGCTCGTCAAGGAAGTCGCGAGCAAAACGAACGATGCGGCCGGTGACGGTACGACGACCGCGACGGTACTCGCCTGGGCCATGGTGCGCGAGGGGCTGAAGAACGTCGCCGCGGGTGGCAACCCCATGCTGATCAAGCGCGGCATCGACAAGGCCGTCGACGCGGTTGTCGCCCACCTCAAGAAGTCCGCGATTCAGATCGAAGGACGCGCACAGATTGCGCATGTCGCCGGCATCGCCGCCAACGATCCTGAGATCGGCGAGATCATCGCCGACGCGATGGACAAGGTCGGCAAGGACGGCGTCATCACCATCGAGGAAGGCAAAGGCATCGAGACGACGGTCGAAGTCGTGGAGGGCATGCAGTTCGACCGCGGCTACATCTCGCCCTACTTCATCACCGACCCCGACAAGATGGAGACGGTCCTCGACGAACCGTACATCCTGCTCACCGAGAAGAAGATCAGCGCGGCGCGCGACATCGTGCCCTTGATGGAGAAGGTCATCCGCACAGGCAAGCCGCTCGTGGTCGTCGCGGAAGACGTCGAGGGCGAAGCGCTGGCCACCCTGGTCGTCAACAAGCTGCGGGGCGTGCTGCACAGCGTCGCGGTCAAGGCGCCGGGGTACGGCGACCGCCGCAAGGCAATGCTGGGCGACATGGCGGTGCTCACGAACGGCAAGGTCATCTCCGATGACATCGGCGTCAAGCTCGAGAGTGTCGAGCTCGACTTCCTCGGCCGGGCCGACAAGGTCAAAGCCACGAAGGAAGAGACGACGATCATCGGCGGCAAGGGCAAGAAGGCTGACATCGACGGCCGCATTGCCCAGATCAAGAAGGAGATTCAGGACACGACCAGCGACTACGACCGCGAGAAGCTGCAGGAGCGGCTGGCCAAGCTCGGCGGTGGCGTGGCCGAGATCAAGGTCGGCGCGGCGACCGAGACCGAGATGAAGGAGAAGAAGCACCGCTTCGAGGACGCGCTGAACGCCACCAAAGCCGCTGTGGAAGAGGGTATTGTGCCGGGCGGCGGCACCGCCCTGCTCAATGCGCTGGGCGCGCTCGACAAGGTGGACGCGAAGGGTGACGAGCTGATCGGCGTCAGTCTGGTGCGGCGCGCGCTCGAGGAGCCAACCCGGCAGCTCGTGCTCAACGCCGGCGGCGAAGGCTCGCTGGTCGTCGAGCGCATCAAGAAGGAGAAGCCTGGTGTCGGGTACAACGTCGCAACCGGCGAATACACCGACATGATCAAGGCTGGGATCGTCGACCCGCTCAAGGTGACGCGCCTGGCGCTGCAGAACGCCGCCAGCGTGGCGGGGCTGTTGCTGACGACCGAGGCGGTCGTCGTGGAGAAGCGCGAGAAGAAGAAGGCCGCGGCACCGGCACCGGGAGCGGGCGGCATGCCGGACGAGGACTTCTAGGCCCATCGCGGCGGTCCGCCCGAACGGCCGACGCACGGCGGCGGGCCCCGGCCAGTAACCGGGGCCCGCCGCCGTGTTGCCGGGCTCCCGCGCCGCTCGCTCGCCGCGCGTCAGCGCGGCGGCGCGACCGGCAGCCTCTCTTCAATCGGCGACGGTTGGAGCAGCACCACGCGCCGCACCTCCTCGAGCGATGTGACACCTTCGATCACCTTCGTCAGCCCGTCGTCTTGCAGTGTGCGCATGCCGCCGAGCAGCGCTGCGCGCCGGATCTGCGCCACCGACGCCTTCTTCGTGATCAACTCGCGTACGGTCTCGTCGAGGGCCATAACCTCGAAGAGCCCGATGCGGCCCCGATAGCCGAAGTTTCCACAGAACTCACACCCCCTGGCCTTGTAGAACGTGGGTGGGCTAAACATCCCGCGCAACCCGACCGACGCCAGGAGCTCCTCCGAGGGGCTGTAAGGCTCGCGGCAGTGATCACAGAGCACGCGCACCAGGCGCTGGGCCACAATGCCGACCACCGATGACGAGATGAGAAACGGCTCGATCCCCATGTCTGTCAGCCGGGCGACCGCGCCAGGCGCGTCGTTCGTGTGCAGGGTGCTCAAGACCAGGTGGCCGGTGAGTGCGGCCTGGATCGCCAGGCGCGCGGTCTCCTCGTCACGGATCTCGCCAACCATGATGACGTCCGGGTCCTGACGGAGGAACGAGCGCAGCGCGCCAGCGAAGGTGAGCCCGGCCTTGGGATTCACCTGCACCTGGCTGATGCCCGGCAGCTCGTACTCGACCGGGTCCTCCGCGGTAACGACGTTCACGTCCGGCCGGTTCAGTCGGTTCAGGACGGCGTACAGGCTGGTCGTCTTCCCACTCCCGGTCGGCCCGGTGAAGAGGACGATCCCGTGCGGCCGCGCGATCATCTGCTCGAACCGTCGTGCATCATCGGGCCGGAACCCGAGCTTCCCGATCTCCACCGTCGCGTTGCTCTTGTCGAGAATCCGGATGACCGTTTTCTCGCCGAGGGTGGTCGGCACCGTGGACACTCGCAGCCGCACCTCCCTGTTGTCGACGCGCAGGTCCACACGCCCGTCCTGCGGCGCGCGGCGCTCGGCGATGTTCATGTTAGCCATGATCTTGATCCGCGAGCACAAGGCGCCGTGCACGTGCCGCGGCGGGGTCATCATCTGCCGCAGCGTCCCATCGACCCGGAAGCGCACACGGACCTGACGCTCCTGCGGCTCGATGTGGATGTCACTCGCGCCCTGCCGCACCGCCTGCAGCAGGATCAGGTTGGTCAACCGGATGATCGGCGCGTCATCGATCGCCGGGGCGCCCGCGGCCTCGTCGGCGGTATCGAACGGCTTGATCTCTTCGAGTAGCGCGTCGAGCGACGCGCCCGGAGCCGGATACTGACCGATCGCACGATGGAAGTCGTCGGCCGTGATCACCACGGGCTGCACGTCGAGGCCGGTGAGCCGGTAGACGTCGTCGATCGCCAGCAGGTCCAGGGGGTCCACCATCCCCAGGACCAGCGTCTGACCCTCAACGCGGTAGGGAATCACCTGGTGCCGACGCGCCATCGGCTCCGGCACCCGCAGCAGCACGTCGTCGTGCAGCTGGTGCGGGTCGATGCGGAGGAACTCGATGTTGAGCTGCTGGGCGAGCGCCGCGGCAATCGCTTCCTGCGAACCCAGCCCCATGTTCAGGATGACCTGACCAATCCGGTCACCCGTCTTTTTCTGTGCGTCGAGGGCCATCCGCAACTGGTCTTGCGTGATGACCCCCGCTTCGACCAGGATCTGCCCCAGGCGCACACGCCGGCCGGTCGAGAGGGTCCGGAGGGGTGCGCGCGCCGGCTCAGGCTCGCGGATCACCTCGACGGCCACGGCCTGCGTGGCCGTCAGCCCAACGCGGCTGCGAACGGTGATCCGTAGCGTGGTCATCGAGCGACGCCGGTCGGGGCGACGGTGCGCCGCGCGCTGCTACGCGGGCCGCCAGATGAAGACGTTCGGCTGATCAGTCGGCTCGATCGTCCCGTCACCCGCCGCGACCTCGTACGTCAGCGGCTCGCCCTCGGGATCGCGCGCCAGAATCGTGATGCGCGCGGCGTGACCGGGCAGCACCATGGGTGGATCAATGATCACCTGGTCGATGATTGGCGGCTCGTTGATATAGCCGGCCGCGTCGATGACAGTGACGTTTCCGGCCTGGTCGCGAACCGAGATGCGAAGCTGAATGGGCTTTGCCATATTCCGGCCTCCTGTGTTGGCGGGGACTCCCCCTGGGTGCCTAGGGAATTCGTCTGTGTATATGCCTCAAAGTGCCCAAAGGTAGTCCTGGGAGCACCCCCCACCCGCCCGGAGGTCTCCTGAAACCCTCCGGCGACTCAGGCCGGCAGGCCCAATGCCGGGAGTGTCTAAGCCCTCGAAGAACGGACTCCGCCTCGGGAGGCGTGCATGCTGCGGCTCTGCCTGGCCCAGATCAATACCACGGTCGGCGACATTGCGCGCAACACCTCGCGCATCCGCGCCCTCGTGCGCCGGGCGCACGACCTGGGCGCGCATGTGGTCGCGTTCCCCGAGCTGGCACTGACTGGCTATCCGCCAGAGGATCTCGTGCTGAAGCCGGACTTTGTCCGCGCCAATGTGGAGGCGCTCGATGATCTGGCAACCGCGACGCCTGGCATCATCGCGGTTGTGGGGTGTCTCGATGCGCCGGATCCCGGGGCGCCAGGTCGGCTCCACAATGCGGCGGCGATCTTGACGCAGGGCCGCCGCATCGCGACGTATCACAAGCGACGGCTCCCCAATTACGGTGTCTTCGACGAGAAGCGCTACTTCCAGCCTGGCCACGAGTGTCCCGTGTTTCACCTCGGTGCGCACGTGTTTGGCGTCACGATCTGCGAGGACATCTGGTATCCCGGCGGACCGCCACGGCTCGCCGCCGAGTCCGGCGCGGTGCTGCTGATCAACATCAACGCATCGCCGTATCACGCCGGCAAGTGGCGCGACCGCGAGCGGATGCTGGCGGCCCGAGCCCGCGACTACCGGGCGATCGTCGCCTACGTGAACCTGGTCGGCGGCCAGGACGAGCTCGTGTTCGACGGCACGAGCGTGGTCATCGGGCACGATGGGACGGTGCTCGCCCGGGCCGCGCAGTTCGCGGAAGACATGCTGCTGTGCGATCTCGATCTCGACGCCGTGCACGCCGCCCGCCTGCGGCCCGAGGATAACGCGGGCGCGAACCGACCGGTCTCGGCCGCCGCCGCGCCGGCGTGGGACGGCAGCACTCCGCGCGAGGCCGCGCTCAGCACGTCGCCGGACGACGACGCGCTGCCGACTCCGGCGGTGATGCTCCCAAACCTGCCCACCTCCGCGGCGCCGGCCGCCGGCGGGAGGATCGTACCGCCGCTCGACCGCGTCGAAGAGGTGTACCGAGCCCTCGAACTGGCGCTGCGGGACTACACGCGCAAGAACGGCTTCCACGATGTCGTGCTCGGGCTGTCAGGTGGGATTGACTCGGCCCTTGTCGCCACCATCGCGACCGATGCGCTGGGGCCACAGCACGTGCACGTGGCGTTCATGCCATCACCCTACACGTCTGGCGCGAGCCTCACGCTCGCGCGGGATCTGGCCACGCGACTGGGCGTGTGCTGGGTCGAGATCGCGATCGCCGGGATCTTCCAGGCGTTTCTCGACGCGGTGGCGCCCGCGTTCGCGGGACGCCCGGCCGACGTCGCCGAGGAAAACATCCAGGCGCGGATCCGCGGCACGTTGTTGATGGCGCTCTCCAACAAGTTCGGCTGGCTCGTGCTCGCCACCGGCAACAAGAGCGAGTACTCGTGCGGCTACGCGACGCTCTACGGTGACATGGCCGGCGGGTTCGCGCTGATCAAGGACGTGCCGAAGACGCTGGTCTATGACCTGGCGATCTGGCGCAACACCAGGGGGGCGGTAATCCCCGACGGCATCCTGCAACGGCCGCCGACTGCGGAGTTGCGGCCCGGCCAGCTCGACACCGACAACCTGCCGCCGTACGACGTGCTGGACCCGATTCTCGAGCTCTATGTCGAGCGCGACGCGCCGCCCGACGAGATCGCCCGGCTGGGCCACGACCGGGCGACGGTCGCGCGCGTCGTGCGCATGGTGGACCGCAGCGAGTACAAGCGGCGGCAGGCGCCGCCCGGGGTGAAGATCACGATCAAGGCGTTCGGCCGGGACCGGCGGCTGCCAATCACGAACGGATATCGAGGAGGTCTTTCATGAGCCAGGGTGGTAACCGCCTGCTGACGCTGCCGGTGTGCGGCGTGACGCTCGAGGGCGCGCTGGCGATCCCCAGCGGCGCCCGCGGCCTCGTCGTCTTCGCTCACGGCACCGGCAGCAGCCGCCACAGCCCGCGCAACCGGTTCGTCGCGTCTGCCCTGCAGGCTGCCGGCATCGGCACGCTGTTGACCGACCTGCTTACGCGAGAGGAAGAGATCCGCGAGGCCGCGACCCGGCACCTGCGCTTCGACATCGCGATGCTGGCCGACCGCCTGGGCGCGATCACCGACGCCCTTGTCGGCCTGCCTGAGGCGCAGACGCTCGCAGTCGGCTACTTCGGCGCGACCGGACGCCATCCGCGCCATCGTGTCGCGCGGCGGACGACCGGACCTGGCCCATGCGGCGTTGCCGCGGGTGCGCGCGCCCACGCTGCTGATCGTCGGCGGCCGCGACTATGTCGTGCTCGATCTGAACCGCGAGGCGCTCGCGCACCTCACGGCCGAAAAGGCCCTGGAGATCGTGCCCGGGGCGACGCATCTCTTCGAAGAACCGGGGGCGCTGGAGGAGGTCGCGCGCCTGGCGACGGCGTGGTTCATCCGCTTTCTGCGGTAGACCTCGCATCACTGCTCGGGGTGGACGCTCCCGCGACGCCTCATCGCCGAAACCGGCATCATCGCAGGTACCGCGCCGCTGACATGAGGATCAGCGCGACCACCAGCAGCGAGGTCCCCCAGTGGCCGCCCTTGCGGAGTCGCTCGTGCAGCGCCTGCATCTCCGCCGTCTGCCCCGGCATCGGCGGCCCGCCCGACGCCTGGACTTCGCGTCCAACGGCACCCAGACGCGCCGCTGCGGGGCTGTTGACCAGGGCACCCGTGAGGAAGGCGGCGATCCCCGCGATCGAACCCAGCGTGAACACCAGACCCGGCATCGAGGCGATCCAGGCCGGCTGGGCACCGCCGGACACGCGCCAGTAGAGCAGCAGCCCGGACAGGGTCGCGGTCCACGACATCCAGTTCATGAAGGTCGGAAAGCCGGCCGCAACGAGCCGCTGCGTGAACTTACCGCCGTCAGGACCCATGGCGCGCGCCGCGGGTGAGGCAAAACCGGCGTACGCGACGGCGGCACCCGCCCAGAGGGCGGCGGTGGTAATGTGGACGAGGCGCACCACGATCGTGAAGACCGGCATGACAGCCCTCCCACGGTGGGACGTGACGTGCGCACAGGGGACTTCTCCATACGGCGTCGTGATACCCGCCGGCCATGTCTCGGTTGCCACCATGCGTCTGTCGCAGATCAGAGGGTCACGCGGCTGGCAAACTCGACGAATCGGCACAGCGCGTTCGCCAGCCGCATCTGTCTGGGCGTCCGTGCGCGGACGCGTACGAGTTCCGGGGACACCACCACGACGGCGACACACCGTGCGCGCGACGTGGCCACGTTGAGCCGGTTCCGGCTGTACAGGAAGTCCATCCCGCGCGGCGCGTCCTCCGCGGACGAACTCGTCATCGAGTAGAGGCTGATCGGTGCCTCCTGTCCCTGAAACTTGTCCACGGTTCCGACCCTGGCCGCTGATGGCACCAGCCGTCGGATGGCGCCGACCTGCGCGTTGTAGGGCGCGACGATCAAGAGGCGTGCATGAGTCGCATGCGGGCGTCCTATGCCACGCGGTACTTCAAGAGCTTTTCCTCATCGAGATCCACACCCAGGCCCGGTCGGTCGGGCACGATGAAACATCCGTCGCGAAACTCGTAGGGTTCCTTGATGAGATCGTCGGTGTAGTAGTGTCCGGCCATCCTCGTCGGCCGGCGGCCTGCGGGTGCGTTGACCGGGATCGATCCCGGGATCGTCACGTTACGCGTCGACGCCGCCAGGTGGATGTTGGCCATGTTGCCGATGCCGGTTTCGGCAGAGCCGTTGACGTCGCAGGCCAGGCCCCCGGCTTCGGCGACCGCCGCGACCTGCTTGGCCGGGTAGAGTCCGCCGGGCTTCGTGTAGTAGAGCGAGATCAGCTCGGCCGCCTCGAGCCGAATGATCTCGAGCACCTCCTGCGTCGTCCACGCGCTCTCGTCCGCCATGATCGGCACGTCCGTAGCCCGGCTCACCCTCGCCAGGTTGCGGATGCCCATGACGGGCTGCTCCATGAACCAGACGTCGTAGTCCTGCATGCGGCGCAGGACCTGGAGCGCGAGCTTGGGTGTCGGGTAGCCTTGATTGGCATCGACCCGGATCTTGATCGCCGGGCCGACGAGTTCCCGCGTGCGGCGCACGAGCTCCACATCCCGCTGCGGGTCGACGCCGATCTTCAGTTTGATGGTCTTGACACCCTCCTCGACGACCGCGGCGATCTCGGCCAGCGCCGGCTCGATGTCCATCAACCCGATCGAGTGGGCCAGCGGGACCTCCCGGCGGACCAGGCCGCCGAGAAGCTCGTAGACCGGCACGCCCAGGGCCCGGCCCTTCAGATCGTGCAGCGCCACGTCGATCGCCGCCTTCGCGTACGGGTGGCCGCGGATCACCGCATCCATCCGGGCGTGAAGCACATCGATCTGGAAGGGATCCTGCTCGATGAGCACGGGCCGCAGCCAGCGGTCGATCACATCGACGGCGCCCACGGAATACTCCCCGTCGTGGGTCCCGTAGTCCCCGCCCCAGTCCGGGAGCACCGGCGCCTCGCCGATACCCGAGATGCCGGCATCGGTGGAGATGCGCACCAGCACGTAGTCCGACCCGGCGGCGACGTAATTGAACGCCCACCGGTGTACGCGCCGCCGCGGCAATCCGACCCGAAACGTCTCGACGCTCGTGATTCTCACCACACGCCTCCTACGCGGTCGTCAGCAGTTCCGCGGTGCCCACCGCGTCGGTGAACAGCGCATACCCCGTCTTCGTGACCGCCACCTCGTCTTCGACCTGGTAGCCATACCCGGCGGCAAAGATGAAGGGCTCGATGCACAGGACCATGTCTTCTTCCAGTTCGGTGTCGCCGACAAATCCGATGAGCGGTTCCTCGTGCAGGTGCAGCCCGAGCCCGTGCCCGACGAACGAGGACACCGGGAAGCCATAGTGTTCGAACTTGCGCTTGAACGCCGCGTAGAGCGCCGAGGTCCGCACGCCCGGCCGGATCATCTCGAGCAGCGTCCGGTGCGTGTCGGTGATCCTTTGCCAGACGTCACGCTGCTGTGGCGTCGGCTCGGCAACAACCGCGGTGCGCGCCACGTCGGAGTAGTAACTGCCGCGGTGCGCGATCAGGTCCACGCGGATCAGGTCATGGCGCCGGAGCACCCTGTCGGTGGGCCCCGCGTTGGGCAGGCCGCTGCGATCGCCTGAGGCCACGACCAGGATGCGGACGCCGTCCACCCCACGGGCGTACAGCTCGCTCACCAGCACCCGGCCCAGGTCGCGCTCGGTCATGCCTTCGCGCACCTGCCGGTACGCCACCCGATGCGCCTCATCGGCAATTCGGCCCACCTGTCTGAGCCGGTCAATCTCGTCTCGCGTCTTCACCATGCGCAGCCGCGCGAACCACCGGTCGTTGTCCACCCACTCGACCTCGGGCATGAGCGCGGCCAGATGCAGGTAATCCGCCGCCGGCAGGTAGTGCATCTCGATGCCCACGCGGCCGCGACGCACGCCGAGCTCGCGCAGGGTGGAGGCGAGCAGGTCCATGGGCTTGTCGGTGAACTCCTTCCACCGCCGCACATCCGGGATGCGGCTATAGCGCCGCGCCGTGGAGAACTCCATGTCCACGGTCACCATAGCCTCGCCCGACGCCGGCGTGACGACGCACATGGCGTGCCGGTGCCGGATGACCGGCTGCGACGGCACGGTGAACCCCGCGGTGTAGGCCACGTTCTCCGGCGATATCGCCACGCTCGCCTCCCAGCCCTCGGCCTCCACGGCCCGGCGTTGTCGTGCGATGATCTCGTGGATCTCGCCCATGCCTTCCTCCTTCGTGCTGCGTGGTGACGTGTTCGGCTAGCGGTCCGGCGCGCGGATGTGCGGGTCCGGCGCCGCGGCCTTGAGGAGTGCGTCGTCGCCCTCGAGCAACGCCGTCTCCACGACGCTGAGGGCGCGACCGCGCCGCCGGTGCCGGTACTCCAGGTACAAGGGATAGATGCCGACCGCCGCCGACAGGAGCAGCAGCACGACGCTGATCGGCCGCTGCACGTAGATCAGCAGGCTCCCACCGCTGACGACCAGCGTGCGCCGCAGATTGTCTTCGAACATCGGCCCCAGAATCAGCCCGAAGGCCATGGGCAGGACCGGAAACCCGGCCTTCTGCATCACGTAGCCCAGGACGCCGAAGACGACCATCACGCCCACGTCAAAGACCGCGTTGTTGACCGCATACGACCCGACCACACAGAGGATCGTGATCCCGGCCATGAGCACCGGTTTGGGAACGGCCAGCACGCGGACAAGCACCCGGGCGCCCAGCAGACCGGCCGTCGTGGTGAAGACGATCGCAACCGCCAGGGCCACGTAGACGCTCGCGACAAAGTCAGGGTGCTGGCTGAAGAGTTGCGGTCCGGGTCGTAGTCCCTGGATCAACAGCGCGCCCATCAGCACGGCGGTGATGCTGTCCCCAGGAATACCCAGGCTCATGGTCGGTATCAGATCACCGCCCATGCAGGCGTTGTTGCACGCCTCGGGCGCCACCACGCCCTCGGGCACGCCGGTCCCGAACCGTTCAGGCGTGCGCGAGAGCCGTTTCTCCTGCAGGTAGGAGAACACCACGCCGATAGCCGACCCGGCAGCCGGGATGATCCCCACGATCACACCGACCAGGCTCCCGCGCACCGCGGTGGGGAGCGTGCGTCGCATCTCGTGCCACGGCGGGATCACGCGCCGGATGTTGCGCACGACGTCCCACCGCTGGACGCCGCCTTCGAGGTTCCTCAGAACCTCGGCAAGACCGAAGATGCCGATCGCCATCGGGATGATCGCGACACCGGCGGCTAGGCCCTTGCTCCCGAAGTCGAAACGGAGCACATTCGTCATGGGGTCCAGGCCGACGGTGGACAGGAGCAGCCCGAACAGTCCGGCGAGAATGCCCTTGAGCATGGCCTCGGGAATCGCAGCCGAGAGGCTTGCCAGCCCGAGAATCGCCAGGCCGGTGAACTCCGGACTCTGGAACTTCAGCCCGATGTCCGCGAGCAGCGGCGCGACCGTCATGAACACGACAAGGCCAAAGAACCCTCCAAACATCGACGCGAAGGTCGCGTAACCGATCGCCTCGCCGGCGCGGCCCGTCATCGCCATGGGGTGGCCGTCCATTTGCGTCACGATGGCGCCCGGCGTGCCCGGGATGTTCAGGAGGATGGCCGAGATCGACCCGCCGTACACGCTCCCGTTGAACACGCCCATCAGAACCACCATCGCGTTCGTCGCATCCAGAGCGAACGTCAACGGCAGCAGCACGGCGAGCGACATCGTCGAACTGATCCCCGGCAGCGCACCGAAGATGATGCCCAGCACCGAGCCGCCGAGTGCCAGCAGCAACGACTGCGGCGAGGTGAGCACGCGCTCAAGGGCGGCGAACAGGACGGTGCCCATGAGGCCTACGGCAGCGGCACTCGCACGAAACCTTTGAAGACGTAGTACACGGCCGCCGCAATCGCGACCGCGGCGCCGGCCGACGTCAGCGCCCGCCGCCACCCGAGCCGGCCCTCGCCCTGCCGGCTGAGCGCCGCAATCCAGAAGAAGCAGAAGACCACCGTGACGGCCACGAAGCCGGCTGCGAACAATCCCCACACGTAGACCGCGAGCGACAGCGCAAACGCGGCGGGGATCGCGTACTTCGCCAGATCGGACGGCCGCGCGACCGGTCCGGCGCGGGGTTGTCGCCGGCTGCGGGCCAGTCGCCAGGCCCCGAAGGCCGTCAGCCAGACCCCGCCTGCGCCTAGCGCCCACAACAGCAGGCGCGGCATGAGCGCCGGTCCCGGGTCTGTCCCGAAGTCGAAGCCTGCCAGGGCCCTGGTCGTACCTGCAAGCGCGCGCAACCCAACACCGGCCACGGCCAGCAATGTCAGGCCCGAGACCACATCGGTCACGCCTTGCCGCGCCGCGGTCATCGCGAGTGGCAACCTGGGGCGGGCACGCGACCCGGCCTGCCCGCCCCCACCTCGCCTATTTCGGGTTGCGCACCAACCCGAGTTCGAACAGCAGCAGGTACTGGATCGCGTCGTCCGCCTTGAGGAACGCCTCGGTGCGCCGAATGCCGAGAGGCGCCACGATGAACCCGGCCTTGTTCGCCCGCTGCACGAAGCCCTCGTTGTTGAGCGCGGCCAGGAACTTCTCCTCGAGCACGGCCACACGATCAGCCGGAATGCCCTTCGGCCCTGCGATCACCCGCCACGACCCGAAGTCCACGTCGAAACCCTGCTCCTTGAACGTCGGCACGTCCGGGGCGAGGAAGTGGCGCTTCGTGTCGGACACCCCGAGGATGCGCAGCCGGCCGGCCTTGTGGCCCTGAATGACATCGGGCACCGGCACCGTGGCGGCCTGCACCTCACCGGCCATCAGCGCGGCGACGCTCGGCGCAAAGCCCTGATAAGGCACCTTGTTCAGGGTAATGCCGAGCTTGCGCTCGAACATCAGCACGGCAAGGTGGGACGCGCCGCCCGGCGGGTCGTTGGCGTTCTTGATCGTGTTGGGACGCGCCTTCGCGGCCTCGACGAACTCCCTGAGCGTCTTCCACGGCGCATCCGCCCGCACCGTCAGTGCACCCGGCTCGTTGCCAAAGAAGACGATGGGCTGGATATCTTCGAGCTTGGTAGGGTTCGGGATCATGTACTGTTGCGCGATGAAGCCCGAGCCGAACATGCCGACCGTGTAGCCGTCGGGCCGCGCGGTGGCAATGTCGCGGTGCCCGATGGCGCCCGCGGCGCCGGGCTTGTTGACGACCACCACCGGCACGCCGAAGGTCTTGCTGGCCTGGTCCGCAACCAGGCGCATGCTGATGTCCGACCCGCCGCCGGCCGGCCACGGCACGATCAGCGAGATCTCCCTCGATGGGAACTTCTCCTGCGCGGTCGCCCAGGTCGCCCCGATCAATCCGGCGACGATGATCACCACGACGAGTCCCGCCCGCAGGGCGCGACCGTATGCCTTCATGCGCGATCCCCCCTGTCTTGATGTGGCGTACTCCGCACCACGCTCACCCTCACCGAGCCAGTTGCTCCAACACCAGTGGCTTGACCTCACGCACAAACCGCTCCAGGCCGTGGCGGGCCGCCCGATCGTCGCGTACGGGCTGGCCCGAGAAGTCATCGGCCTTCACCTGCACGGCGAAGTCGGTGGCACCGCCGCGAATGAGCGCCACGCACCGCGCCGCGACCTCTTCCGGGCCGCCCACGATCACGAAGCGATCCACCTCGGCCTCGCCGACGAACTCCACCGCGGCCTCGGGGCCACCGGTCGCAAAGACCTGGTGCACGTGCTCCGTCACCTCGGGCCTGATGCCCATACGGGCCGCGACCGGCGGTGTCGTCATGCCCAGCAGGTACGCGACCCACGGCCGCATCGCCTCGACGCCGGCCGCGCGGTCATCGGTAATGTTGACACTCTGCCACGCCACGATCTCCATGCCGGACATCTCGCGCCCCGCGGCCGCGGCACCGGCGCGTACCTCCTCTAGCCCATATGCCTGGGCGAGCGGGGAGACGAGCGACTCGAACATCACGCCGTCGCCGACCTCTCCGGCCACGCGCAGCATCCTCGGATTGCGCGTGGCGATGAAGATCGGGACGTCGAGCGGCCCCTCGCGCTCCAATCTGACCCCTTTGAGGGTCCAGTGGCCCTGATGCGTCATCCGCTCGCCGGCCAGCAGCCGGCGGACGATGACGGTCGCCTCGCGCACCCGTTCCGCGGCGCCCCTGCCGTCGAGACCGAGCCGCTCGATGACGTGCTTGCGGTTGCCGGCGCCCAGGCCCAGCAGGAACCGTCCGCCGCAGATCTCCGCGACCGTCGCCGCGGCTCTGGCGATCTGCACCGGGTGGCGCGTGTACGGATTCGTGACCGCCAAACCGAGTTCCAGACCCGGCACCTCGGCCGCGACCCGGGCCAGAAGCGCGAACGGATCTGCGTAATAAGTCTGGTCCGGAATCCACAACCGGTCGAATCCCAAATCGCGGCCGAGACGGACGAAATCGAGGAAGGCCGTGATGGGCCCTTCGGGCACGCGCGTGAACGAGAAGATCGGCTTCCGCCGTGAGGGACCGGCCATGCTACGCACCCTCTCCTATCACGATCAGCCGATCATTGGGCGT
Source organism: Candidatus Fervidifonticultor quartus (assembly GCA_031458775.1). GTDB lineage: Bacteria > Sysuimicrobiota > Sysuimicrobiia > Sysuimicrobiales > Humicultoraceae > Fervidifonticultor_A > Fervidifonticultor_A quartus. The sequence continues at coordinate 29,735 of JAVKJV010000025.1, read as the reverse complement.
GCCGTCGCTCAGCACCTCGAAGCCGCCGTCGGTGATCAGGAACTCGTCTTCGATGTGGAACCCCATGCGTCCGGGGATGAGATACATGGGCTCGAGGCACAACACCATCCCGGCCTCGAGCGCGCGATCGGTGTACTCGTTCACATAGGGCTCCTCGTGAATGGTCAGCCCCAGCCCATGCCCGAGGAACTTCAGGCTGGCCTCCAGTCCTGCCTCGCGCAGCGTCGTCAGGTACGTCAGATGCAGATCGCGCGTCCTGGCTCCGGGCCTGAGGCGGTCCTGCACGCGACGGTACGCGTCAATCAGCGTCGCCCAGATACGAGTCTGTTCGGCCGTGGGACGGCCAACAACCACGGTCCGCGCAATGTCCGAGTGGAACCACTGCTGTCCGGCAATCAGGTCCACGCGGATCACATCTCCGGTGCCGATACGACGATCGGTCGGCGCGGCGTTCGCGAACGCGCTGCGCTCGCCGGCGCCGACAATCGGCCGGCAGTAGTCCACCCCCGGACACGCGTCGACGAGGAGGCGCGCGAGATCGCGCTCGGTCATACCGGGTCGGAGACGCTGGTACGCCTCGCCGTGCGCGCGGGCGGCGAGTCGCGCCAGCGTGCCAATCGCCTGCACCTCGGCCGGGGTCTTGTGCATGCGCGTCTCCAGGAACACCGGCCCGGCGTGGCTGAACCGCGCTGCCGGGAGGTGCCGGACCAATCGCTGATAGTCGTCCGCGGCCACGTGGTCCATCTCGATCCCGATGCGGCCGCGGTCGAGCCGCCGGTCGCGGATCACCTGCGCGAGCACCGCCCACGGGTCCTCCGTGAACTCGTTGTACGCGTGGATCTCGTGAATCCACCGAGTGCGGTCACGGGCCAGCGTCTCCTCGACCGTGACGACCACGAGGGCCGGATCGCCCTCCATCGGCAGCAGGCAGAGCGTGCGGCGGAAGCGGTTGCTCATGTGCGAGGGCACGGTGAATCCCGCGACATAGATCACGTTGTCCGGTGTCGTGGCGACCACCGCGTCCAGGCCGGCCCGCTGCATGCCCGCCCGCAACTGGCGCACGGTGTCGGGCACCGTCATGATCGGGCTGTTCCCCACGGGCCCTCGCGCGCCAGTCGCTCGACGTCGGCGCGGCTCGCGCCCGCGATGCCGAGACGTTCAGCGTTCAGCCCGGTCTGGGCGTAGTCGACGCCCGTGGCGACCGAGGCCAGGTGGACAAACGCCGAGACGGTCGGGGTCTCGACGCCGACAGGCCCGGCCAGGGCGCGCATGGGCACCAGACCGAACGCGATGTCTTCCTTGATGTAGCGCCCCTCGAGATTCGGCTGCGACTTGATGTACCGGTTGGGCACGCTGTCCTTCATCGCCTCGAAGATCGACCGCGCCGCCCACGCGCGCTGCGACGTGTACCCCGCCTGGTAGAAGAAGTCGAGGAACGTGGCAAGTGTGAATCCATATCCGGCGGCGATGCGCTGGCGTTCGCGGTCGACGGCCTCGATCCCTCGGGCGACCGCGGGCGTGGTACCCTCGTAGTAGTAGTAGAACTGGCCCGCGGTGTGCTCGATCCAGCCCGCGTTCATCAACATGCCCGGAGGATGCAGCACCGCGTTCAGGTTCGTCAGCGAGGTGACGAGCACGCTCTCCACCGGTTCGGCGTGCGGGTACAGCCGCCTGAACTTCGCGTAGGCCTCGTCGCGCGCCGATGCCGGTAGCGCCGCCATCCGGCTGGTCTTCGCGGGCCCCGTGATGTTGATCTTCGTCGGCGACGCCATCCGGCAGATGTAGGTCAGCGAGTTCAGCTCGACGATCGTGACGGGCGGCGCGCCCCGCTCCGCCAGGATGCGGCCGACGTGCAACGCGCTCCCGGTGTTGCTGGCGTTCAGCACGACCAGTTGATCGGACCGCAGCACCGGGGCCAGCGCTTCCGCGTAGTAGGCCTGGCCCGAGGCCGGCACCGTCAGCATGATCACCTCGGCGCCACGCACCGCCTCGCCGACATCCTGGGTGATCCGCCGCACGGGAACCGACGCGTCGCCGAGCGCGCCGGTCATCTCCACGCCGCGAAGCCGCATGAACGGTTCGAGCCGCTCGCGCGAGCGGTTGCAGAGCGAGACCGAAAACCCTCGCATCCCTAGGTCGGCGGCCGCCGCGATCCCGCCGTTTCCCGCGCCGAGGATGGCGACGTCAACAGGATCGGTCATGCGCCCCTCCCCGCCGCAGCCGTCGCCGGCCCCGCTGAGATCGGCCGGGCCGGCGCGCCCTTGATCGACCGTACCTCTTCAATGACGCGCTGCACGTGAGCGTACATCGCGGTCCGCGCAGCCAGGGGATTCCCTGCGCGCACGGCCTTCGCGATGCGGCGGTGCTCGTTTGTGGAGCGCCTGATGCGTCCCGGGATGGCCACGGTGGCCTCCCGGCTCCCCTGCAGCGCGTTGCCCAGGGTCTCCACCAGGCTGCGGAGCACGGCGTTGCCGGTGGCCGCGGCAAGGGTGCGGTGAAACTCGGTATCGAGCTCGACGTACGCCTTGAGCAGCGTCTCGCTGCCCTCGGGGTACCGGACGGTCAGCCGCGCCGCGTCGTTGACGATGCGGTCCAGATGCGCGTGCACCTCGGTCGTGGCACGCCGGGCGGCAAGTTCCGCCGACGCCGTCTCGACCGCCTGACGCACTTCCAACAGATCCAGCAGCGAGGAGCCGTGCTGGAGCAGCCACTGCATCCAGCGGTCCGACACGCCGCTCTCAGCCCGACTGGGCCGGAGGAAGACGCCGCGGCCGTGCTCGATGACGACGAGGCCGACGGCCTCGAGGCTCCGCAGGGCTTCTCGAACCGACGCCAGGCTGACCCCAAACGTGTCGGCCAGTTGGCGGCCGGATGGCAGGCGCCCGTCTGAGCCAAACGCCCCGTCACGGATCTGCTCGACCAACCGTCGAGCCACCGCGTCCGGCACGCGCTCTGTGGACACCCGCGAGGCAGGGAGCAGCAGTAGCCCTCCTGAACTGTTCAGGAGATCAGAACAGTTTAATCTTAGAACGGAGGTGCGTCTGATGTCAACGCAGACAGGCGGCCGGCCGGGCGTTTCGGCCCTCGCCGGTCGGGTGATTCTCGTCACCGGCGCGCGCCGCGGCATCGGCCTGGCCGTTGCCCACGCCGCGGCAGCCGCAGGCGCGCGGGTGATCGTGCACGCCCGCGAACGGCCGCAGGCCGAGGCAGCGGCACAGGCGGTCGGCACCGCGACCAGGGCGGTGTGGGGCAATCTCGAACACGTCGAGGAGATCCGGCGAGTCGCACGCGAGGCGGGTGAGCACGACGGGCGGCTGGACGGCCTCGTCAACAACGCGGGTCTCGCCATCGTGAAGCCGGCGGCCGACCTGCAGGAGGCCGAGTGGGACCGCATGTTTGCGGTCAACGTCAAGGCGCCGTTCTTCATGTGCCAGGCCGCGCGGCCGTTTCTCCAGCGCAGCACGGATGCGCGGGTCGTGAACATCGCGTCCCTGCACGCGACCACGGCGATTCCCGGCCGCGTGGCGTACGCCGCTTCGAAAGCCGCGCTGGCGCACCTGACACGGACCCTGGCGATCGAGTGGGCGCCGCTCGGCATCCGCGTCAACGCCGTGGCACCGGGATTCGTGCGAACCGAGCAGATCGCACACCTGATTGCCCGCGAAGGCCCTCGCCTCGAAGCCCGCACGCCGCTGGGCCGTCTGGCCGAACCCACCGACGTCGCGCAGGCGGTCCTCTTCCTCCTCTGCGACGCGTCGCGGCACATCACCGGCGACATGCTGAGCGTGGATGGAGGCTGGGCGCTCTACGGTGGCTGGGCACTGCCGGGGGAGGCAGTCGGCAACCGGCTGACATGACGAGGTCAAGGCCTCGCGGCCGGCCAGGTCCTCTCGATCCACGTGTAGGTCGACGTCGGGTGACCCACCGGCCAGCCGGGCGGGGCGGTGATCGTGTGAATCGGTACAGTGATGACGCGACGCTGGTCGAGCACCGTGAACGGATAGCGTGGATCGTGACGGGTAAAGCTGATCACGGCGTCCCGGTACGCCTGGTGATTGTCAGGCCTGATCCTGATAGGCCCGGCTGGCGACTCCCACGAGAGGCCTTCCAGGTGCCTGACGATGGCCGCGTCGTCCGGCCAGCCGCCGGTCGCCTGGACGGCCCGCTCAATGGCGACGCGCAAGAGGTGCATGGCCGTGTAGCCCCCCTCCGCCTCGAAGTTCGGATACTCCCCCCATCGTGCGTAGTAGCGTCGCACGAAGCGACTGTTGGCCGGCCACCTGGCTTCCGACGAGAGATTCCAGTAGTAGCCAGCCCGCGCGCCGGCCATGACAGCCTCTGGATGGTCTGTATCGATGGTGTGCGGGGTCACGCCGAAGGCGATCGTTGTGACGCACTTCGTCTTCCCGAAGAGGCCGACCCCTTGCGCCTGTCGGTAGAACCTGCGGTAGTCCGCGCCCCATAGCGCCGAGACCAGGAGATCCGGCCTCGCGCCGCTGACCTGCCCGATGAGGCCGGCGAAGTCAGTCGTCCCTACCGGTGCCCACATCTCGGACACGACGTGCACACCTGGCAGCAACTTCCTGATCGCCACGTGAAAGTGGTCGAACGCGCTCCGGCCGTAGCCATAGTCGGGATTGATGAACGCGATCCTGCGCACCTCTGGCCAGGTTCTTGCCACCGCGACGGCGCAGGCGGCGCCATCGGCGGACTGAGGATTGAGGACGCGGAAGACATACTGGGGTCGAGGCAGCACCCGTTCGAACAAGAGGTCCGTGGACCCATCGACGAAAAGTGTCGGGATACGCAGATCCTCCGCCACCGGCCCCAGCGCAGCGGTGTTCGCACTCGAGGCGACACCCATGAAGGCGTCGATCTTCGCCTCACGTTTCATCCGTTTGAGCGCTCCGACGTTCGCGTCCGTCCCCGCACCTTCGTCCGCGGTGATCGTTTCGACCCTTCGTCTGCCGGCCAGACCGCCGGTCGCGTTGACCTCCTCCACCGCGAGGATGTGCCCCTTGAGCATCGGCGCGGCCAGGACCACGCTCGGACCGGACAGGAATGTCATCATGCCGACCGTGTAGGGCGAATCTAGGGTCGTCGCGCGGCCGAACTGACCGCCCGGTTGACCCTGGCTTCTGCCCTCGCCCCGCGGGAATCCGCCCAGGATAACCGCGCCGATGGCGGCGCCGGTCCGACTGCAGAACTCGCGGCGACTGACTCGGCCCTCAGCCATCACAGACCCCTTCTCACCGAACCTGACGAGGAAGCGATCATGACGTTTCCTGCCAACGGCCGGCATCCCTCCCATCCGTTCGCACGTCGCGGCACGCCTCGCGTGGCGCAGGCGCGGCGGCGCGACGCGGAGTACCTTCTTAGAGTTCCCAACGACGCCGCAGGAGGTCCAGTCACGAAGTCGAGCACGCAGGGTTCAGGGTGGTCTACGCGGGATTGGGTCGCCCTCGCGGGCATCACTACCCTCGCCGGCCTGCTGCGGCTTGTACGCTTGGGAGACCCGGACGTCCTTGTCTTCGACGAAGCGCACTATGTACAAGACGCCTGCCGGTACGCGTTTGGCATGGCGGAGGTGTGCCTCAAGTGGGTCCGGCCCGCTTACGAGGTCCATCCGCCGCTGGGAAAGTGGCTGATTGCAGGCGGGATCGCGGGATTCGGGTACACCGCGGTCGGGTGGCGCATCAGCGCCGCGATTGCCGGAACGCTCACCGTGATGCTCCTCTACCTCACTGCCCGAAGGCTCCTCCAGGCCACAGGCCCAGCGCTCGTCGCGGCCCTGTTGCTCGCGATCGACCTCATCCACTTCGTGCAGTCTCGTCTGGGGATGCTCGATGTCTTTCTCGCGTTCTTCACGACGGCTTCGGTCCTGTGTTGTCTCTACGACCGCGACCGTGATCCCGTGGAGCGCCTATCGCAGGCACCCGTGAGGCAGCGCCATCCATGGCGCTTTGCCGCGGGCGCGGCCGCAGGAGCGGCCATCGCCTGCAAGTGGCCTGGAGTCTTTGCGCTTGCCACGGTCCTCATCCTCGTGTTCTGGTGGGAGTGCTCGGCACGGGTAAGTGAGAAACGACTGATCGCGGTGATCCGCACCGTACGGGAGGAAGGCCTCTCTATCGTGGCGTCGCTGGTGATCACGCCCCTGCTCGTGTATGTCTTGTCGTACGCTGCGAGGTATCCGCCAACCCTGTTGACAGGACGATTCTGGGCGGACTTCGCACGGTACCACCAGTTCGTCTGGCTGTACCACTCGCGGTTTGGAGGATCACACACCGCGCAGTCTCCCCCGTGGTCGTGGTTCATCCCCGCGCAGCCGCTGGCGTACTTTCACGAGTACGCGCGTCTCGGGTGCCGAGAGGTCGCGGCATTTGCCAGCCCCTTCTGGCTCCTCGCACTCTTGGCCGTCGTCCTGATCACAATCCGGGCGGCCCGAACACGTAGCCTCGGCGACGCAGAAGGGGTGATCCTTTCCGGGTTCGCCTTGTCGTACCTGCCGTGGCTGCTCGTCGCCCGGAACCGCTCGGGCATCTTCATCTTCTACATGCTGCCGACGGTACCGTTTCTCGCGCTCGCGCTGGCGCACTTGGCCACGAGAATGCGGCGTGCGATAGCAGTCTGGACTCTGCTGTCTGTGGCCTTCTTTGTCTTCTACTACCCGCGGATGACGGCCGTCGCCCATCTCGAGCGCCTGCCGGTACACAGCCGCGCGTGTGCGGGCGTCTCGGAGTATCCTCCGTAGAACCGCGACGCGGACCCAGCCATTCGGCCCGTGCGGGCACCGTGACCGGAGACGGCGCCAGTGTGGAAGCGGATGCTACCGGGACCTGGGGCTTGCGAGACGATGAATGGGGTGACCGACGGGATTCGAACCCGCGACCTCCTGGGCCACAGCCAGGCGCTCTAACCGGGCTGAGCTACGGCCACCACGCGCCGTCGCTCATTCTAACACAGCGCCAGGGGGCGTCCAACGGGCGTGCAGACCGCGGGGCCGCGTCGCGGCGCCGTACTGGTCCGCTCGCACGCCCGTTGCAGCGCGATGGCTACAGCGAGCGCTCTTCCGCCGCCTTCGGCGTGCCGCGCACGCGCGCCACACCGAGCGGCGTCAGCAGCGTCACCATGCGGTCGGCACGCAGCACGTGCCGCTCCACAAATCCCTGCATCGCCGCTTCGCGCCGCGCGGCAATCACTCGCTGCAACGGCAGACGCGCAAGCTCACACAGCCGCTCGTCGGTGACGCCGATGCGAAACCATGCCTTGGCTTCGTGGAGGGCGGCCAGGACGCAGGCCACGTCGGCCGCGAGATGATCGGGCATCCGAAACATCCTCTCCGGCAGAGGAAGGGCGCGGGCAACGCCCATCGTGCTCACTAAGTACGATGCCCGAAGCCCCACCCGCTTAGGCACGCGCGGTCGTCAGTCCCCGTGCCGATGTTGATGGGTGCGTGATTCGTCACCGGATTCTGCCGCTGTCAGAGCACGGCGCGGGCCAGGGCCTCCAGACCGTCGAGGTCGAGCCACTGCAGCATGATGCGCTCCACGCCGGCCTCGGCGAACCGGGCGAGCTGCTCGCGCACGTCGGCCGGCGTGCCCATCACGACACCGCGGGCACGCAGGTCCTCGGCCTTGCGCGCGCCCATTCGCTGACGCGTCTCGGCATCGGTGCGGCCGAAGAAGCAGCCCGTCATGAGCGACCGCCGTACGGTGTGCGGATCACGGTCGCGGGCCCGAAGCAGCCGGGTGAGCCTGGCGTTGAGGTGGGCGAACCGGGCCGGTGGCGCAAACATGCCGTTCCAGTGGTCGGCGTACCGAGCGGCCAATGGGAGCGTGCGCGTCAGGCCGTTGCCGCCGATCAGAATGGGCGGCCCGCCCGGCCGCTGAGGCCGCGGCAACAACACCGCCTCGCGCAGGCGGAAGTACGTCCCGGTAAATGTGGCGGGCGCGTCGCCGCGCATCAACAAGCGCATGACCTCGAGCCCTTCCTCGAACCGGTCGAACCGCCCGCGCAGACTGAGCAGGTCGAACCCATAGTGCGTGTGCTCCCGTTGTTGCCAGCCCGCGCCGAGACCGAGTGTGAGGCGACCGCCGGACAGATCGTCTACTGCCGTGGCCATGCGTGCGGTCAACGCCGGGTGGCGAAACGAGAACGGCGTCACGAGCGGACCGAACTCGAGGCGTCGGGTGTTGGCCGCCAACCACGTCAACGAGACCCACAGCTCGAGGGAGTCATGATCCGGTGGGTTGGCGTTGGTGAAGTGATCGGACCGGTACAGCCCGGCAAACCCGAGGTCCTCGATCAGCGGCACGAGGCGTTGCCATCGCGTCCAGTTGAGGCCGTTCTGGCCTTCGATCATGATGGCGATGTCCATGGTGCGTGTAACTCCCCTGCCGGTGGCCCGACCTCCTGCATGCGCCGGGCCGCCGGAGGAGCACCGGCCGGCCGGCGCGAAGCCTCGCCAGGCACGCACGCCGATGCGCATGGTGACCGGCCACGTCTACGCGTCCAGGATTCCGACGGCGCTTCCTCCGCCGCGCTGAGATCGTGATCGGGTACGACGAGGCCGTCCTCGACGCGCGGCTGATCGCCGAGGCGCGGGCGGCGTGGGGCGGACGGGTTCCGGTGCGCACGATGCCGTTCCGGCGCGCCGAGGCTGATCCGGCGGCACCACTCCTGGTGACGTTTGGCGCGATCGGCGGAACGGCAGGTAACGATCCGACCCTTGCGCCGCCGCCGAGCCCGGCGTGTGCGGCCCTGGCCGCGGCCCTTCAGCGCGCGGGCGTGTCGCCTCTGTGCCTGATGGTGCGTGTGGATGTGGGCGAGGTGATCGTGCGCGGCGACGTCCGCGCACATGACCCGAAGGCGGTGACCGCCGCGCTGCGCGCCGTGCCGGCGCTGGCCGCAGTGGTCGCGGATGCCGTGTGCACGGCCTTGCCGCGGGGCGCGCAACTGGTGACCGCGGACTATGACGCGACGGTAGAACGCTGGGTACTGGTCGGCGCCCACGGGTTCGTCACGGCGCCCTGGCGTCGCCGTTTCGATCCGTCGGCGGGCTGGGTGGAGGTCAGCTAGGACGGCACCGGCCGCCGGGCACGGGGCGGAATCACCATGCTCTGCGGCTGGCGGTTGGCCGTAGCGGTCGCAATCTCGCCCTGCGCCGCGAGCGCCCTGACGAACTCGGGTGAAGCCACCACGACGAATGTACCCAGGTTCCGAAACACATTGTAGTTCACGGGCGGCACACCGACCTCGGCCTCGACGCGCCGCAGCAGCCGCCTCACCGCCGCCTCGGTCTCGTCCGCCTTCGCGGACCTCGCCGTCTTGCCGCCTCTCAGCGTGAACACGGCCTCGACCGGACGCGCGTCGGCTGCGTGCTGGTCGAGTTGCCTCAACAGTTCGGGGTCCACGCGCGGGTGCTGTCGCCGCTTCGCCGTCGTCGGCATCGCCATCAACGCTCCGACACCAGTATAGCAAGTGCCTGCGCGGCGTCCGGCACGCCACGACCGGCCCGCGCCCTGTCCATCCACGGGCGGCGCGAGCACGACCGCAGGATGGCACGCTCAACGCGTGTCTCGGTCGCGTCGGGCTTCGCCTGGAGCAGCAGCGCCGCCAGGCCGGCAATGTGCGGCGTCGCCATGGACGTGCCGTCCATGGCCAGGTAGCGGCCGCCCGGTCTTGCCGAAATCACGTTGACGCCGGGGGCCACGAGGTCGGGCACGATGGGATCGCGCAGGCGCCGGAACCGCTGGCTCGACGAGAAGTCGGCGACGGCGCCGTCCTCGTCGAACGCGCCGACGGACAGCGCCTCGGAGTAGTTGCCGGGCGACCGGCTCGTGCCCGGGCCTTCGTTGCCGACCGCGAACACCGGCAGGATATTGCGCGCGCGCAGCAGGCGGGTGACCGGCCGGAAGTCCTCCCACCAGCCGCGAAACCCCAGCGACATGTTCAGAATCCGCACGCCCTGCGCCACGGCCCAGTCCATGCCGCCGAGCACGCGGGCGACGACGTCGCCGCCCTCGATGACGATCGCGCTGGCCAGATGCGCACCGGGCGCCACGCCGACAGCCCGGCCGTTGACCGGACGGCCGGCAATCGTGGCCGCGGTGTGCGTCCCGTGGTCGTCCGTATCATACGGCCTCGGCGCCGGGCGGCGCTCACGGCCGAGCGCGTCGAACTCGGCGAACGTGGCGATTGCCCCTCGCAGCACCGGATGGCGGCCGTCGACCCCGGTGTCCAGGTGGCCGACCAGGACGCCGCGGCCGGTGAGCCCCTGCTGCCACAGCGCCGGGATGTTCATGGCTTCGATACCCCAGGTGCGCCGCGCGGCGAGACGGGCGGCCGCCACCCGGGGCGGCCGGACCAGGCTCAGCGGCGGCGTCCCGGTGACCGCGCGCACGCGTGGATCGGCCCGCAGCGCTGCCAGGCCCGCGCGTGTGACCGTCCCGAGCATGACGCCGAGGTGCTCGAAGTACCGCACCGGCGGCACCCGCCGCGCACCCCGGCGCGCGGCCTTGCGGCGTGCCGCGGCGCGTGGAGGGGGCACATCCACATCCGATACCGCGGCGGCGAGGCTCATCTCGGAACTCACAAAGTACCTCGCCAGCGCCTTGGCGGCGGCCGCTGCCGGCGCGAGCGCGGCCTTCAGCCTGGCCCCGCGGGCCGCGCGCGCAGCGCTGATGACCTCGGGCTCCGTCGTGGCCTTGAGCACCACGATGACCTCGGCGACGCCCCTGGCCTTCAGTTCCTGTGCGATGTGCGCGCTCACGGCTCGGCCTCCATCGCGGCTCCTGCACAGTGTACGCGCTCACTTGACCCGGCCCCTCTCGCATCGTACGGTGTGAGGCGTAGCGGAGGTTGGACTATGGCGGACATGCAACAGTTCCTCTACACCACCCATCTGGTGCGTCCCGGCATGCTCCGGGATGGCCCCACCGCCAAAGAACAAGCCACGGTCACGCGGCACTTCAACTATCTCAAGGCGCTCGCCGCGCAGGGGGTTGTGTTGCTCGCGGGCCGGACGCAGACGACCGATGAGCACACGTTCGGCATCTGCATCCTCCAGGCGGAATCCGAGGACGCCGTGCGGCGGGTCATGGAGAACGACCCGGCCGTGCTGGGCCGGGTCATGCGGGCGACGCTCTACCCCTACCGGATGGCGATCGTGGGCAAGATCTCGCGGAGGCGCGGGCGGCGCCGCGCTACGCGATCCTGACCCTGGTGTTACCGGGTCTCGCGGCGTCGGCAGGCCGCGGCGCCGACCTCAGCCGCACGGAACGCAGGGCCGACTCCATGCGGGTGCCGCACCGGTCACACCGGGGGTTGGTCAGCCACCCGATCTCCTCCCAGCGCTTGTGCCGCGCGTAGTCGCAGACCGGGCACCGCCAGACGGTTATCATCGCAGACCCCCTCCACGGGCAGTCCACACACCACCCATCTGAGGTTAGGGTAAACCCGACAGGAGGCGCGCGTCAATTCACCGCCCGGGACGGGCGTCGCGCAGAAAGGCGCTGGCGGGGCTCCAGCCTACCACCCCATCGCATAGTTGCGCTCGCCGCGCGAGCTGGCCGCGCCTTCGATCAGTCCCCGTTCGGTGTCGATCGCGACCGCGGTGGTGAAGTTGATCGACCACCCCGGCACCAGATCGACCGTATGACCCCGCGCGCGTAGCTCGGCCACCACGTCGGCGTGCATGCGGGCCTCCATGACCACGGCGCCGGCCTTCGCCTCGCGTGGATAGAACGAGCTGGGGAAGTGCAGCGAATGGAAGCTCGGCGCGTCAATGGCGTCCTGCAGATCCATACCGAAGTCCACGACGTTGAGAAAGAACTGCAGCGTCCACTGATCCTGCTGGTCACCGCCGGGTGTGCCGAACACGAGCCACGGCCGGCCGGCCTTCATCGCGAGCGACGGCGTCAGCGTGGTGCGCGGCTGCTTGCGCGGCCGCAGCGCGTTCGGATGACGCTCGTCGTGCAGCCAGAACATCTGGCAGCGCGTGCCGAGACAGAAGCCCAGCTCCGGGATGATCGGCGACGATCGGAACCAGGCGCCGCTCGGCGTCGCCGAGAACATGTTGCCCGCCGCGTCGACGGCCCGCGTACCGGTCGTGCCGCCGGTCCACGCGCGCCCCTCCACCGGTTCGAGCCCCTCGGGCGCGACCACGCCCTCATGTGGATACGGATCGCCGGGCCGCATCGCCATGGACGCCCGCCGCGGGTCAATCAGCGCGCGGCGCGCCGCCGCGTACGCGGGCGACAACAACCCGCGCAGCGGCACGTGCACGAACCGCGGATCGCCGTAGTACTGCTCGCGGTCGGCGAACGCCAGCTTGCCCGCCTCGAGCACGGTATGCAGGTAATCGGCGGAGTTGTGTCCCATGCCCCGCAGGTCGAAGCCTTCGAGCAGGGCGAGTTGCTGCAGAAAGACCGGTCCCTGGCTCCAGGGGCCGCACTTGAAGACCTCGACCCCGCGATACGTCAGGCGGACCGCCTCCTCGATGCGCGTCTCGAACGTCGCGAAGTCATCTGCCGTAAGCAACCCCGAGGACTCGAAGCCCGCACCGTCGCGCAGCCGGGTGTCGCGCTGGAACGCAAGAATCTCCCGCGCGATGTCGCCGGCGTAGAAACGGTCGCGCGCCGCGCGCAGCGCGGCCGAGCGACCGGCCGATCGCGCGTTGTGCTCGGCCTCGATGAGCCGCTCGAATGTGCGGGCGAGGTCGGGGTTGCGCCAAGTGTCGCCGACCTCGGGCACGCGGCCTCCGGGCAGGAACAGCGCGCCCGACCACGGCCACTCATGCCGCAGGCGGGCCTCGTGTCGGACGATCGCCTCGCGCATCGTCTCGTACATGGGGAAGCCGTTGGCGGCCAATTCAACGGCCGGCGCGAGCACGTCCCGCAGGGAAAGCGTCCCGTACCGATCGAGCGCGGTGATCAGCGCGTCGGGCGCCGCCGGCACGCCGGCGGGCAGGAACCCGTCGCCCGGGATCAGCGTCACGCCGCGGCGCCGGAACTCCTCGATCGTGGCCGCCGCGGGCGCCCGCGTGTTGCCGTTGATCGCCACGACCCGGCGCTCGGCCGCCACGTAGATCAGCATCGGCACCTCGCCGCCGAAACCGTAGCTCTGCGGCTCGAGCACCGCCTGGGCGAACGCCATCGCCACGCCGGCGTCCACGGCGTTGCCACCCAGGTCGCGCATGCGCATGCCGGCCAGCGCGGCCAGGTAGTGCCCGCACGAGACCACGAGATGCCGGCCCCGGATCACCGGGCGTGTCGAGCTGCCGTCCACCTCGAAACCGTGCGTGATCGGAACCGTCACCGTTCCTGCCCCCCCCTGCGCCTACGCGCCCCATGTCTCGCGCAGCACGCGCACCCAGTTGCCGTGCGCCAGCTTGCGCAGGTCGTCGCCCGTGTACCCGCGCCGGTCGAGCGCCTCCATGAGTCTGGGGAGTCCCGCCGCGTCCTTCAGTTCGGCCGGCATCGTGGCGCCGTCGAAATCCGACCCGAGCGCCACGCAGTCGATCCCCATGCGCTCGACCATGTAGTCAATGTGCTGAACCATGCGGCCGATCGGCGTGTTAGGATCACGGCCGCCGTCCTCCCGCAGGAACCCCACATGGAAGTTCAGGCCGGCGACGCCGCGGCTCTGCCGGATCGCGTCCATCTGCCGGTCGGTCAGGTTGCGCGGCGTCGGGGTCAGCGCGTGCGCGTTCGAATGCGTGGCAACCAGCGGCGCGTCGCTCAGGGCGGCCACGTCCCAGAATCCGCGCTCGGTAATGTGCGCCAGATCGATCATCACCCTGCGACGGTTGAGCTGCCGGACCAACTGCTTCCCGGCGTCGGTCAATCCGGGTCCGGTATCAGGCGAGTGCGGAAACTTGAACGGCACGCCCTGCGCGAATCGGTTGCGCCGGCTGTGGGTCAACCCGACCGATCGCAGCCCGGCCGCGTAGAAGACGTCGAGAGCGTGGCCCTCGACGTCGAGCGGCTCGGCGCCTTCGAAGTGCAGCAGGATGGCATGCACGCCGCCATCCAAGCACTCCTGCAGTTCTGCGGCGGTGCGCACGATCCGCGCCTGACCGTTCGACGCGGGCTCGAGCGCCAGCAACCGTCCGAGCATCGCCAACGCGGCCGACTGCGCGTACTCGAGCGACATGGGCTCGGGCCAGCGGCTCTCGTCGCCGTAGAGCCGCAGCGCGGTGTCCGCGGTCAGCGGATCGCTCTGCGCCTTCTGCGCGACAACCGGATCGCGGATGTAGATCGCGTAGAACCCGCCGCCCAGCCCGCCCTCGCGCGCCCGAGGCAGGTCGATGTGCCCGTGCTCTGACCGCTCGAAGAACGAACGGCCTGTTTGCATCAGGCTCAGGATCGTATCGTTGTGGCCGTCGAAGATCGGGGGGTACGTCACGGCCTATGCCCTTGCCGCGACGCAGAGAAAGCCGAGCACCTCGTCGGGGGCCGCGTGCAGCACGTGCTGCTCGTCGGGGCCGATGTACACAACGTCACCCTCGCCGATCTCGTGGTACGTCTCGCCGACGAGCACACGGCCCCGGCCGCGCACCACGTAAACCTCGTGGATGTGCGGGTGATGTTCGAACGACGTGTTCCCGCCCGGCTGCACCTCGAAGTACCGCATCTCCAGGCCCCGGGCGCCGTCTCGAGGACCGATCAGCACCCGCTTCGACACACCCTTCACCGTGGGGCCGTCGTACGCCACGGGCTCGACACCCTCCCACTCCCACCGCCCCGGCAGTCGCTTGCGCACCACGCCCATCGACGCGCTCCCTTCCCGCTTGATAGACCATGAGCGATTTCGCGAGCGATGTGCCCGCTCCTGCGTTGGCGACGCGCAGGCGTGGAGGGTTCGTCGAGGCGCCGCCCAACACATATGCGTGGACCTGCTGCATCCCGGAGGCGCTCATGGGACACGCACCACGCGACGATCTGGGCTTCAGGAGCATTACCGAACTCGGACGCCTGCTGCGCGCGCGAGAACTGTCCTCGGTCGAACTCACGCGCCACATCCTTGACCGGCTGGCCGCGCTCGGCCCGACGTACAACGCGCTCGCCGAGCTCACACCGGACCTCGCGCTGGCGCAGGCCCGGCGCGCCGACCGGTTGTTCCGTCAGGGCCGTGTGCTCGGACCGCTGCAGGGCATCCCCTACGGCGCCAAAGATCTGCTCGCCACGAAAGGCATCCCGACGCGCTGGGGATCGCCGGCCCATCACCACCAGATATTCGACTACGATGCCACGGTCGTCCGCCGGCTGGCGGACGCGGGCGCGGTGCTCGCGGGCAAACTCGCCATGGTCGAACTGGCGGGCGGCGGCCACTACGAGTATCCGACGGCGTCGCTGCACGGGCCGGGGCTGAACCCCTGGAACCTCGCACACTGGTCCGGCGGATCATCGTCGGGATCCGGTAGCGCCGTGGCCGCGGGCCTCGTCCCCTATGCCCTCGGTTCAGAAACCTGGGGGAGCATCATCACGCCGTCGTCGTTCTGCGGCATCACCGGCCACCGGCCCACCTGGGGATTGGTGAGCCGCTACGGCGCCATGGAACTGGCCTGGAGCATGGACAAGGTCGGGCCGATGGCGCACACGGCCGAGGACTGCGGCCTGGTGCTGCAGGCCATCGCCGGTCCGGACGGACACGACATCACCGCCGCCGGTCCGGAGTTCACGTTCGCGCGCCGGGCCGCCCGGCCGGGCCTGCGCCTGGGCGTGCTCCCCGCGGACTTCACCGGCGCGCCGGAACTCGAGAAGGCGTTCGTCGAAGCCGTACGTGTGCTGCGCAGGGCCGGCCTGCGCGTCGCCCCGGCGGCGCTGCCGGACCTCCCGTATGAACCCACGGCGCGGACGCTCCTCAACGGCGAAATGGCCGCGGCCCACGCCGAGTTCATCAAGAGCGCCGCGGTTGACGAGTTGGTGGACGCGGGACAGATCGCCGGGCTGAAGGCGTCGCTCGATCTGCGGGCCTCGGACTACGCGCGCGCGCAGCGGGCGCGCGTGCAGATCACCCACGAGGTCCTCACGCTGTTCGAGCGATTCGACGCGCTGATCTCGCCGTCCCTGATGAATGAGGCCGTGACCGTAGAGACGAACCTCAAGGCGATGCCGCGTCCGAAGGGCAACTACAGCGTGCTCGGCGCGCTGTGCGGCCTGCCGGCGTTGAGCGTCCCGATGGGCTTTGGCACGCGCGGCCTGCCGCTGGGCCTGGCGATCACCGGCAACCTCTTTGACGACGCGACCGTCCTGCAGATCGGCATGCTGTTTCAGCGGGAGACCGACTGGCACCGGCGGCGGCCGCCGGTGCCGGTCGGTCTGAGGCGCTCCGGTGTCAGTACTTCCAGTTCAGCGTGATGCCGTAGAACAACGCGTCGAAGTCACGCGCGGGATCGAGCGGAAACCGCTGCCGCGATCCCTGCGCCACCAGGTTGAGCACCAGTTCCGGCCGCAGGTCGTAGCGCAGGCTCAAGGCGAGCGCGCGCAGGGTGAGGGGGTCCGCCCCGGTCGTGTCCACACCGGTGTAGACCAGGTTGAGTCCGAAGCGCGGGGACGGGAAGTACGAGATCACGCCGGTCAGTGAACTCGTGACCTGCGGCGTGCCGAAGACGACCTCGGCGCGCGACGGCAGGTAACTGACAGACATGAACAGTGTCGGACGGGGCCGGTACTCGAGCGTCCCGAGGAACGTTGTGCTGCTCAACCGCGACGGGATGCCGGCCGTGACGATGTCAATGGTATCGGCCTGGTAGCCCGCGCGGAGCGTCAGGGCGGGCGACAGCAGGTACGTCGCCTCGCCGCCGATCAGCCGCGTCTGGACATCGAACAGGCCGTCGTTCCGCGCGCTCCCGCCGAACCCGTAGGTGAGCCCGAGCGTCAGCGCGGGGTTCACCGTGAGCGAAGCCCGGAAGACCGTGCTCGATCCCGTGAACGTGAATGGGCCGAGCCCGCCGAACGCGTCCTCGTCCCGCACCGTGCTGATGTGGGTACCGATCAGCACCAGACTCGGGCTCGCCACGTAGACCAGCGAGCCGCCGGTGGACCGGTTTCGCCCGGACGGCTCGGCCCCGGTGCGGTCGACGGTATCGGTTTGGGTGTGCACCAGCACCGCTGTCCAGGGGAATCGTGAGTACGAAACGTTGAACGACGCGCTCGACTCGGTGTCGTCGGTGAACGCGGGCGTCAGGCTGTCGGTCCGATCCACGCGGCTGAGCACGATGCCGACGCTCGGCAGCCGCGTACTTGTGAAGCGGAAGTCGAGGAACGTGCTCGTCGTCAGCACCGAGGGCCGGGCGGGGTCCAGCCGGTCGGCCACGGTCTGCGCCTCACGCCCGGCAAAGAACGCGATCCCAGCCGGATGGTCCATGCCGACCACAAACGACACGCGCGAGTCCCCGCCGCGATCGGTACCGGTAAGTCCGCCGGCCGCCCGCAGCGTGAGGTCGGCGCGTGCCACCTGTGCGTTCACCTCGACGCGCTGGTCCACAATGTACCTGTTGAAGACATCGTGGCCGCCGCCCGGCCGCCACGTGTGCACGGCGTCGTGACTCAGGACGGTCTCAAACCGGACGGTGACCGGTAGTCTGGGCGGTGGCGACAGGATCCGGAAGTAGACCCGCGTGGCGAACTGCTCATCGACGAAGACGTCGACGCGCCACAGACCGACCAGCCGCTCGGCCGGGCCGTCGCGAATCGGGATGACATCCCAGACCACTTCATCGCCAGGCAGCAGCTGAATCGCCGGCGACAGACGGAACACCTCACCGGACGGCGTGACCCAGCGAAAGGCGATGGTCCGGCGGTTGAGGCTCGGTGTCACCTGCACCCAGGCCACCGCTTTCGGATCGGTGACAAGGAACGAGTCAACTTCGATGAGCAGGATCCGGCCCTCTTCCTTGGTCATCACCGCACGAATGATCTGGGCCGGCGCCTGCGCAAGGGCAGGGATCAGGGACGCGCCGCAGGCGAAGAGCAGCGTCAGGGCGACAACAGCGATGCGCGGCTTCGAGTTCATGGTGTCGCCTCAGGTACTGATACTCAGGCGTCGCGGGAGGGGGCCTTCGCGCTCCCCCTCCCGCGCAGGACGGCGCCGCGATGGCGGCGGGCGATCACATGAACCTGCGAAGTGCCGCTAGTTCAACGGGCACCCGAGGTTGTTGAAACCGTCGGCCTGACCCGCCACGCTGAGCATGGTGGCACGATTGCCGCTCGCCAGCGCGTTGTTGACGGCCGTTTGCACCTGACTCACTGTGAACGGGTAGAAGCCCGACGCCGAGTTCAGCAACGCGGCCACGCCCGCGCGCAGCAGGATGCGCGCCGCGCCGTCAGTGCCTGAGCCGCCGCCGAAGTCCAGCGCCTGAATGAGGGTCGCGGTGCCGACGTAGGCTCCGGCCGCCGGGAAGTACGCGGTGACCAGGTTGTTCGGCAAGTACCCGGACGGCCAGCTGCTCGTGTGGTTCTTCCAATACCCGGGCGTGCATCCGTTGGTGCCCGTGTGCGCCGATGTGGACACCGGTACCATCAAGGTCGCGGCCGACACCACCAGCGCGAGGGCGAGGAAACGCACAACGCTGAGTTTGAACACGGTCATACCTCCCCATCTAGACATCTCGTTCTCCGACTCTTCCCGCAGCAACAACAAACCCGGCCGAGATACTGGCCGGGTTCGCCACTCGCTCGGCACGGTCGAGGCGACCATGTTGCTGACCGTGCGTCATCGCGTCCAGATCTGCGATACCGGGGAGTTGCCCGTGTGGTCTCCGCTCTCGCGTTCACCTCCTTGCGCCGCGCTTCAACAGCCTCGCACGAACTTCCATACCAATTCCATCATACTTACATGCGCACTCGCGTCCGCGCCCGCCCGTCGGTTCGGCGAGATTGCGCGGTTTCCCTTCCTGTCGAACAGTCGGTGGCCGTGTCTTCTCGCCGCGGCCGAGCGAGTATACTATGGAGTCGGGCCCGTAGCTCAGTGGATAGAGCCAGCGACTTCTAATCGCTTGGTCGGGGGTTCGATTCCCTCCGGGCCCGCCATCACTGTCCGCCGCCTTCCACCGGTAACGCCGGCGCCAGCGCGCGCAGTTCAAGGCCGGCACGCGCAATCGCGAGTAGCGGCAGCGTCCCCATCACCGCCGCCAGCACGCCGACCGTCACCTCGCCGCCGCGCGAGAGGAGCACGCCCGACGCCACCGCCGCGACCGCCGCGGATGCGTGGCTGAGGACATCGCTGAGGCTCACGACGCGCGCGCGTGTGGACGCCGTGGACAGGTCTCCGAGCAGCGCGGCGCCGGCGACGAACGCGAGGCACCATCCCAGGCCCACGAGGTAGAACGCGACCATCGCGATAGCGGCCGAGTGAATCCCCAGCGTGAACATGAGCCCGCTCGCCGCCGAGAGCAGCGCGCCGGCGATGAGTACCGGACGCCGGCCGATCCGGTCGGCCAGACGGCCGACCGGCACCGACAGCCCGAACATCCCCACGACGTGCGCCATGAGCGCGAGGGAAATCGTACTCATCTCGTGGCCGTGCAGCGACATCATCAACGACGACGTGGCCATGAGGATCGTCATCGTGGCCTGCGCCCCGGCCAGGGTGATGATCGCCGCCTGTGCCGGCCTGGATCTAATGATCTCGCCGACCGACGCCTGCTGGGTGCCCGGTTCGATCCACCCGTTCCGTGGGACGACGATCGCGACATCATGGGCGCGCGGAAAGTACTCACCGATCCGCCGCCCGATCTCGCGCGGGTCCGGCTTCAGCCGGGCCAGTACGCCCGCCGCGAGCACAAACGTCGCCACGACGAAGACCCACGGCACCGCGAGCGGATGCGCGCTGGTGGCGTGCGCCACGCGCTCGCCGAGCGCGACGAGCATGGGGCCGCCGACTCCGCCGAGCAGCCCGCCCGCCACCACGAGGCCCACCGCGCCCGCGCGAAGGGTTGCCGGGTACATGTCGGCGACCGCGGCACGCGTCAACTGGCTCACGGCCACGCCGGCGCTGAAGACGACCGCGCTGAGCAGGTAGGCGACGAGGCGTCCGGACGTCACGGCCAGCGACACGAGCACAGCGCCGACCGCGCCGGTGAAGAACCCGATCATCAGGCCCGGCCGTCGGCCGTGACGGTCCATGAAGCGCCCGGCCGGATACCCGATGGCCGTGACCGTGAGCGCGTTCAGCGCGGTCGGCAGACCGGCAAGGGCGGCCGTGCCGCTGAGGCTGTAGATGATGAGACTGCCGAGCTGCGCTGAGGTGGACAGTCCGGTCGACAGTGATGCCGCGGCCAGGAACAGCAACCAGGTGTGGCGGCGGACGACGGCCGGGACGTCCGGCCGCGCACCGGCGGACACGCGGTCAGATCACCCGGTGAACCGAAAGCATCGAGGTGGCGACGGCGGCCACCACCAGCGCGAGCGCCGCACCGGCCGCCACCGCCGTGACTTCGGTCGGACGTCGCTCCCAGCCGATCTCGCGCCCCAACTGACGGTACACGCGCCGCAGCTCGCTGACGCTCGTGGTGCGATAGTACGTCCCGCCGGTGGCCTCGGCCATGCCGCGCAGCGTCTCTTCATCGAGCCGTACCCAGATGCTGCGGCCCCCGATCGTCAAGAACGTGCCCTCGGGCGTACCGACGCCCACAGTGTGCACTTTGGCCTGCTGGTCCTTGGCGATCCGCGCGGCCTCGAGCGGCAACACGCCGCGGTTACTCTGACCGTCGGACAGCAACACGACGACACCGGGCGCAAGCGGCGCCACAGGCGGCGGTGGCGTTGTCCCCAGTCCGATCGGCCGCTGCCGGCCAGGCAGATTGTACACGGCCTCGAGGAGCCCGTCGCCGATCGCCGTCGCGAACTCGGTATTCAACAGATCAATGGC
This sequence comes from Candidatus Fervidifonticultor quartus, assembly GCA_031458775.1. Taxonomy (GTDB): domain Bacteria; phylum Sysuimicrobiota; class Sysuimicrobiia; order Sysuimicrobiales; family Humicultoraceae; genus Fervidifonticultor_A; species Fervidifonticultor_A quartus. The sequence goes on along the minus strand of JAVKJV010000025.1, from coordinate 8,861 downwards.
GTCGAGGATCTTGCCCTTGTCCGGCGTGGGCGGCACGATCGTCGTCGCGTAGCTACTGAAGGTGACCAGACCCACGCGGAACCCGCGCGGCAGGGCGTGAATGAACTCTCGCGCCGCCACTTTCGCCGCTTCCATCCGGTTGGGCCGCATGTCCTCGGCCAGCATGCTGCGGCTCACGTCAATGGAGAGGACGACGACGCCCTGGTTTGCCGGCACCGGCAGCGGGGCGATCGGCCGCGCCAGGCCCAGGACCACCGCGGCGAACCCGGCGAGATACAGCGCGGGCGGCACCCAGCGGCGCAACCGGCTGTGATATGATGCCGCGCGCGCCAGCAGTTCGACGTTGGGCATCAGGATCGCACGGCGCGGCGCGCGCACGCACAGCCGGACATACAGCCAGCCCAGCGCGGGCAACAGCGCCAGGCCCCACAGCACGAACGGCCACTCGAACGTCACGGCACCCGCCTGAACCACGCCATCGACATGCCGCCGCCGGCCAGCAGGAACATGCCGGCCAGCCCAAGCAGCAGGAACGACACCTCCATGCGCGTCCGCTCCCAGCCGATGATCCGGCTGAGCTCGCGGTAGACGCGCTTGAGCCCTTCCTCATCGGTCGAGGGATAGTAGCGGCCGTCCGCGATGCGCGCGATCTGCTCGAGTCCGGTGGCGTCGAACGGCACCAGCGCCATCTGCCCGTCGATCTGCATCACGGTTCCGCCGGACTGGCCGACACCAACCGTGAAGATGCGCACCTTGCCCTCACGCGCGACCTGGGCGGCGTCAAACGGGTTGGGACCGAAGTTGTTCACGCCGTCTGAGAAGATGATGATCGAACCCGGCGGCAGGTCCTCCAGGTTCGGGCGCGGCTCCAGCGGGTTCGCGGGCGGCAAGGGTGTGCCCGGCCGGAGCAGGCGGTGCAGCCGCTCGCGCAGCAGTGCTTCGCGCCCGGGCAAAATGCGCACGGCCTCGAGAATCCCGCCCCCAACCGACGTGGCCGACTGGGTCTGCACGCGCTCGAGGGCCTCGTTGAACGCCGAGCGGTCGGTCGTCGGCGCCAGCAGCACGGTCCCGTACTCGCTGAACGTGACCAGCCCCACCTTGGTCGAGCGCGGCACCAGCGCGCCGAAGGCACGGGCCGCGGCCTTGGCCGCGTCGAGCCGCGACGGCTGCGCGTCGGTCGCGACCATGCTCTTGCTGGTGTCGATCGCGATGATGACCGCGGCGCGGTTCACGGGCATCGGCAGTGCCGCCACCGGCCGCGCCAGTGCCACCGCCAGGAGGAGCACGGCCAGCAGATAGCACACGATGGGCAGCGTGCGCTGCCACGACGGTGGCCGCACGATCAGCCGTTCGAACAGGCGGGACTCGGCGAACCGGTCGGCCAGGCGCTGCTGCCGCCGGGACAGAAAGATGTAGCCTGCCGCCAGCAGCGGCACGAGCGCAACCGCGAGCAGCATCAGCGGCCAGGTGAATTCCATTGCCGCCTCCGACGGCGGAGCACGAAGCGCACGAGCGGGTCGACCAGCGACTCCGCCGTGGACAGCTCCAGATAGTCCACGCGGCCGTGCCGGAACGCGTCCACGATGCGTGTGTGCCGCGCCTCCACAAGGGCCGAGAACGCCGCGCGCACCCGGCGGTCGGATGTGTCCACCCAGCAGTGGGCACCGGTCTCCGGGTCGCGCACCGGCACCATGCCGACGTCCGGCAGGGCCTCCTCCGCGGGATCGCGGATCCAGACCGCGATCACATCGTGGCGCTGTCCCAGCTCACGAAGCGGTCCCTCCCACCCTGCCGGCGCGATGAAGTCGGAGACCACGAAGACCAGGTGCCGCCGCTTGAACATCTCGGCGGCGGATCGCAGGGTCGCGGTCAGGTCGGTCGGGCCCCGGCCCGCGCCGTCGGTGTGCTGCAGCGTGTGGAGCAGACGCAGCGTGTGCCGGCGCCCGGTGCGCGGCGGGACGATCGGGATGCCGGCGCCGGGGAATGCCATGGCGCCGACCTTGTCACCGTGCCGCGTGATGACGTACGCCGCCACGCCGGCGAAGTCAACGGCCAGTTCGCGCTTCAGACGGCGCCGCGTCCCGAATGCCATCGAGGGCGAGAGGTCGACCAGCAGCCAGGCCGTCAGCTCCCGCTCCTCCAGGTACTGCCGCACATAGAGCCGGTTCATGCGGGCGGTCACGTTCCAATCGATGCGCCGCACCTCGTCCCCCGGCTGGTACTCCCGCACCTCCGCCAGGTCGAGGCTGGGGCCGTAGAAGATGCCGCGATAGTCGCCGAACAGATAGCCGTCGAGATGACGCACCACCGTGAACTGCAGCCGCTGAAGCAGCCGCTCAGGCGTGTCCTGCAGTTCGGTCTTCTGTGTCGCCACGCTATGCGTCCGCGCGCGCCTCGCCCGCGCCCACGCCGGTGCGCTGCCGCTCGTATGGATCGCCGAGCGCCACGCGCGGCATGTCCACGGCCCCGATCGTCTGGCCGATGATGGTATCGGCCGTGACGTCGTCGGCCAGCGCCTCGTACGACAACACGATCCGGTGCCGCAGCACCTCCGGCGCGAGGTCTCTGATGTCTTCGGGCATCACGTAGTCCCGGCCGCGCAGCAGGGCGAGGGCCCGCGCACCGATGACCATGTTCAGCGACGCGCGCGGGCTGGCACCGTAGGCGATATACCGCTGCAGCCGCTCCAGGCCGACCTCCTTTGGTGTCCTGGTGGCGGACGTCAGGGACACCGCGTACTCGCGAATCTTGGGATCGACGTACACCGCGTCGGTCACCGCCTGCAGGTCCTTCAGCTCCGCGGCGGTGATCGTCGGCGTCACCTCGGGCGCCTGCCCGCTCATGCGCTCCACGACCGTGACCTCTTCGTGGTAGCTCGGGTACCCGATCACCACCTTGAACATGAACCGGTCCACCTGCGCCTCGGGCAGCGGGTAGGTACCCTCGCTCTCGATGGGGTTCTGCGTGGCCATGACGAGAAACGGCTCGGGGAGGTGGAACGTCTGCTTGCCGATCGTCACCTGACGCTCCTGCATCGACTCCAGTAGCGCGGACTGCACCTTGGCCGGCGCACGGTTGATCTCGTCGGCCAGCACGAAGTTCGCGAAGACCGGGCCCAGTTCGATGTCGAACGAGTTCGTCCGCTGGTTGAAGATGCGGGTGCCGACGAGGTCGGCGGGGACGAGATCAGGCGTGAACTGGATGCGCTTGAAGTCGCAGTCGATCGCACGCGCGGTGCTCTTGATGGCCAGGGTCTTGGCCAGTCCCGGCACCCCTTCGATCAGCACGTGCCCGCGCGCGAGCAGCGCCACGAGCAGGCGCTCAAGCATCAGATCCTGACCCACGATCACACGCTTGATCTCGTAGAGGACCTTGCGCATGGTCGCGGACGCCTGCTGGAAGGTCTCGAGTGGCACGGTCACGGCGGGATCCTCGCTTCCCTGAGTCATTAGCGTTACGTTATCACCCTCATTTCAACCCGGTCAAGGAACGTCCCATTCCCATGGCGATTGGGCAATATCTGTGAGAGCGGAAGTTGTGGTATAGAGAGTAGGTGAGCATCATGACGATGACCTCACGCGTGTTGGTGTGCGTCGGCCTGCTCGTCGGGCTCGTCGCGCACCTCGTGCATCCGGCGACAGACCCAATCCTCGCCGCCCCGGCTGAGGCCGGCGTGATCGTACCCGGCCAGTCGCTCGGTCTGCTCAGACTCGGCGCGCCGGTCGGGTTAGTCTACCAGATGCCCGGCTGGGGTCAGCCCGACCGCGTACACGCCTCTGGCTCGATTTCCTACATGTATTACGGACGGCAAGGCGTCACGGTTGCGGTGCGCGACAGCGCCGTCGTGCTGATCCTCACGACGAGCGAGCGCTTCCGCACCGACAAGGGGGTCGCCGTTGGCCAGGCGACGTCGGCCGTGAGCGGCGCGTATGGGGCGCCCGCAGTCGGAGGCGACGGCCGGACCCTGTGGTTTGACGCCGTCGGCCTGGTGGCCGTGACGGGAGGCGGCACGATCGTCCGCCTCGGTGTCTATGATCCCAAGAACTTCGTGCGGGTGATCCTCGCGGAGGAGTATCCGGCCCGTGATGTCTTCCTGAGCGCTCGCTCGCCGCGGTTTGAGACCGCAGCGAGGGCCGACGCGGCGGCGGGCGGGCCGGTGCGCACCGCGATCATCGCCGTCACGCTGAAGAACACCAGCCGCGGGCTCAAGATCCTAAACCCGAACTTCTTCGCGATCACAGATGACGCCGGGCAGACGCACCGGTACGACAAGTCCACGTTCAGCCAGCCCGGCGCCTGCCGGTCCACGGTGTCGGTGCAGCCCGGGGAAAGCAAGTCGTGCTCGCTGGTGTTCGTCCTGCCCGCGGGCAAGACGGTGCGCTCGCTCGTCTACAACGACGGCGGCAGCCTGGACGAGTTCTTCTTCTAGCGGCGACGCGCAGCGGCTACACGGTCCGCCGGTGGCGCTGGGGCTTCTCGGGCGCCTCGTCCTCGTCTTCGTCCTTGGGCGGCTTGTAAACCCGCCACTCTCGAAAGGGCACCGCTCGCAGCGGCGAGTTCACGCGCTCCTGGTCCTCCTTGCAGCCGATGCAAAGCGTCGCGTAGGGAATCGCTCGGAGGCGATGGGGGCTGATGGGCCGCCCGCACCGGTCGCAGACGCCGTACGTGCCCTCGCGCAGCCGGGCTCGCGCTTTGTCGATCTCGTCCAGCAAGCTGCGGAGGCTCGTCTCCACGGCCGAGTCGCGGTCGCGCTCGAGAGCGTGAGTGGCGGCATCCACGGCGGCATCGTCCTCGCCGCCGTCACCGCCGATCCGCGGCATGTCGGGGTCAACAACCGCGTGCCGGCTCAGGATTTCGAGTTCCTGCAGCAGTCGCCGCCGCTCGTTCTCGAGGAGCCGGCGGTACTCCTGTCCGGGACGGCCGGTGAGTCGGCCGGCGGTGTGGCCGTGCCGCGCCTGTGCGGCCCGGGGTGCGTGGCCGTTGTGCGGACCGGCCCCGGGTTTCGATGCGCTCGCCCTCCGCCTCCGGTTTGCGCCGGCGGCCTCCGACCGTCCCTTGAACCTGGTCTCCCGCCCCATGGTCCCCACCGGTCGCCGGGCTGTCTCCGGGTCCGCCCGTGCCGACTGTTCACGGTTGTACCAGGGGCAGGAAAACGATTCCATCGGGTAGCCGCCCGATTCGGCGCCACGGGCGCCTGATGGCTAGGCGAGCGCCCGTGGCAGCCATTAGGGCACGCCGGACGGACACACGGGGTGCCACCCCGAGGTACGTTCAAAGGCCTCGGCGGCCTGCAGCAGTTGAAAGTCATGAAGC
>JAVKJV010000025.1:0-3527 GCA_031458775.1 Candidatus Fervidifonticultor quartus | reverse complement strand
GTACGCCCACCGGCATCCCATCTTCCGCAAAGCCGGATGGTACAGACACAGCTGGCAGTCCGGCGAGGTTGAACGGCCCCGTTCTCCGGACGACGCGCGTGCGACCGCGGCCGGCCACTCCGGGATGAGGGTTTTCCGCCGGCGCCACGTGAGGCGTCGTCGGACAGACAAGGAAATCGACGCTGCGAAACACCGTCCGGAACTCTTCAATGAGCGCCGTTCGGTAGCGCGCCGCCCGCAGGTAGTCGATCGCCAGGTATGTCGCGCCCATCTCCAACTGTGTCCTGGCTTTCTCGGAGTAGTCGGCCGCGTGAGTTCGCAGCATCGGTTCATGGATCGAGGAGGCCTCGGCGGCAATGGTGCCCATAAGCGCGTCCTCAGCCAGCACGATCGACGGCATCGAGACCTCGCGAAGACTGGCTCCGCCTTCCCTCAGCACGGCCAACGCCCGGTCAAAGGCTGCGGCCACGCCAGGACGCAGTTCGTCCCCTACCAGTTCCGCAACAACACCGACACGACGACCCGCCAACGAGCCGTGTGGTTCCCACCCCGAGGGCTCCGGTAAGTCCGCGGAAGTTGGATCAACCGGGTCCGCTCCCGCGATCGCTTCGAACGTGAGCGCGGCGTCGTCAACGGTCCGAGCCAGCGGACCCACGTGGTCCAAGGTCCAGGAGAGCGGAAAGACACCCTTTCGGCTCACGGCACCGTACGTTGGCTTGAAGCCCACGATGCCGCAGTACGCGGCCGGAATCCGTATGGAGCCGCCAGTATCTGTCCCCAGAGCGGCGAAGGCCATTCCGGCTGCCACGGCAGAGGCCGATCCGCTGCTCGAGCCGCCCGACGTGCGTTGGGGGTCCCACGGGTTGTTACACTGCCCGAAATCGGGATGCACCACGCCGTAGGCAAACTCCAGTAGATTTGTCTTGCCCAGGATAATTGCGCCGGCCAGCCTGAGTCTGGCCGCCACTGTGGCATCGCGATCTGGAACGCGCTCGCGATAGATGCGGGCCCCGCACGTCGTCCGAACTCCCTCTGTATCAATGTTGTCCTTGAGCGCGACCGGCACGCCGTGCATGGGCCCCAGGTCCCGATCGGTACGTAGATCGCGCTCAGCCTGAGCCGCCTGACTCAGCGCTTCTTCGCGCATCACGGTGATCCAAGCGTTCAGCCGACGATCGTACCGCTCGATGCGTGTGAGCGCCTCTTGTACTACCTCGACCGGCGACAGCGAAGTCTGCCGGTACCGCCGACCAAGTTCGCGCACCCCGAGAAAGAGGGGCTCAGGCGCACTCATCGCTGGCCCTCTGGAACAGTAGGGTCGGCCGAAGGAAGAACGTCGGCTCCACCGCGCCGGTCGGCACCGCCTCAAGACGCGCTGACGCGTCGAGACCGACCTGCACGTGAGGCACCAGTGCCCCGGCGCGGTCAGGCGGGAGAAACAGACCGCTGACTTGTGCGAGTACCCTCACAACTTCTGGAGTGACTACCACGCGCGCCTCGTCCATGCCAGCCTCCTTGGCGCCAAGCTCTCAACACATGAGGGGCAGACCCGGATGGATCCGCCCCTCACGGTTCGCAACCGACGCACGCTACTCCACTGACGGCACGTGCATCCAGAATAGCGCATCTTCGAGCATCAAGTTCGGGTAGTTCTTGACCCGTTTGTTCATGGCAAGGATCTCAGTTCGGTAGTTGATCCAGATGACCGGCACATCCTGGTAGATGATCCTCTGAATTCTGTGATAGAGGGCCACCCGTTGCTGCCTGTCGATGATCTGACGAGCCTGCAACATCAGACGGTCAACCTCAGGGTTCGAATAGCCGTAGTGATTGTTGGCTCCGCCGGTCGTGTACTCCGCGGTCTTGTCGGGATCAGGTGCAGTGATACGCCAGCCGGTGCGCACGTCATAGTCGCCCGGGAGCTGGTTGCCACGCCGGATGTACACCGACCACTCTTCCGCTGCAATGCGCACGTTCGCGCCAATCTCCTTCCACTGTTGCTGGGCAAATAATGCGATCTGCTCGCGCACCGGGTTGCCGCGATCGACCATCAGCTCGAACGCGAACGGCCGACCATCCCTCTGCAGAGTGCCGTCCGGACCTGGCCTGAAACCAGCCTCGGCCAGGAGCGCCTTGGCGCGGTTGACGTCGTAGGGGTACGGTTGGAGGCTCTTGTCGTAGTACGGGCCGAACGCTCTGGCGTACGGACCTGTCGCAATCGGCGTCGTTCCCTTATAGATTTGTGAGATGATCGCCTGTCGATTCAAACCATACATCAGGGCCTGCCTGACCCGTCGGTCCGTGAACGGCCATCGCGTGTTGTTTATGGCAAGGAAGAAGGCGCTCGGCTGCTCAGTGATCCGGAACTGCAGATGCGGCACATTGGCCAGGGCGTCGCGGTGAATCGCCTCAACCTGTGCCAGATCCAGTTCCCCGGCCCGCAGCTGCGCCATGACGGTATTAATGTCAGGCAACACCTTGAACGCAATGTTCTTCAGTTTGGGCGGGCCGAAGACATAGTCCGTGTTGGCCTCCACGAGCACGTGCGATCCCTTGACCGCTTCCTTGAACTTGAACGGCCCGGTCCCGACGGGGCTTTGGGCGAAGTCGCTCAGGTCATTGAGGTCCTTCCCATCGAGCACGTGCTTCGGAGCCATCGGGATGATCCACCACCCAGCGACAATCGGAAACGAGGGAAACGGCTCCGAGTACTCAATGCGAGCGGTGTAATCGTCGATCACATCGACGCGCCTGAGCCCACGCATCGCGCTACGGTAGAGCGCGCGCACGTTGGGATTCGCAATGGCCTCGAGGGTGAACTTGACGTCCTCCGCCGTGAACGGTCGACCGTCGTGCCACCGAACACCGCGCCGGATCTTGATGACCCAGACGCGGCCGTCGTCGGCGGGTACCCAGGACGTCGCGAGGTCACCAACCGGCTGGAGGTCGCCGGGCCGGTAGCGCGTCAGCTTGTCAAAGATCACGCTCGCCACCATCTGAGTCGCGATCTGCTGTGGGAACGTAAACGGGTTCAGCGTCGCGTCACTAATGATGGATACCCGCAACGTGCCTACTGGACCCGATGGAACGGGCGCGGCCGCCACACCGCTGGCGACGAGTATCGCAAGTGCAACTCCGATGATTGCCTTCATCTCGCGCCTCCCCTCGTTCGACTCCCACTATGCTACTCCGCATGGCCATCACGTACCTTCAAGGCCGTTCCGCACGGCTAGCTCCCGGCGTGACGTGGATCCAGTGTGTCGCGAAGTGCATCGCCTATCGTATTGTATGAAAGCACCGTCAGGAGGATCATCACGCCTGGGTACAGCGCCAACCGCGGCTGAGTCCACACGTACTGCTGCGCGCCCGTCAGCATGTTGCCCCACGTGGCGGTGGGCGGCTGAACCCCAAGACCAAGATAGCTGAGCGCGGACTCCGCCAGCACGGCAAATGCAACTCCAAGAGTTGCCGCCACCACCACCGACGGTAGCGCCTGTGGCAGCACGTGCTTGAAGAGGATGCGGCGA
>JAVKJV010000024.1:0-46823 GCA_031458775.1 Candidatus Fervidifonticultor quartus | reverse complement strand
CACCATGATGCGCATGCGAATCCTCCTCCAGTGACGCCGGCACGAGCGGTGGCCGCCCAGGGTGCGCTTGGCGAACCCGCCATTCGAAGCACGCCTCTCGGCTGCTACTCTCGGGCAATGGTCAGAGCGTTTCGTACTGTATGGTGATCCAGTCGATCTGATCTCGAAAATGCCTGTCAAGGAAGCTCACGAAGGACGACAGGATACCCCACTCCGCCTCGGGGACCTTGGTATTGGTCTTCGCAACCACGAAACCATGCGGTCCCCTGCGGAGATTGATCCACCCAAGGTACTGTCGGTGAACCCATTTGTCGCGTCCGTCCAAGCGGAACGTGCCGCCGTGCTTCTCCAACCTCTTTCTCTTGCGGTCCAGAGCAGCCTTGAGACGCACACCCGGCCTGGGCTTGATGAGGATCAGGCGCATGGCTGCTTCCCCTTGTCGCAGTTAGGATAGGTCCCTGATGAAAGCCACTTTCTCACCGGTCCACGAACCTCCTGTGCGCGATCGCCACAAAGTCCGGATGGCGGCCGGGTAGATCACAGCGATCCCCTGACGTCCGCGGACCTCCGGTCGCGACAAGTGCGCCACAAGCAGCGACCAGCCTCACCATGATCTTCGACCAGTGATGCCTCTGGCGACCCCACCAGCAAATTGACCACATCCCTGTGGTGCCCTACAATGGCCAAGGTCGCACCACACCGAGGTTCACGCGATGCCCCAGTACTATTCCGTCGCCATTGCGGCGATCTACGCGCTCATCGGCTTCTTGCCTCTCGCGGGTCGGAACATCCGCCGGCCGTGGCTCTGGGTGTCGCTGACCGCCGGGATCATCGCCGGGTTCTTCGCGCGAGAGGCCGTCAAGCTCGCGGCCGAGGCCCTGGCACCGTACACGCTCATCGCGACCGGCCCGACCGCGACGGTCGTCAATCTCGTGATCGCCGGTGCGGTCGGTGAGCTGCTCAAGGTCATGGCGCCGCTGGCGATCATCATGTTGGCGCCCACCGACGCCGGGACGGGCATGGCGTACGGCGCGGCGGCCGGTGCCGGTTTCGGCGTCATTGTCGTGCAGCAGGGTGTGGCGCTGGCGCTCGGGCTGGTCGGTTCGCCGTTCATCACACCGGCCTCCACGATCGTCGCCGTCGCCGGCTGGTTCTTCCGCGTGTTGCCCCACATCGTGACCACCGGCTACGTCGCGCGCGCCGGGGTGCGCGGTGGCCTGGGCGGCGCGCTCCTGCTCGCGATGCTCGTGCAGGCCGCGCTCGGGCTCGTCGAGGGGCTGCCCCTGCTCGCGGGGATTCCACTCGGGCTCGTCGTCACCGCGCTCGTGTCCATCGCGCTGTACGTCTACCTGTGGGGGCTGCGGCCCCGCGCCGCGGGGGAATCTGCCGTCGGGCCATGACCGCCGGCGCGGTCTCGGTTGATCCGCTCGGCGCCGGATGGTCGGCGCTGCGCGCGTTCTACCGTGACGGCGCGCCCGCGCTGCGCACCGCGCTCGACGCGCTGCAGGCGGCCGAGCCCGAGGTGCGGCGCAGCCATGAGGATGCCCGATTGACGCTCTGGCTGCTGGGTGTGGCGACCGCGCTCCAGCACACGCGCAATCCCGAGTCCATGGACCGCGCGTTGCAGCGCGCCCGCGAGCTGGTCAACGTGGTCGCGCGCGCGCAGGACGAATCCGCGACCGTTCCCTATCGCACGCTGGTCGAAGGCATCTACCGGGATCTCGCCGACGTCATCCCGCCACAGGCCGCCGCATATGTCACCGAGGCGCTGGACTACTCCGAGCGCACGGTGCGCCTCGCGCGCGAGAGCAGGCGCGACGACTGGCTGGCCGCGGCGCTCGCGAGCCGCGGTGATCTGCTGCTCCGGGCAGCCGGCGCCGACCGGCGGATGATCCGCCGCGCGGTCACCGCGCACGAGGACGCCCGTCGGCATTGGCCGGCGCGCGATGTCGAGGGCCGTGCGCAGGCCGCGCTGGGGTACGCGTCGGCGCTCCTCGCGGCCGGGGAGGCCGACAAGGCCGAGCGCGTGCTCCGCGAGGTCCTGCCGACGTTTGAGGCGCGGGCCGACCGGTATCACCAGGCCGCGGCCCATCTGCTCCTGGCCCGGGCGCTGCTCGCCCAGGACCGGGACGAGGCCCTGGATGAGCAGGCGGCGGCGGTGTCGTTGTACAAAGAATTACAGTGCCGGTGGGAACAGAAGCTGGCCGAAGGAGCGCTGGGATGAGACGGCGTCTGACCGTCGTCGCAGCGGTTGTCGGGCTCCTGGCCTTGGCGGGGCTCACGTTGCCGCCCGGCGCCGGGCCATCGACCGCGGCCGCCGCGCCGACCCTCGAAGACCAGGTCCACGACATCGCCAAGGACCTCATGTGTCCGGTGTGCGCCGGTCAGACCGTGGCCGACTCGGGGAGCCAGCTCGCCGAGCAGATGCGGACCGAGATCCGGCAGCGGCTGCAGGCCGGGCAGACCCGCGAGGAGATCATCGCCTACTTCATCGGGCAATTCGGCGACAGCGTACTCGCGCGGCCGCCCGCGCGGGGCACCGGACTGGTTCTGTGGCTGGCGCTGCCGGTTGCGCTCCTGCTCGGCGCGCTGATCCTGCGGCGGTTCGTGCGCGCGAGTGTCACTGCCACTGAGCCCGCCGCGGCTCCGCCGCCGCCGACGCCGGAAGAAGCCGAACGCATCGCCCGGGCGCTGCGCCAGCTCGACGACTCGCGCTGATGCGCATCGGTGTCGTCTCGGACGTGCACGCCAACCTCGAAGCGCTGGACGCGGTCCTCGCGCACCTGCAGGACCAGTCCCCCGACCTCATCGTCTGCCTTGGCGACTTCGTCGGCTATGGGCCCAATCCGAACGAGTGCGTCGAGCGGCTGCGGCCCTTGCTGCGGGCCGCCGTGCTGGGCAATCACGACGAGGCGGCGCTCGGCGGCCGCCCCATCGATGACTTCAATCTGTACGCCCAGGCCGCGATCGTCTGGACGCAGCGCGTCCTCGCCGGTGCGACGCGAGACTATCTGGCCGCCCTCCCGGTGCGCGAAGAAGTGGAGGGGCTCGTGCTCGTCCACGGGAGCCCGCGCAAGCCCGTGGAGGAATACGTGCTCGACACGCGCACCGCGCGGGCGAGTCTCGTGGATCAGACGTTCAGGCTGGCCGTCGTCGGCCACACGCACCAGCCGGTGATCTTCGAGGAATCGAACCGCCGCGTGAGCGCCAAAGGCTTTCTGCCTGAGGTCCCGGTCACGCTCAATCCGGCGAAGCGGTACATCATCAACGTTGGGAGCGTTGGCCAGCCGCGCGACGGCGATCCGCGCGCGGCGTACGGCGTCATCGACCTCAACGATCGCACGGCGACGCTCCATCGGGTCTCGTACGCCATTGAAGAGACGCAGCGCAAGATGGAGGCGGCTGAGCTGCCGGTGCCGCTGATCGAGCGGCTGGCGCTGGGACGGTAGAGGAAGGCGATTTCGGCAACCCGAACATCGTGGCGTTGCCCACACCCGGAGGCCTCCATGAGCACACACCGGATCACGATTGACGATCTGCTGTCGCTGCGCTTCGTCGGCGAGATCGCGCTGGCGCCCGACGGCCGCACCGTCGCGTACGCGCAGGACGTCGTCACCGACAACCCCGACAAGGACGGCCCGCCGCGCGTCTACCGGTCGGCGATCTGGCTGGTTGACGCCGACGGCGGCACGCCGCGGCAGTTCACCGGCGACGAGGCCCGCGACAAACGGCCCCTCTGGTCGCCCGACGGCGGCCGCCTCCTCTTCGTCTCGGACCGAGGTCGGGTCGCGGCCGGCGGCAAGCGGCCCAAGCACCTGTGGGTGATCCCCCGGTCCGGCGGTGAGGCGCGTCGCGTGACGCAGGCCGAGCACAATCCGGCCGACGCCGCCTGGTCACCCGACGGCACGCGGATCGCGTTCACCGGCAAGGCGCCCGTGACCGAAAGGCCGGCCAGCGACGTGCGGTACATCACGCGGATGAAGCACAAGTTCGACGGTGAGGGCTTCTGGGACAACCGCTACAAGCACATCTTCGTTGTGCCCGCCGAGGGCGGGGACGCCCGGCAGGTGACCTCCGGTGATTTCGATCACCGCGAGCCGGCCTGGAGCCCGGACGGCACGCGCCTGGCGCTGGTGGCCAACCGAGCGGAGGACGCCGATTACACCAACGTGGCCGACGTGTGGGTGGTGGCGGTTGCGACCGGCGAGATGCGGCGCCTGACGCAGGGAACCGGTCCGGTGCTGAGCCCGGTCTGGTCGCCCGACGGCACCCACATTGCCTACCTGGGCCATGAGAACGTGTGCATGGCGGCGTCCAACACAATGCTCTGGGTGGTACCGGCCGACGGCAGCGCGCCGCCCCGGTGCCTCACGCCGCACTTCGACCGATCGCTGATCCACCACATCATCTCCGATATGCGCGCGCATCCATCCACCGGACGGCCGGTCTGGTCGCCCGACGGCCGGTTCATCTTCGTCATGGTCGCCGAGGGCGGTACGACGCAGCTCGCCGCGGTCGAGGTCGCGACCGGCGCGGTGCGTCTGATGACCACCGGCCACCGCGAGATCTTTGCCGAGTCCTACGATGCGGCATGCCGGCGCGTGGCGATGGGCGTCTCCGATCCGGCGACCCCGGGCGACATCTGGATCGGCGAGATCGAGGGTCTGGCCGAGGGGCAGCCGACCATCCCGGCCGCGCGCGAGCGGCGCCTGACCGCGGTCAACGCACCGGTGCTCGACGGTGTGGCGCTCAGCATCCCGCGGCGCTACGCGTATGAGGGCGCCGACGGCTGGACGATCGAGGGCTGGGTCATGCCGCCGGTCGGGCTCGAGTCCGGCCGGAAGTACCCGACGATCCTCGCAATTCACGGCGGACCGCACTCCGCGTACGGCGAGGCGTTCTTCCACGAGTTCCAGGTGTTGACCGCGCTCGGGTACGCGGTCGTGCTGACGAACCCCCGCGGGAGTCAGGGCTACGGCCAGACTTTCGCCGCGGCGACGCACCACGATTGGGGCGGCAAGGACTATGAGGACATCATGCACGGGCTCGACGCCGCGCTCGAGCGCTTCGACTTCCTCGACGGTGAGCAGCGCGGCGTGCAGGGCGGAACGTACGGCGGCTACATGACCAACTGGATCGTCGGCCACACGCCGCGCTTCAAGGCGGCGGTCACGATGCGGTCCATCGTCAACTGCCTGAGCCAGTGGGGCACGAGCGACCTGGCCTACTTCAAGGGCTACTGGGAGTTTCCCGGCGATCCGTGGGACTCGCCGGAGTTCTACTGGGACCGTTCGCCGCTGAAGTACGTCAAGAGCATCACGACGCCGCTATTGATTCTACACAGCGAGAACGACCTGCGCTGTCCGATCAGCGAGGGCGAGCAGCTCTTCGCCGCGCTGCGCAAGCTGGGCAGTGAGGTCGCGTTCGCGCGCTTCCCCAACGAGAGCCACGACCTGTCGCGCAACGGTCAGCCGCAGCATCGCGTCGAACGGCTGCGGATGATCGTGGACTGGTTCGCGCGATTCCTGCCGCCGGCGGCACGCACAGCCTCGACGCCCGAGGGCACGCTCGTGGGTACGCCGGGCGCGGGCCCGGCAGGCGCCGCGGTCGAGGGCGTCGGGACAACCGGCGCGTAAGGAGCCCGCGTGCCCAAGATCTACACCAAGACCGGCGACGAGGGCGAGACCGGCTTTTTTGGCGGCCGTCGGGTATCGAAGGACCACGCGCGCGTCGAGGCCTACGGCACGCTCGACGAGGTGAACAGCATGCTCGGGCTGCTGGTGGCCCATCTCGACGGCGACCTGGCCGACGTCGTGCGCCGGGTGCAGCGCACGCTGTTCGACATCGGCGCTGAACTCGCGACCCCCGAGCCGGGACGCGTGCCCGCGCTCGGTCCTGAGGCCGCGGTGGCGCTGGAGCGTCACATCGACCAGTGGGAAGAACAGCTGCACCCGCTGCGCACGTTCATCCTGCCCGGCGGTAGCCGGCCCGCGGCGATCTGCCATCTCGCGCGGGCGATCACCCGCCGCGCCGAGCGCCGCGTGGTGACGCTGGGGCGGGCCGAGCCGATCAACCCGGAGATCGTCCGCTACCTCAACCGGCTCTCGGACTGTCTGTTCGTGATGGCGCGGCTCCTCAACCGGAGGGCTGGCGTCACCGATGTGCCGTGGGAGGGCCCCGAGAGAACCTAGCCCGGCCGCAGGCTGAGCATCTGCTCGATCACCGCCTGCCTCCCCGCCATCGTCTCGAGTTCCCACGCGCGCGCCCTGTCCAGGCCAGCCGCCATGCGCGCGGACTCGTCGCGCACGCGGCCGAGCGCCGCGCGGACGTCATGGGCGGCGACCGGGCCTCGGGGCATGCCGGCGAGCGGCACCGCCAGGCCGAACTCCTGGCATCGGGCCGCCAGCGCCGGCTGGTCCGCGAAGAACGGGTACGAGATCATCGGCACGCGATGATAGATCATCTCGTGCGTTGAGTTCAGGCCCTGGTGCGTGACGCACACGGTCGCGCCGCGCAGGATCGCCCATTGATCGACGTAGTCCGCGACCTGCACGTTGTGCCGCTCCAGCCGCGCCCTCGCGTCCGCTCCCAGGCGGTGGCCCCCGAGGCTGATCACCGCCCGAGCCGAATCGGTCCGGGCGATCGCGTCTGAGAGCGATGCCAGCGCCCGCACCGCGGCGGCCTCGAAGTACCTCCACACCACCGATCCGAACGATGCGTACACGCGCAGCCGCGCGCCGTTGCGCCACAGTGACGACGGGACCGGCCGCCGAGACTCCCCGCCAATCAGGTCGGGAGGCGCCACGGATCCGAAGAACGCGATCGGCTGGAACGCCTCGGCCTCTTCCGGGCGCAGGAACGCCGGCGGTTCGCCGTACACGTTCAGGTAGGGGCTCAGACCGGTGAAGTAGGAGAACGGACTCGC
This sequence comes from Candidatus Fervidifonticultor quartus, assembly GCA_031458775.1. GTDB lineage: Bacteria > Sysuimicrobiota > Sysuimicrobiia > Sysuimicrobiales > Humicultoraceae > Fervidifonticultor_A > Fervidifonticultor_A quartus. The sequence goes on along the minus strand of JAVKJV010000024.1, from coordinate 39,898 downwards.
ATCCGTCACGCCCCATCGGTCGCGCAACACGTCAACCGCGCGCCGGCACTGGTCCGACGGCAGGACGCGCGGATCGCCCTCGAGCGAGCGCACCGCCCGGGCCGGGCTCATGTTGTGGCCGGCGCAGGCATTGATGTAGGGGATGCCGAGTGCACGGCCCAGCAGCGGGCCGATGACGGCGAACGTGTCGTAGACGATCAGCGACGGCCGCAGAACGCGCATCTCGTCGATCAGCGCGTCGGCGTAGTGGGCGGCGAAGCTCACGTACCGACATGGCACGGGCCGGGATGTCGCGTCCGCGGCCTCCAGCGGGTACCGCGTGAACAGATCGACAAACCGACCGCCGGCGCGCCCGACGATCGAGGTGAACTCGGCGGCGGTGAAGACCACGACCGACACGCCGGCGCGCGCCAGGCCCGCGATCAGCGGCAGCAGCCTCTGCAGATGCCCGCGTTCCGGCATGCAGAAGACCGCGGCGATGCGGGGTCTCATGCGGTTCCCGCGCCGCCGGTGGCCAGCAGGTGCGCGATCTCCACCTCGGTGCGGTGGTTCACCCACGGATAGGTGGACAGCAGGACGGGCGTGCCCTTGATCGCGGCGACCGTGATCCGGTCCGCGGCCTTGCCGGGCTCGAACGGCGCCTGGCACTCGAAGACCGATGTGAAACCGACGTCGCGGAGTACCCGGACCAGCGACTCGCGCGTGAAGCGGAAACCGAAGGTGTTGTCAATAGAGCGCAAGATCCGGCCCCTGCGCACCTCCGGGGGATCGTCATCGCCGTGCTCGCGCCAGCGCTGTCCGCGGTAGGCCTGTCCGCGCCACTCGGCTTCACGCTCGTCCTCGAGGCTGATCAGCGTGTCAATCACCACGAGCCGCGTGCACAGGTCGGCGACGTGTTCGAGGACTGAGAAGACGTCGGGTACGTCGAGATGGTAGAGCAAGCCCAAGACGTACACCGCGTCGAATTGGCCGTACCCCTGGCGCGTGACGCGGCGGACGTCGTCCTGCACGAACCGCACGTTCGTGAGCCCATGCCGAGCCCCACACGCGGCCCCAAGCGCCATCCGCTCGGTTCGGGCATCCAGAGCCACGACCTCGGCGCCGCGCAGGCCGGCTTCGATAGCATACACGCCCTCGCCGCAGCCTAGGTCGAGGATGCGCAGCGCATCAAACGGCCGGGCCGAGAGGTCACGGGTAATCTGCATCACACGGCGCACCTTCACCCCGTTGGCCGGTCCGATCTGCGGGGCTCCGGGGCCCGCCTCCACGCCCTTCCGGGCAAAGAGCGCCAGGGCGTCGGCGTCCAGCGCTCGGACACGCTCTTCACTCATGCCCGCCTCCCCGCCGCATGGATGGTTCTGGTTCGGTTGCACGCGCACGCCAGACGTGCAACACCTTTCCTCGCCCCGAGACCACGGGCGCGCGGCGCTCGACGCGCGGAAGCCCGGCCTCTCGCCACTGGAGGGCCATGATGCGCTCGGCACCCGAGCCCCGGCCGATGGCGTCGAGGAACGCGCTGCGCACCGCCTGCTTGTCGAGCGGCCCCACGCCGGGATGCACGGCCAGGACGATCCCGACGCCGGCGCCGACCTCCTCTTCGACCAGCTGATAGTCCGCCGGTCCGCCGCCAAATCGTGCCGGCAACTCGTCCTCCAGGATGCGCACGACGTCCGCGTCGAGGAACGTCATGCCGCCGGCGGTCAGCTTTTCGAAGCTCCTGATCGTGTGGAAGTGCAGGTCCCAGCCCAGCGCTTCGAGCGGACAGCCGCAGCGGCGGCGCTCCAGGAACGCCTGATCCCCCAATGACACATTGAGTAAGACGAACGGCGATGCGGCGCGCAGGGAGGTGAGCAGCAACGCCCGGGGCGGGAGTGCGTGTCCCGGCCCGGTGCCCGGCTGGATCACCGCGTGCAGGTCGTGGAAGAAGTGGACGTCGTCGGGTTCCACCGGGCTCAGGCAACTGTGGCTCACCGGCCCGCCCGCGTCGACGCTGCCGTAGTCTGCCGCCACGTCGGCCGCGACCGCGCCAAAGACGGCCCGCCGCGCGGCGGTCACGGGCTCGCCGGTGATGGTGAACCGCGCCCCCGCGATGGAGATGCCCGCGTCCCGCGCCGCCTGGCAGAGCCGCACGGCCGAACTGGCAAAGGTGTAGAGGTACGGAATCTGGCCGCCTCGCAGTGTCGCCGCCATCCATCTGGCGACGGGCGAGGGGTCGTTGATCGAGGCCAGTTCCGGTCGAGGAAAGCCGACGCCGCCGGCCAGAGCGGCCACTCGCAACGCCGGGCCCACCCACCGGTACCGGCGATGGATGCCGGGAGTTCGCGGACTGACCTGTAGGAACCACTTGGCGACCGGCGGACCGAACGCCCCGAATCGCAGCACCACCGGCGCGGACCCCGTGGAGACACCCCACACCGCCTTGACCCATCCGCCGCCGCCCTGAGCGTCGAGGGCCAGGCACGCATTCACCGCGCGGTCGCGGATCGTCGCCATGTCGTAGACGACCGTGATCGGGGCGCCCCCACTCCCACTGGTCTGGGCGGGCAGGAAGGCCGCCGGCCACGGCATGCGCAGGTCGGCCGGATTCACCTGCAGCACGGTCGAGCCGCGCCTCACAGCCTTGCGGCCCTTGAATTCGTCAACCGTCAGGTAGACGCCGTGGCGAAACAGCACCGTGAGGGCGCCCTCGACGCCGTCCCTTTTGACCAGAGCCTTGAGGTCCCCAGGTTCGCAGCCGGCCAGTGCCAGCAGCTTGCAGTAGGGGTTCTGAGGATTCGCGTAGACCGCGCGATCGATGAGATCCAGGAAGTCCGCCTCACGGCGCGTGAGCCGTCGGCGGACGATCGCCGCCGCCTCCTCGCGGCTCAGCGGGCGTCGCAGGTAGGCGGGCAGGCTCCACAGAAATCTCGCCGCCGCGCGGAGATCGGCGAACGATGAGCCGCACATTGCGCGGGACGACTACCGCACCAACCCTCGCGCGGCCACCGGCCACACGACCTCGACGCGGCCCTTCCGCACGCCCACGAGCGCGTCGTGCAGGTTCGTGACCACGCAGGTGTGATTCGGGATCACGGACACGATCTCGCCGACCTCGGGTTTCGCTTGGCAGCGTGTGAGGTCGACGATGCCGTGCTCCTCGTTCAGCCGCTGGATGACGGCGTCGGGATACTCGACGATGTGCCCGTGCCCGACCTGACCCAGGAGATCCGAGGAAAGCGTCTTCGAGCCGGCGTCGATGATCGCGCGATCGGGCGTGGGCCGGCTGATCACGGTGGTCCGGATGCGCATCGCGCAATCGTCCCAGGTCGCCGCGCCCGAGGCCACGGTCGCGCGGTCGTTGAAGACGTAGGTGCCCGCGCGGTGCTCGGTCACGCCCGGCACCTCGTGCGCGCGCCGATAGGCCGGCGTGCCGCCGGTCGAGACGACGCGCGGCCGCAGGCCGACCCGCTCGAGCCTGGCGAGCGTGGCCTCGAAGAATGTGCCGGTCTCATTTGTGATCGGATAGGTCATCAGACCTTCGAACCGCAGGCCGGGCAGGCCGGCGATCACCTGCGCCAGCTCGACGGTCTCAGCGGGGGTCTGCGTGCCGGTGCGGCCGGTGCCGGTGTCGCACTCGACGACCACGGACAACGGCGCCGGTGCGCCGGCGAACGCCTCGGAGAGCGCGCGGACGACCACGCCGTTGTCACAGGCCACGATCAGACGCGCGCCCGGGCGCCCGGCCATCTCGCGCAGCCGGTGGAGCTTGGCGTCGCCGAGGATGTTGTACGTGACGAGGATGTCTGTGATACCGGCGTCGAGCATGATGGCGACTTCGCCGAGCTTCTGGCAGGTGATGCCCGCGGCTCCCTCGCGCAACTGGTGCTTGGCGATGGCCGGGATCTTGTGGGTCTTGATGTGCGGCCGGTTGGCGATGCCGTGCGCGTCGCAGTAGGCTTGCAGCCGGCGGATGTTGGCGTCCATGATGTCGAGGTCGATGGTCACGACCGGCGTGTCGCGGAGATCGACAACGGGCAGCGTGGCCACGGCGCTCATCGGCTCACCTCACGATAGCGAAAGCAGTCGATCGTGTGATCGTTCACCAGGCCGGCGGCCTGCATGTACGCGTAGCAGATCGTGGAGCCCACGAACCGGAAGCCGCGGCGCCGCAGGTCTTCGCTCATGGCATCCGATGCCCTCGTGCGCGCCGGGATCTGCGACATCCGGCGAAAGCGGTTCTGCTTGGTCCGGCCGCCCACGAACGGCCAGATGTAGCGGTCGAACGATCCGAACTCTTCCTGCACCTGGAGGAACCGGCGCGCGTTCTCGATCGTGGCTTCGATCTTGAGCCGGTTGCGCACGATCTCCGGATCGGCGAGCAGCCGCGCTACGTCCCGCTGGGTGTAGCGGGCGACCTTCGCGGGATCGAAGTCGCGGAACGCTTTCCGGAAGCCGTCGCGCTTCGTCAGGATGATCGCCCAGCTCAGTCCGGCCTGGAAGCCGTCGAGCACCAGGAACTCGAAGTGCTTGCGGTCGTCGTGCACCGGCACGCCCCACTCGGTGTCGTGGTACTCGATCATCAGCGGCGTGGACGCGGACCATTTGCAGCGTCTCATCGGTTCGTCCACGGTTCCTTGGCCTCTCTTTGATCGGCCACGATGTCACCGGAGCGCCAGGCGTCTTCCAGAATGCCGCAGATCGTGTGCCCGACCGCGAGATGCGCGTCCTGGACGTGGGCCACATCGTCCGATGGCACGCGGATCGCGATGTCGGCCGCCTCAGCGAGCGACCCGCCGTGGCGGCCGGTCAGCGCGACGAGACGGGCACCGCGGTGCCGCGCCGCCTCGACTGCCGCGAGCACATCGGCCGATGCGCCGCTCGTGGAGATCGCGACCAGCACGTCGCCCGGGCGCACGAGCGCCCGTACCTGCCTGGCGAACACCTGAGCGAACCCGTAGTCGTTGGCCACGGCGGTGAGCACCGACGTGTCCGCGGTCAGCGCGACGGCCGGGATCGGACGTCGCTCCTGCCTGAACCGACCCACGAGGTCCGCGGTCAGGTGCTGGGCATCGGCGGCGGAGCCGCCGTTGCCGATGAACACGAGCTTGGCCCCGTCCCGTACGGCGTCCAGCATGACGCCGGCCGCGGCCGCGATCTGGTCGCTCAGGTCGAGGCACGCCTGAATGACGGCGACGGTCTCTTCGAGATCCCGCCGCACCCGATCGGCGACGGTTCGACTGTCGGTACTCGGGCCGCTCACGGTGTACTGCTGTTCGCCGCCGCTGCCGGCCTTCCTATGAGGCGTGTGGTGCGGCGCGGCGCAGGGTGCCGCGCGCTGCTTGGGGAACCTGTTCTCAAGGTCGGAGATGAACTCAGGAGGCACATGTCCATGCGGCGATGGCTCATATGGTCTGTGGTGATCGCCCTGCTGCTGCCAGCTGCGGCGGCGCGCGCTCAGGCACCGTCGCTCACCGTCTACTCCAGCGTGGACGAGGAGAACGCGCGCAAGATCCTCGGCGCGTTCAGCCGGGCCACCGGCATCGAGGTCCGGCTCACATTCCTCTCGACCGGCCCGGCCCTGGCGCGGCTCGAGGCCGAGCGGGCCAACCCGCAGGCCGACGTCTGGTTCGGTGCGCCGAGCGAGAACCACGTGGACGCCAAACTGCGCGGGCTGACCCAGCCGTACAAGTCGCCGGGCGCGGCGGCGCTGGATGCGCGGTTCCGCGATCCGGACGGGTTCTGGACGAGTTTCTACATGAACCCGCTCGGGTTCGGGCTCAATACGAAAGTCCTCGAGAGCCGGAACATCAAGCGGCCCGCCTCGTGGCAGGACCTGTTGAATCCGCAGTTGCGGGGTCTGATTCAGATGCCCAGTCCCCAAACATCGGGCACCGCGTACAACATGGTCGTGACCCTGGTGCAGCTCATGGGTGAGGACCGGGCCTTCGCCTACATGAAGCAATTGCACCCCAATATCCAGACCTACACCACGAGCGGCACGGCGCCGTCGCGCGCGGTCGCGTTCGGTGAAGTCGCCATCGGCATTCAGTTCACCCCGGCGCTCTACCAGCTCTACTTCCGCGGCTATCCCTTGCTGACGGTGTTCCCGAAAGAGGGCGTAGGCTTCGAGGCGCCGGCGATTTCGATCGTGAAGGGGGCGCGGCGCGAAGCCGAGGCCCGCCGCCTGGTCGACTGGATCATCTCGCCTCAGGGACAGGACACCCTGGCCGCACAGGAGACGTTCTTCTTCCCGGTCAGCAGCAAGGCCAAGCGTCAGGTGGGGCTGCCCGCGCTCCAGCTCGTCCCGCTGATCAAGTATGACGTGGACTTCGCGGGCAAGAACCGGGAGCGTCTGGTGACCCGGTGGGTCAATGAGGTCCTGGGAGGTCGGTAGCGCACCCGATCCGGCTTTGGTGCGCATCGCCCGCCACCCATGGTCGGTCCGTCGGCCGTAACTTCGACCACGGCGGCGCGAGCAGGCGGCGAGATCCGCCGCCTGCTCGCCGATCCGCTCGTCCTCGCGGCGGCGCTCGCGATCCAAATCCTGCTGCTGATCTTCATCGTCTGGCCGCTCGTCCGGGTGGCCTACGTGAGCCTGGTGCGCGGCGGCGAGTTGACGCTCGCTGCCTACGCGGCACAACTGGGGTCGTGGTATGTGCAGCGGGCCGTCTGGAACAGCCTGTTGGTCGGCGTGCTGACCGCGGCCGCGAGCGTCATCGTGGGCTTCGCCTACGCCTACACGCTGGTCCGCACGGCGGTGCCGCTCAAGCGCGTCCTGCACCTCTTGGCGATCCTGCCAATCGTCTCGCCGCCGTTCGTGTCGTCCATCGCGATTATCCTGCTGTTCGGCCGGGGCGGCGTGATTACCTCAGGCCTGCTCGGCCTGCAGGACTTCAACATCTACGGCGTCAAAGGACTGCTGCTCGCCCAGGTCATGACGTTCGCACCCGTCGCCTATCTCGTGCTCCGCGGCGTGCTCGAGGGCATTGATCCAACCCTGGAGGACGCGGCGCTCAACCTCGGCGCCGCCCGCCTGACCGTGTTCCGCCGCGTGACCCTGCCGCTCGCGGTGCCCGGGATCACCAGCGCGTTCCTGGTGGTCTTCATCGAGTCTCTCGCCGACTTCGGCAATCCGCTGCTGTTGGCCGGCAGCGCGTTTCCCGTGCTCTCGGTGCAGGCGTACTTGCAGATCACCGGGATGTTCAACCTGCAGGCCGGCGCCGCGCTCTCGGTGCTGCTGCTCGTGCCGTCGGTAGTGGCCTTCCTGCTCTACCGCGCGATCATCGGCCGGCGCCGCTTTGTGACCGTGACCGGCAAGCCCGGCCGGTCGTCGCTCAAAGCCACCAGCCGGGCGGCCACCTGGGTGCTCTTCGCCGTCACCGCGGCCGTGGCCGGCGTCGTTGTGATGTTCTACGCGGTGATCGTCGTGGGCGCGCTTGCGCGCACGTGGGGCGTGGACAACAGGCCCTCGCTCGAGGCCCTGCACTACGTGCTGAGCGTCGGGGGGGATACCATCAAGGATACGTTGCTCATCGCGGTGACCTCGACCCCGATCTCGGGTCTGCTGGGAATGGTGATTGCCTTTCTGGTCGTCCGGAAGCGGTTCCCGGGCCGCGGCGCCCTCGAGATGACCTCACTGCTCAACTTCGCGCTCCCGGGCACGGTCGTCGGCATCGGCTACATTCTGGCGTTCAACCAGCGGCCGCTGCTGCTGACCGGCACGATGCTGATCCTGGTCGCGTGTTTCGTGTTCCGGTACGTACCGGTCGGTATCCAGTCGGGCATCGCGGTCCTGCGGCAGATTGACCCGTCCATCGAGGAAGCCGCGCAGAATCTTGGCGCGTCCAGCGCGGTGACGTTTCGCCGCGTGACGCTGCCGCTGATCCGGCCCGCGTTCTTCTCCGCACTCGTGTTCGCGTTTGTGCGGGCGATGACCGCGATCAGCGCCGCGATCTTCCTCGTGTCGGCCAACTGGAATCTCATGACCGTGCAGATCCTCAGCGAGGTGGGTTCCGGCCGCTACAATGCCGCGGCGGCCTATAGCCTGGTGCTGCTGGCGATTGTCGTGGCAGCGATCGGCGTGATCGGGCTGCTGCTGCGCCGCGGCTATAGCCCGGTGCAGGGGAGGTTCTTGTGATGTCCCTCCCGTCGCGCGACGTCGCGTTGGTCGTCGACCGCGTGACGAAGGTGTTCGCCGATCCTGCGGGCACGCCGGTCACGGCCGTGGACGACGTGACCCTCGAGGTCGCCGCCGGTGAGTTCGTGTCGTTGCTCGGGCCGAGCGGGTGTGGCAAGACCACGCTGCTGCGGATGATCGCCGGGTTCGAAGTGCCGACCGCTGGTGAGATCTCGCTGGCCGGGCAGACCGTGACCCACCTACCGCCCAACGCCCGCGATACGGCGATGGTGTTCCAGTCGTACGCGCTCTTTCCGCACCTCGACGTCTTCGAGAACGTCGCGTTCGGCCTGCGGGTGCGCGGGACCGCCGCTGGCGAGATCGCCGAGCGCGTGGCCCAGGCGCTGCGTCTGGTGGGGCTCGGCGGGCTCGAGCGGCGCTCGCCCGACCAGCTCAGCGGCGGGCAGCAGCAGCGCGTCGCGCTCGCCCGCGCGGTCGTGACGCGGCCGCGCGTCCTGCTGCTGGACGAGCCGCTGTCGAACCTCGACGCCAAGCTGCGCGAGCAGATGCGAGTCGAGCTGCGCCGCATCCAGCGCGACCTGGGGATCACCGCGATCTACGTGACCCACGACCAGGTCGAGGCAATGACGCTCGCCGACCGGATTGTCGTGCTCGACCGGGGCCGGATCCAGCAGGTGGCGCCGCCGGCCGAGTTGTACGCGCGGCCGGCCAACCCGTTCGTCGCAGAGTTCGTCGGGAAGGTCAACCTGCTCGAGGGCCGGGTCATCGAAGCGCGTGACGGCCGGTGCCGTGTGGCCCTGGACGGCCTTGAGGCGGTCGTGCCCTCGGCCCTCCACCCGATGGCCGGGGTCAGGGTCGGCGTCGTCGTGCGCCCTGAGACTGTGCACCTTGGCCGTGACGGCGCCCTCCGCGGCGTGGTGCGGCGCGCGATCTACCTGGGTTCTCAGGTCGAGTACGAAGTGGACATCGGCGGGCTCGCCCTGCAGGCTATCGGCCGCAGCCCGCTGGAAGAGGGGATCTTCTCCGAAGGCGAGACCGTTGGCGTGACGATCGGCTTCCACGTGGCGCATCTCCTGCTGCTCGAAGCGGTCTGACCCTCCGGGACGCCCAGACATTGCCGCGTGATGGGCCCGCGCCGTATGGCTCCGCACATGGAGGAATCGCGCGGTGCGGGCGAGCACACCGGGCGCCATGGCGACGACGCAGGTTTCGTCACAGAAGCGGGTTGGATCATCCTCCGCGATGCGAATGGCTATGCGTCGGTCGGTCTCCAGTAACTGAGGCGCCGTCCGCGGGTTCGTTGGCCAGCCGAGTCGGCGCGCCGGCTGCCGGGAACGCCAGGGCCCGCCTTGGCGTTTTCCTCAGAGAGGGCGGTCGCGATCGTGCGACGACCCGTGAGGAACCGGTCATGGACGTACGGATTCCGCTGTTCCCCCTGCACACCGTCCTGTTCCCCGGACAGGTGCTGCCGCTGCACATCTTCGAGCCGCGCTACCGGCAGATGATCAGCGAGTGCCTGCGCGAGGGCACGCCGTTCGGCGTCGTGCTGATCAAGGAGGGAAGCGAGACAGGTGCACCCGCGAAGCCCGCGGGCGTGGGCACGACGGCGCGGATCGCTCAGGTGGATACGCTGCCGGACGGCCGCATGAACATCCTCAGCGTCGGCGAGGCGCGGTTTCTCGTCCAGCAGGTACACCGCGAGCGGGCGTATCTCGAGGCCACGGCGACGATCGCACGCTGGCCGGATGAGCAGGCCGTGGGGCTGCAGCGGCTCGCCGGCAACGTGTTGGAGTTGCTGCAGGGCTACCTGTTGGAAGTCGGTGAGGGCGAGAACAGCAAGGCGCTGTCACAGTTGCCGAAGCATCCCCTGCTGGTTGCCACCGCGGCGGCCGCGGTGCCCAGCATCCCGCTGGCGGAGCGCCAGCGCCTCCTCGAGATGCCGACGTTGAGAGACGTGCTCGTGCGCGAAGGCACGCTGCTCAAGCAGGAGCACGTCCTGCTGCGGGCGCTGCGCGCAACACCCTCGCCGGAGTTCGACACCGAGATGCCATTCAACCCCAACTGACCGCCGTCCCCGGCAGATGCTCAGAGCCCTTTGACGACGATCTGCGGATTGAACTTCTTCAGCCGCGCGATGAAGTCATGGAACCCGTCGATCTGCGGGAAGAGCACCAACGTACCGTTCTCGTGCTTGAGGGTCACGAAGTACGGGTCGAAGCGGCCGGCGCCGAGCGACCGGATCTTCTCTGCCCGGAGCACGGTGCGTCGGGCCACCGCCCGGAACTCGTAGGTGCCGTCATCCCAACTGTGGATCTCGAAGGCCGTGGTCAGGTACTGATACCAGCTCCACAGCACCCCGAGCGACCAGACGATGAGGAAGACCGCGAGGAGCGGGTCTGAGAGGATCAACCGCGGAAGCAGAATGAGCATGGCAATGAGCACGGACGTGAAGACGACAGGCAGGGCGAAGTGATACGCGAGAATCGTCGCCGTTGCGCGATACGTTCGCACGGGACCTTCCTTTCGTTGCACGTGGCGACCAGCAACAAGTCTGTGCGCAACGTCCGAGCGAGTCATAACTCCTCGGCGGTGCCCCACTCCCGCGGCGCGGGCAGACCCGCGTGCGGACTCACCGCCTACGCCTTCTGCCCCACGCCATCTCTCCCTGCCACCCGAGGGCGCGCGCCCCAACACGGAGAACCTTCCAGCGAGTCCGCCATCATGACGCAGTGCCTGGAGGCGCTCCATGACCCGCCGTCCCGTCCAGCTCACGGACCTGCTCAGGATCACGTTTCCGCACGACCCGGCGCTGTCGCCGGACGGCAGCCGCCTGGTCTTCGCCCTCGCCCGGCTCGACCACGACGCCAATGAGTGGCGCGGCCATCTCTGGATGGTCGCCACGGACGGCGGTACGCCGGCACCGTTTACCGCCGACGAGGCGCGGGACACGTCGCCGGTGTGGTCGCCGGACGGCCGGTGGATCGCGTTCCTCTCCAATCGCGGCGGCAAGCGGCGCGGGTACAAGAAGCCGGCGACGCAACTCTGGGTCATGCCCGCCGACGGTGGCGAGGCGCGGCAATTGACGTTCTTCAGAGCCGGCGTCAGCGAGCCGGCGTGGTCGCCGGACAGCAAGACCCTGGCGTTTGTGAGCCGCGGTACCCTCGATCGCCCGGAGACCGGTGAGGATGAGCCGCTGGTTGTGCGCGAGATCACCCGGGTCAAGTACAAGTTCGACGGGATCGGGTTCCTCGAAGGGTATGCCCACGTGTGGACCGTGGCGCTCGACGCCGGGGACCCCACGTGGCTGACCGACGGAGAGTTCGATCACGAGACACCGGTCTGGCTGCCGGGCGGTCGAGAGGTCGTGTTCGTGGCCAACCGCACGCCCGGCGCCGACCTCTCGTTCGTGCGCGACCTCTGGGCTGTCAACGTCGAGACGCGCGCCCTGCGTCAACTGACGCGCCACACCGGCCCCGCGGTCGCGCCGGTGGTCTCGCCCGACGGCCGGTGGGTGGCGTTTGCCGGGCACGACTTCCACGCGAAGAGCGCGACGAACACCGGCGTCTCCGTTGTGTCCACGACGGGCGGCGACGTTGTGAATCTCACCGCGGGGTTCGACCGATCGGTCGGCAACGCGGTCAGCAGCGACGCGCGTGTGGTTCCGATGCTCCCGGCCCTGGCCTGGACACCCGACAGCCGCGCCATCACGTTCTACGCTACCGACCGCGGGAGCACGCACCTCTATCGTGTCGCCCTGGCCGACCGTGAGGTGCGACAGCTCACCTACGGTCACGAGGTCGTCGCCGACCTCACCGGTGCGGCCGGCGTCCTTGCGTACCAGCGCATGACCCCGACCTCGCTCGACGAACTCTGGCTGGTGCCGCCGCAGGGTATGCCGCGGCGTCTCGTCGCGGTCAACGACGCGCTGCTGGCGGAACTCGAGATCACCCAACCGCAGCACTTCTCGTACGTGGGCGCCGATGGGTGGCCGATGGACGGATGGTTCCTGACCCCGCCGGGGTTCGACCCGTCGAAGCGGTATCCGGCCATTCTGCGCATTCACGGCGGACCACACGCCGCCTATGGTGATACATGGAATCACTACGTCGATCTGCTCGCCGCGCACGGCTACGTGGTCGTGTGGACGAACCCGCGCGGCAGCGGCGGTTACGGGGAGGCGTTCACGAAGGCGGTGCTCGAGGACTGGGGCGGGAAGGACGGGGAAGACATCCTACTCGGTCTCGACCAGGTGATCGCGCGCGGGTTCATCGACCCGGCGCGTGTCGCCGTGACCGGCGGGTCGTACGGCGGCTTCATGACCAATACCCTGATCGGGCGCACGGCGCGGTTTCGCTGCGCGGTCACCGAGGTCTGCGTGAGCAACCTGCACAGCTTCTATGGCACCAGCGATATCGGCGCGACCTGGGGAGAAGTGGAGTGGGGCGGCAATCCCTGGGACGACCCTGACCGGTTGTTGAAGCACTCGCCCATCATGAACGTCGCGCGCGTGACCACGCCGGTGCTGGTGACCGCGAACGAGGCCGATCACCGCTGCCCGGTCGAGCAGTCTGAGCAGTTCTACATCGCCCTGCGGAAGCTGGGCAAGGAGGCCGTGTTCCTACGGTTCCAGGATGAGAGCCATACGATGGGGTCGAATGGCCGGCCCAAACCCCGTATCGAGCGGCTGAAGCGGCTGCTCGGGTGGTTCGACAAGTACCTGCAACCCGCCGTGGAGGGCGCGCCCCTGGCTTGACCTCAGGCCGTAAAAAAAGGTTTACTTTTATGTAGACAGTCATCTACATCGGGCTGGCATCGGCTCTCGTGAAAGTCATCGATTTGACGGCTCCACGCCGACAGGTCCGGGTCCGCATCGACCCGTCGCCGGCCTACGACCTGCTCGCGTGCCTCTACTTGCTCGCCAGCCCCGAGCAGTCGCTCGAGTTCGACGTCCCGGCCAAATGGATTGAGCGGGCCCGGGCCGCCCTGGGCGCCGACCTGCGGGCCGATCTGACGCTGCTGCTGCCCTGGCAGGCGCGCACACTTGGCCTCGTCGGTGTGCTCGAGCATACGCCCGGTCTGGCGATCCGGCCGTTCATCAAGCAGGTGGCCGCCACGCCGGCCGAGCACCTGCTGGAGTTGATGCTGGCGGAGTCGCTGGCCGACCGGCAGGCGCTGCCGCTGTTGCGCGCCGCGATCGGCGGTACGCCGCAGGCGGCCGAGCAGTACCTCGCCGCCACGGATCCGGAGCTCGACCGGAAGGCCCTGCGCCGCCTGATCCTGCTGCCGCCGGCCGAGTGCAAGGCGCGGTTGCTCAGGCTGCTGCGGGAGGGCTACGCGCGCGTGTACGCTCCTGACGAGGAGACGGTCGCACCGCTGCTGGCGCGCGACGCGGCCGCGCTTGCGCGCCGCGCCGCCACGATTGGTGCTGGCGAGTTGATCGAGTACGCGACCGGCGGCATCGTCCTCGAGCCGGATGTGCCCTACGCCGGCGTCGTGCTCGCGCCCACGTACTACTTCCGGCCCTACAATCTCATCACGGCGTACTCCAACGTCCGCGTCTTTGTGTACCCAATCCAGACGCAGGCCGCCGCCGACGCGCCGCCGGCGGACCTGGTGCGTCTCTACAAGGCCTTGGGCGACGAGACACGGCTGCGGATCCTGCGGCTCCTGGCCGGCCGCGAGATGTACCTGCAGGAACTGGCCAAGGCGCTCGGCGTCTCGCACGTCACCGCGCTCCACCACACCGCGGTGCTGCGCGCCGCGCATCTGGTGCAGATCGTCGAGCGCGCGAACCTCAAATACTACCGGCTTCGGCCGGACCGCGCGCGCGAGGCCGCCACCCAGTGGCTGGAGTTCGCGCGAAGCCAAGCCTAGGAGGCTGAACGTTCGATGGACCGTCCTGCCGCGACACGCGACCGCGAGATCCTGACCGTGGAACAGGCCGCAGAGTTTCTGCAGGTCCACAGGATCACGGTGTACCGCTACATTCGCGAGGGTGCGCTGCCCGCGGTCAAGCTCGGCAAGCTCTACCGGTTGTTCAGCCGCGACGTCGAGGCGTTTCTCGAGGCGATGCGCCACCATCCCGGAGGGGACGCCGCGAGCGGCAAATGACGCTCGGCCGCGTCGCCACGGCGCCGACCTTCAGCGCGCTGCGTCATCGGTTCTACCGGCGGTTCTGGTGGGGCGGCCTCGTGTCGCTCACCGGCTCGTGGGTCCGCATCACCGCGCTGTCGTGGCTGGTCTACGACATGACCGGGTCGCCCCTGATGCTGGGCACGGTGACCTTCGCCAACACGATCCCCACGATGCTGCTCTCGCTATTCGGGGGCGCGCTGGCCGACCGCTCGGAGAAGCGGTACGTGATGATCGCCACGCAGGTCGGATTCATGGCGATGGCCGCCGGCCTGGCGGTCCTCACATTGACCGGCCGCATCGAGGTCTGGCACATCCTGGTGTTCAGCGTGGGCGGCGGGATCGTGGGTGCGCTCGACATGCCAGCGCGCCAGTCGTACATTCCGTACCTGGTGGGCCGCGAGGACCTCACGAACGCGATCGCGCTCAACTCCGCGATGTTCAACGGCTCCCGCATCGTCGGTCCGGCCGTCGCGGGTCTGATCATCAACATGTATGGCCCGCGCGGCGGCCCCGGCTGGAGCTTCGCGATCAACGCGGTAACGTACCTGGCGGTGATCGGCGCGCTCGCGTCGATCCCGGTGAGGTCGCGGCCGAGTGACGGCGCGCGAAAACCCGTGCTCGACGACGTGCGGGAAGGCCTGGTCTACGCGTGGCAGTCCGGGGCGCTGCGGACGTTGCTGGGGCTGCTCGCCGTGGCCGGGATCTTCGGGCTGACGTACACGGTGTTGATGCCGGTGTTCGCGCGCGACGTCCTCGGCGTCGAGGCCCGCGGCTTTGGCATGCTCATGACCGCCAGCGGCGTCGGCTCGACGATCGGCGCGCTTGCGATGGCCTCGGTGCGGCCCGCGCGGCCGCTGGCTGCCGTCGTCGGGCTCCTGGCGGCGTTCACCGTGCTGATGGTTGCGTTCGCCGTGAACGGGAACTACGTCCTGGCGCTCGTGCTCCTTGTGGGTGTCAGCGGCACCATGACCGCGTACATGTCGGTGAGCAACACCACGATCCAGATGATCGTGCCCGACGCGCTGCGCGGTCGGGTGATGAGCCTCTACGTCCTCGCGCTCTTCGGCACCGGGCCGCTCGGGGGGTTGCTCGCGGGATCGCTCGCGTCGGTGCTGGGCGCTCAGGTTACGGTGCTGGTGTCTGCCGGTGTGTGCGGTGCGGCGGCGTTCCTCACCTGGGTGGGTGGCCGCCGCGACGTCCGACGGCCGGCGCTCTCCGCCGAAGGCCAGCCGTAGCGTCGCAGGTCCACGACCCCGCGACGATCGAAGCGTACACCCTCGGCGCGCAGACGCCGGCGCTGCTCGTCGGCAAACGGTCGGGGCGCGACGGTCCCGTCGCCGCGAAGCACACGCCACCAGGGGACCTTCTCGCCGCGCGGGGTCGAGGCGAGGGCCCAGCCCACAGTGCGCGCGCCGCCGCGCAGACCCGCGAGCCGCGCGACACCGCCGTAGCTCACGATGCGTCCTCGCGGCACCCGCTTGACGATGGCGTAGATCGTCGCGAAGAGGGCGCTCACATTCGCCTGGTCAGGATCTCCCGTTTCACGTCCTGGATGGCCCTGGTCACGTCGATGCCGCGCGGGCACGCGTCGGTGCAGTTGAACGTTGTCTTGCACTTGAAGACGCCGGACTTCTCGGCCAGAATCTCCAACCGCACCTCGGCACCCTGGTCGCGGCTGTCGAAGATGAACCGGTGCGCGTTCACCACGGCCGCCGGCCCGACGTACTCGCCGTCGGCCCAGAAGATCGGACAGGCGGTCGTGCAGGCCGCGCACAGAATGCACTTGGTCGTGTCGTCGAAGCGTGCCCGGTCCTCGGGGCTCTGCGGCCGCTCCTTCTCGGGGGCGGGCTGTTCGTTGATCAGGTAGGGCAGCACCGAGCGGTACTTGTCGAAGAACGGGTCCATGTCGACGACCAGGTCCTTGATGACGCGCATCCCGCGGATCGGTTCCACCACGACCTGGCGGCCGCAGTCACGGATCAAGACCTTGCAGGCGAGATGGTTGCGCCCGTTGATCATCATGGCGTCCGAACCGCAGATGCCGTGCGCGCACGACCGTCGGAGTGACAGGGTCCCATCGATGTACCACTTGATGTGGTGCAGGCCGTCGAGGACCCGGTCGGTGGGGTCCACCGGCACGTCATAGGTCTCCCAGTGAGGGACCGTATCGCGCTCGGGGTTGAACCGCTTGACCTTGAACCGGACACCCATCGCTAGTACTTCCTCTCCATGGGTTGGAATCGCGTGATGACCACCGGCTTGTGTCGAAACTCGCAGCCGCCGTCGTTCTTCCTGTAGATCAGCGCGTGCTTCAGCCAGTTGGCGTCATCGCGCTTGGGATAGTCCTCGCGGAAATGCCCGCCGCGGCTCTCGGTGCGGTGCAGGCACGCCGCGATGGTCGCCTCCGCGAGGTCGAGGAGCGCTCCCAGTTCCA
The DNA here is from genome assembly GCA_031458775.1 of Candidatus Fervidifonticultor quartus. Lineage (GTDB taxonomy): Bacteria > Sysuimicrobiota > Sysuimicrobiia > Sysuimicrobiales > Humicultoraceae > Fervidifonticultor_A > Fervidifonticultor_A quartus. The sequence continues at coordinate 23,213 of JAVKJV010000024.1, read as the reverse complement.
GCGCCTCGAGCAGGTCGGTGTTGTAGCGCCTGCCGTGATCGTCGATCTTGACCTTCTGGTAGCGGTCTTTGAGGCTGCGTAGGGTGGTCTGGGCCTCGGTCAGCGTCTGTCCGGTACGGAAGACCCCGACCTTGTCCATCATCATGGTCTGCAGCTCGTCGCGAATCTTGGCGGCCGGCTCGCCCTGCGTGCGTGACATCAGGCGGTCGATGCGCTCGCGGACGTCGGAGTCCGGGTTGTGGCCGACGGCCACGGGCACGCGGCCCTCGCCGCGCACGAACTGCGCCATGTGCCGGCCAGCGCGACGGCCGAACACCAGGATGTCCATCAACGAGTTGGTCCCCAGACGGTTTGCGCCGTGCACCGACACGCAGGCACACTCGCCGGCGGCGTAAAGCCCCGGGACCGGCGTGTTGTGCTGGTCGGCGATGACCTGGGCGTCGATGGTCGTAGGCACCCCGCCCATCGCGTAGTGGGCCGTCGGTTGAATCGGCACCGGCTCCCTGGCCGGATCGATCCCCTGATAGACCCGTACGAACTCGGTGATGTCGGGCAACTTGTGTTCCAGCACGTCGTGGCCCAGGTGGCGGAAGTCGAGGTAGACGTAGTCCTTGCCGCCGATGCCGCGGCCTTCCCGGATTTCCTGGTAGATGCAGCGCGAGCAGATGTCGCGGGGCGCCAGGTCCTTGAGCGTCGGCGAATAACGTTCCATGAAGCGCTCGCCCTTGTCGTTGAGGAAGACCGCACCCTCGCCGCGCGCGGCCTCGGACAGCAAAATCCCCATCTTGTAGACGCCGGTGGGATGGAACTGGTAGAACTCCATGTCCATCAGCGGGAGACCGCGGCGCCAAGCCGCGGCCACGCCTTCGCCGGTGAGCGCGTGCGCGTTGCTGGTGATCTTGAAGATGCGGCCGAAGCCGCCGACCGCGAGCAGCACCGCCTTGGCGTGGAAGGTGTGCAGTTCGCCCGAGTCGATGTGATAGGCGACGACCCCGGCGCAGGCGCCGTCCTGCATCAGCAGATCGAGCACCTGGAACTCGTTGAAGAACGTCACGTCGTGCTTGATGCACTGCTGGTACAGCGTCTGCAGGATCATGTGGCCGGTGCGGTCGGCCGAGTGGCACGCCCGCATGACCGGTCCCTGTCCGAAGTGGTGCGTGTGCCCGCCGAACCGGCGCTGCGAGATCTTGCCCTCGGGCGTACGGTCGAACGGCAGTCCCCAGTGCTCGAGCTCGTAGACGATCTCGACCGACTCCCGGCACATCGCCTCGGCGGCGTCCTGGTCGACCAGGTAGTCACCGCCCTTGACGGTGTCGAACATGTACCATTCCCAGGAGTCCTCTTCCATGTTGCCGAGCGGCGCGGCGATGCCGCCTTGCGCCGTGCCGGTGTGCGAGCGCGTCGGATAGAGCTTGGTGATGACCGCGACCTTCTGGCCGGCCAGCTCGATGGCCGCCCGCAGGCCGGCCCCGCCGGCGCCGACGATCACCGCATCGTACGTGTGGGTCGTCATGTGTCTCCGGTACTCCTTACAGACCGCCGCCCGGCAGGCCCCGCACGCCGGGCTCGGTCATCGGTTCAGGATCGAGCAACTCCGCCAGCTTCTCCGCCGAGAGGACGCCCCGCTCCAGCGCGACCTCCCGGATCGTCTTGCCGGTCTTCGCGGCTTCCTTGGCGATCTCGGCCGCCGCATCGTAGCCGATGGCCGGCGCCAGCGCGGTGGTCAGCATCAGCCCGCGCTCGACCATCTCCGGGCCCTTCTCGGTCGCCCGCAGGCCCTTCACGCACTGTCGCGCGAAGTTGCGCGAGACCGCCGCCAGTAGCGCGATCGAGTTGAGCAGGTTCAGCGTCATGACCGGCATCATCGTGTTCAGCTCGAAGTTCCCGCCCTGGTTGCCCAGGGCCACGACGACGTCGTTGCCGACCACCTGGGCGCAGGCCTGGATCACCGACTCGGCGATGACCGGGTTGACCTTGCCGGGCATGATGGACGAACCGGGCTGCACTGCGGGCAGCATGAGCTCGTACAGGCCGGCCCGCGGGCCCGAGCCCATCCAGCGGATGTCGTTGGCGATCTTGTGCAGCGCGGTCGCGTACGTCCGCATCACGCCGGACGCGAACGTGAACGCGTCGAGGCACTGCTGCGCCTGGAAGTGCGCCGTGGTCTCCCGGACCTGCACACCGGTACGCTCGGCGAGCCTTGCGCACACGCGCGCGGCGAACTCCGGGTGCGCGTTGATGCCCGAGCCCACCGCGGTCCCGCCCAGCGCCACCTCACCCAGCTCCTGCTGCGCGTACGCGATGCGGCGTTTCGCGTGCGCGACCTGATCGGCGTAGCCTTGAAACTCCTGGCCCAGCCGCACCGGTGTGGCGTCCATCAGGTGCGTGCGGCCGGTCTTGATGATGCCCCACCAGGCCCGCGACTTCTCGCGCAGTTCGGCCTCGAGTTCGTCGAGCGCGGGCAGCAGCTCGTCCTTGATCATGAGCAGCGCGGCCAGGTGCATCGCGGTCGGGATGACGTCGTTGCTCGACTGGCAGATGTTCACATGGTCGTTGGGATGGACCGCCTTGGCGCCGCGCGGCGCGCCCAGCATCTCCGCCGCGCGGTTGGCGATCACCTCGTTGGCGTTCATGTTGGTGGAGGTGCCGGAGCCGGTTTGGTAGATGTCGAGCGGGAAGTGTTCGTCGAGCCGTCCGTCCGCGACCTCGGCCGCGGCGGCCGCAATCGCCCCGGCCAACCGGCGGTCGAGCAGCCCCAGGTCGGCGTTGACCTCGGCCGCCGCGCCCTTGATCAGACCCAGGGCGCGGATGAACGCCCGCGGGAAGCGCTCCTTGCTGATCGGAAAGTTCTGGACCGCGCGGGCGGTCGAGGCACCGTAGTACGCGTCGGCCGGTACATCCATCGGGCCCAGCGAGTCCCTCTCGGTGCGGGTCGTCTTCGACACGGCCTCACCCTCCGGCGGGTGCGCGGAACATGAAGAGCACCAACGCGCCCAGCGCCAGGAACACGATCCCGGCGATCCACATCGCCACTTCGGCCGCGACGCGCCAGCCGCGGTGGTGGATGTAGTCATCGAAGATACCGCGCAGACCCACCAGCCCGTGGGACATGGCGAAGATGAGGATGACGAGGTCATACAGCCGCCACCATGGCCCGGCGAACCGCTCCGCGACGAACTGGAAGTCGATCGTGTCGGTCGAGTTGATCACGTGCATGATGTACAGGTGGCCGATCACGAGACCGACCATCCCGATCGCTGAGACCCGCATCCAGAACCACAACGCCAGCGGCCACCCGCCGGCTGGCCGCTCGCGATACCCCACGCGCGCCATGCCGCCCCTCATCGCAGGCCCACCAGCTTGCCCAGCATCAGGTAGGCCACCGGGATGAGCGCGACGAGGTAGACCCCGGCGCCGACCCAGAACATGCGCCGGTACGTCCTGGATGGCGTGGGAAGGAAGTCGAGGATCATGACCATGATCCCGTTGCCCGCGTGATACAACACCGCGGCCACCAGCAGGAACTCGAGTGGTTTGAACCACGGGGCCTTGTACAACTCCAGGGCCCGATTGTAGGCCTCGGGACTCAGGGTGATCAACGACGTTTCATAGATGTGGGCGAAGAGGAAGAGCAGCACCGCAACGCCGGTGATGCGGTGCAGGATCCAGGCAAGCATGCCTGGATGACCGCGATACACGGATGGACCCCCCACGCGGAGATATCGTGCGTCCGCTGTTTTCGGTGTACGCGCACACCCTTCCTGTCAACGCCGGTCTGCAGCGCCGGCATTCTTGAACGCGTGGTGCGCCCGGGTTACAGTGGAACTAGATGCTTTGAGCAACGCTACGGCGTCCTCATCCTGGAAAGGAGTCCTCTCACCGATGCCAATGCTCGACCGCATGCTCCACGAGGCCGACCGGGCCCGTGGGGAAGTCCTCGATCTGGCCAAGGCGCTGGTCCGTCTTGATACCACTAACACCGGCGCGCCCGACTCCGGCAACGAAACACTCGTGGCCGAGTTCCTGGAGCGGTACCTGCGACGCGCGGGTGTTCGTGATGTGCGCCTGCTCGGTCGGACCCCCACGCGGCAGAACCTCGTGGCGACACAGCCGGGCGCTGCCCGGCAGATCGGACTGCTGTTCATGTGCCACAGCGACGTCGTGCCGGCCGGTGAGCGGGCGCTGTGGAAGACCGATCCGTTCAGCCCGACCGTGCGCAACGGCCGGCTCTACGGCCGGGGCGCGGCCGACATGAAGGGTACCGTCGCGGCCATGGCGACGGCATTCGTGCTGGCGCATCGCCTGCGAGTGCCCCATCGGGCCGGCGTACGGTTCATCTGTGGGGCCGACGAGGAAGCCGGCGGCGCCTACGGGTTCGGATGGCTGCTCGACAAACATCCGACGTTGCTCAAAGCCCAGTTCGCGTTCAACGAGGGTGGCGGCCGTCCGCACCTGGTCAAGAACGCCCCTCACTACGGACTGGCCTGGGGCGAGAAGGGTCGGTACGAGGCGCACATCACGTTCGCCGGTGCCGGCGCGCATGCGGCGATGCCGTGGCGGGGCGTCAACGCGCTGGCCAGGGCCGCGGAGTTCGTGCGGCGCGTGACCGAGGCCCCGCCCCCGCCGACCGTTGACGCCAGGCTACTCCGAGGATTCCGCGCGCTCGCCGGCGCCGTGCCGGCCGAGCCGAAGCGGCTGGAAACGTTCCTCGGGCGGCTGGCGGCGCGCAACGAGCCGCTGGCGACCGAGTTGCGGGCGCTCACGCGCATGACGTGCACACCCACCATCGTGCGCGGCGGCAACAAGTCCAACAGCGTACCGGACCGCGTGGACGTTACCTGCGACATCCGGACGCTCCCACGGCACACGCGGGCGCACATCCTGCGTTATCTCAAGGCGAGCACCGCGGGCCTCGGCGCGACGATCGATCTGCAGACAACGGCGGAGTCGAGCGCCACCACGCCGCGGGCGTCGGATACCGACTTCGTCGGGCTGGCGCTGGCCGCGGCGCTGGGGAGCCCGGTCGAGGTGTTCCCCTCACTGACGGTCGGGTTCACCGATTCGCGCTTCGCTCGTCCGACCGGCACGCGCGTGGTCGGGTTCGCCCCACGGCGGCCGGCCGGCATGGTCGAGCCGGAGCGGGCGCACGGTGCCAACGAGTCCATTCACGTTGAAGATCTGTACCTGCAGGTGCGGTTCTACGCCGCGGCGCTGGCGATGGCCGTGGAGCGGCTGCCGTAGGCGGAGGTACAACGAAGTGTACGTACGGCGTGCTGCCAACCCCAACAGAAAGGACGACGCCCATGATCACGCGCCATAAGGTCTCAATCGTCGGGGCCGGTACCGTCGGCACCGCGGCCGCGCACTGGATTGCCAGCATGGAACTGGCGGACATCGTTCTGACAGACATCATCGAGGGCCTGCCCCAGGGCAAGGCCCTCGACATCCTTCAGGCCGGGCCCATCGCGGGATTCGACGTCAAACTCACGGGCAGCAACGACTACGCGGCGACCGCAGGGTCGGACATCGTCATCATCACGGCGGGCATCGCCCGCAAGCCGGGCATGACACGCGAGCAGCTCATCGACACCAACGCGGGCATCGTCCGGATGGTGGTGGAACCGGTGGTCGAGGCCTCACCCGACGCCATCATCCTCATGCTCACCAACCCGCTGGATCCGATGACGTACCTGGCGTACAAGGTCGCCGGGTTGCCGCGCAACCGCGTGATCGGGCAGTCGGGATCACTCGACTCGACGCGCTTCCGCACCTTCCTCGCGATGGAGCTGGGCGTGTCGGTGGACGACATCACGGGCATGGTCATCGGCGCGCACACCGACAAGGACATGGTGCCTTTGCCGCGGCTGGCCACGGTGCGGGGCATCCCGATCTCGCACTTCCTCTCACAGGAGCGGATCGATCACGTGGTCGCGCGGACCCGCCGGGGCGGCGCGGAGATCACCGAGTTGATGAAGGCCAGCGGGTTCACCGCGGCGGGCGCGGCGCTGTGCGAGATGGTCGAGGCGATTCTCAAGGACAAGAAGCGGGTGATCCCGACCTGCGTCTACCTCGACGGCGAGTACGGCGAGCGCGACGTGACCGCGGGCGTGCCGGTCGTGTTGGGCGCGGGCGGCATGGAGAGGATCATCGAGGTGCCGCTCAACGACGCCGAGAAGGCGGCGTTTGCGGCGTCGGTGAACGCGGTCCGGGAGATGCTCCCGGCGCTGAAACTGTAGGCTTGAGCGGGCGTTGACACCGCTGTCCGGCCCGATGGTCATCGAGCCGGTTGTCCTCGAGGGGCTCCATGTGCGTCTGGAGCCCCTCGCGCCCGCTCACCTCGCCGGCCTGGGCGAGGTGGGGCTCGACGAGAGTCTCCTTGAGTTCACCGAGTCCTACGCTCCGACCCCTGACGGTCTGCGCGCGTACGTTGAGACGGCGTTGAGGCTGCGGGCCGAAGGGACGGCGTTGCCGTTTGCCGTGATCAGCCGGGCCGAGGCCCGCCCGATCGGCAGTACCCGCTACGGCAACATCGACCGCGCTCACCGCCGCGTCGAGATCGGGTGGACCTGGTACGGCCGGTCCTGGCAGCGCACGGCGGTCAATACCGAGTGCAAGTACCTGTTGTTGCGGCACGCGTTCGAGGTGCTGGGCTGCATCCGCGTGGAGTTCAAGACCGACGCGCTCAACGAGCGGTCGCGCCGGGCGCTGCTGCGGATCGGCGCGCGGGAAGAAGGGATCTTCCGGCACCACATGATCATGCCGAGCGGTCGCATCCGCGACACGGTCTACTACAGCATCATCGACGACGACTGGCCGGCGGTGAAGCGGCATCTGGGCGCGTTGCTGAGGGGCTGAGCGAGAGCCGCGTCCCGTGCCTCGAGCGCGTTGTCCATTGCGTGGGGGCACGTCCGGTGCTCGATAGGTCCGGCGCACCGGCAGGCCGCGCGCAGTTGCGCCGTCAGTAAGGAACACCCGGTCCCGACATGGAATTGGCAGGGTAGTGAGTCTGCGGGTCCAGAGGAGTGGTCCATGAAGCTCCACGAGTTTCAAGCCAAAGACGTCTTCGGCAGGTACGGCATTCCCATCCAGAAGGGCGTCGTGATCGAGCGGGCGGAGCAGATCGACGGTCTCGACATCCCCTATCCGGTGGTCCTCAAAGCCCAGGTCCTGGTGGGCGGCCGGGGCAAGGCCGGCGGCATCAAGCTGGCCAGCAACCCGGCCGAGGCGCGAGCGAAGGCGCAGCAAATCCTCGGGATGGACATCAAGGGCGAGAGGGTGAAGCGCCTGCTGGTGGTGCCGGCGGCCAACATCGGGACGGAGTACTACCTGGCCTTCACCGTCGACCGGGCGGCGCGGCGCCTGGTGTGCGTCGGCTCGGCCGCCGGCGGTATCGACATCGAGGAAGTCGCGCGGACCACGCCCGAGAAGATCGCCAAGCTCCACATCGATCCGTTCATGGGCTTCCACCGATTCCACGCGCTGGGGATGGGCAAGAAGATGGGCTTCGCCGGCAAGCACCTGGTGCAGTTTGCCGGCATCGCCTCGGCCCTGGCGCGCATCTGCACCGACATGGACGCCGAACTGGCGGAAATCAACCCGCTGGCCATGGTCGACGACGCGCTGCTGGCCATCGACGCGAAGCTGATCATCGACGACAACGCGACGTTCCGGCACGAGGGGTTGCCGCGTAACGAGGAAATGACCGAGCTCGAGGCGCTGGCCAAGGCGCAGGATCTGTCCTACGTCGAACTGGACGGCGACATCGCGGTCATCGGCAACGGCGCCGGCCTGGTGATGTCGACGCTCGACATGATCGCGCATTTCGGCGGCAAGCCCGCGAATTTCCTCGACGTCGGCGGCGGCGCGACGACCGAGAACATGGCGCAGGCCATGGACATCGTGCTGCGCAAGCCCGGCGTGCGGGCGCTCTTCATCAACATCTTCGGCGGGATCACCCGGTGCGATGACATCGCAAAGGCCATCGCGGCGCAGCCGCCCAAGGTCCCGATGGTCGTCCGCCTGACGGGCACGAACGAAGCCGAGGGCCGCGCAATTCTCGAGGCCGCAAAGATCCACGCTTACGTGGATCCCGAACCGGCGGCGCAGGAAGTCGTCAAGCTCGCGGCGAGCAGATAGCAACGACGGAATCGGAGGACTCGATGGCGATTCTCATCAACGAACACACGCGCGTGCTCGTACAGGGTGTCACCGGGTATCAGGGCGAGTTTCACACGCGGCGGATGCTGGAGTTCGGGACCCGGGTGGTTGCCGGGACGTCGCCGGGCAAGGGCGGCCAGACGGTCGCCGGCGTGCCGGTCTTCGATACCGTCGAAGAGGCCGTGCAAGAGACCGGCGCCACGGCGTCCTGCATCTTCGTCCCGGCGCGCGGGGCCAAGGACGCGGCGCTCGAGGCCATCGCCTCGCGCCTCAACCCCGTGGTCGTGATCACCGAGCACATCCCGGTCCACGACGCGATTCAGGTCGTGGCCGCGGCGCGCGCCGCCGGTGTGTCCGTCGTCGGGCCGAACGGTCCGGGACTGGCATCGCCCGGCAAATGCAAGATCGGCATCATGCCCAACCATCTCTTCAAGCCCGGACCCGTCGGGCTCGTGTCGCGCAGCGGCACGCTGACCTATGAGATCGTGGCCGGCCTGACCAGCGCGGGCATCGGCCAGAGCACGGCGCTTGGCCTCGGCGGCGATCCGGTGGTCGGGGTCAACTTCGTCGAAGCCATCACGATGTTCAACGACGACCCGGACACCACGGCCATCGTCATGGTCGGCGAGATCGGCGGCGCAGCCGAAGAGGACGCCGCGCGCTTCATCAAGGCCTCGGTGAAGAAGCCCGTGGTCGGTTACATCGCGGGTCTCACCGCGCCGCCCGGCAAGCGCATGGGGCACGCGGGCGCGGTCATCTCGGGTACCGAGGGCACCGCGCAGGGGAAGATCAAGGCGATGGAGGCCGCCGGGATCAAGGTCGTCGACCTGCCTGGCCGCGTGGCCGGGGTCGTGCGGTCGCTCCTCTAGCGTCCGTGCTATAGTCCGGAGGAGGGGGGCACAGATCCTCCGGGAGGCGCGCGGTGCTGACCGGCTTCCTGCTACGCTGGCTTTTCAACGCGATCGCGGTCTACATCGCGGCGCGGATCGTACCCGGGCTCTCGGTGCCGGACGCGGTCGCGGCGCTGGTCGCGGCCCTGGTCCTGGGGGTGGTCAACGCGTCGATCCGCTGGGTCCTGCTTGTGCTCACCCTCCCGATCAACATCCTGACGCTGGGGTTGTTCACGCTCGTCATCAACGCGCTGATGCTCTACCTGGTAGCGGCGATCGTGCCGGGGTCGCTCCAGATCACGTCGTTCTGGGCTGCGTTCTGGGGGGCGCTGCTCGTTGCGATCATCAGTACGATCCTCAGCCACCTCGTCAGGCGGTAGCCGGGTGCTGCCGCACGCGCGGCGCACGGCGCGGTCCCGCCGCCGGCCGGCCGACCGCGTGCAGTTCGTGATCATCACCGGACTGTCCGGCGCCGGCAAGTCCACGGCCCTCAAGGTCTTCGAGGACCTGGGGTTCTTCTGCGTCGACAACCTGCCGCCCGCGCTGCTGCCCAAGTTCGCCGACCTCTGCCTGCACTCCGATGAGAAGATCCGGCGCGTGGCCCTGGGCATCGACATCCGGGGCGGCGAGTTCTTCGACGATCTGTTCTCGGCCGTGCGCGAGGTCGCGCGGCGCGGATTGCGGGCCGACATCCTGTTCCTCGACGCGGCCGACGATGTGCTCGTGCGCCGGTTCAAGGAGACGCGGCGCAAGCACCCGCTCGCGCAGAGCGGCAGCACCCTGGCGGGCATCCGGGCCGAGCGACGGCGCCTCGAGGCGGTCAAGGGCGCGGCCCACCGGATCGTTGACACTTCTCGGCTCTCGGTCAAGGAACTGCGCGACGAAATCGCCTCGGCCTATCTCGACCGCCGCGCACCGTCCCGGACGCTCGAGATCAGCGTCGTGACGTTCGGCTACAAGTACGGTATCCCGATCGACGCCGACCTGCTCTTCGACGTACGGTTCCTGCCGAACCCGCATTACCAGGACCAACTGCGCTCGCTGCCCGGCACCGACGCCCGGGTGAAGCGGTTCGTCATGCAGCACGACGAGACGCGGGAGTACCTCGACCACTTCTATGCGTTTGCCGGCTACCTGCTCCCGCACTTCGTGAGCGAGGGCAAGACCCACCTCACCATCGGCCTCGGCTGCACCGGCGGCCGTCATCGCTCGGTGGTGCTGGGCGAGGTGGTCGCGCGCCATTTTCGCGGTCTCGGCTACCGGGTGCGCGTCCGTCACCGCGATCTGCGTCGTGAGGACCGCGAGGCGGTGGCGGCGGAATGAGCGGCCAGCTGCAGCGCTGGCAGCGGTGGCTGGCCCCGGGGTTGGGCATCAAGCGCTGGGCCGCGGTTATCGCCGCGGGCGTGATCATCTTCAGCAGCGGATTCTCGCTGCTCGTGAACATCGGCGTGCTGGCCGTGTTTGAGTCGGCGGCGTTCCAGTTCGCCGGATGGATCTTCCATGCCACGGCCGGGATGATCTCATCGGTCACCCTGGGCATCGCGGGCATGCTGGTCGGCGCGCTCGTTGCGCTGCTCGGGTTGCGCGGCACGCTGCGGTCCATCGACCGCGTGCTCTTCCCGAGCGGGACGCCGGGACTCTTCGAAGCCCTGCGCGAGCACCGACGCCGCCGGCGCGGGCTCAACATCGTCGCTTTGGGCGGCGGCACCGGACTGGCGACGCTTCTGCGGGGTCTCAAGCACTACACGTCGAACCTGACCGCGGTCGTGACCGTGTTCGACGACGGCGGTTCGTCGGGCCGGCTGCGCCGCGAGTTGGGCATCCTCCCGCCGGGCGACATCCGCCACTGCCTGGTGGCGCTCGCCGAGGCCGAGCCGCTCATGACACGGCTCTTCGAGTATCGCTTCAAGGGCGGCGCGCTCGACGGCCACGCATTCGGCAACCTGTTCATCGCAAGCCTGACCGGTGTCACCGGTGACCTCGAGTTGGCGGTCAAAGAGACCAGCAAAGTCTTGAACATCCGGGGCCGCGTGCTGCCGGCCACGGCGCACGACGTCGTGCTCGCGGCCGAGTTCGAGGACGGCCGCGTCATCGAGGGCGAGTCGAACATCACCGCGGCGCGGGGCCGCATCACGCGCGTGTTCCTACGCGCCGGTGACGTGTACCCCCTGCCCGAGGTGCTCGACGCGATCGCCGACGCCGACCTCGTGCTGATCGGCCCGGGCAGCCTGTACACCAGCGTGATCCCGAACCTGCTTGTCCGCGGCATCGCCGACGCGATTCGCGAGGCGCAGGTGCCGTGCGTGTACGTGTGCAACGTGATGACCCAGCCCGGCGAGACCGACGGCTACACCGCGGCCGACCATGTGCGCGCCATCCACGCCCACGCCGGTGCCGCGCTCTTCTCGCACGTGCTGGTGAACACCCAGATGCCACAGAACCGCGCGCTGCTGGAGCGGTATGCCAGCCAGGGCGCGGTGCCGGTGGCACCGTCGCAGGCGGAGCTCGAGGGACTCGGGCTCATTCCGGTGGGATTCCCGCTCATGAGCGAGCAAGAACTCCTGCGACACGATCCGGTCCGGCTGGCGGCGGCCGTCCTCCAGGTGATGGGCCAGATGACCGGCCGGTCGGCGCGGGACAACCGGCTCGTGCTGACCAGGTAGCGTGATGCCCTCAGACGACGACCTGCCGCCCGCAGAACCCTACCGCGTCAAGGTCGTCGAACCGATTCACCGTCTCCACCGCCTCGGCCGGGAGCGGGCGATCGAAGACGCACACTACAACACGTTTCTGCTGAGGTCCGAGGACGTCTACATCGACCTGCTGACCGACAGCGGGACCTCGGCCATGAGTGACCGGCAGTGGGCCGGGCTCATGCTCGGCGACGAGGCGTACGCGGGCAGCCGCAGCTTCTACCGCTTCAAGCAGGCAGTCGAAGACGTGCTCGGGTTCCCACACGTGATCCCGACCCACCAGGGCCGCGGCGCGGAGCACGTGCTCTTCGCGGCGATGGTCCAGCCCGGACAGCACGTGATCGGCAACGTCCACTTCGACACCACCCGGGCGCACATCGAGCACCGTGGCGCGGTGGCCCACGACCTGGCGGTCGAGACCATCTTCGATCCCCAGGACACGTCGCCGTTCAAAGGCAACCTCGACGTCGAACGGGCTGACGCATTGATCCGCAGCGTCGGCCGGGAGCACGTCGCCCTGATTCTGGTCACCGTGACCTGCAACACCGGCGGCGGGCAGCCGGTGTCGCTGGCCAACCTGGCGGCGGTCCGTGCGCTGGCCGATCGCTGGGGCATCCCGTTCTTCCTCGACGCGTGCCGCGTGGCCGAGAACGCGTATCTCATCCAGCAGCGCGAACCGGGTCAGGCCGGCCGGCCCGTGGCGTCCATCGTGCGCGAGACCTGCGGGTTCGCCGATGGGTGTACCTTCAGCGCCAAGAAGGACGGCCTGGCCAACATCGGCGGGTTCCTCGGGTTCCGCGCCCTGGACCTGTACCGTCGGGCCGCGCCTTACGCCGTACTCTTCGAGGGGTTCCTGACCTACGGCGGTCTGGCCGGACGCGACCTCGACGCCATCGCAGTTGGGCTGCGCGAGGTGACCGACCAGCAGTACCTCGAATGGCGGGTGGGTCAGGTCGCGCGGCTTGCCGCCGGACTGCGGGCGGCCGGCGCGCCGCTGGTCGAACCGCCCGGGGGCCACGCGGTCTTCCTCGACGCCCAGCGGTTTCTGCCGCACGTGCCGCAATGGGCGTTCCCCGGCCAGGCGCTTGCCTGTGCCCTCTACGTGGAAGGCGGGGTGCGCGGCGTGGAGATCGGCGGCGTCATGGCCGGCCGGGACCCCCGGACCGGCCACGAACGGCCGCCGCGGCTGGAACTCGTGCGGCTGGCCGTGCCGCGGCGGGTCTATAGCGATGCCCACATGGACGTGGTGACGGAGACCGTCCGTCGCGCGCTGGCCCGGCGCCGAGACATCGGCGGCATGCGCTTCACGTACGAGCCGCCGGTCCTCCGGCACTTCACGGCCCACTTCGCGCCCATCCCGCCGGGCGAACTGCACCGCGCGCGGGAGGTCAGGCCGGCGTAGGATTCCGATCAGTCGCCGCCGAACCAATGCGTGTTCGTGCTGATCCAGCCGACGTAGGATTCCAGTTGTATCGGATGATGCCGGACGCGCGGGCGGCGACCCCGTTCATGGATCCGACGCCCAGGCCGACATGCGAGAGGGACGTGCATGCTGCTGGTTGACTGGCTCTACGTAGGGGTGTTCGTTGTCGTTGGGATCATCATGGCGGCGCTACCCCTCGCCATCGTGTGGCTCCTGGCGCCCCGCGTGGACTACCCGCAGAAGTACACGACGTACGAGTCCGGCGTCGTGCCCTTCGGGCAGGCCTGGGCGCAGTTCAACGTGCGCTACTACCTGTTCTCGCTTGTGTTCGTGATCTTCGCTGTTGAGGTCATCTATCTCTACCCGTGGGCGATCGTCTTCCGGCAGATCGGGAAGTACGCGTTCTACTCGATGACGGTGTTCCTCGTGATCCTCTTGCTCGGTCTGATCTACGCCTGGCGCAAGGGCGCCCTGGAGTGGGTGTGAGGGCCGGACGGTGGTGAGCTGGCCTCTGGAGATCCTGAAGGCGATCGGGCTCGCCGCGGTCATCTTCACGTTCTTGGCGGTGGTCGCCGCGATGTTCGGCGTCCTGCTGGAACGCAAGATCGGCGGGTGGATCCAGTCGCGCCTCGGCCCGAAGCACGTCGGTCCGCAGGGGTTGTTCCAGACCCTGGCCGACACCCTCAAGTTGCTGCAGAAGGAGCACATCCAGCCCAGGGCTGCCGATCGGGCGATCTTCAACGCTGCGCCGCTCATCGTCGCCGTGGCCGGCCTGATGAGCTGGGTCGTCATCCCGTTCGGCACGCTGGGAGAGCGGGTGCTCGTCGTCCGCGACCTCAACATCGGCATCGTGTTCTTCGCCGGCATGGCGTCGATGACGGTCATCGGCATCCTGGCGGGCGGGTGGTCGTCGAACAACAAGTACTCGCTGCTCGGCGGCCTGCGCAGTGCGTCGCAGATGGTGAGCTACGAGTTGCCCCTGGGGATGGCGCTGGTGGCCGTGGCGATGGAAGCCGGGACCCTGTCCACCGTCGGCATCGTGCGCGCGCAGGACGGTTGGTTCGGCTCGTTCGTGTTTCGCCAGTTCCCGGCGTTTGTGATCTTCCTGATTGCCGCGACGGCCGAGGTCAACCGCGTACCGTTCGACCTGCCCGAGGCCGAATCCGAATTGGTGGCGGGATACTTCTCCGAGTATACCGGGATGCGGTTTGCGCTCTTCCAGCTGGGCGAGTACGGCGAGATGTTCGCCATGGCGGCCATGACCGCGACCCTGTTCTTTGGCGGGTGGAAAGGGCCGATCTTGCCGCCGCTGGTCTGGTTTCTGCTCAAGATGTACGTGGTGGTGTTCTTCCTGATGTGGGTGAGGTGGACGTATCCGCGCTACCGGCTCGATCAGCTCCTGAACCTGTCGTGGAAGGTGCTGTTGCCGGCCGGGCTGGTCTGGATTCTCATCACCGGGTACCGGATCACCTTCTGACCATGGGACAACTCGCGGCGTTCATTGTGCTCTCGATCGTGACCCTCGCGGCGGCCGTCGTCGTCGTGGGCTCCGGCAACATCGTCCGAAGCGCGCTGTCGTTGATCCCGACGTTTCTCGGGATCACCGGGATCTACATCCTGCTCCAGGCGGAGTTCGTCGCCGGCATCCAGGTCCTGATCTACGCCGGCGCGATCACGGTCCTGATCCTCTTCGTGATCATGCTGACCGAGCACGGCTCCGGGGTGCGGTTCCGCCAGGTCAACGAGCAGGTTCCTCTGGGGATGATCGTCGCGGGCGCGCTCGCCGCATTCCTGATCGCGACGTTTGTGACGACGGCGTGGCCCACATCCAGCGGCGCGCTACCGCAGTACACCGCGTCCGGCGTGGGCACGACGTTCATGACCAACATGGTTCTGGTCTTCGAGGCTACCAGCCTGGTGCTGCTGGTGGCGCTGATCGGCGCGATCGTCATCGCACGGCGAGAACGCTAGGCAGGAGGCGGCCGACACCGTGCAGCTCGGTCTTGTGCACTTCCTGATCCTGAGCGCGCTGCTGTTCTGCCTGGGGCTGTACGCGGTGCTCACCCGCCGCAATGCCGTGGCGATCCTGATGGGCATCGAGCTCATGCTGAATGCCGCCAACATCAACCTGGTGGCGTTCAACAAGTACGTGGCGCCGGCGGCGCTCAACGGGCACGTCTTCGCCCTGATCGTCATCACGCTGGCGGCCTGCGAGGCGGGCGTCGGCCTGGCGCTGGTGCTGTCCGCTTATCGCAACCTCGAAACCGTCCACGTCGACGAGATCAACGTGATGAAGTGGTAGCCGATGCGTGAGCTGGCCTGGCTGATTCCGGTCCTCCCCCTGATCGCGTTCGGGGTGATCATCGCCTTCGGCCGTCGCCTGCCGGGGCAGGGCGCGTACGTGGCCGTCGCCGGCATCGCGCTGGCGGCGGTGCTCTCGATCGGAATCTTCGTTCAGGGACTGGGCCACACCGAGGCCTACGAGGCCAACATCCGGTGGGTGCCGTACGGTGAGACCGCGCTCGACCTCGGCATCCGCGTCGACAACCTCGCGACGCTGATGCTGCTGGTGGTCACGGTCGTCGGCTCGATGATCTTCACGTACTCCATCGGGTACATGCACGGCGACCCGCGCTACCCCCGCTTCTTCGCGTACCTGTCGCTGTTCGCCGCGTCGATGCTCCTCCTGGTGCTGGCGAACAACCTGCTCTTCCTCTATGTGGGCTGGGAGCTGGTCGGGCTGTGCTCGTATCTGTTGATCGGGTTCTACTTCGAGAAGCCGTCGGCCGCGCGCGCGTCGATGAAGGCGTTCCTGACGACCCGGGTCGGGGACGTCTTCATGTTCTTCGGGATTCTGATCGTCTTCCTCACCCTGGGGACGTTCCGGTTCGACGAGATCTTCGCGAAGGTGCACGAGGGCGCGTTCGGCGCGCTCACGATCGGCGGCCTGCCGCTGCTCACCGTCGCTGCCCTGCTGCTGTTTGGCGGCGCCCTCGGCAAGTCGGCGCAGTTCCCGCTGCACACCTGGCTGCCCGACGCGATGGAGGGCCCGACGCCGGTCTCGGCCCTGATCCACGCCGCGACGATGGTCGCCGCCGGGGTCTATATGGTGGCCCGCACCTACACGTTGTTCTTCCAGTCGCCGGACCACGGCGCCCTGACGTTCGTGGCCTACGTCGGCGGCGTCACCGCGCTGATGGCGGCGACCATCGCGGTGACCCAGGACGACATCAAACGTGTGCTCGCGTACTCGACGATCAGCCAGCTCGGCCTGATGATGCTGGGGCTGGGCGTCCTGGGCTACACCGCCGGTATGTTCCACCTCATGACGCACGCGTTTTTCAAGGCCCTGCTGTTCCTCGGCGCGGGAAGCGTCATTCACGCCATGCACACGAACAGCATCAAGGAGATGGGCGGCCTCGGTACGATCATGCCGTCCACG
The DNA here is from genome assembly GCA_031458775.1 of Candidatus Fervidifonticultor quartus. Lineage (GTDB taxonomy): Bacteria > Sysuimicrobiota > Sysuimicrobiia > Sysuimicrobiales > Humicultoraceae > Fervidifonticultor_A > Fervidifonticultor_A quartus. The sequence goes on along the minus strand of JAVKJV010000024.1, from coordinate 6,608 downwards.
TACTGGACATTCCTGATCGGCACGCTGGCGCTGGCCGGGGTCTTCCCGTTCGCCGGGTTCTGGAGCAAGGACGAGATCCTGCTGGAGGCCTATCACCACAACACCGTGCTGTTCGTGATGGCCGCGCTCACGTCGCTCCTTACAGCCTTCTACATGTTCCGGGTGATCTTCTACACGTTTACCGGGTCGCTGCGGAACCGTCACGCGCACCCGCACGAGAGTCCGCCGGTGATGACCCGGCCGTTGTGGGTCCTGGCGTTCTTCTCGGTCGTCGTGGGGTTCGTGGGCGCGCCGTTCGTGGGCGCGCCGATCAAGCACTTCATCGACTTCGAGGGCCTTGAGCACGTGCCGTTCAGCATGGGCATGGCGCTCTTCGGCACGCTGGTCGCCGCCGTGGGGATTGGCGCGGCTGCCGCCGTGTATCACTGGAAGGTGGTGCCGGCATCGACCCTGCGGCGAGCCGCGGGCCCGCTGTTCACGCTGGTCTCCAACAAGTACTACCTGGACGAGCTGTATGATCTGCTGTTTGTCCGGCCGACCGTGGCGGTGGCGCGCTTCCTGCGCAACTTCGATGTGTACGTTATCGATATGATCGTCAACCTGGTCGGGTTCGTCGGGATCGGCCTGGCACGGCTGTACCGCGTCTTCGACCAGTACGTCGTGGACGGGCTCGTCAATCTCGTCGGCTGGATCGCAAAGGCCCTGGGAAGCACGTTGCGGTACGTGCAGACCGGCCGCGCGCAGAACTACCTGCTGGCGATCGCCCTCGGCGTGATCGTCCTGCTCGCCGCCGGGTTGTTCAGGTAGGCGCATAGGGGGATACGGATCGCATGGATCGCTACTTGCTGACCCTCACGACGTTCGTGCCGCTGCTCGGCGGCCTGCTCGTCCTGCTGATCCCCAAGGGGCAGGAGCGCCTGATGCGGCAGGTCGCGCTGATCACGTCGGTCCTGGGGTTCTTGGTCTCGGTCTGGTTGCTCGGGCCCTTCGAGATCGGCCGCGCCGGGATGCAGCTCCTCGAGCGCTACGCGTGGATCCCGGCAATCGGCGTGAACTACCACATGGGCGTCGACGGGCTGAGCGTGCCGCTGATCATCCTGACGACGCTCCTCACCGTGTTGTCGATCGCCTACTCGTGGAAGATCGAGACCCGACTGAAGGAGTACCTCTTCCTGTTCCTGCTGCTCGAAACGGGCATGATCGGCGTCTTCGTGGCGCTCGATTTCTTCCTGTTCTACGTCTTCTGGGAGATCACACTCGTCCCGATGTACTTCCTAATCGGCATCTGGGGCGGGCCGCGCAAGGAATACGCCGCGATCAAGTTCTTCCTCTACACGCTGGTCGGATCGCTTGCGATGCTGCTGGGCATCCTGTTGCTTTACTTCAACGCCGAGCCGCGCACGTTCGACATCCTCGAGCTGATCCGGCAGCAGCCGCTGGCGAAGGCCCCGTTGCTGGCGGCGCTCGCGTTCTGGGGCTTCTTCCTGTCGTTCGCAATCAAGGTGCCGATGTGGCCGTTCCACACGTGGCTGCCCGACGCGCACGTCGAGGCGCCGACGGCCGGGTCGGTCATCCTGGCCGGCGTGCTACTGAAGCTGGGGACGTACGGGTTCGTGCGGATCAGCCTGCCAATGTTCCCGGAGACGTTCAAGCAGTACGCGCTGCTCATCGGCATCCTGGCGGTCATCGGGATTGTCTACGGCGTCCTCGTGGCGATGGCGCAGACCGACCTGAAGAAGCTGGTCGCGTACTCCAGCGTCAACCACATGGGCTATGTGATGCTGGGGACGGCGGCCGCGGCCGGGGCGGTGGGGGTGCCCGAGCGGGCTGCCGCGGCGACGATCGCGCTCAATGGCGCGGTCTTCGAGATGATTGCGCACGGCGTCATCACCGGCGCGCTGTTCCTCATCGTGGGGATTATTTACGACTACCGCGCGCACACCCGGGGCGTGGACGACTTCGGCGGCCTGGCCGCCGTCCTGCCCAAGTACTACGGGCTGTCGACCATGGCGATGCTGGCGTCACTCGGGCTCCCGGGGCTCATGGGCTTCGTCGCGGAGTTCCTCATCTTCGTGGGGTCGTTCGGCGTCTTTCCGGAACTTGCGGCGATCGGGGTGATCGGTATCCTGCTCTCGGCCGCGATGTTCCTCTGGACCATCCAGCGGATCTTCCTCGGGCCCAAGAATACCAGGTGGGAGAGCCTGCCCGACCTCGACCGGCGGGAGGCCTGGTCGCTCGCACCGCTGGCCGCGCTCATGCTCATCTTCGGGCTGTACCCGAAGCCGCTGCTCGATGTCATCAACGTGGCCATGACCGGGCTGGTCACGGCGCTGAAGTAGGGCGCGCGGATGTCCCTGCCACCGGAAGACCTCTGGGCCATCGCCCCTGAGATCTGGTTGGGCGGGCTGGGGCTCGTCTTGCTCGTGCTCGACCTGTTCGTGCCCGCTAACCGGAAGTCCATCGTCGGATGGGCCGCCATCGTCGGATTGACGCTGAGCCTCGTCCCGATCTTGGGGATGCTGGGCGTCACACCGCGCACGGTCTTCTTCGGCACCTACGCGGTGGACGGCTTCGCCGTGTTCTTCAAGATCATCGCCGTGGTCTCGACGATTCTGGTGATCCTGTCGGCGATGGACGTGCTGCGGGGCCAGACCCAGTTCGAGGGCGAGCTGTACGTCCTGCTGACGTTCGCCGCCCTTGGCCTGAGCTTCATGGCCGCCAGCGCCGACCTCATCATGCTGGTGCTCTCGATCGAGTTCGTGAGCTTGTCGTCCTACGTGATGGCCGCGTACTTCAAGACCGACCGCAAGAGCAACGAAGCCGGCATCAAGTACTTTCTATTCGGCGCCAGCGCGTCCGCGGTGATGATCTACGGCTTCTCCATCCTGTACGGCCTGACCGGGCAGACGAGCCTCTACGGTATCGCCGATGCCATCCGCACGGCGCCGCGGCCGGCCCTGATCGTGGCCGTGGCGTTCGCGCTGGCCGGTCTGGGGTTCAAGATCTCCATGGTGCCGTTCCACCAGTGGACCCCGGATGTGTACGAAGGCGCGCCGACGCCGGTGGCCGCCTATCTCTCGGTGGCGTCCAAGGCCGCAGGCTTTGCGGCGCTCGTGCGTCTGCTGATGGTGGCTGTGGCGCCGAGCGCGGTAGACTGGGTCACGCTCGTCGCCGGGCTGTCCGCCGTCACCATGACGCTCGGGAACCTGCTGGCGCTGCCGCAGCGCAACATCAAACGCATGCTGGCATACTCGAGCATCTCACACGCCGGGTTCCTGCTCATGGGCGTCGCCGCGTACCGCGGCGACTTCGGGGCCCCCGGCCTGTTGATCTACGTCCTGGCATACACGTTCACCAATCTCGGCGCGTTCTTTGTCGCGGTCCTGGTCGGGCAGCGGCTGGGGTCGGATGACATCCCGGACTACGCCGGGCTCGCGCAACGGGCACCCTGGACGGCGTTCCTCATGGTCGTCTTCATGTTGTCGCTCACGGGCATCCCCCCGACGGCCGGGTTCTTCGGCAAGTTCTACATCTTCGGGGCCGCGGTCAGCGGCGGGCTGCTCTGGCTCGCGGTGGTGGGCGCGGTCAACAGCGTGGTGTCGCTCTACTACTACGTCGGCGTCGTTCGCGCGATGTACCTCATGCCGGCGCCGTCCGCCGAGGCCGTGCGCAGTCCGGTGGCGCTCACGATGGCCCTGGCGGTTGCCGCCGCCGGTACCCTGGTGATCGGCGTCTTCCCGCAGCCGTTTGTCAATCTGCTCGGCACGGCGGCACTGCTGCTGCGGCTCTAGGTGCGCGATCACATCGTCATCACGCCGTACTTTCTCGACGAGGCCTACCCGCAATTCCTGACCCTTGGACTGCGGACCGACGCGGTGAACTCCGCGACACCCGGTCGCGGCGATCGCATGGCGGCGGTCGCACCCCTGCACCGCGGTCTGTCCGACCTGGTCGACGACGCGGTCCGGCGCGGCGAGCGGCCAGTGAGCATCTGCGGCGACTGCTGCTCGGCCATCGGCGTGCTGGCCGGGCTCCAGCGTGCGGGCATGGATGTGACGTTGCTCTGGTTCGACGCCCACGGCGACTTCAACACGTGGGAGACAACGCCAAGCGGCTTCCTCGGCGGGATGCCGCTGGCGATGCTCGTCGGCCGCGGCGATCAGCGGATGGCCGACGCGGTGGGGTTGCGCCCGCTGCCGGAGGGGCAGGTGATCCTGACCGACGCGCGTGATCTCGACCCGGGCGAGCGCGAGGCCCTGGAGCACTCTGCGGTACGCGTGCTGCGGGATGTACGCCTGTTGCTCGAGGAGCCGCCGCCCGACGGGCTCCTCTGGGCGCACTTCGACACCGACGTGATCGATCCGGCCGATGCGCCGGCTCAGAGCTACCCCGCGCCCGGCGGCCCGTCAGCCGCAGTGCTGGCCGGTGTGTTCGCGCGCCTCGCGTCCACAGGCCGCGTGGCGGCCGTGTCGGTCTCGACGTGGAATCCGGCGCTGGACGAGGGCGGACACACTCGGAAGGTCTGTCTGGATCTGCTCGACGTGCTGCTCGGCCGGCGCACGCCGGCGTAAGGCGCTGGGGTGAACCCCATGGACGCTGTTACCATCGAGGCCCAGCACCGGTTCGTCGGCGGTTCACGCGGGCACGCCCCGGCGCCGGTGACGTTTGAGGTGCCGGTGCGAGAGGCGACTCTGGCGGAACTGATCGAGTGGACGGTGCGCGCACAGGTGCGTGAGCTGCGAACTCGCCGGGCGCTGGCACCCGGCGAGTTCCGCCGTGTCCTGGACCGGCTGTACCAGGCGCGCGAGAGCACGTCGGGCGACGAGCGTGCGGAGGGCGCGGGCGGCACCGACCAGGGCCGCGCCGCCAGCGGCGGTGATCTCGACGTCGAGGCCGAGGTCGCGCGCGCCCTGCGAGGTTTTGCGGCCGGCGCCTATGCGGTCCTCGTGAACGGCCGCCAGGTCGAGCGCGCGGACGATGTCATTGTCCTGCGGGCCACGAACCGGCTGACCTTCCTGCGTCTGATGGCGTTCAGCGGCGGCTGACGCAGCCGGGTGGCGGCGGAATTCGTCACCGCGCACCGCCATCGCGACGGAAACATACACCCTTCACCCGATTTCCCTTCAAAGCGTTTCAGCTCACGATTGGTGTGACCTCACTCTGCCCCTGCCACCGGGAGGCACAGCGTGCGACGACACACGATGCCCCTGCAGTTGGACGCGCTCGACTGGAAGCTCATCGCAGTGCTACAGGAGAACGCATGCCTGACCAACAAAGAAATCGCAGCCCGGGTCGGGTCGAGCGAGCCCACGGTCCGGCGCCGCGTCAAGCGGCTTCTGGCGAGCGGCCTAGTGCGGATTGTCGCTGTGGTCACGCCCTTCGACCTCGGCTACCGGGTCGTGGCGCTCCTGGGCATCCTGGTGGATCAGTCGCGGCTCCCGGAGATTGCCGAGGCGCTGGCCGCGATCCCTGAGGTGCGCTTTGCGGGCGTCACCTCGGGCAGCTACGACATCGTGGCAGAGGTCTGGTTCCAGAATACCGAGGATCTCGTGGAGTTCATTTCCGGACGGCTGCGCGCCATTCAGGGCCTGCAGCGCGTCGAGACCATCCAGGTCCTGAAGCTCATTCGCTACGCGTACGACTGGGGGGCTCAACCCTCGGCGGCGTTGCTCCCCGCGCCCGGCGCGAACACATCCCGTCCGCGGCTGGCGCCGAGCCCATGACGTCCCGCGGCGCTGGCGTTTCGCAACATGCGGCGCGCGATTGTGACGAAATTCGTCACAAGAAGATAGGGCGGTAACCCGATGCGCAAACTCCATGGGCGAGGCATGATGATTCCCGACAGACGCCTGCAGGCAGAGGCGCCCGTCTCCAGGCGCGCATGGTGGTTCGCCGATCCCACCACGCGCGCGATGTCGTCCGGCATCGCGCGCATGTACCGGTTCCTGCGCAAACCGCAGTTCGGTTTACACGCACGTCCGTCGATTCGCTGACCCGGGCCGCCGCGCGGGTCGCACAGCATGGCCGTGGGCGCGGACGCCCGCACCTGTCGCAGACCTTCATCCGGGGGTAGGGCATGGCGTTCAATCTCAAGAACCGCAGCTTTCTGAAAGAGCTCGACTTCACGCCGCAGGAACTCAGATTCCTCCTGGACCTCTCGTGGGACCTCAAGAAAGCGCGCTATGCCGGCACCGAGCAACCGCGCCTGAAAGGCAAGAACATCGCCCTCATCTTCGAGAAGGCCTCGACGCGCACCCGGTGCGCGTTCGAGGTCGCGGCCTACGATCAGGGCGCGCACGTCACGTACCTGGAGCCTACCGGGTCTCAGATGGGGTCGAAGGAGTCGATCCGCGACACCGCGCGGGTGCTCGGCCGGATGTACCACGGCATCGAGTACCGGGGGTTCGGGCAGCAGATCGTCGAGGAACTGGCCCGGTACGCGGGCGTGCCGGTCTGGAACGGGCTCACCAACGAGTTCCACCCCACGCAGATCCTGGCCGACTTCCTCACCATGATGGAGCACACCGACAAACCGCTCGCAAAGGTCACGTTCGCCTACCTCGGCGATGCGCGGTTCAACATGGGCAACTCGTACCTGATCGGGGCCG
>JAVKJV010000023.1:45160-47077 GCA_031458775.1 Candidatus Fervidifonticultor quartus | reverse complement strand
CGCTGCTGTGCGATCTCGGCGACCGCGCGCGCGTCGTTCTGCTGGATCGAAAGGCGGCCGGCGCGGCCGTGCCCATCCGTCAGGACAACGGCGGGCACCATGCCGCTGACTCCTACGGCGGCAATCTCACCGGCGCACACCCCGGCGCGGTCGCAGCACTCCGGGATCAGCGCGCAGGCGTTGCTCCACCACTCCTCTGGATCTTCCTCGGCCCATGCGGCCTGCGGCGAGAGCAGCGTGGCGGGCCTCGACGCGTCGCCGAGCACGCGCCCGACGGTGTCGATCACGACGGCCTTCGTGGACGTCGTCCCCAGGTCAATGCCCAGCAGCAGGTCGCGGCTCACGGCGCCGCGCGCACTGCCGAGGCGAGGGTACGCAGCAATTCGAGACAGCCCTCGCGGACCGCGGCCGCCGCGCCCTTGCCGTAGAAGGTGATCCCGGGCTCGAACCCGCCGCGCTCGAGTTCTTCGTCGGGCATGAGATAACCGCCGAGATCATTCGAGTAGCTGAGCGTCATGAGGTGGCGAAACGGGTTGGCGGCCTGCAGATCGAGGCCGACGCCGCTGAAGAGCTCAAACGGTGTCGCCACCAGCGCGACGTCCGGGCCGAACGCAAATCCCTGGAGTTCGAGATCACGCGAGGCCGCGGCGGTGATCCCCTGATGCGCGGCCACGCGTGCGGACCACGCTTCCGACCGGCGCTGCAACACCTGCGACGCGAGGTGCCGGCGCGCGGCCCGGTCTTCCGCGGTCAGGCCGTGCTCCGATTCCACCGGCACGGTGCGGCCCTCTTGCCACCGCGCCACGATCGCGCGGTCGACGCCCGCGGCAATCAGCGCGCCTGCCGCGGCGTCGGCCTCGGCGGCCAGATCGTCTGCGGGACGGAACGTCTTGTAGGGCAGGCGGACCGAGACAGTCCTCGCGCGCACCACGGGAGTGGTGAGCCGCGCCCCGCCGAGGGCATCAACCGTGAGCGCCAGGCCCCAGCGGGTGTTCTCGGTGCGCAGGGTACGGCCCGCGGCCTCGAGCCTGGCCAGCAGCGCAATCGCCTCGCCGGCGAGTTGTTGCGCGATCCAGCGCGCCGAGTCCAGCCCGTCGGATGACAGCACCACGGGATTGACGTCGCCGCACGCGCCGTTGGCGGGCAGGACGACGACGTCCGCGCCGAGCGTGACCTTCATGATGCCCGCCATCATGCCCGGGAAGTCCGCGCTCAGCACCGGGCGGTCACGCAGCACCAGGACTGGATGGCACGCGAACGTGGTGAGCACGGCCACCAGGCCCTGATCGCTGTCCACGCGCAGCACCCGCAGAACGTCGTCAACCGGCGCGTCCGGATCACGGCGGTTGCGTGTGATCCCGGGCACGCGCACCGCGCCCACGGATAGCGCGGCGGGCCGCAGCCTGCGCCGGGCGGCCGAGACCGCGCCCGCGATCTGACGGGCGATGATCTCGACCAGCGCCGGATCGCCGTTGCCTCGCGAGGGTTGGAGTCGCCCCCCGCACGAGTGGGTGTGCGTGGCGGAAACAAGCACGTTCTGCGGTGGGATGCCCGTCTGCGCGTGCACCAGCCGTCGCACGTGGCCGCACAAGGCCGGGTCGACGGCCAGGATATCGGCGTTGGTCAAGGCGACTGCCTCCTCGCCGCCCACCAGAACCAGGGCGCGCGCGCGGAGCGGGTCGGCGACCCCTTCGACCTGCGGCGGACTGAACCCGCTGCCCAGCGGCACATCGAGCGGCGGGGTGATATCGACTTCGAAGGCACCCGCCAGCAACTCGCTCAAGGCTTTCCCCTCCCTCCAAGGGCGTCGTTTGAAGGTCTAGACCGGCTCTACCTGGAATACTATATTAGATATATGACATACCGTACCCTGTTAGATTCGACAGCGTGAGCTGACCGGGCACCGGCCGGCTCATG
>JAVKJV010000023.1:0-45150 GCA_031458775.1 Candidatus Fervidifonticultor quartus | reverse complement strand
CCACAAGGAGGCCTGAGATGGAACCGCGCGATCGCACAGTAAGGCCGGGAGACAGGTACGGTGCCACGACCGGCGGCGTTGTGACCCGTCGGGACTTCCTGCGGACGGCGGCGGTGACGGGCGCGACGCTGACCGCGTCGGCCATGGTGCCGTGGCGGTGGGCCGCGGCCGGCCCCGCGCCACGCGGCGTGTTGCGCATCGCGACGTACCAGGACATCAGCCAGCTCGACCCGCTTCGCAGCAACGACACGCCGTCGTTCGTTGTCTATGATCAGATCTTCGAGCGCCTGCTGCTGCCCGATGAGAAGATGCAGCCGACACCCTGGCTGGCGGAGCGCTTCACCAGCTCACCGGACGCCAAGGTGTGGACGTTCTCCATTCGCAAGGGCGTGACGTTCCATGACGGCGGCGCGCTCACCGCGGAGGACGTCAAGTTCTCCCTGGATCGTATCCTCGACCCGGCCAACGCATCGCAGAAGCGCTCGCAGATCGACATGATCGAGCGCGTCGAGGCCGCCGATCCCTACACGGTGAAGATCACGCTCAAGTACTCCTACAGCCCGTTTCCCGCCGCCATCGCGCAGCAACACGTGGTCAGCAAGGCCGCGGCGCAGAAGTTCGGCGACCAGTACACCAAGAACCCGGTGGGCAGCGGACCGTTCCGTTTCGTGGACTGGGTCACCAACGATCGTGTCACGCTCGAGCGCAATCCGAAGCACTGGAGCCTCAAGCCGGGGATTGACCGGGTCATCTTCCGGCCGATCCCCGAGGCCTCGACCGCGGCGGCGGAGTTGCTCTCCGGCGGGGTGGACATCGTCCAGAGTCTGTCCGCCGGGACGCTCGCGCAGTTGCGCAACGCGCCGAACGTCACGATCGGTACGACACAGGGCACCAGCTATGGTTTCTTCGGGTTCCGCATGGTGCGCCCGCCGTTCACGGATGTCCGGTTCCGCGAGGCCGTGTACCGGTCGTGGAACCTCGACGCGGCGGTCAATGCGGTCTTCCCGCCCGAGGTCGGCCGGCGGGCCTACGCGGTGATCTCACCGCCAATCTGGCCGGACGACACCGCGTACCTGAAGTCACGCGCCTACACCCAGGATCCGCAGCGTGCCCGCGCGATCTTCAACGAGCTCATGGGCGCCGGCGTCATGCCGCGCGACTACACGATCCGCGTGATCTCGTTGCCGGACGTCCGCGCCAGGCTCTCCGAGGTCCTGGTCAGCAGCCTTCAGCAGGTCGGCGTGCGGGCCACCCTGCAGATCACCGACCTCGCGACGATGTTGAACCTGCTCAGGACCGAGGAGAACTACATCTACAGCCTGGTGGGTGGCGGCGGCGCGCCGGATCCCGATCAGTCGCTCTACTGGCTGTTCCACACCGGCGGTCCGCATCCGACGTTCCTGAACCTGTCCGACCCGGTGCTGGACAATCGGCTGCTCCGGGCACGCCAGGCGTTCGGTCGAGAGGCCCGGTCGCGGCTGTACACCGACATCCAACGTCACGTGTTGCTCGAGAGGATCTACCACATGCCCGCGTACTACCTGAACAACACGCATGCGTGGAACCCGCGGGTGAAGGGCTTCGCGCCGTCGATCGTGGCGCGCTGGAACCTGGCCACGCCCTGGGCGACCGTGAGCGTCACGTAGCCGCCACCTGCCGGCTCGGGACGGATGGGTCTGTACATCCTCAAGCGGTTAGGATTGGCCGTCCCCACCCTCATCGGGTCTACGATCATCGTCTTCCTGTTGATTCACCTCGCACCGGGCGATCCGGCCGTGGTCTACCTCGGCCCGGACGCCCGGCCCGAGGACGTCGTCACGCTGCGCCGGCATCTCGGGTTGGACCGGCCCCTGGCGGTGCAGTACTGGCTCTACATCACCCACGCGGTCCAGGGCGATCTTGGCCGGTCGTTCTACTACAAAGAGGAAATCAGCCGCCTGGTGTTCGGCACGCTGCCGCACACGATCGAGCTGACTGCGGCGGCGCTCGTGATCTCATTGTGCCTGGCCCTACCGCTGGGCATTGCCGCCGCGCTCCGGCCGCACTCGATTGTCGACTACCTCAGCTCGGCGCTCGCGGTGGCCGGCGTGGCGATCCCGGTGTTCTGGCTCGCCATCATGCTGATCTTTGTCGTGGCGGTCCACCTGCAGTGGCTGCCGGCGTCAGGCCGGGGAGGCCCGCTGTGGAGCCTCGAGGGCATACGACACATCGTCTTGCCGGCACTGGCGCTCGGGCTCGGCCTGATGGCGTCGACCGCCCGCCTCACGCGGTCGTCGATGCTCGAGGTGCTCGACGAAGAGTACGTGCGCACGGCGAGGGCCAAGGGGCTGACGGCGCGCACCGTCACGATCCGGCACGCGCTGCGCAACGCCCTGATCCCGATCGTCACGAACGTCAGCCTGCAGGTCGGCCTGCTGCTCGGCGGCGCGTTCCTCACCGAGACCGTGTTCTCGTGGCCGGGCATCGGCCGTCTGGCCGTGGACGCCATGGTGCGGCGCGACTATCCCTTGCTGCAGGGCGTGCTGCTGGTGACCATCGTGTTCTTCATCCTGGTCAACCTCGTCGTGGACCTGGTCTATCCGGTGATCGACCCGCGGATTCGCGTGCGCTGATGGCCTCGACGCCGCGGCTCCAGCGCACACGCGCGACCGGTGGCGCGGACCCGCGCGGCCGCCCGCCGGGCTGGCGGCTGTTCGCCCGCAACCGTCTGGCCTTGAGCGGTGCCACATATCTGGTGGTGCTCGCGCTCGCGTGCGCGCTGGCGCCGCTGCTGACCTCGCAGAGCCCAACGGCCATGACGCTCGCCCGGCCCTACGCGCCGCCGAACCGTGAGCACGTCATGGGTACCGATGCGCTGGGCCGGGACGTCTGGAGCCGCGTCCTCTTTGGTGGCCGGTTCGATCTCGGCCTCAGCGTCGCGGCCGTCACCATCGCGACGAGCGCGGGGGTGTTGCTTGGGCTCGTCGCCGGCTACTGGGGTGGCGCCGTCGAGAACGTGCTGATGCGCGGCATCGACATCCTGCTGGCGATCCCTGACCTGCTGCTGGCGCTGGCGATCGTGGCGTTCGTCGGCCCCAGCATTCCCAGCGTCGTACTCGTCATCGCGTTCACCCGGATGCCGCGGTACGCCCGTCTCGTCCGCGGCGCGGTGCTCGGGCTCAAGGGCCGCGAGTTCGTCACCGCCGCGACCGCGCTCGGCGCCTCACGCGCCCGCATCCTCCTGCGACACCTGATTCCGAACCTGACAGGCGTCATCGTGGTCTACAGCACGCTCGACTTGGGCGGCGCGCTCGGCGCGCTTGCCGGGCTCAGCTTCGTCGGTGTCGGAATCCAGCCGCCGTCCCCGGAGTGGGGTCTCATGCTGGCCGACGCCCGGCAGAACCTCGTGCTGGCGCCGTGGAGCGCGATCTTCCCGGGGCTGACCATCTCGCTGACGATCCTGGCGTTCAACTTCACCGGCGACGGGTTGCGCGATACCTTCGACCCGCGCCTGGGGCGGCGGAGGGGATAGGGGCGTGATGTGGCACCTGAGGGTCTGGTGCGAGAGGAGATGGCGGTGAGCGGAGGTGCGCGTCTATTCGAGCCGGTCGGGGCCCAGCGGCTCGGCGACCGGGTGTATCGGAGGTTGCTCGAGGCCATCGCGACGAACCGCCTCGAGCAGGGCGCCAGACTCCGGGAAGACGTCGTCGCCGCGCAGATGGGCGTGAGCAAGACGCCGGTGCGCGAGGCCTTCAAGCGGCTGGAAGCCGAGGGCTTCATCCGCCTGGCGCCGCATCGCACGCCCGAAGTGCGTCGCCTCGAGGCCGAGGACATTGAAGACCTCTACCGCGTGCGCGAGTACCTCGAGCGCCTCGCCGCGCGCGCGATCGCCACCGCGCGGCCGGCCTTGGTGCTCGCGCAACTCGAGGCGCTCCAGGCCGATGCCGAGGCGCGAATGGCCAGCGGCGACCCGGTGGAGATCGCCGATTCGGTGTCGTACAACCACGAATTCCACCGGCTGCTCTTCGAGGGCAGCCAGAACCGGCGGTTGCAGCGGCTCTACCGCCTGCTCGACGTGGACGTCCGTCGCTTGGCCTACCAGAGCGTGCGCGTCGCCGGCCGGCAGCGCGATGCCGTCGTCCAACACCGCGCCATTCTCGACGCCGTCGCGGCCGGCGCCGCCGATTGCGCCGAGGCCCTGATCACGCAGCACGTCATTCAGGCGCGTCTCGATCTCCTCCGCGAGGCTGCGCAGACTCCAAAGGAGACGCCGTCATGACGCCGTATCTCGCTCGCATGACCTGGACGCAGGCCGCGGAGGCGCTGCGTGATCGCCCTGTCATCCTCATCCCGCTGGGCGCGCAGGAGCCGCACGGCCCGCACATGCCCATGGGGCTCGATTTCCTCGTGGCGGAGCACCTCGCCGAGGTGGCCGCGTCGCGCACCGGCGCGCTCACCGACGCTCCCGTACGGCTACTGCGCGTCGGTGGCCGACTACCCGGGGACCGTCACGCTGCGCGGCGAGACCCTCATCGCGCTGGTGGAAGACATCCTGCGGAGCCTGGTGCGCCACGGCGCGAGCCACCTCATGCTCATCGATAACCATCGGAGCAACAACCCGTTCGTCGAGGTGGTGGCGCGGCGCGTGCGCGGCGACACCGGCGCGCTGATCGCGTCGTTCTTCCCGTGGGGCACGATCATCAACCATGCGCCCGCGCACTACGAGGACTTCGGCGCGGTCTTCGGGCACGGCGGCGAGCCGGAGACGTCGACGGCGCTGCACCTGTTCGGCGCGTGGGTGGATATGACACGGGCCCGGGCCGATACGTTCGCGCCGTACCACGGCCAGCCGATGAAGTCCGCGGGCGAGCCGCAGATGGGCAAGGCCGCGGTGAACCTGTGGCTGAGGAACAGCGAGATCTCGCGGACCGGGACGAAGGGCGACCCGACGGTCGCCACGGCCGAGCGCGGCCGGGTGCTCGTGGAGGCCGCGGCCAACGACCTGGTGGCCGCCGTCGAGGCGTTCCGCCGCCTTCCGGCGGAGGTCGTCCGATGACCGAGTGCCGCGTGTTCATCTCGGCGGACATCGAGGGCGTCGCCGGCATCGCGACCACGCTCCAGACCTCGGATGCCGGGGCCCAGTATCAGGAAGGCCGCCAGTTGATGACCGATGAGGTCAGCGCGGCGATCGCGGGCGCGTTCGACGGCGGCGCCACGGCCGTGGTCGTCTGCGACAGCCACGCCGGCATGCAGAACCTCATCCCCTCGCGCCTGGACGAGCGGGCGGTGCTGATTCGGGGCGCCATGCGCGACTCGCTGCAGATGGAGGGTCTGGACGCATCCTACCATGCGGTGTTCATCACCGGGACGCACGCGCGAGCCGGCACGGCGGACGCGGTCTTGGATCACACCTGGAACAGCGCGACCGTCCACAACCTACGGATCAACGGCCGGACCATGAACGAAGCCGGGCTCAACGGCCTGGTCGCCGGCCGGTTCGGCGTGCCTGTGACGCTCGTGACAGGCGACCGGGCCACCGTCGAGCAGACCCGCGAGTTCTTGCCGGACGCCGTGATGGTGGCGGTCAAGGAGTCACGGGCCCGCGGCGTCGTCGCCAGCCTGCATCCTGCCGAGGCCTGCCGCCGCATCCGGCGCGCGGCGGCCGAGGCGGCACGCCGCCGTGCCGAGATCCGGGCGATGGCGGTGCTCTCGCCGATGGTGATGGAGATCGACTACATCAGGACCGACATGACGCAGACCGCGGCGCTGGTCCCGGGCGTCGAGCGGATCGGTCCGCGCACCGTACGCGTCGAAGCCGATCCCGACACGATCTTTCGCCTGCAAGAACTGCTGGTCTACCGGCTGCGCTACGAACTGTAACGATACACCTGGAGGATGCCATGAGCGACCGCGTGACCGTGGAGTTCAAGCTTCGTCTGTCCCTCACCCGTCCTGATCCCGCCTCGTACAGGGCATTCAGCTCGTACGCGACGGCCAATATCTCCGACGCGTACTTCAAGCGGCAGACCTTGCCCCATCACATCAAGCCGGTGTATGCCGGATGCCCGGGGATCGTCGGACCGGCCCTCACCGTGCAGGTGACACCCGGCGACGAACTCCTTCCGCTGAAGGCCATCGAGATCGCGCAGCCCGGCGACGTCATCGTGGTCGTCGGCGCCTACTCACCGCGCTTCTCGGTGTGGGGTGGGGTCATGAGCACGATGGCCAGGGCTCGTGGGGTGGCCGGGCTGATCACCGACGGCCTGGTCCGCGACGTCGCGGAGATCAAGGAAGCCGGCCTGGCGGTCTACGCCGCCGGACTCACCCCGGCGGCACCCTGCATGAACGTGCCGCCCGGTGAGCTCAACTACCCGATCCTCTTCGGAAGCGCCGAGATCCACCCCGGTGACCTGATGGTCGCCGACGAGGACGGTGTGGTCTGCGTGCCACAGCGGGACATCGCAACCGTCGCCGCGGCGGTGGAGGCGCGCATCGCCAAGGAGACGGCCTGGCGGCGCGAGATCGAGAGGACCCGAGGCATGATATTGAAGGACACCGTCGACCGGCTGCTCGCCGCGCGCACGACCCACATCGAAGCGTAACCAGAGGGCGGTGCAGACCTACCTTGTCCGCCGGTTGATCATCGCGGCCGTGCTCCTGTGGGTCGTCGCCTCGGTGGTGTTCTTTTCCGTCTATCTGCTGCCGGGCGACCCGGCGCACCTCATTCTCGGCGGCATGGACGCGAACCCCACGCCAGAGCAACTCGAGGTCGTCCGGGAGAAACTCGGACTCAACCGGTCGGTCTTCGTGCGCTACCTCGAGTGGCTCGCCAGCGTCGCGCGCGGGGACTTCGGCCGGTCGCTGATCACCGACCGCTCGGTCGCGGCCGACCTGGCGACGCGGTTGTTGCGCACGCTACAGCTCATCGTGCCCGCGATCCTCACGGCGACGACGATCGGGACGGTCGCCGGGGTGTTCGCCGCCCGGCGGCGCGGGACGGTGTACGACCCGCTCGCGTCGGCGTTCACGCTGCTGGGGTTTTCGGTGCCGGTGTTCGTGATCGGCCCCATTCTCGTGTACGTGTTCGCGCTGTGGCTGCGCGTGCTGCCGTCCGGCGGGTACGCCGACGTCGACGACAGTCTAGGACGCTTCGTCGCTCACCTGGTACTCCCGGCCCTGGCCCTGGCGGCCGCGCCCATGGCGACGACCATGCGCATGACGCGCTCGGCGGTGCTCGAGCAATTGCCGCTGGACTACGTCCGTACCGCCCGCAGCAAGGGACTCGGCGACGGCGCGGTCATCGGCCGCCACGTCCTGCGCAACGCCTACCTGCCGGTGCTGACCGTGCTGGGGCTCCAGGTCGGCGCGATGTTCGCCGGCAGCGTCATCGTCGAGGCAATCTTCAACTGGCCGGGGATGAACACGTATCTGCTGCAGGCGATCGGCCTGCGCGACTACCCGGTCATCCAGGCCGTCGTCCTGGTGGCGTCGGCGATCTTCATCACGGTGAATTTCCTGACCGATGCCGGCTATGCGCTCCTCGATCCGCGGATTCGTTACGGCTAGCCCGGTGCCGGTCCCGGCCCGGCGGCCGCGGCGCTGGTGGTGGCGCGCCAGGCTGCTGGTACCGGCGGGCGTGGTGCTGCTCGTGGCGGTTGCGGCGCTCGCCGCGCCCGTGATCGCGCAGCATGATCCCGATCATATTGATCCCACCGTGCGCGTCGCCCTGCCGTCGCGGGTCTACCCGCTGGGCACGGACGAGTACGGCCGGGACATCGCGAGCCGTCTCGTGTACGGCGCGCGTATCTCGATGATCGTGAGCGGTACGAGCGTGGCGATCGCGCTGTCCGTCGGGACCGCGGCCGGCATGGCGGCCGGGTACTTCGGCGGTGTGCTCGAGCTCGTGCTCATGCGGTTCGTAGACGGGCTCCTGTCGTTTCCGCCCATCCTGCTGGCTCTGTTCGTCATCACGTTTCTCGGGCCGTCCCTGGTCAACGTCATCGTGGTTATCGGCCTGCTGTACATCCCGCGCTTCGCTCGGATCGCCCATGGCGCGACGCTCTCGGTGCGTGAGAACGAGTACGTGCAGGCCGCGACCGCGATTGGCGCGACTCACGCGCGCGTCATGGGCCGCGCGATCCTGCCCAACATCGCGGCACCCCTCTTCGTCCAGGTCTCGCTGGGGCTGGGGCAGGCCATCCTGCTCGAGTCCGGCCTGAGCTTCCTCGGGTTGGGCGCGCCACCGCCCGCGTCATCGTGGGGACGCATGATTGAACAGTCGAGCCGGTTCATGGGCCTGAGTCCCTGGCCGGTGTTGTGGCCGTCGATCGTCGTGTCGGCCACGGTCCTGGCCTTGAACCTGCTGGGAGATGCCATGCGGGACGCGCTCGACCCGCGGCTGCGGGGAAGGGCGTGAGGCGACGTCCGCCGGCCGTCGGGGCGTGCCGAGCGCCCGGCGGGGTGTCGAGATGCCGGTGCTGCTGCAAAAGCGCGCCAACGGCGACTACACGATGGTCATGGACGGGCTCAGCCTGCCGTGGGGCGATCCCGATGCGGCAGCCTGGGCATATGGACCACCGCGTTCATGGAACGGTTGTGGAGCGAGACGTGATCAACAGGAGGGGATGGACGATGCGGCATGGGGTACGGATCATCGCGCTGGTCCTGATCGGCCTGATGCTTTGGGCCTGGCCAGCCTTCGGAGGACCCGCGGCGGGCACGTCACCGGTGCCGGCCTGCGGCGCGCGCGGCGGACAGATCAAGTTCGCCATTCACCGGGACCCGATCGGGCTCGACCCGCACGTAAACTACGGCGCGACGAGTTCGTCGCTTCAGGGCAACGTCTACGACAGCCTGGTGCAGTACGACCCGCAGGGCCGTCTCAGCCCGGGCCTCGCCGAGTCGTGGGCCCAGCCGCAGCCGAACGTGTACATCTTCAATCTGCGCCGGAACGTGACGTTCCACGATGGGTCGCCGTTCTCGGCCGATGACGTGGTCTACTCGTTCCAACGCATCCTCGATCCGCAGACCAGGGCCACGCGGCAAAGCATCCTCCAGACCATCCTGCAGGGCATCCGGGCGGTCGACCCGGCGACCGTGGAAGTCCGGCTGAAACTGCCCACGGCGACCTTTCTCGAGATGCTCGCCGGCCGCGAGATGTACATCGTAAGCCGGCGTTGGGCCGAGCACGGCGGCGACTTCAAGACGGCGATGAACGGCACCGGGCCGTTCAAGCTGACGGGATACGAGCCGAGCGTCCGCTACGTGCTCGAACGCAATCCGAGCGCCTGGAGCCCGCCGTGCCTCGACCGCATCGAGCTGGTGCCGTACCAGGACGACCGCGCGCGGGTCAACGCGCTCAAGAGCGGACAGGTGGATTTTATCGAGTACCTGCCCTGGCAGGATACCGAGTTCTTCTTCCGCGAGCGCGGGTATCGCGTCTACCGCGGCTTCGATGTATTCAACATGGTGCGGCTGAACACCAACCGCGCGCCCATCAACAATCCGAAGATCCGGCAGGCCCTGAACTTCATCATCAACCGGCAGACCGTCGCGATCGTCGCCTTCGGCGGCCAGGGCCAGCCCATGGACGGGTTCCTGCTGCGCAAGGACTCGTGGGCGTACAACCCGCAGACCAGCAAGGTCTGGAAGCACGATCTGGAGCGCGCGACGACGCTGCTCCGCGAGGCCGGCGTCCAGCGGCCGCAGGACCTGCGGCTCAGCTTCGAATCGACCGCGCTGTCGGTCCACCTCGACACCGCCCAGGTCATCCTGGCGGCCCTGCGGTCGTTCGGTATCACCGTGGACTTCAGGGTCATCGAGGTGCCGGTGCTCCTCCAGAAGCGCACGTCGGGCGATTACATGCTCATGATGGATGGACTCAGCCTGCCCTGGTCCGACCCGGATGTGTACTTCGAATACTTCCACTCGACCGGCGGCACGGCGCACGCGGTCGGCGCGCGGTTCAAGAACGAGCGCCTGGACCAACTGCTGGAAGAAGGCCGGCGCACGACCGACCTGACGCGGCGCAAGGCGATCTACGCCGACGTCGAGCGGATCCTGGCCAGTGAGGCGCCCTGGATCTTCGCGCTGTGGCGACCCCAGGCCGAGACCGGGCGCAGCGCGGTCAAGGGCTACCTGCGGCTGCCGGGCGGGCTCGGCACGTACACCACGGCCTACTTCGAGCGGCTGTGGGTCGAGAGGTAGGTGCGTGATGGCAGACGACGCGCTCAAGAGCCGACTTGATCGAGGAGAGGTGGCCTACGGCGTGGTCACGGCTTGGCCCGATCCCGACCTCGTCGAGGCCGCCGGCGCCTGCGGGTTCGACTTCGCCTTCATCGATGCGGAGCACGGCGCCCTCGACATCCGCACGTGCGCGGAGCTCATCCGTGCGGCCGCCTGCGGCGGCATGACGCCGATCGTGCGCGTGCCGTACGCGGACGTCCGCGGGGTGTACGCCTATCTGGACGCGGGCGCGCAGGGCCTGATCTTTCCGCACGTGCGCACCGCCGCGGACGCGGCCGCGGCGGTCGCGGCCTGCCTGTTCCCGCCGGACGGGCTGCGGGGGGCGTTCAGCACCAGCCGCGCCGCGCGGTACGGGACCGCGTATCAGGGCGGCGAGTACCTGCGCGAGGCGAACGCGGCCGTCTGGCCCATCCCGCTGATCGAGGACCTCGATGCCGTCGACGCGCTCGATGGCATTCTCGACGTGCCCGGCGTGCGCGCGTTCTTCATCGGGCCGGGCGACATGACGCTCTCGCGGCTGACGCCGCAAGGCCCGCGAGGCGATCCCGTCGAGAGAGTGGTTGACCGCGCGATCGCCACGGGTGTGCGCAAGGGCAAGATCGTGGCGACGGTAGCTGGAACGCCGGCCGCGGCCGCGGCGCTGGTCGCGAAGGGCGTCCGCGTGATCGCGGTCGGCGCGCCCAGCCTGGTGACGGCCGCGTACCGCGCGTATCTCGAGGCGGCGCCCCGGACGCCGCAGATCGGAGGTCGCGATGCGGCTCGGTGAGATGACCTGGACCGAGGCACGCGAGGCGATTGCCGCCGGCGTCACCGCGGTCGTGCCGATCGGCTCGATCGAGGAGCACGGGCCGCACTGCCCGATGGGCGACTACATCGTGACCGACGAGATCGCCGCTCGGGCCGCGGACATGACCGGCGACGTGGTCGTGCCGATGATGCCCTTCGGCTACTCGGAGTACTTCCGCAACTTCCCGGGGACGATCACGCTCCGGGAGTCGACGCTCGACGCAGTGCTGACCGACACGCTCACATGCCTGCTCGATCACGGCTTTGCCCGCGTGGCCATCTTCAACGGCCACAACGGCAATGCCGGGATCGTCGAGCTGGTGACGAGGCGCTTCCGGCGGGCGCGCGGCGTCGTGATCCCCTCGATCGCGCCGCTCGGGCTGATGCAGGCGCCGGAGGTCATCGAGCGGGTCTACGGGAGGCCTGTGCAGCTGGGTCACGGTGGCGAACCCATGGGATCGGTGATGATGCATCTTCGGCCGGGTAAGGTGCAGATGGCGCGTGCGGGCGCGTGGGGCCGGCGAGAGGTCTTCGGGTGTCCCCCCGATGGGTTGGGCGCGTTGCGCGTCGGCGGCGTCCGGGTTGCGGTGCCGTTGGACATGGAAGACGTGACACCGCCGACCGGCAGCTCGGCCGATCCCTCGCTCGCGTCGGCCGAACACGGCCGCCAGCTCGTGGAACATGCCGTCGAGTCGTGCGCCACGTTCCTGCGGTGGTTCCGCGGGATCGATCCCCGTGTGGGGACAGGGAGGGTGCTGTGAGAGGACTCGTCGTCGCGCCGGAGCCGCCGGCCGCGGAAGCCGGGGCCTGGGCGCTCCGCCAGGGCGGTAACGCGGCTGATGCCGCCGTGGCGGCCGCATTCGCGCAGTGCGTGACAGATCCGCTGATGTGTGGGATCGGCGGCACGGCCGTCGGGCTGGCCCGCAGGGGGCCGGACGGTCCGGTGCGCGTAGTCGACGCCGCGGTCGTGACCGGATCGGTGCCTGTGCCTCAGGAATGGCAGACAGGATACGTCGGCAGGGCGGAGACCATCGGGCGGTACATCGTGCGGGGCGAGGGCAACCAGCTCGGGTACGCGTCGGTCATGGTGCCCGGGTTTGTGCGCGGCGCGCAGCATCTCTACGCGAACTTCGGTAGCGGCCGGCTGGCCTGGCGCACGTTGCTCGAACCGGCGATCGGCCTGGCCGCGGACGGTTTCGAGGTGTTTCCCTACATTGCCGCGTTCTGGGCGGATACCGAGGACCGGCCCGGCTATCCGTCGCTCACGCGGAAGATGGCGTGCACGCCTGACGGCGGGCGCATCTTCCTGAAGCCGGGCGGCCGTCCGTATGCCGCCGGCGACCGACTCGTGCAGCACGATCTTGCGCGCACCTTGAAGCGTCTCGCGGCCGAGGGGCCGGACGAGTTCTACGAAGGCGAGACGGGCCGTCGGATCGCCGAGGACTTCGCCGCGCACGGCGGCATGTTCACGCCCGACGACCTGCGCGACTACCGGGTGCTGGAGTACGATCCGCTCCAAGGTCGGTACCGCGGGCACCGCGTGGTCTCGGTGCCCCCCCCGGCCAGCGGTGCGCAACTCATCGAGATGCTGCAGGTGGCGGAGGCCATGGGCCTGGCGTCGGTCGAACACAACAGCCCGGCGTACATCGACCTGATGGCACGGCTTATGACCGCGACGTTCTTCGAGCACGCGTCGTTGAAGCTCGACCCGCCGTACACCATGGCCCTGGGTGTCATCGCGCAGTCCCTCGACCCGCGACACGCGCGGCGGCTCGCCGCCGTCCTGCGAGACCGCCGGCCCGCCGGGCCCGTGCCCGTGGTCAGCGCGCCCGGCACGACCCACGTCAGCGTCGCCGACGAGGAAGGTACGCTGGTCTCCTTCACCCACTCCATCGGCTCGCTCGGGGGCGCCGGCGTCGTGACGCCGGGGCTCGGTATTCTGTTCAACAACTTCGTCGGGCACTTCAGTCCGCTCCCCGGCTTGCCGGACTCGATTGCGAAGGGGAAGCGCGGCGGCGGCGGGTGCCCGACGCTGCTGTTCCGCGACGGTGCGCCGCTGATGGTGATCGGCGCGCCGGGCGGCAGCCGGCTGATCACCGCCGTGTTTCAGTCCATCCTCAACGTGCTCGACCGGGGCATGACCATGGCCGACGCGGTGAGCGCGCCGCGCTTTCACGCGGAGGAACCGGGCCTGGTGTTCCTCGAGCCGGCGTTCGCCGAACCGGTGGCCGACGCGGTGCGGGCGCTCGGCTACGACGTGCGACGCACCACGTACATGTCGCGCGTGCAGGCGATCCTGATGGACGGCGACGGATTCTCGGCCGGCCCCGACCCCCGCGGCGGTGCCGGCGCGGTGCTCGTGGACGACTGACGGGTCGGGCCCGGCGCGGCTACGTCTTCATCACCGCGTCGAACTCCGCGAACACCGTGCTCGGATCGAGGGGGCGGTCGATAAGCCCCTGCGCCAGTTCCTCCTCGCACAGCGCCGCGATCACACGCGCGTTGGCCGTCACGCCGCTCGGCTGCCAGTCCGCCCCCAGGGTGGCCATGGTGTCCTCGATCTCGGCGAGCGTCCAGGGCGTGAGCTCCGCCATGAAGAGGCGGCGCTGCTGCCACAGGATTCGGGCGCGGTCCAGCGCCTGGTAGATGGCCACGGCGACATGCGGGGCGCGCTCGAACGTCTCCCGCCGCAGGCCCACGATGTGGTGGGCGGGGTAGATGCCCTTGCGCGCGTAGTACTCGCGCTCAGCGGCACGGTAGTCAGGGATCAACCGGACGATCGGGCTGCCGGCATCGTAGAACCCCTGCGGCGGAAACGGGCACATCAGCGCGTCCAGGTCGCCGTCGAGCAGCATGTCCCGGAGCATGCGACCGCCGGCTTCTTTGACGAACGGCGGCAGGCCGCTCTGCGGGCGTTGCGGGTACTTCTCATCAACCGGACCAACCCACCAGTCAATGCGGTCGATGCGCACGCCGTGATCGCGCAGGATCGCGCGGGTCCACGTGTTGCCCGTGTCGGGCCAGCTGTTGGTGCCCACGCGTTTGCCCTCCAGTTCCTTGATCGATGCGAGCGGCCGCCCGCGGTGCATGTAGAAGCACCGGTGACGGAACGCCCTGGTCGGAAAGAACGGGATGCCCACAAAGCTCCGCTCGTCCCTGGACAACCCGATCAGGAACCGGCTGAACGACAGCTCCGAGGCGACGATCGTGGGGTCGGCATACGCCTGTGTGATCGGCGTGGTCCGGTCGAGGGTCAGGCGTATGCCCTGCGGCGCGACGTCGCCGCCGTAGAGCGGGGCGAGACAATCGTAGTCGCGCATGATCAGGGTGAGCGACGGGATGTCCATGATGCGGTCCTCCATGCTCGACGTGTGCTCCTGCGTGGAGATTCAGGACCCGGCGGGAGAATCCCCCCGGCCGCGTGGCGGGAACGCCACAAACGCGGCACGAACTCCAGGAGTGCCCGGCGCACGATCCGTTCGCCCGAGCGACGCGGTCGGGTGTCGGACATTTCGCCTGCTGTGGAGGTGCGCCGTGCACGCCCGGATCGTCGTGTTGCCAGGTGACGGCATCGGTCCCGAGGTCACCGCGGAAGCCGTGAAAGTGCTTCGGACCGTCGCGTCGCTGCGCGGCCACACGTTTGAATTCGCCGAGATGCCTGCGGGCGGCGCGGCCATCCGGGCGACCGGAGAGCCGCTGCCGGCACCGGTCCTCGAGGCCTGCCGTCGGGCCGACGCGGTCCTGCTCGGCGCCGTGGGCGGATCGGAGTGGGACGGTCTGCCCCCGGACCGGCGGCCCGAGGCCGGGCTTCTCAGGCTACGGCGGGAGTTACGTCTGTTCGCCAACCTGCGGCCCGTGCGCGCGTACGCGGCCCTGGCGGATGCGGCGCCACTGCGGCGTGAGGTGCTTGACGGGACGGACATGCTCATCGTGCGCGAGTTGACGGGCGGCCTCTACTTCGGCGAGCCGAGGGGCCGGTCGGTGCGCGACGGCCGGCGCGCGGCCCTGGACACGCTGCCCTATATGGAGGATGAGATCGCCCGTATCGCGCGCGTGGCGTTCGACGCCGCGCGCGCGCGCCGGCGCAAGCTCACCTCGGTGGACAAGGCCAACGTGCTCCACACGTCGCAGTTGTGGCGCGAGGTCGTCATCGAGGTCGGCCGCGAGTTTCCGGACGTCGCACTGGAGCACATGCTTGTGGACAACGCGGCGATGCAACTGCTGCGGCGGCCCGCGGCGTTCGACGTGATCGTCACCGAGAACCTGTTCGGCGACATCCTCAGCGATGAGGCCGCCGGGCTCGTCGGCTCGCTCGGGTTCCTGCCGTCGGCCAGCCTCGGCGCGGCCGGGCCCTCGTTGTACGAGCCGGTCCACGGGACCGCGCCCGACATCGCGGGCCAGGGGATCGCCAACCCTGTGGGCGCGATCCTCAGCGCGGCGATGCTGCTGCGGCACGCGTTCCGGCTCGAAGACGAGGCCGCGGCCGTCGAACGCGCGGTCGATGCGGTCATCGCAGGCGGGGCACGCACGGCGGACATCGCTGCGGGCGGCCCGGCGCTATCAACGGCCGCGTTCGGCGATCGGGTCGCAGCGCGTATCACGCTGCCAGGTCGATAACGTGGGCGTCTAACCCACGCAGGCAACGGGCACACCCCCACCGAAGACCCCGGCAACCGCCGGGGTGGAGGACGCTGTGCGCGCTCGCGGGCTCGCCCTGCTGCTGATCGTGCTTGTGGCGTCGGCGATGATGGCCGGGTGCCGCGGCCGCGACGGTCGCCGCGCCGAGCGTCCCGGTCCTGCGCAGCTCGCCGAGGGCCTGCCCGAGGGTGCCCGGATCGCCGAAATCGTCTTCACCGATCTCGATGACGACGGCGGGGAAGAAGCGCTGGCGACGGCCACGATCCCGTCAGGATCTGCTCTCCAGATGGTCGCGCTGATCTTCGAGCCTGACGACCGCGGCCGCTACGCCCAGGCATTCAGGCGCCCCATGCCGGGCGACACCTGGGAGCCGATCCAGGCAGGTCGACCCAGCGACACCGCGCCGGCCGCTGCGGTCTTTGCCACGCGCGCGGGTGCCAGCGGCAACTTCTCGTATCTGGTTGTGCAGCCGCGCGACCGGTACTTCGTGGTGACCATGGAAAACACCGGGCTGCTCCAAGGCAACGTGCGGTTCGTCCCTGAAGGACTGCTCGAGTCGCGCGGTGATGTGGACCGTCTGTTGCGATGGACCGGGAGCGGCTGGCAGCCCGAGGACCTGTGGAGCCAGTACCTGCCGCCGCTGCCGCCGGGCACGGTCACGATCGAGTACACCGTTGACGCGGTGCGGGGGCCCATGGTTGCCGGTCCACGCACCGTACAGGTGCGGGTCGGCGGGCACCTCTTCGTGCGCCGCATGGACCGGGGCGAGCCGTCGCGCGTGCAGATCACCGGAACACCGGGCGCGGTCGAGATCAGCCGGGATGGCGTGATGACCTTCACGCGCGCCGACGTGCTCGAGTTGCAGATTGAGAGCCCAGCGTTCAGCGGTCGGACCGCCGTCGTGTCCGTGCAGGTGAGCCAGTGACTGAATTGACACCATGGGGGTGCAAACCTAGAATGCTTGGTGGCGGGAGTGAGTGCCCCTCGCGGGGGCGTGGTGTAGCCTGGTTCAACACACCTGCCTGTCACGCAGGAGATCGCGGGTTCAAATCCCGTCGCTCCCGCCAGCTTCCATCTCGCTACGTTGGTTGTTCTTCTTCACTCGGCGCGGGTCGGACGGTCCAGTCGCACGCCAGCACGGCACACAGAGTGCAAAAAGGAGCAAGACCATGAGGGGTCTGGCGATCGCACTTGGTGTCCTCGCCCTGATCGGTGGTTCGTTTGCTGCGGCGACCGCGCAGCCGGTTGCGATCCAGCTCGGCAAGGCGATCGGGCCGATCGAGATCGGCATGCCGCTCGACCGCGCGCGCACGGTGATGGAAGGGTTCGGGACAGTCGAGGAGGTCGACACCCCGACCGCGCGGGGGTTTTGCAACCCTGATAGCGGCGTGGGGGTGTGCGCCTTCGACCGCTGGCAGGTTCTCGGCCTCAACACACCGGGCACCGTGGCGTATGTCATCACCGACGACGCGCGCTTTGCGACCGAGAGCGGCGGGCACAAGGTCGGCCAGCCGCTACTCGAGTTCCTGAGGACGTTTGGGCTCTACAACGGCGGGCAAGGCGCCATCCTGAGGTGGGACGGCCGCGGGCTGGCGGTTGAGGTGGGTCCGGCCGAGAGCGGGATCGCGGTGCGCATCATCGGGGTCTTCACGCCTCGCGCGGTCTCCGCGATGGCGCCGGCGGCCCGGTAGCCGCCAGCGGGCGGCGCAGGCGGACTCAGGGGGCCGTCGTCATCGTCATGACGCCGGCCAGGATGACGAGGCCGCCGAGTCCCTGCGACGGGCTGATCGCTTCACCGAGCACCACCAGCGCGAGGAGCGAAGAGATGGGCGGCTCGAGCGTCGTCCACACGCTGACGCGGCTCACGTCCACACGTTGAACCGCCCACAGGAACAACCCGTACGCGAGCAGTGTCGGCCCCACGGCCAGGTAGAGCAGCCCGGCCCACATCGCGGGCGCGTACGCAAGCGCACCGGCCATCTCCTGGCTGCGGACCAGCGTGAGCCACACCGCGGCGGCGGCGAACGAGTAGCACGCGGTCGTCCAGGGGCTGAACCGGCGGGTGGCGCGCTTACCCATCAGCCCGTACGCCGCCATCGTCAGACCTGATCCGAGACCCAGCAGCAGACCTGCGGGACTGACGCGCATCGAGGGGGCGTTCCCGCCCACGGCGATGAGCACGATCCCCGCGAACGTCAGCGCCACGGCGAGGATCTTGCGGCCGGTGAGCGGCTCGTTGAAGAGCACGCGCGCGGCCAGGGCCGTGAACGCCGGATACGTGTAGAGCAGGATGATGGCGACCGCCACGGGCACGCGCTGCAGTGCCAGAAAGTAGCACGCGTAGTTGCCGGCCACCACCAAGCCGAAGAGCGCGAAGAACGGGATTTCCCGCGCCGGGACCCGAAGTCGCCCTGGCGCGCGGACGGCCAGGGCCCCGAGGAGGACCACGCCCGCGATCGCCGCGCGCCAGCCGATCACTGCGAACGGCTGCGCCCCGGCCGCGTACAGTGTTTTCCCCGCGACGCCGAGGGTCGCCCACAGTCCCGTAGCGGCGACGACCGCCAGCAGTCCGGCTACATCGTCAGCCCGGGAATCCGCACGCCCCGTGTCCGGGCGACCTCCCGCGCCTTCTCATACCCGGCATCCGCGTGGCGCACGACGCCGGTGCCGGGATCGGTCGTGAGCACACGCTCGAGTTTCTGCGCCGCCAGGTCGGTGCCATCGGCTACGCTCACCTGCCCGGCGTGAATCGAGTAGCCTATGCCCACGCCGCCGCCGTGGTGCACGGAGACCCACGAGGCGCCCGCGCACGTGTTCACCAGCGCGTTGAGGATCGGCCAGTCGGCGATCGCGTCTGATCCGTCGAGCATTCCCTCGGTCTCGCGCATCGGCGAGGCCACCGACCCCGCGTCGAGGTGGTCCCGGCCGATGACGATGGGCGCCTTCACCGTGCCCGAGCGCACCAGGTCGTTGAACGCCAGACCCGCCCGATGCCGCTCCCCGTAGCCCAGCCAGCAGATGCGCGCCGGCAGGCCCTGAAACGGCACGCGCCGCGCGGCAAGGCGAATCCAGCGGCCAAGGGCCTCATCCTCGGGAAACAGTTTCAAGATGACCTCGTCGGTCGCGTGAATGTCCGTGGGCTCGCCGGAGAGTGCCACCCAACGAAAGGGGCCCTTGCCCTCGCAGAACAACGGCCGCACGTACGCCGGCACAAAGCCCGGATAGGCAAACGCGTCGGCGAAGCCGCCTTCCCGGGCCTGCCCCCGGAGGTTATTCCCGTAGTCGAAGGCGACCGCGCCGCGCCGCATCAGGCCGACGATGGCCTCGCAGTGCCGGGCCATGGCCGCGCGGGCGCGCGCGACATAGCCCGCAGGATCCTCGGCACGTAGCCGCGGCGCCTCTTCGGGGCTGACGCCCGTGGGGATGTACCCGGCCAGCGGATCGTGCGCCGAGGTCTGGTCGGTCACCACGTCAACCGCCGCGCCGCGGCGGGCGATCTCGGGTACCACGTCTGCGGCGTTGCCCAGCAGCGCGATCGAGAGCGCCTCGCCCGACCGCGTCGCCGCCTCGGCCCAGACCAGCGCCTCGTCGAGCGAGTCGGTCGTGCGATCGACCCAGCCCTGCGTCTTGCGGCGATGGATGCGCGCCGGATCGACCTCGACGACGAGCGCCACGCCCTCGTTCATGGTGACCGCCATCGGCTGCGCGCCGCCCATCCCGCCCAGGCCCGCGGTGAGCACCAGCCGGCCGCGCAGCGACCCGCCGAAGTGCTGCCGGGCGACGGCGGCGAACGTTTCGTACGTGCCCTGCAGGATGCCCTGCGTGCCGATGTAGATCCATGACCCGGCGGTCATCTGGCCGAACATCGTGAGTCCCTGCGCCTCGTACTTCCAGAAGTGTTCCCACGTCGCCCACGCGGGCACGACCATCGCGTTGCTGATCACGACACGCGGCGCCCACTCGTGTGTGCGGAAGACACCGACCGGCTTGCCCGATTGGACCAGCAGCGTCTCGTCGCCGGCGAGCACCCGGAGGGTCGCGACGATCTGGTCGAACGCCTGCCAGGAGCGCGCCGCTTTGCCCGTGCCGCCGTAGATGATGAGTTCGTCCGGTTTCTCGGCAACCTCGGGATCCAGGTTGTTCATGAGCATCCGCATTGCGGCTTCCTGCGGCCAGCCGCGACACGACATGCCCGCGCCGCGCGGCGCGCGCACGACGCGGTGGAGAGTGCCGTCTGCCATCACCGTGACCTCCTCAGGGCTGGTAGCGCCGTTGCGGCGACGCCATCCGGTCAGCGGCCCAGATACGCGCGGAGCGTGTCGATGGCGCGAAACGCCCGCATGTAGGACGCGGTGTGCTCGGGCAGGAACCGTCGGGGCTCGGGCACGAAGCGTCGGATGGCGTTCGATGTCGTGACATTGTCCACCGCCAGGAGATCGAGCAAGCTGCGTGTCACCGGCGGAGCCGGCAAGAGCACTTCCATCAAGAACACGGGCAGGCGAATGAGCGGAAGCGGGACCCGCACCAGCAGGCGCCGGGCGCCCAGAGCCCGGAGTGTCCGCCGCTCGATCTCCTCGATGGTCAGGACTTCCGGGCCGCCGATCTCGAACGCTTGCCCGACCGTTGACACGTCGTCAAGGGCGTGCACGATGCAGGTGACGAGATCCTCGACCCACACCGGCTCGAATCTCGCCTGGCCGCTACCGATGATGGGGAAGATCAGCGGCGTGAACGGTACGAGCCGGGCGAAGCTGTTGGCGAACTCGTCTTCGGGACCCCACACGGTCGAAGGCTGGAAGGTCGTCCATCGCAACCCGGACGCCGCGACGTACTCCTGCGCCCGGCCCTTCGACGCCAGGAACCGGTAGGGGAGATTCGGGCGGGCGCCGAGCTGCGACAGGTTGACGAACCGCCGCACGCCGGCGTCTCGCGACGCGTCGACGACGTGCACGGTGCCCTGATAGTTGACGGACTCGTAGCTTGCGCCGCCTCGTTCAATGGCGACCGCGACGGTATGGATCACCGCGGACACGCCGCGCATCACCGGCGCCAGCGACTCGGGGCGAGTGACATCACCCTCCACCCAGTCGACCTGCAGCCCGCGCAGCCGCCCCTCGGCCTGCGCCCGGCGGCGGTTTCGGATCAGCGCCCTGACGGGCCGGCCGGTCTCAGACAGCCGGCGCACGACATGGCTGCCGATGAAGCCTGAAGCGCCCGTCACGAGGATGACGTCCACACCCATCAGGATACACTAGAATCGTGCTGAAGCCACTCCACCGTGGTGTTGTGGGAGTGATACTGGAGGCGCTGCCATGCTGCAGGTGGGCGACAGGGCTCCGGACTTCTCGGCGACGACCGATGCCGGCACGCGGGTGTCGCTGCACGACTTCCGAGGCAAGAAGGTCGTGCTGTTCTTCTATCCAAAGGACGACACACCCGGATGCACGCGCGAGGCCTGCGGCTTTCGTGACGCATACCAGGCCGTGCTCGACCGTGGCGCGGTCGTGCTCGGCGTGAGCACCGACGGCGTTCAGTCCCACGCGCGGTTCAAAGCGAAATACGGGCTACCCTTCCCGCTGATCGCCGACGAGTCGCAGGCCATCGTGAGCGCCTATGGTGTCTGGAAAGAAAAGACCCGAGGCGGCCGAACGTACATGGGCACCGAGCGCACGACGTTCGTGCTGGACGAGCAGGGCGTCATCACGCACATCTTCCCCAAGGTGCAGGTGGACGGCCACGTGCAAGAGGTGCTCGACGTCCTCGACGCGGCCGGCCAGGCGCGCCGGTAGCGTCGGGTGCCCGGAGTCGCGGGCGATGTCTGGCGCCGCTATGGGGCGATGGTGATGCGCCCCTCCACGCGCGGTGAGATCGTGCCGGCCTGCTGGATTGCGTTCGCCACGGCCGTGGCCATCACCGGTCCGCCGGCCTCGTTGATCAACACCTCCGCGGCACGGATCGCGGCGTAGCCATCGCCGCCGGCCCGCATGAAGTCGTTCGTCGCGACCGTGTAGAGCGCCGAGGGGTCGAGCGGCCGGCCGCCGACCGTGACCGAGACGATGCGCGACCCCGCGGGCCGGCTGCGGCTGAACGTGTAGGCCAGGCCCGACACCTGGGGGAACCGGCCGTTCAACCCCTCGACCTGGCTCACCCCGTTCTCCAGCGCGGCCAGGATCGAGGCCCCGGACATCCGCACCTTGACGATGACATTGCCAAACGGCAGCCAGGCGAGCACGTCGCGACGCTTGATCTCGCCGGCCGGAAACAGCGCGTTGGTCCGGATGCCGCCGCCGTTCGTGATCGCCACGTCCGCGTCGACGGCGCGGCGCATGACGTCCGCGATGAAGTTGCCCAGCGGCGACTCCGCGCCGCGCACGGTGATGTTCCGGGCGTCCAGCGGCACCGTGGTCCGGCCGATGACGACGTCGAGCTCTTTGCTGAGCTGATCGGCATAGCGCTTGACCAGGCCCGCGACGATTGGATCCGACGGCGTCTTGTCGGTAATGGGCAGGAGTTCGTCCTTCACGATCGAAACGGGGCCGTCCCCGACCTGGACGCGGACCACGCCCAGGAACCGGGTGTCGGCGCCGGCCTTGGCGACCAGCGCCTGGCCGACCATCGCGCGCATCGGATCATGATCGTGCCCGCCCACGACGAGATGAATCCCCGGCACCTCGCGGAGGATCTGTTGATCGAGGGCCATCGGGAGGTGCGTGAGCCCGACGATGACACGGGCGCCGCCGCGCTGTAGCACGGGAATGACCCCGCGGGCCGCGCCGAGTTCGTCGACGATGCGGACATCCGGGCCCGGCCGCGACGCCGTGTACGTCTCGTACGTGAGCAGCCCGAAGTAGCCGACCTCCACGTGGCGTACGCGTTTGGAGACCGTGAAGTGCGTGCGCGGCACGCGGCTGAAGTCGCCGCGGTAGAGGTTCGTCACGACCCACGGGAACTTCGACTCGGCCAGTCGTTCCTGCAGCACGTCCGGGCCGTAGTCGAACTCGTGATTGCCGAGCGTCGCCGCGTCGATCCCGAGCAGGTTCATCCCCTCGATCATCTGGGCGCCTTTGAAGATCGACGACTCGAGCGAGGGCGAGATCAGGTCCCCGGGAAAGAGGAGCTGCGCGTCAGGGTCGGTCTGCCGGATGCGCTTGATCTCGTAGGCGATCCGGTCGAGACCACCGGCTCTCCCACCGTCCACCGGGCCGAGCTGGTAGACGTCGTTGAAGTGCATGAAGGTCAGGATGACCGGAGCCTGCGCGGTGGCAGGCGTGGCCAGCGCGGCGACCGCCGCGGCGATCGCAAGCCACCGGTGCCAGCAGATGCGCGGATGCATGGTGTCGCCCCCTTGCGTGGCTGTGGACCACTGCTGACTTTCGGGGTGGCCACAGGCGCACCCTGCGGAGGGAACCGCCGGCCCGCGGCGAACATCACGCGAAACGTGCGCGTCGCGGCCACGGTGTCGGGTCTCCAGGCCAGCGTCGCGCAGAGGGGGAGGGTCAATGAACAGGACTCGATGGGCGCTCGTGGCCATCGGGCTCGCGGTTGTGCTGGTGGCGCCGCCGGCGCTGACCGCCCCGGCCGGCCCGGTTCGTGGAGGCACGCTGACGATCGCCCGGCCGGTGGACGCAGTCTCGCTGGACCCGCATTTCGAGACGACGGCGCCGGGCGCGTGGATCTACCAGATGATTCTGGAGCCCTTGCTCGTCCTGGGTCCGGACATGAAGATCCAGCCCAGGCTGGCGACGGCCTGGCGCGTGATGTCGTCATCGCGCATCCGGTTCACGTTGCGGCGGGATGTGAAGTTCCACGACGGGACGCCGTTCAACGCGCAGGCGGTCAAGTTCACGTTCGACCGCGCCTTTGATCCGCGCAGCCCCGCCCGGTGGGCCAGCCTGGCCGGCCCGATCAAGGGCGCCGAAGTCGTCGATGACTATACTGTGGACATCGTGACGACCGAGCCGTACGCGCCGCTCCTCTACAGTGTGGCCATGCTCTACGCGGGCATCGTGAGCCCCACGGCCGTGCAGCGGCTGGGCGCGGACTTCAGTCGGCGGCCGGTCGGGACCGGGCCCTTCAAATTCGAGGAGTGGCGGACAAACGACCGCATCACGATCACCCGGAACGACGACTACTGGGGCCAGAAGGCCTACGTCGACCGGATGGTGTTCCGCGTGATTCCCGAGGAGTCGGCGCGCATGATCGCGCTGCGCACCGGGGAGGCGGACATGGTGCTGGTGCCCGCGCCCGCGCAGCTCGCCGCGTTTGCGCGCGATGCCAACTTCAAAGTCGCGCAGGCGACCGGCCAGCGCGTGGTGTTCATCGGCATGAACATGACGCGCCCGCCGCTGTCCGACGTGCGGGTGCGCCGCGCGCTTGTCATGGCGGCGAACCGCCAGTCCATCCTCCAGAACATCCTGGAGGGCGCGGCCGGCCCGGCCGACGGCATCCTGGCGCCCGGCGTCTTCGGCTACAAGCCGATGGGTCTGGACAGGCTGTATCCCTACAACCCGCAGCGCGCGCGCCAGTTGCTGCAGGAGGCCGGGTTCCGTCCCGGGCCCGACGGGATCATGCAGCGTGAGGGGATTCCGTTGGTCCTGTCGATCCTGTCGGCGCGCGGCCGCTACTTCAAGGACGCGGAGATCACCGAGGCCTACCAGGCGCAGTTGCGCGAGATCGGCGTGCGCCTCGACGTGCAGTTCCTCGAGTGGGCGACGGTGTTCACGAACGTGCGCGCCGCCACGCTCGACTACCATCTATTCACGCTCGGTTGGGTGACGACCACCGCCGACGCCGACTACTCGCTGCTGCCGCTGTTCCGGTCCGATCAGGCGCCGCCGCGGGGTTGGAACACCTGGCGCTACGTCAACCCCGAGTTCGACAAGCTGGTGGACGCGGCGCGCACGAGCCTCAACCCGCGGGAGCGCGAGGAGCTTTACGGCCGCGCGCAGGACCTGATCGCGAGGGACATCATGTTCATCCCGTGGTACACGACGCGCGAGATCGCGGTGATGCGGGCCAACGTGCACGGCTTCGTGCCGCATCCGATCGAGTACAACCAGGGCTTCACCTACGTGTGGATTCAGCGGTAGCGCGCTGCCGCCGGGACCGGATCGGGCAGTCGCGCCCGATCCGGTCCCGCTGTGTTGCGACGGCCAACGCGGCCGCACGTAACGGGCTCGCGCTGAGGCACGCGGGATGATCGGTTACCTGATCCGGCGGACCCTTGTGATGGTCCCGGTGCTGCTTGGGGTCATCTTCCTGATCATGGTGACCATCACCCTGATCCCGGGCGATCCGGCCGCGTTGATGTTGGGCGAGGGCGCCACCGCGGAGATGGTCGCAAAGCTCCGGCACTCGCTCGATCTCGACCAGCCGCTGGCCGTGCGGTACGTACGGTACGTGAGCCGCGTCCTGCAGGGCGACCTCGGTCGCTCGATCCGCGAAGGTCGGCGCGTCAACGAAGAGATCGCGGACGTCTGGCCCGCCACGGCCCAGCTCGGACTGACCGCGCTGGTCATCGCGGTGGCGGTCGGCGTGACGGTCGGCGTGCTCTCGGCACGCTGGCCGTACTCGCTGTTCGACAACGCTGTGCGGATCTTCTCGCTCTTCGGCCTGTCGATGCCGATCTTCTGGACCGGCATCGTGCTGATCGTGGTGTTCAGCCTCGTGCTCAACTGGTTCCCGGCCGGCGGTCGGGGCACGTGGGCCCACCTGATCCTGCCGGCGATCACGCTGGCGACGCCGACCATCGCCATGCTCGCCCGGATGACCCGCTCGACGATGCTCGAGGTGCTGCGCGAGGACTACGTTCGCACCGCGCGCGCCAAGGGCGTGGCGAACCGCGGGGTGCTGACGCGGCACGCGCTGCGCAACGCCCTGATCCCGGTCGTCACCGTGCTCGGCCTGCAGACCGGCCAGTTGCTGGGTGGCGCGGTGCTGACGGAAACCGTGTTCGCGTGGCCGGGCATCGGCCGGATGCTCGTCCGCGCGATCTTCGCGCGCGACTACGTACTGCTGCAAGGCGGTGTGCTGGTCCTCGCCGTCACGTTCGTCGTCATCAACCTGCTGGTCGACCTGTCGTATGCTTACCTCGACCCGCGGATCTCGTACCGTTAGCATGACCCGGCGGGACGCGACGGTTGGAGAAGAGATCGGGCAGGCGCCGACCACCGCGTATCTCTCCACCGGCGCCGCGATGTGGCGGCGCTTCCGGCGCAACCGTCTCGCCCTGGCCGGCCTGCTGGTCGTGGCGCTGCTCGCGTGCGCCGCGATCTTCGCGCCGGCGCTGGCGCCGGCCGACCCGGCGCGCCAGTCCCTCGAAGACAAACGGATGCCGCCGGGCCCGAAGTACCTGCTGGGCGCCGACGAGTTCGGCCGCGACATCGCCAGCCGGCTCATCTATGGCAGCCGCATCGCGCTGATGGTGGGGCTCGTTTCGGTGCTCATTGCGCTCGTGCTCGGCACAACCCTGGGTACCGTCGCGGGCTACGCCGGCGGCGCGGTGGACGAGGTGCTCATGCGGGCGCTCGACGTGCTGCTGGCGTTCCCGTATCTGCTACTCGCAATCGCGATCGTGAGCGCCATGGGGCCGGGGTTGCCGAACACCATCCTCGCCGTCGGGATCTGGGCCACGCCCGGGTTTGCGCGCGTCATCCGGGGCTCGGTGCTCGCGATCAAGGAACAGGAGTACGTGCAGGCCGCACGTGCCGTGGGCGCCGGTACCGGACGCATCGTGGTGCGGCACGTGCTGCCCAACTGTATCTCGATCCTGATCGTCTACTCGGCGCTCTACATGGCGAGCGCGATCCTGCTCGAGGCCGCGCTGTCGTTCCTGGGTCTGGGCGTGCAGCCACCGACCCCCTCCTGGGGGTTGATGGTCAGCACCGGCCGCGACTTCATCACGATCGCGCCCCACATCGCGACGCTGCCGGGGCTGGCGATCGCGCTGACGGTGCTCGGATTCAACCTCCTGGGCGATGGGCTGCGCGACGCCCTCGATCCCAAGATGAAGCTCTAGCCGGGCGGCCGGCTACCGGCGTGTCCGTCCGGGTCTTTTGACGTCCCGTACCGCCATCTCGGCCGCATCTGCCGCCTGCCGCAGCGCGAACCGGACCGCGTTCATGTCGCGCTGGGCCTGTACCGCGAGATGCCGGGCGTCGTCGCCCGCGGTCTCACCGAGCGCTCGCGTCGCGGCCAGCAGCGGCGCGCCGTGCTGCTCGAGGGCCGGATCGTGGTGAAACCGCCCGGCTGCGGTGTACCCGACCGGAATCAGCGCCCGACCCATGGCCATCAACGCGGCATTGACTGCACGGGCAGCCTGCCGGGTCGGTCTGGCCGCGACAGCCCTGGCCGTGCGCGCCAGCGCGTCGGCGGCGGTGACCAGACGCCGGGCTTCGGCCACGACCGGCTTGAGGTCCACGTACCCGCCGGCCGCGGCCGGCAGATCGGTGAGCGCCTTCAGCCAGGCCCGCGCCGCGGCCGCATAGTCGAGCGGTATGACAGGCGCGGTCGCAAACGCGTGCATGATCCCGACGTAGATCTTCGCGTCGCGCAACAAGACCTCCGGATCGATCTTGTCCGGCAGGTCGTCGGTGGTGTGCCACCACCAGCCCAGTCCACCGGTGGCGCCGCCGGTGCGGATGTTGAAATCACGGCTCGCGTCCGACGAGTCAGCGGGCTGCTCCGAGAGGCTCATCAGCAGCGACGGCAGGCCGACGCCGAGGAACGACTGATCACCGGCCCGTCCGACCCGGCCGCCGAGGAACCGCTGGCCGGCGAC
Organism: Candidatus Fervidifonticultor quartus; assembly: GCA_031458775.1. Taxonomy (GTDB): domain Bacteria; phylum Sysuimicrobiota; class Sysuimicrobiia; order Sysuimicrobiales; family Humicultoraceae; genus Fervidifonticultor_A; species Fervidifonticultor_A quartus. Next base: position 17,723 of record JAVKJV010000023.1, on the reverse strand, counting down.
CTCCTGGATGACCCGGTCCGCGAGCCCTGCGGTCTCGGGCATCGCCCACGCGTGCGTGTTGATCACCGCGCCGCGGCCGCCGACCGAATCGATGTTGACATGCGCGACGCAGCGGTCGTTCAACTCGGTCCAGTGATGGTCGACGTACCAGGTCGACCCGGAGTAGCGGCCGTGGGAATGGCCGGACCAGAACGCGAAGCGGATGCCCCGGTATCGTTTCACCCCGCCCAGCACCCGCGCGACCTCGAGCATGGTGGCGTTCGCCGTGCCGTTGTCCATCGCGCCTTTGTACCACGAGTCAATGTGGCCGGCCAGCATGACGAACGTGTCCTCGACCGTACCCTCGAGGTCGCCGATGAGGATCGGGGTCTTGCGCCAGCCCGTATCGACCTGCGTCCTCAGGTGTACCCAGACTGCGCCACGCTTCACGATCTCGCGGAGGCGGTCGCCGTCGGTCGCGGCGACCGAGACGACCGGGATCTTGGGGAGCCGGTCGAGATCATCCCGCGCCGGACTGCCCCACACCGGCGAGACGATCATCTCGTGGACCAGCGGATCGCGGTTGAGACAGACCAGGCCTGCGGCGCCGGCCCGCTCGGCCGCGTGCACCCGGTCCGGGGTGGCCAGACCGTCCACGACGGCGATCTTGCCGCCCGGCCGCAGGCACTCGAGGTCAGCCGGGGTGCCGTCGCCGGCGAAGCAGGCCGTGGCGCTGACCGCGGCATCCCCGGTCGAGGCCGAGAACGAGTGGGTGACGCAGGGAATGGCCGTGGGCGTCTCGTCGCTTCGCACGGTGACCAAGAGCGACGCCGGCCCGGGGAGGCTGATGAACGCGTCGTGCAAGATGAGCGTCGTCTTGCAGCCGGCGCGTTTGAGCTGGCCCTGCACGTACTTGAAGGCCTCGAGCTCCTCGGGAGTACCGGAGAGACGCACCCAGCGCGAGAGCGCTTCGACGTCGGCCATCAGCCGCTTTGCGCTGACCCGGTCGTAGAGCGATGACGTCTTCGAGCCGTTCGGCATGACGTGCCTCCTCATCCCAGCATCCACCGTCCACCGTCCACGCTGATCGTCTGGCCCGTGATGTACGAGGCTTCGTCGGCCGCGAAGAACAGGGCCGCGAACGCCATGTCCTCGGGCACCCCGAGCCGCTTGATCGCCAGGTTGGTGAAGAACGCGCGCTGGCCGTCGGGTCCGAGAGCTTCCCACTGCTTGATCGATGCCGGATTCGAGAGTACGAACCCGGGCGCGATTGAATTCGCCGTGACGCCGTACGGTCCCAGTTCGCGGGCGACCTGCCGCGTCAGCCCGATCAGCCCGGCCTTGGCGCTGGCATAAGCCAGAATGCCCGTCTGGCTGTAGCTGCGGCCCGCGCCCGACGAGATGGTGATGATCCGCCCCCATCCGCGCGCCTTCATGGCCGGCGCCACCGCGCGGATCAGGTGGAAGGCCCCCTGCTGATTGACCGCCACGATGCGACGCCAGTCTTCGTCGGTGACCTCGTCGATGGGCTTCCACACTTGACCGGTGACGCCGCCGGCGGCGTGAACCAGGATGTGCACGCCACCGTCACGACCGGCGATTTCGGCGACGAGCGCGTTGACCGCGGCGCTGTCGGTGATGTCACAGACGCGGCCCTCGATCGCACCGCCGAGGCCGCGGATCTGCCGCACGGTCTCGTCCAGCTGGTCGGCGAGCACGTCGCACGTCCAGACGCGCGCCCCGCGAGTCGCGAACGCGCTCGCGATGGCGCGGCCGATCCCGTGCGCCGCGCCGCTGACCAGTACGACTTTGCCGTTGAATCCCCCTGGGGTGCGGTCACCGGACGTCGCACCTGCGCCGGGCTCAGGCATGGGCCACCCCCGCGCCGTACGTCTCGGCGTTGAGATCGGCCAGGGCCCGCAGGTTGTCCCACGACATTGGCCGCTCGCCGGCTTCGATCTCCGCGATCATACGGCCCACCGCCTCCACCAGTGGAATGCGCAGCCCATGCTGCCGCGCGCGGGCGCGCACCTCCGACACCATGGACTCCACCTCGGTCTTGCGCTTGCGCACCGCCAGGTCGCGCCAGATGCCGCTCCTGGCCTTCAGCGACTTGCGGTTGAACGCGACCAGGGCGTCGAGGCTGGCGTGCATCCTGGCGATATCGCGGCCCGGTGGGAAGACGTACGCCAGCGGCTCGAACCCGTCGAACGCCTCGGGCCGCACGCCCTCGGCCGCCGCGACCGCGAGCACCTCGGCCGCTACGTTCGCGACGACCGGCCGCGCCTCGGGATGCGCCAGCACGTCGGCAATCGGCTCATGGGTCAGCGCCGTCGTCTTGAGCATCGCGCCGTAGGCGTGCTTGCCCCAGAGGTACCCCCAGATGTTGCCGGTCGCCAGCGTGGTGGGGAGGAAGCCCCGCAACGCCGTCTCGAGTGCTTGCAGGCGCGGCGTGCCGCGGCCGTCCAGCTCCCCGAGATACAGAGCGCCGCTGCCGCCGTACATGATCCGGCCCGGCGCAAGGTAGTCTGCGCCGAAGTTGACGAACGCGCCGATCGTCCGCTCCCGGCCGACGATGGCGGCGATGCGCTCCTCGTTGAAGCCGTTCTGCATCGAGACGATGATACCCGCCGCCGCCAGGTGCGGCGCGATCGCCCGCGTGGCGACGTCGGTGTGCATCGTCTTGACCGCCAGGAACACGGTCTCGAGCGGGCCGCGCATCTGCTCGGGCAGCACCGCCGGTACGCGCACGGTGAAGGTCTCGTCGCGACCCTCGACGGTCAGGCCGCGCGTGTTGATCGCGTCGACGTGCTCCGCGACCGCGTCCACAAACGTGATCTCATGACCGGCGCGCGCCAGATACGCCCCCATCGTCCCGCCGATCGCGCCCGCGCCGACGATCGTGATCTTCATGGTCATCCCTCCAGGACACCCCGTGTGCCGTCCACGCGCACCGGGGTGCCCAGCGCGCGAGACATCTCCGCCAGCGACGAGAGGATTCTCGCCGCGTCGGCGCCGCCGGCCATCTCGGGATCGCCGGTACTGTTCAGCACCACGGGCACGATCTCGGTGTGTACCCGGCCACCCGGCTCCACGGTCACGACCGGCACCGCCGAGTCCAGGTTGGTTTTCGAGCGCAGGCTGCGCCAGCTGTAGGGCGGGTCGGGCCGCCGCAGTACCGGCTGAGCACCCACCCGGAGCGTGTGGAAAACAAAGTTGCCCAGGCTGTAGAAGACCGGCCGGCCGTGGATCACCTCGATGCCGTGCAGCACGTGCGGGTGATGCCCGACCACGACGTCGGCGCCGGCGGCAACCAGGGCCGCGGCCAGCGGCCGCTGGTACGTGGCCAGGGGATCCTGGAACTGCGCGACCCAGCCGTTCGGCACGCCCCAGTGGATGCCGACGATGCAGGCGTCGGCCTGCCGCCGGGCCTGCGCGACGGCGGCTGCGGCGGCCTCGACGTCGCCCGGCCAGGCGCGCGTCTCGACGAACGGCGCGATGCCCGGAGTCTCGTCCAGACCTGCGGCGTCGGTGACGTAGCTCGTCGTGACCCGGACCGGCGCCAGGCCCGGCCGGTCGGGCGCGGCCGCGCAGCCGACCGGCAGCGTCGTCGCCAGCCCGACGAAGGCTACACGTACCCCGCCACCGGTGAGCACCGCCGGCGCCAGCGCCGCCGCGAGGTCGCTGCCGGCGCCGACCGCCGCGACGCCGGCCTGCCGCAGCGCGGCGAGCGTGTCGAACATGCCGTCCTGGCCCTGGTCGTACATGTGGTTGTTGGCCAGTGTCACCACGTCGATGCCCGCTGCGGCCAGCTCGCGCGCCAGCGCCGGGTCGCTGCGGAACGCCACCACTTTGTCGGCCGGCGCCTCGCGCGTGGTGAGCGGGCACTCGAGGTTGGCGAAGACGAGATCTGTCTGCTCGAAGAGACGCCAGACCTCCTGACTGCCCGGCGCGGCGTCGCCGGTGATCCGCCGGTTCAGCATGAGGTCGCCGGTGAGGGCGACGGTTACGCGCGGCATGAGCGGTGTGTCACCTCCAGAGTCTAGCGTTCGGCCAGCGTGGGGTCGATTGCGTCCCTCAACCCGTCGCCGAACCAGTTGTAGCACAACACCGTGATGAAGATCATGACGCCGGGAAAGACGGCCAGTCCCGGCTCTGTGCGCAGGTAGCTCCTGGCGCCGCTCAGCATGTTGCCCCACGACGCGGCCGGCGGCTGCACGCCGAGCCCGAGGAAGCTCAACGAGGTTTCGAGGAGCACCGCGTACGCGACGCCCAACGTGGCGGCGACCGTGATCGAGGGGATCGACTGCGGCACCACGTGCCGCCACACGATGCGCAGGCTGTGCGCGCCGATCGCGCGCGCGGCCTGGACGAACTCCAGTTCTCGTGTGCGCAGCACCTCGGCGCGCACAACCCGCGCGACCGTCATCCAGCTCGAGAGCGCGATCACCGCCACCAGGTTCAACATGGTGGCGCCCAGCATGGCGAGCGCCATCAGCGCGATGAAGAACAGCGGCACCGAGAGCATGCCATCGGTCACACGCATCAGGAGCACATCGGTGAGACCGCCCGCGTACCCCGCGACCGCGCCGACCGCCACGCCGAGCACCATCGACGCCAGCATGGACGTGAGCCCGACCGCCAGCGACACGCGGCCGCCGTAGAGCAGGCGCGTGAGCACGTCTCGGCCGTACTCGTCCGTGCCCAGCCAGTACGTCGGGCTCGGCCGCCGCAGCTTGTTGCCGAGATCGACGGCCTCGGGGTCCCGAGGCGCGATCCATGGCGCCAAGGCGACGATCAGGTGGATGACACCCAGGACCACCAGCGCGGCGACCGCCAGCCGGTTGCGACGGAAGCGCGCGGTCATACGGGCCGTGGGCGTGCGCGGGCTACTCATGCGCTTCTCATTCGTAGCGGATACGCGGGTCGAGGTAGACGTAGACTAAGTCCACCAGCAGGTTGCTGGCGGCCACGACCGCGGAGATGACCAGGGTGATGCCCATGATCATGGGGTAGTCGCGCTCGAACGCCGCGCGCACCGCCAGGTTGCCCATGCCGGGCCACGCGAAGACCGTCTCGGTGATGGCCGCACCACCGACCAGGCGCGGGAGCTGGAGGGCGACGACGGTGACGACGGTGATCAGCGCGTTGCGAAACGCGTGCCGGTAGAGAACGGCGCGCTCGCCTACGCCCTTCGACCGGGCGGTGCGCACGTAGTCCTGGCGCATGACGGCCATGGTGGATGACCGAGTGTACCTCGCGAACAGCGCCATGTTCGCGGTGCCCAGCACGATGGCCGGCAGGACCAGGTGCCGCGCCACGTCGAGCACCGTGCGCGGTGCGCCGATGGTGAACATCCCGCCCGGCGGCAGCCAGCCCAGCACGATGGAGAACAGCACGATGAGCATGAGGCCGTACCAGAACACCGGGATCGAGATGCCGAAGAAGCAGAGGAAGGTCACGGTGTGGTCGAGCAGCGTGTACGGTCGCGCCGCCGAGATCACGCCGGCCGGGATCGCGACGACCAGCGACAGCGCCAGGGCCGCCGTCGACAGGATGAGGGTGTTCGGGAGCATCTGGCCGATGATCTCCGACACCGGCAGGCCGGCCTGGTAGGACGTGCCCAGGTTGCCCCGTGCCACCTGGCCGAGCCATCGCACGTACTGCACGTGCAGCTGCTGGTCGAGCCCCAGGATGCTGCGCATGCGGGCGATTTCCTCGGGGCTGAGATTGCGGTCGAGGAGAATCGAAGGTCCGCCGGGCGCCCGCAGGACGAGGGCAAACACGACGAGGCTGACGACGAGCAGCAGCGCCCCGGTCTGGAGCAGCCGGCGGATCAGGTAGTGCAGCATGGTGCTCGCTGGGGGAGCGGCGACTGCCGCTCCCCTGTGCGATGGCTGTGGCGCTCAGCGCCCGGCGTGGACCTACCGTCCGGCCGTGACGTTCGTCATGTGCGTCAGCGCGTCGCGGTAGCCGATCGGCACCCAGCCCCGGATGCGCTTGTTGAGCGCCTGGATCTCCGCCGGGTAGACCAGGAAGATGACCGGCGCGTCCCACGCCATGAACTTCTGCGCCTGCTGGTAGATCTTGGCCCGGGCCTTCGGGTCGAAGGTCGCGCGGCCCTGCTCGAGCAGCCGGTCGAGCTCAGGGTTCGCGTAGCCGAACTCATTCAGCGTCCCGGCCGAGTGGTAGTAGCCGAGCACGTCGGCCTCGGGCGGCGTGATGTACCACAGCGTCCAGGCCTGCAGCGGGTTCGGCCGCGTGCGGATACGCGAGAGTAGCGCGTTGAACTCGCTGACCCGCACGTCGGCATCCACGCCGACCTCGCGCCAGTACTGGCGCACCACAACGGCGGTCTGCTCGCGCACCGGGTTGCCGCGGTCCACATCGAGCGTGATCTTCAAGGGCTGCCCGCCTTTGCGGCGGATGCCATCCGGCCCCTTGCTCCAGCCGGTCTCCTCGAGCAGCTTCTCCGCCAGCGCGCGGTTGTAGGGGAACTGGTGCACCTTGTCCGTATACGCCCAGTCGATCAGGGGGTTGATCGGGCCCGTGGCGATGCGGCCCTTGCCCAGGTAGATCTTGTCGAGGATCGCCTTGCGGTCCACCGCGTGCGTGAGAGCCTGGCGCACCTTCCGGTCGGTGAACGGCTCGACCCTGTTGTTGAAGCCGATGAAGGTGTAGTTCACCTGCGGCGCGTCGATGATCTGCACGTTGGGCATGCGCTGCACGACCGCCACCTGCGGTGGCTCGATCGGCATCATGTCGAGCTGCCCGGTCTGGAGCTGCGCGAGTTGCTGTTCCAGGTCGCCGACCACGCGGAACACGATCGCGTCCAGCTTGGGCCGGCCCAGGAAGTATCGATCATAGGCGACCAGCCGCACGTAGGAGCCCAACTGTTGTTCGGCGTAGCGGAAGGGCCCCGTGCCGATCGGGTTGCGCAGGAAGTCCACGGGATTGCGGAGCTGGTCGATCGTGTAGTTCCCCAGAATGTGTTCGGGCAGGATGTTCGCCAGGTAGCCGAGCATCACCGGCAGCGTCGCGAACGGCACACGCGTGACGATCCGCACGGTGTAGTCGTCCACGATGTCCACGCGCGTGATCTCGCCGACGTTAGCCCGTTGGAAGAACGGAACCTGCGGGTTCAGCCAGATCCGCTCGATCGTGAACTTCACGTCGCGCGCGGTGAACGGCCTGCCGTCGTGCCAGGTCACGTTGCGCCGGAGGTTAAACGTCCATGTCAGCCGGTCGTCGCCGAGGGTCCAGCGCTCGGCCAGATCGCCCACCGGCGCCAGGTTCTTCGCGTCGTACTTGACCAGGGTGCTGTAGAGCACCTTGTTGACCAGGATGTTCGGGAGCCCGCCGATGACCGGCCACATCCGCGCGTTGTCGATGATCGGCAACGAGAAGGTATTGGCCGCGCCCTGCGCGGCCGCGGGCAGCGCCCGGCCCAGAACGGCGACTCCCAGCAGCACGACCAGCCCGATCGCGGCGAGTCGCGCTCCTGTGCGCATCACGTGCTCTCGCATCGCGTGTCTCCCCCTTTGACCGTCACGGCAAGACGTCACTGCGGGTATAGATCGGCTAGCGCCGCCTCCAGCGCCTCGGCGGCGCAGAGCAGGTGCCAGATCACGCGGTTGCGCCGCCGAACCAGCCTGGTCAACAGCAGCCGCGCGGCGTGCGAATCTGGGTTGAGATGGGCCAGTTCCCGCGCATCCTGCAACGCGGGCAACGGCAGTTGCGGCACCGCCGGGTCGTGGTCGAACGGGCTGCCGCCGACGTACGCGGCCTGGATCAGGTCCCGCGTCGCGCGTCGTTGTGCCCTGCCGGCGACGGCCAGTCGGCGCTCGTGCTCCGGGGCCGCGGAGGTTGCACCGGCCAGTCGCGCGACCGCGGCGTCGAACGCGTCGGCCCGGGCGATGAGCCGCCCGAGCGCGGCGCGGACCGGGTTCAGGTCGAAGCGGTCGCCGGCATCGCGGGCGAGTGTGGACGCGGCGTCTTCGATCTCACGCGCCGCCGCCGCCAGTCGTTGCGGCAGGAGCACCGCGGTCGCAAAGCGGTAGGTCGCGGCGAGATAGATACGCGTGTCCAGGTGCAGGACCTGCCGGTCAACCTTGTCGAGCGTATCCGACTCGGTGTGCCACCACCACCCGAGTCCCGACCCGCCGACCGCTGCGCGATGGCCCTTGGGTCGCACCGAGAGGCCCATGAACAACGTGGGCACGCCGGCGCCCCAGAACGACTGGTCGCCCGCGCGCACCGGCCGCTCCCACGTCACCGTTTGACCGGTCATCTCCTTGATGAGGTCCACGGCAAACGCCGAGGTTTCGGCGCTTGCCGTCACCGGGTCGTACTCCGTGGCACCGAGCACGCCAGGCGAGTCGCAGTTGATGTGCAGCACGCACTGGTCGTGCAGGGCCTGCCAGTGCTGGTCGGCGTACCATGACGAGCCCGCGTAGCGGCCCGTGGAGTGTCCGGGCCAGAACGCGAAGCGGACGCCGCGGCGCAGTTGGCGCCGGTGCGCCTGCAGGACCCGTGCGACTTCCATCGTCACGACGTTGCCCGTCGCGTTGTCGGTGGCGCCCAGGTACCAGGAGTCCACGTGCCCGGAGAACAACACGAACTCCGGCGTCGCACCCGGGATCGTTGCGACCGGCAGCACGACCGCGCGCCAGCCCGTGTCGGTGCGGCTGTGCACGCGCAGCGTCACCGGCCCGCGGCCCAGCGCGGCACGGATCGCCTCACCACTGCGCCGCGTGACGCTCAAGATGGGGATGCGCGGGAACGCCGCCGCGTTCTCCGGCGTCGGCGCACCCCAGACCGCCGAGACGATCCCTTCGTGGATGCCCTCCTCGTCGCTCGGCCACATGTGCAGGTAGGCGACCGCGCCGCGCTCCTGCGCGGCCTGCATGTTGCGCCGGCTCCCGGCTTCGGAGAGCACGATCTTGCCCGCGATCGCCTGGGCATCGAGACGCCGGTGCGTCTCGGTGTCACGGAAGATGTCGTGGCCGCCCGGCACGTACACCACTTCGCCCGTAATGCCGGCGGGTCCGGTGTTTACCGAGAATGCCCGGGTCTTCGCTGGGATCTCCGGCGGCAGGCCGTCGCCGGCCACGACGACGACGCTGCCGGCGATCGGGTAGCTCAGATAGGCGTCGAACTCGTAGACCTCGACCTCGATGCCCTCGGCGCGCAGCGCGGACGTGATGTACTCCATGGCGCGCCGCTCGCCGTACGACCCCGAGGTGCGGTCGAGCGAGCACAGGAACTCGAGGTCGCGCCACATGCGGGCAGAATCGATGCCTGCCAGGACGGACGATTCCATCTGGATGACCATCCCTCCACTCCTATCGTGTGCGACGGCCGGCGACCGGCTCCCTCTGTCCCGGCGGCGTGGGATACGCGATCTTCGAGTGCGTGAGCTTCGACCCGACCAGCAGTTCCGCCGCGCGGACCGATACCCGCAGGACGTTGACCACCGGCACGGGCAGCGCCGCGGCCAGCTGGTCGCCAAACACGTGGCTGAGACTCGCGCACAGCAGCACCAGGACGTCGGCTTGGTCTTCGGCCAGGCAGCGTCGCGCGACCGCGAGCACGGCCTCCAGCGTCTCGGCCCGGCCCTCGCGCAGCGCGGCCACAGAGCAGTTCACGGGCCGGACGCCGACGCAGCGGTCGGCCAGGCCATAGTGACGGATCAGCGCGCGCGTCGGCCGCACCGTGCTCTCGACCGGTGACAGCACACCGAAGTTCGTACCGAGCAGGGCCGCGGTGTGCAGCGCGGCCTGGCCCGGGCCGATGACCGGAATGCCCACCATCTCGCGCGCGGCCTCCACGCCCGGATCGCCGGCGCACCCGGTGATGACGGCATCGTACCCGCGACGTTCGGCCTCAATCGCCATCTCGATGGTCCACGGTGCGAGCTTCGCCTCGTCGAAGAGTGATTCGATCGTGTCCGGTCTGGGGGCCTGCGGGGTGAAGTCGGTGATGCGCTCGACAACCACGCCCGGGCTGGCGGCATCTTGCAGGTAGCGGCGGCGCTCTTCGCCGCCCAGGTAGCAGAATCGCATGGATAGCCCTCCTGGTGTCCTTCGAGAGTTCGCCCGGGTACGGCATCACCCCTGCGGGGTGGAGTCGTCGCGCGCCGTGCGCCGTCAGGGCGTGGCAGCGCCGTGTTGCAACGCGTTGACGATGCCTTTGCGCCGTTGGTACACTGACTGTCGCAGAGTGCCGGGGTAGCTCAGGTGGTAGAGCGGAGGCCTGAAGAGCCTCGCGTCGGCGGTTCGACTCCGTCCCCCGGCACCACGCTCTCCGACGTAGGAAACCACTCCGAAGCGCGCCTGTTCTCTCCCATTCCGAACCAAGACACAACCCGGCCCAGATCAAGACCGGCTCACGCACCTGCGAGCCGACTCTGGCATTTTAGGAAACATGTTTCACCAATTGTTGACACCGGCTACCCACGGGTGTATGGTTAGCCAACTTCAATGCCCGGGTGGTCACTGCACAAAGAGGGGGTGCAACGTGCGAAAGGGCCTCACCGGTTTCCTGATTGTGTTCGTCGCAAGCCTGGCATTACTGGGTGCCGTCCCACGCGGCGCCGGTGCCGCCACGACATGGACGATCCGGGCAGGGTCATCACGAGACAGCCAGGCCCTGCAGGCGTTGCTGTTCCTGCCCAAAGCCATCACGATCAACGAGGGCGACAGCGTCCAGTGGGCGGTTGGAGCCGGGGACCACACCATCTACTTCCCGGCCAACAAGAGATCGCCAGACCTGATCGTCCCTGGCACATCCAAGGGCGAGTTGCTCTTCAACCCGGCTGTGGTGTTCCCTTCGGCAACGAAGACCTATGACGGCTCCGAGCCGCTGAGCGGCGGCGTGCTGTCCTCGGTTGTTGATTCTCTCCGAAAAGTAACCCACTTTCTCGCTGAAAAGTGACCCACCCCCGAGGGCGGTGGCCTACCGTTGTTCGAGGCCTCCGGGGTGGCATCCTGGTGGGCCTCTCAGGCGCGAGAGCCGTAAAGAGATCGAGGAAGGAAGAGGAAGGGGTCTCTGAGAGGGCCGTAGAGCGACTTCTCGGAGGCGGCGAGGCATCTACCTCCCCTCCCGCTTGGAGGGCTGCTTGTCCTTGGTCCGGTAGCTGGGGCCCGTAATCGGGATGATGTGACTGTGGTGCAGGAGCCGATCGAGCACGGCCGTGGCGATCACGTCATCGCCGAAGATGGCGCCCCACTCTTCGAACGACTTGTTGCTGGTCACGATGACCGAGCCATGCTCATACCGCCGACTGATGAGCTGGAAGAAGAGGTTCGCCCGGCGCGCGTCCATCGGCAGATAGCCCAGTTCGTCGAGGATCAGGAGGTCCACGCGGCTCAGCATCTCCAGACGCGCCGAGAGCGTCTGATCGACCGTGGCCGCGACGAGGTCGTCGAGCAGTTCGGGCACCGGGCGAAACAGTACCCGCTTGTGCGCGGCACAGGCGCGCACCCCAAGGGCGATTCCCAAGTGCGACTTCCCGACGCCAGGTGGTCCGATCAGGAGCAAGTTCTCAGCGCGCTCGAGGAACCCGAGTTCCGCGAGTTCCCGGATCAACGGCGCGGGAATCGACGGTTGGAAGGTGAAGTCGAAGGCTTCCAGCGTGCGGATCGCCGGGAACCGGGCCCGGGCGATACGCGCATTGATCGAGCGATCCGCCTTGGCCGCCAGTTCCTCGTCGACCAGGTGGGCCAGGAAGCCCACATAGCTCTGCTTGGTCTTGGCGGCCTTCTGGGCTTCCCGTTCAAAGGTATCCGCGATGGTATGCAGGCCCAGACGCTTGAAGCTGGTGCGCAGGCGTTCGATGTCGGTGGTCATGGAACCGTCACCTCCTGAAGCGGCCGCAGGAGGGTCTGATAGGCGCGCAGGTCGCGTTTGATCGCCAGGCGCGGGACGTCCCGGAGGGCGCCGCTGGACATCGGTGTCGGAGCGAGTGGCTGCGCCTGATGCTGCAAGACGCCCCGGAGAAAGCTCACCGAGTAGGTGTTGTAGGTGAGCGCGGTCTGAAACGCCGCGGCCATCGCCGCCGGCGGATACAGCGTGGCCAGAGTGAGGATGCCACGCAGATGGCGGACCGGATTGATTGCCTGCTGCGCCAGCAACCGCTCCAGGAACGGCTGCTGGTCCGGGAAGCGCGCCTGGAAGGCATCGACGAGGACGACCTTGGTGCGGGGCGTGTCTTTGCGGAGGCCTTCGTAATGCGCCGGGTCGATCAGGATCGCTCCCTTGGTGCGACTGAGCCGATGCGTGGCGATCACTTCGCCCGAAGAGGCGAGGAGATGGAGACGCACTCCTTGGGAGGTCTGCAGCCAGACCCGCTTGCCCGCATACAGCCACGGCACACTGTAGCGACTGCCCCCGTAGGGCACCAGACAATCCCAACTCGTTTTGCGGGTCTGGGCGTGGATCCCCAGATACCGCGTCGCCGGCAGGGGGAGCAAGTGCGGCGCTTCCTCCGCGAACCGATCCAGAGGCCGCTGGTGGGTGGTGTGGTGCTCGCGAAGGTCCATCACCTCGGCCACAAACCGCGCGAGCTCCTGGCAGAAGCGGTCGAAGTCTCGCCAGGAGTGGCCTTTGATGAAGTGCTCTTCCAGGAAGTAGAAGGGGCGCTCAACCTTGCCCTTGGTACGCGGCCGCCGCGGCTGGCAGGCGATCGGCTCCACGCGGTAATGCCCGCATAGCGCCAGAAACTGCGGGTTCCAGGTGAAGGACGCCGGGCGCGGATCCAGCACAAAGGCCCGGGGATTGTCGATCAGTACCGTCTGGGGCACGCCGCCGAAGTGCCAGAAGCCGGCTTCTAGCGCTTCAAAGATCGAGGGCTGAGTGGCATCGAGGCTGGCCCAGTAATGCAGCCGCCGGCTGTAGCCTAGAATCAGGGCATAGACGACGACCCGGGTGAGCGTCCCGCCCAACTCCACCGTGTAATCGGACCAATCAAACTGGCTCTGCTGGCCGGGCGCCGTCTCGAAGCGCTCCGTGACGCGCGGATCGGGCGCGGTCGGCCGTACGCGCGCCAAGAGCCGATAGAACGCCGGCGGCGAGCCCTGGTAGCCGCGGGCGCGGATCTCGGCCAGGATCCGGCTGCCAATCAACCCCTCGCCGGCCAGCTGCCGGATGAGATCGACAAACGGAGCGAGTTGGGGATTCTCAAGTGGCCGCCGCTGATAACGGGGCGGTTCCGTACTGCGAAGGGCTCTGCGGACCGTCTTGCGAGAGAGACCGAGCTCCTGAGCGATCTGGCGAATCGACTTTCCCTGGGCGTGTAGATAGCGGATCGTGGTCCACGCTTCCAACGAGATCATCTCCTTCCCCCTCGCTCCCGTTTCTTGGAACGAGGGATTCGATCTCCCCAGAAGGTGGGTCACTTTTCAGAGAGAAACCTGGGTCCCTTTTCAAAGAGAAACTACATCGGTGGATCCCAATATGCCGAAGCGTTATTCCGTTAGCTTCACCAAAGCCGGAACGTACACGTACCTGTGCGTATTCCACCCCGGCATGGAGGGGACGATCACCGTCCAACCCGCGGGTAGTTCATATCCACAAACCCAGACCCAGTATGACAAGATTGCGGCAGATGAGTCCCGGGCGGCCTTGGCCCGAGCTCAGCGGATCATCGAGTCGAACAAGCCGGTGGCGACTGGCCCGCCGAGCCAGCGGACCTATACGCTCAACATGGTCGGCACGGCGAAGGACCCAGTATCGGTATTCCGGTTTGCCGCCAAACGGCTGGTAATTCGCCGCGGTGATACGGTACGGTGGGTCATGAACGATCCGGCTGAGATGCACACCGTCACCTTCGGTGCAACGAAGCCCTTCGAGGTCATGACGATCAAGCCACAGCCGCAGGGTCCACCCCTGGTGGTGGTCAACCAGCGGTCCATGAATCCGGCGGGTGGACCATCTCACCGGGGCTCGGGCTTCTACAACTCCGGCTTCATGTTCACCCAGGGTCCGGGAGCCAGGCGTTACACGCTGACCTTCACGAAGTCCGGCACGTACAAGTACGAATGTACGACCCATGATGCGTTCGGGATGAACGCAACCATTGTTGTTCAGTAGGCTGGGGAAGGTGGTCGCGCGGGGCGATTACGACGCGTTCGCCCCGCGCGGTCGCTCGCGGATGCTGGACTATGTGAGCGCAATGGCGTGTGCGTTGTGCCAGGTGTCTGAACGGCGCTCTAACTCTTCATGGGTTTCGTCCGTGGGACGGCCTGTCTTGGTGTCGAGACTGCGCGCCCATCAAGGCGAGCGCTCCTGCAAGCAGGACAAAGTCAATAGTCACCCCAAGTCGGAACGCGCCGATCACCCCGTAGAGCACTGCCGCAGCGGCAAGAACGAACAGCGTATCCGTCGAGACGACGGCGGCGTCTCAGGCGCGGGCCCGATCCACGTCCGGTGTCCCGAAGGCTTACCGTATCGATGCGGCGGAAGGGTTGTGCACGTTTGCAGCGAGGACGCGAGCCAGGCGAGCACCGCGAACGCCATGTCGTTGGTGTAGTAGGAGGTGTCGCGCGGCGCACTGTCCCCGAAGGCCACGCCTCCCTGTGTTCCCTAAAGCGCCGCAAGCGTTGCCAAGGGCTCGTTGGCGTCGAAACGGTTGGCCTGCCAGCCGGGTGCCAGGGCGGACGCGCCGGTCGCCGAGCCGTTTTGGTTCGCCGTCAGCCACGAGGTCTGCAGCCGGTCGATGACGCGTACATCGCACGCATCACCGATCAACCGGGGTGTCTCAGCGCGCCGCGGCGACCGGGTTCAGGACGATCTCGTACGTCACCTCGGCCGCCTTCTTTAGCATCGCCGAGACCGAACAGTACTTCTCCATCGAGAGCGCGACGGCTTTCTCGACCTGCTCGCGCTGCAGGTTTGGGCCGGAGAACTCATAGCGCAGGTGGATCTTCGTGAAGATCTTGGGATGCTCGCTCGCGCGCTCGGCCTCGACGCCGATCGCGAGCGCCTCGAGCGGCGCACGCATCTTGTTCAGGATGCTGACCACGTCCATCCCGGTGCAGCCGGCCACGGCGGCGAGCACGGTCTGCATCGGCGAGGGGCCGGCGCCGGTGCCGCCGTGCTGGGGCAGCGCGTCCATCACCACCCGCGTGCCGCCCTCGGCCTCGGCGTCGAAGCGCATCGGAGCCTGCCACGTCACGTTCACCCTCATCGCACTCATCCTCTCGTCTCGTCTGGTCGAGCAGGGCACTCTCCTGACAACTCTTCGCGGGGCAAAATCGCCCGACCCACCATCACGTCCCACAGTCCCTGGTACGTCATCCGCACGTAGGGTAGAGAATCGAACCCCAGGAACAGCAGCGTGTAGCTGATGTCGTCGTGCACGTACCCGCGCGCCCGCAGCAGGTCCGTGAGCCGTTGGACGGCCGCGCCGACCTCGGCAACGGACCGTGGAGACATCATCCCCCCTAACGGCAACGGCAGCTCGAATATTGCCTCACCGTTCTGGACCCAGACGATGCCGCCGCCGAGATCGAGCGCGCGCGACGCGGCGGCGGCCATGTCGGCGGCGTGCCGGCCGAGGGCGTACACGCCAGCGGCCGTGGCATACGTGGACGCGAGCCCGCCGACCTCGTCTGCGAAACCCGAGAGCAGCCCGCGGCAGCGCCAGTGTCCGGCCGGGTCAACCAGCGTCAGAAGCTGCACGCCGGGCGGCAACCCGCCGCGGATCCCGACGTCGCGGCGCGATGCAATGACCGAGTTCTCCAGGTGCATTGCGGGCGCGGGGTCTGGCAGGCCGTCGAGCGTGAACAGCGACGCACTCGGGCGCCACGATCCAGACGTGTACGGCCTCAGCCACGCATCCCAGGGCGGGTCTGGAATCGGTGCCTCGAGCCGGCCGTCGCGTGCGACGACGCGGCCACCGGCAATGACGAGGTGCGGCCGTGGACGGTCCAGTCCGTCCAGCAGGAGCAGGTCGGCCCGGCGCCCCGGTGCGATCCCGCCCAGTTCTTCGTCGAGACTGTAGTAGGTCGCGGGGTTGAGCGTGGCCATCTGGTAGACGGCAAACGGGTCGAGACCGAGTTGCAGCGCGACCTGGATCACGTGGTCGAGGTAGCCTTTCGACGCGATGAAGTCGGCCGATGGGCCGTCCGGGGTCACCATCAGGCGGCCCGAGAAGGCGCGACCGGCCTGCGCCACAGCGGCCAGGGCTGGCAGGTCGGGCCGCAGCGAGCCGTGCCGCAGCATCACATAGAGCCCGGCGCGGAGCCGGTCGAGCGCCTGCTCGGCGGTGATAGCCTCGTGGTCCGATGAGATCCCGGCGGCCGCCAGCACCTGGAGCCGGTCGGCGGAGACGCCCGGCGCGTGTCCCTCGACGCGTCGTCCGTCGGTCAGGCTGGCCGCGATGCGCCGGAGCAGCGTTTCGTCGCCGGCATGGACGAGCGGCCAGCGCGTGACCTCGCCTACCGTCCGGACCTGGTCAACAGCCCGCAGCCCGGCCAGGCGATCGTCCGTGATCAACCGGTCGTCGAGCGGGCTGTGCGACTGGCCGTGCAGCCGCAGGAACCAGAAGAAGCGCACAGGCAGCGCGCTCAGCGCCGCCATGAGGTCCGCGGTGCGCTCCGGCGGCGTGAGGTAGAGGAGGGGAAGGCTGTCGGAGACCACGGTCGTGGTGCCGAGCGGCAGCACCGCCCGGGCGAACGCCGTCGGCGTGAACAGCGCGTGAGGGTGGGCATGCGGATCGACGTAGCCCGGCGCCACCACGCGACCGCGGGCGTCCACCAGCGTCGTGCCCGGCCCCGGCTGCACGGCGCGCGGGCCGGCGTAGGCAATGCGGCCGGCGGCGACAGCCACCGAGCCGCGCAGCACCTCACCGGAGTAGACGTTGAGGATCTCGCCGCCGGTCACGAGCAGATCAGGCGGCGCCTCGCCACGGGCAACGGCCAGCAAGACCCTGGTCTCGTCCAGGGTGCGAAACGTGCGCTTCACCGCGCCCATTCTAGCACGAGGCAGGAAGGCCATCGACGCGGCGCCGAACGTACCGCTGAACCCACGTTGAGGTCAGAAAGAGGTGGAACACCGATGGAGCTGCGCTATCACGGTCACTCGATGTTCAGCCTCGTCGCAGACGGCACGACCATTGTCATCGACCCGTGGAACGAGGACATCGGCCATCCGACGCCCGTAGTCGCGCCGGACGCCATCGTGGTCAGCCATGAGCACTTCGACCACAACAACGTCAAGTTGTGCCGCGGCACGCCGAAGGTCATCCGGTGCCTCGCCGAGGAGGGTAAGACCTGGGCCCGGGTAGACGAGCGGGTGGGGCCGGTACGCATCACGGGCGTCGCCACGTACCACGACACAGAGCAAGGGAAGGCTCGGGGTAAGAACACCATCACGATATTCGAGGTCGAGGGCCTGCGCATTGCCCATCTCGGCGACCTCGGGCACCTGCTGACCGACGAGCAGGTGCGCGCCGTCGGCCGCGTCGATGTCCTCCTGATCCCTGTCGGTGGGCACTACACCATAGGGCCCGCCGAGGCCGACGCGGTCATCGAGCAACTCGCGCCCAAGGTCGTGGTCCCGATGCACTTCAAGACCGAGGCCAATGCCTCGTGGCCGATCGGCACGCTGGAAGAGTTCCTCAAGGGCAAGACCGGCGTCCGGCGCAAGGGCGCGTCGGTGCACCTGTCGGCGGCGGCAATGCCCGCCACGCGCGAGATCTGGCCGCTGGTCTAGATCGGGTCGAGGCCGGATAGGACCGGCTG
>JAVKJV010000022.1:0-49376 GCA_031458775.1 Candidatus Fervidifonticultor quartus | reverse complement strand
GCGGGTCTTTGATGAGCAGTTCTTTCTGGCGATCGAGCGCAGCCGGCGCGCCGGGGATCCTGTGTCGGTCATGATGATCGATCTCGACCACTTCAAGCAGATCAACGACGACCACGGGCATCAAGCGGGCGACGACGCCCTCAGACAGATCGGCCGTCTGCTGTTGGGCCGGCGCCGGGTGACCGACCTGGTCGCCCGCTATGGTGGCGAAGAGTTCGTGTGGGTGCTACCGGGCGCGAGAACCGAGAACGCCGTCGAAGTCGCCGAGTGGTTACGCCGCGCCATCGCCGAGGTCACGGTGCAGACCGGGCAGGGCCGGCTCGGACTCACAGTGAGCATCGGGCTTGCGACGTTCGACCCGCAGGCACACGGGCCCATCGGAAGCGCAACGGTCCTCGAAGTCGCCGATCAGGCCCTGCGGGACGCGAAGACCGCCGGCCGCAACCGCGTCGTCGTCCGCGCGCTCGGCGCCGAGCGTGACACGGGCCCCGAGGCCGGAGCCGCCCCTCCCGCCGACGAGTCCGGAGAAGAAGAGCCGGGCATGACCCGCTATCGTTGACCGTCCGAACGACCCTCTGGGGGATCTGCGACGCCGACACGCGTGGTGCCCAGGGTGGGAGTCGAACCCACAACCTGCGCTCGGCAGGACGACATTTTAAGTGTCGCGCGTTTGCCGGTTTCGCCACCTGGGCAGGTGGGTGGAGGCGGCGGCCGGATTCGAACCGGCGTATGGGGGTTTTGCAGACCCCTGCCTTGCCTCTTGGCTACGCCGCCGTCTCAAACCTGGAGCGGGAGACGGGAATTGAACCCGCGACCTTCTCCTTGGCAAGGAGACGCTCTACCCCTGAGCTACTCCCGCCCGCTCGCTGACCATCCCGATTATAGCCAACGGTCGTCGGTCAAGTCCAGAAGCGCCGTCGCTCGCGGCGCAGCACGAGCAGGAAGAATGGCGCCCCGAGCGCCGCCGTGAGCACGCCGACAGGCAGTTCGCCACCGGGCATCACAGACCGGGCCGCCGCATCGGCCACCACGAGGAGCGCCGCGCCGCCGAGTGCCGCGACCGGGAGCAATCGGCGGTGATCCGGGCCGACGAGCAACCGCAGCACATGGGGAACGATCAACCCCACGAACCCGATCAAACCGGCCGAGGCCACGGCGGCCGCCGCCATCATGCCGCCCGCGGCGACGAGCAGGCGCCGCACCCGCGGCACCTCGACGCCGAGCGCCCTGGCGGCGTCATCGCCCAGCAAGAGCGCGTTGAGATCGCGGCCGTAGAGCCAGCCGAGCAGCAAGCCTGCGGCGACGAACGGCGCCGCCATCGCCGCATGCGACCAGGTCCGCCCTGAGAAGCCGCCCATGAGCCAGAAGATGACGCGCTGCAGGCTCTCGCCGCCCGACAACTGCAGCCATGACACGATGGCACCGAGGAACGCGCTCACGGCGACGCCGGCCAGGAGCAGGTCCTCGACCGGCGCGTCCACGCCGCGGCGCGCCAGCGCATAGACGAGAGCCATCGCCAGCACCGCGCCGACGAGCGCGGCGAGCGGCGTCGCCGCCAGGCCGAACGCACCCGCGGCCAGACCGCTGGTCAGCACCGTCGTGGCGCCGAGCGACGCGCCGGCGGACACACCGATGAGATAGGGATCGGCCAGCGGGTTGCGGAGTAGACCCTGGAACACCGTCCCGGCGCCGGCCAGGCCCGCGCCGACGACGGCGGCGAGCAGCACACGGGGGAGCCGGAGGTCGAGCACGATCGCCGCGGCCGTGTCGGTCCACACGCGCGTCACCGGGATGCCCGCGCGGTCGAGTAGGATCCGCAGGATGACGCCGGGTTCGATGGCCACCGGGCCGACGGCCAGCGCCGCCACGACCACGATCAGGAGCAGCGTGAGGACCGCGGGCTCGACCCATGGCCGCGCACGGCGCAACGGCGGGGGCTCTCCCGACGGCGCGCCGCCGCGTTTGGCGGGCACGCGCATGTGCGTGGTTATCGCCGGCCCTCGACGATCGCGAAGAACTCGGCACGCGTCCGCGCATCCTCGCGGAAGATGCCGCGGGTCGCCGAGGTGACGACCTTGCTCCCGGGCTTGTTCACCCCGCGCATCGTCATGCAGAGATGCTCGGCTTCGATCACGACCGCGGCGCCCCGCGCGCGGAGTCCGCCCTCGCACAGCAGGTCTGCGATCTGCGAGGTGAGGCGCTCCTGCACCTGCAGCCGCCGCGCGATGGACTCGACGAGGCGCGCCACTTTGCTCAGACCGACGATCCGGCCGTTCGGGATGTAGCCGATGTGCGCGACGCCGTGGAACGGCAACAGGTGGTGCTCGCAGAGCGAGTAAAAGGGGATGTCCTTCACCACGATCATCTCGTGGTGATCCTCTTCGAAGCCCACCTGCAGCGCGGTTAACGGATCCACCCGCAGCCCGCTCAGCAGTTCCTCGTACATGTCGGCAATCCGGCGGGGTGTGTCGCGAAGCCCCTCGCGGTCGGGATCCTCGCCAACGGCCTCGAGGATCGCCCGCACCGCCGCAGCGATCTTCTCCTTGTCCGCCTCGCCGATCGGTGTGGCGTCGAGCATCAGGCCTCTCCTCCTTGTGCGACGGTCGCGCCGGTCTCTCGCGGTGCCCCCTCCGCGACGACAGGCGGCGTGGGAGCAAGAATGGCGTGTAACATGGTGACCAGCCGCCGCACGGCCTGGACGTCGTGGGTCCGGATCAGATTGGCGCCGGCCAGCACGCCGTACGCGACGACGGCCATCGTGCCCTCCAGCAACTCGGAGAACGGCAAGCCCATGACATCGCGGATGAAGTTCTTGCGGGACGCTGCCAAGTAGATCGGCAGGCCGAGCCCGCGGAACTCACGCAGCCGCCGGACCACAGTCAGGTCGTGCGCGACCTGCTTGCCGAAGCTCAGCCCGGGGTCGATGATCAGCGACTGCCGGGAGACGCCGAGGGCTTCGGCGCGCCTCACGCGCTCGGCGAGAAACGCGTAGACCTCGTCCGTCACGCGCTCGTACTGCGCCCAGGGATCGGCGACCTTCGGTCGGACCCGGATGTGGGTGATCACCAGCGCGGCGCCGGCCTCTGCCGCCACCAGGGCCATGCGTTCATCGGCGAGGCCGCTGATGTCGTTGCAGATCACGGCTCCAGCGTCGAGCGCGGCGCGGGCGACCTCGGGCTTGTAGGTGTCGACGCCGATGGGGCCGGCGAACCGGTGGCGCACGGCGCGGATCACCGGGCACACGCGGTCGATTTCCTCGTGCGCGGCGATGACCGGGACCGACGGCCGCGCGGTCTCGCCGCCGACTTCGATCACATCCACGCCCTCCGCGATCATCGCCTCCGCACGCGCGACCGTCTGCTCCAGCCCGAAGTATCGGCCGCCATCGTAGAACGAATCCGGCGTCGCATTGAGAATCCCCACGATGAGCGGTCGCCCGTCCATCGGCAGCCGGTGCGGCCCGGCGACGAGCGGCGGGACCGGCGCGGTCGCGCGTTCCAGCGCGGTGTCCACGACACTGGCCAGCGGATCCGGCAGGTGACGGGACGCCGCGACCAGCCGATCGCGCGGCCCGGCGAGTAGCAGGTCCCGCACCCCGTCACTCGGGCGGACCGGTGCCGTCGCCACGGTGAGGCCGGCGGCCGCCAGCCGGCCCACGGCGTCCGCGGCCTGGTCGGATGCGAGATCGGATACCAGCAACGCACTCGCGGTCAAGGCGGTCTCGGGCACGCCGAACCGTGCCGCGATCTCGCGTCGGTCGTCGGCATGGTCGAGCACGAGCAGGCGCACGGTTGTCACAAACTCACCGCCACGTCGGCGGCCGTGAACGGCCGGCCGGTCAGCGCCAGGAACACGTCTTCGAGTGACGGTGCGCCGCCGTCCTCGCCGGCCGCGGCGTGCTGCGCGCGCAACGCGTCGGGCGCGCCGCACGCGACGAGCCGGCCCCGATCGAGGATCGCCACCTCGTCGCAGAGGCGTTCGGCATCCGCGATGTTGTGCGTCGCCATCAGGATCGTGCGCACCCGGTCGTCTCGCAGGTGCGTCAGCAGCCGCCGCATCAGCGCGAGCGCCTGTGGATCCAATCCGGCGGTCGGCTCGTCGAGCACGAGCACGGGCGGATCGGCCACGAGGGCCCGGGCCAGCGCCAGCCGCTGGCGCATCCCGGTGCTGTACCGTTCAACGAGGTCATCGGCGCGTTCTTCCAGGTCAAGCATGCGCAGCAGCCCGGCGACACGTTCCTCCGCCGTGCGAGACGGCAAGTCGTACAACGCGGCGGCGTACAGGAGATTTTCGCGGCCGGTCAACCGCCAGTAGAGCGAGCGCTCGCCGCCGAGCGCAGCCCCGAGACGGCGCCGGACCTCGTCGGCAGACACCGCCGGATCGAAGCCGAGCACGTCGAGGCGACCGGCCGCGGGCCGCAGACGCCCGCACACGAGGCGCAGCAGCGTGGTCTTGCCGGCACCGTTTGGCCCGAGGACGCCGAAGAGCCGGCCGGTGCTGATCGTCAGCGAGACCCCGTCAAGGGCCAGCGCCCCGCCCACCTGCTGGCCCCGCCGGGCAGGATACCGGTGCGTGACCTTGTTCAGCCGCACCGCGACTTGCCCGGGCGCGGGCCATGGCGAGGCGTCGGACACACTCACCCGGACACGCTCACGCGAACAGATTGGTGATCGCGCCTTCGTCGCGCAGCAACCGGCGCTTCAACTCGACACCACCGCGGAGCGAGTAGCCGCCCAGCCCCCCGTCGCTCCGCACGACCCGGTGGCACGGGATGAGGAGCGGCACGGGATTGCGCGCGCACGCGGCGCCGACGGCCCGGGCGGCGCCCGGCTCGCCGAGTGCGAGGGCAACCTGCTGGTACGTCCGCGTCTGCCCCGCCGGGATGCGCCGGAGTTCCGCCAGGACCTCGCGCTCGAACGGACCGAGCCGCGCCAGGTCCACCGGACCGTCGAACGGCTGGTGTCGCTTGACCGCAGCGGTGAGCGCGTCGGCCAGCCAGCGCGGCGGCGCGACGCGCGTCACCGCCACCCCAAGATACCGCTTCGCGTCGCGTTCAAACGCCCGCGCCGAGGGCGCGATCCGTGCGAACGCGGGCCCCTTCGGGCCGAACGCCACGTAGTAGACACCGAACGGCAGAGGGAAGGCCGCGTAGTGGTAGCCGGCGGTCTCCCGGCCGGGCACCGGGTCGGCGCGGCGCTGCCGCATCGCGAGCGCGGTCAGATCCGCGTCCTCGATCCGCAGCAGCGACGCCACCGGGCGCCCGTGCCGCGTGACGACCACGGGCTCGCCGGTCAGCACCGTGCGGAGGACCTCGTTCGTATGGTTCTTGAGATCGGCGGTCGAGACGAGACGCATCCCGTGCCCCCTCCATGTAGCAATAAGTATGGCTATATGGTAGTGGCGCGGCTTGCCGGTGTCAAGCGTCGCCGGCCCGAGCCTGCGTGCCGGCGCCCCCGCCCTGGGTGGGACGCGATTCGGGATGCTCCGCCAGGTGCGCGGCGACTCTGGCCGCCAGCCTGGCACCGAGCACCTCGGTGAGGGCCTCAAGCGACGCGGCGCGGACACCGCGCACCGAGCCGAAGCGCCTGATGAGCTCCCGCTTGCGCCGCTCGCCGATCCCGGGGATGTCATCCAGCACCGAGAACACGATCCGTCGCTCGCGCAGCCGGCGGCCGGCGGTATTGGCGAACCGATGCGCCTCGTCGCGCAGGCGCTGCACTAGATGCAGCGCCTGCGAGTCAACCGGCAGCCGCACGGGCTCCGGCCGGTCGGCGAGAAAGATCTCCTCCTGGGCCTTCGCCAGCCCGGCCGCGGGAACCGCCACGTTGTGCTCGAACAGGACCTCGCGCGCCGCGTTCAACTGACCCCGCCCCCCATCGATGAGGATGAGGTCCGGGAGCACCGACCACCGGGGGCGAACCGGCTCGCCCGCATCGAGTTTCTCCTGCTCTTGGCGCGCCCGCGCGAACCGGCGCCGGAGCATCTCCTGGAGGCTGGCATAGTCGTCATTGCCCGCGTCGCCCCGAATGCGGAACTGCCGGTAGTCGGCCCTGCGGGCGAGGCCGCCCTCGAACACGACCAGGGAGCCGACGGCCTCGCCGGCCTGGAAGTGGCTGACGTCATACGCCTCGATGCGGAACGGCGGCGCCTCCAGGCCGAGCGCCTCTTGAAGTTCGGCGACGCCCACACCGGCCGGCCCGCCCACGTCGCGCGCCCGCGTCTGGTTGAGGTACAGGAGCGCGTTCTCACGGGCCAGATCAACGAGCCGCCGCTTCTCACCGCGCTGCGGGACCAGGACCTCGACCCTGGTGCCGCGGCGCCGCGTGAGCCACTCGCCGAGCACCGCGCGGTCGGGGAGTTCCACGTCGGTCAGAACCTCCCGCGGCAACGCCGGGAGGTCAGCGTAGTGCCGGGCGAGGGCCTGCGATAGCACCTCGCCGGCGTCGGCCCCGCGCGTGCCGGACACCATGACGTGCTGCTGGTCCTGAATGCGGCCAGCGCGGATCGTGATGATCTCGACGCACGCCAGGTCGCCGGACTGTGCGATCGCGGCGATGTCGCGGTCTTCGAGCCCGGTCGTCGCGATGCGCTGCCGCTCGTTCACGGCCTCCATCGCCTGGATCTGATCGCGCAACTGCGCCGCCCGCTCGAACTGCATCGCGGCGGCCGCGGCGGTCATCTCCGCGCGCAGTTCATCGAGCAGGTGCGCCTGCCGGCCCTCCAGGAACAGGGCCGCTTGGCGCACCTGCGCCGCGTAGTCGTCCGCCGACGCCCCCCAGGCCACGCACGGCGCGCTGCACAACCCCATGTCGTAATCGAGACAGGGGCGCGGCAGATCGCGCGTGATCTCAATCGCGCACGTCCTGAGCCTGAACAGCCTGCGGATCGTGCGGATTGTGCGGCCGATGATCTTGGGTTCGTGATACGGATACGGTCCGAAGTAGCGCGCGCCGTCGCGCACGACCTTGCGGGTCATCACGATCTTCGGGAACGGCTCGTGCGTCAGCTTGAGGTAAGGGTAGGCCTTGTCGTCCGCCATCCGGATGTTGTATGGGGGCTGGTGCTGCTTGATGAGGTTCGTCTCGAGGATGAGGGCCTCGACCTCATTGGCGGTGACGATCGTGTCGATGTCGGCGATCTTGGGGACGAAGAGCCGGAGCCGCGGGTTGGCCTGCGCGTCGGGATTCTGGAAGTACTGCCGCACCCGGGCGCGCAGCGACGCGGCCTTGCCGACGTAGAGGACGCGACCGGACGCGTCCTTGAACAGGTACACGCCCGGCCGCGGCGGGAGCAGCCGGAGTATCGCCTGAACCGTCTCCACGTGTCCGCGTCCAGTCTATCGCGATCTCCCGGCCCGTGACCCGCCGCGGGAGGATTCGGGACCCCGGGGCGCGGCCCCCGACGCCGCAACCGCCACGGGCGCACGCCGGCGCGACTGGCGGCCCTGCGGCACGGTGTCCATCCCGAGCGCGTGACGGAGGTACTGTCCGGTGTAGGACGACTCGACCCGGGCGACGTCTTCCGGGGTCCCTTCGGCCACGATCCGGCCGCCATACTCTCCGCCCTCGGGGCCCAGGTCGATGATCCAGTCTGCCGTCTTGATCACGTCGAGGTTGTGCTCGATGACGATCACCGTGTTGCCGACGTCCACCAGCCGGTGAAGCACGCCCAGGAGTTTCTCGACATCGGCGAAGTGCAGACCGACAGTCGGCTCGTCGAGGATGTACACCGTCTGGCCGGTGTCGCGGCGCGACAACTCCGTCGCGAGCTTGACCCGCTGGGCCTCGCCCCCGGAGAGCGTCGTGGCCGGCTGGCCCAGCTTGATGTAGCCCAACCCGACGTCGTCGAGCGTCTGCAGCTTGCGGCGGATGCGCGGGATCGCCTCGAAGAAGATGAGGGCCTCGCTGACGGTCATCTCCAGGACCTCGCTGATGTTCTTGCCACGGTAGGTGACCTCAAGCGTTTCCCGGTTGTAGCGCTTCCCTTTGCACACCTCACATGGCACGTACACGTCCGGCAGGAAGTGCATCTCGATGCGCACAATCCCGTCACCCTCGCACGCCTCGCACCGGCCGCCGCGCACGTTGAACGAGAACCGGCCGGGCCCGTAGCCCCGCACCTTCGCCTCGGACGTCTGCGCGAACAAGTCCCGTACCAGGTCGAAGGTCTTGGTGTATGTCGCGGGATTGCTCCGCGGCGTACGGCCGATCGGCGACTGGTCGATCTCGATGACTTTGTCGACGTGCTCGATGCCGTCAACGCGGTCATGGGCACCCGGGCGTACCCGGCTGCCGTAGATCTTGTTCGTCAGGGCCCGGTAGAGAATCTCGTCGATGAGGGTCGACTTTCCCGAACCTGAGACACCCGTGATCGCGACGAACGCCCCCAGCGGGATGCGGACGTCAATGTTCTTGAGGTTGTGCTGTCTGGCCCCGCGGACGACCAGGACCCGGCCGTTGCCAGCACGGCGTTGCGCCGGCACGGCGATACGGCGCTGTCCGGAGAGGAACTGCCCGGTGATCGAGTCGGGGTGGGCGGCGATCTGCTCCGGCGTGCCGGCGACGACCACATGGCCGCCGTGGGCGCCCGCGCCCGGCCCGATGTCCACGACCCAGTCGGCCGACCGGATGGTCTCCTCATCGTGCTCGACGACCAGGATCGTGTTGCCGAGGTCGCGCAGGCCCTCCAGCGTGTGAATGAGCCGGCGATTGTCGCGCTGGTGCAGGCCGATGCTTGGTTCATCGAGCACGTAGAGCACGCCCATCAGCCCGCTGCCGATCTGTGTCGCGAGCCGGATGCGTTGAGCCTCCCCGCCCGACAGGGTGTTGGCGGTACGATCGAGCGAGAGGTAGTCGAGCCCAACGTTGACCAGAAAGGTGAGCCGCGCGCGGATCTCCTTGAGGATCTGGTGCGCGATGAGCCGATCGCGGTCAGAGAGCCGGAGCGTGTCGAAGAACTCAAGCGACCGCCGCACGGTGAGCGCCGTCGCCTCGGCAATGTTCAGCCCGCCCACCTTGACGCTGAGCGACTCGGGCTTCAAGCGCGTGCCGCGGCAGTCCGGGCACGGCGCGCTGGTCATGTACTGCTCGATCTCCTCGCGAACGTACTCGGAGTCCGTTTCCTTGTACCGGCGCTCGAGTTGCGGCACGACGCCTTCGAACGTCGTCTCGTACGACCGCAGCACGCCCCACTTGTTGTGGTATCGTACGCGAACCGGCTCGTCGGAGCCGTGGAGCAGGATCTCGACAAACGCCCGGGGCAGCCGCCGCACCGGCGTCTTCATGTCCACTTTGTAGTGCGCGGCGAGCGACTGGAGGAGTTCCTGATAGTACTCGCTCGTCGACGCCGCCCACGGCGCCACCGCGCCATCGAGCAGGCTCTTGTCGCGATCGAGCACCAGGTCCTCGTCGATCTCTTGTTTGAAGCCGAGCCCGGTGCACGTCGGGCAGGCCCCGAACGGGCTATTGAAGGAGAAGATCCTCGGCTCGATCTCCGGCAGCACCGTACCGTGGTCCGGGCACGCAAACTGCTGGCTGAACACCAGGAGGCGCTCGGCGTCACGTGCCGGGCCCGTCTTCTGACCGGTCGGCACGACGTCGACGTAGACCAACCCCTGGCCGAGTTTCAGCGCGGTCTCGACCGAGTCCGCAAGGCGGGACCGCACATCAGGATTCACCACCAGCCGGTCGACGACGACCTCAATGTTATGCTTGCGGTTCTTGTCGAGCGGAATCTCCTCGGACAAGTCGTAGACGATGCCATCGGTGCGGACGCGGGCGAAGCCCTGACGTCGTAGATCTTCAAACAACTGCCGGTACTCGCCCTTTCGGCCGCGCACGATCGGTCCGAGCACTTGCACGCGGGCTCCGTCGCCCAAGGCAAGCACTTGGTCCACGATCTGCTCCCGTGACTGCCGGCTGATCGGCCGGCCGCACTTGGGGCAGTGCGGCTGGCCGACCCGCGCGTACAGCAGCCGCAGATAGTCGTACACCTCCGTCACGGTCCCGACGGTCGACCGCGGGTTCCGCGGCGCGCCTTTCTGGTCGATCGAGACCGCCGGCGACAGCCCGTCGATACCATCGACGTCGGGCTTCTCCATCAGCCCGAGGAACTGACGCGCGTACGCGGAGAGCGACTCGACGTACTTGCGCTGTCCTTCGGCGTAGATGGTGTCGAAGGCCAGCGAGGACTTTCCCGATCCGGAGATCCCGGTCAAGACCACGAGCCGGTCCCTCGGAATCTCGACGGTGACGCCCTTCAGGTTGTGCTCGCGGGCTCCGCGAACGACGATCCGATCAAGCGGCATTGCTGGTGGCGATTCCGTCCTTTCCGCACGTGTTCAGCTCGCCCGGCCCTGTCCGGTATCGCGGAGCGCTCATGGTCTGGACCCGCCTCGTCGGGCGGCCCCCCGTCCTCGCGGATAGCCGTGAGCGCGACCCGGGCCCGTCCGCGCGCGTCGGCCGGCCGGCGCGAAGAACGGCTCGCCCAGACCCTTGCGCAGCTCGTTGATCTGGTCACGCAGCACGGCGGCCTTCTCGAACTGCAGGTCCGCGGCTGCGCGGCGCATCGCGCGATCGAGCGCGGCGATCGTCTGCTCGAGCTCGGCCGGTGAGAGCATCAGCAGCCGCGCGACGTCCCACGGCACCTTCGCCCGCTGTGTCTCGGCGAGCTTGATGAGCTCCTCGGCGGTGAGGATTTCGCCGGATGGCCGGTAGGTCTCCATCTCCTCCGCCACACCCTGCAGGTCGATGAGATCGCGGATCGGTTTGTGGATCGACTCGGGTGTGATCCCGTGCTCCTCGTTGTAGCGCACCTGAATCGCGCGGCGCCGGTTCGTCTCGTCGATCGCTCGCCGCATCGACTCGGTCACCTCGTCGGCGTACAGGATCACGCGACCGGAGATATGGCGCGCCGCGCGTCCCATCGTCTGGATTAGGGCCGTCTCGGACCGCAGGTACCCCTCGCGGTCGGCGTCGAGAATCGCCACGAGCGACACCTCGGGCAGGTCGAGCCCTTCCCGGAGCAGGTTGATGCCGACGATCACGTCGTAGGTGCCCAGCCGCAGATCCTTGAGGATCTGGACCCGTTGCAGGGTGTCGATCTCCGCGTGCAGGTAGTGCACCTTGAAACCCAGCTCCTGCAGGTAAGCGCTCAGGTCCTCGGCCATCCGCTTGGTCAGCGTGGTGATCAGGCTGCGCTCCCCGCGCTCGACTTGAGCCTTAACCTCGGCGATGAGGTCATCGACCTGCCCCTTCGCCGGCCGCACTTCGACCTGCGGGTCGACCAGCCCGGTCGGCCGCACGATCTGCTCCACGACCTTCGCGCTCACCTCGAGCTCGTACGGTCCGGGCGTCGCCGAGACGAACACCGCCTGCGGGATGAGCGACTCGAACTCTTCCCAGGCCAGCGGGCGGTTGTCGAAGGCGGACGGCAGCCGGAATCCGAACTCGACGAGGTTCTTCTTGCGCGACCGGTCGCCCTCGAGCATCCCCCTGACCTGCGGCACGGTCACGTGGCTCTCGTCCACCACGAGCAGAAAGTCTCGCGGGAAGTAGTCGATGAGACACCCGGGCCGCTCGCCGGGATGGCGGCCGTCGAGATGCCGCGAGTAGTTCTCGATGCCGGGGCAGGTGCCCGACTCCCGCAGCAGCTCCATGTCGTACCGCGTGCGGAACTCCAGGCGCTGCGCCTCGAGCAGCTTGCCCTGGTCGCGGAACCAGGCCAGTCGCTGCTGCAGTTCGTCCTCGATCGTCCGGAGCGCGCGCTCCAGACGCCACTCGGTGGTCACCCAGTGTTTGGCGGGCCAGAGGGCCACCGCGTCCTTGTTCTCGAAGACCTCGCCGGTGAGCGGGTCGAGTTCGACGATGCGCTCGACCTCGTCGCCAAAGAGGTCCACGCGCACCGCCCGCTCCTCGTACGCGGGGAAGACCTCGATCACGTCGCCCCGCACCCGGAACCGCCCGCGGGCGAAGTCGATGTCGTTGCGTTCGTACTGGATGTCGACCAAGCGGCGCACGATCTCGTCGCGCGTACGGCGCTCCCCCTTGCGGATCAAGAGCATGACTTCCTTGTAGTCCTCGGGCCGGCCCAGGCCGTAGATGCACGACACCGAGGCGACGACGATCACGTCGCGGCGCTCCATCAGCGCCTTGGTCGCCGCGTGGCGCAGCCGGTCGATCTCGTCGTTGATCGAGGCGTCCTTGGCAATGTAGAGGTCCGTCTGCGGCACGTACGCCTCGGGCTGGTAGTAGTCGTAGTATGAAACGAAGTACCTGACCGCGTTGTTGGGGAAGAACTCGCGGAACTCGCTGTAGAGCTGTGCGGCCAGGGTCTTGTTGTGCGCGAGCACAAGCGTGGGCCGCTGGACCTGCTCGATCACCCGCGCGACCGTGTACGTCTTACCGGATCCCGTGACGCCGAGCAGCGTCTGAAAGCGGTGGCCTGCCTGGATGCTCTCGACGAGCGCGGCAATCGCCTGCGGCTGGTCGCCGCTGGGCGCGAGATCGGTAACCATCTGCAAAGAGGGCATACAAACAGTATATCAGGGCCCCGCCAAGTCGCTCCACGGGTCCCGTTCAGGGCGACGTCGTGCCAGAGGACATGCCGACCGCGGCCGGCGGCGCCGGCTCTAAGCGTCCTCGCGCCACCGGCGCCAAAGCGCATCGACCTGACGCCGGGTGTCCTCGAGACTGCCGGAGTTGTCGATCACCCACGTGGCGTCCGGTAGCTTCTCCCGGAGCGGACGCTGCGCGGCCAGGCGCGCCCTGGCGTCGGCAGGGGTGAGATGGTCACGGGCCGACAATCGGGCGGCCTGCGTCGCCTCGTCGACGTAAACCACCACGACGCCGTCGAGGCCGTACGCATCGGCCGGCGCGGTGTCCAACAGCAGCGGGATGTCGATGACCACGATGGCGTCGGGCTGCGCCCGCCGCACCGCCTCGACGGCGTCGGCAATGCGGCGGCGGATCGCCGGGTGCGTGATCGCGTTGAGCGTGCGGCGCGCGGCCGGGTCGCGAAAGATGCGCTCGGCCATCGCCCGCCGGTCCAGGCTGCCGTCCGGAGCGATGACCGACGGGCCAAACGCGGCAGCGATCTCCCGCAGCACCGGGCTGCCGGGCGCGACCACCTCGCGCGCGATGGCATCCGCGTCGATGAGCACCGCGCCGAGATCGCGGAACATGACGCTGACCGCGCTCTTGCCGCTCGCGAGACCGCCGGTCAGCCCGACGACTCTCATGCGGGTCCGCGACCTGACAGGTCCTGGCGGTCGGTCACGCCACCGGCCGCATCTCGGCCCAGTTCGGCCCGGCCTTGGCCTCGGCCACGAGCGGGACGGACAGGGCGAAGGCCCGCTGCATCAGCCCGCACACGCGCGTCGCGACGTCCGTGACGAGAGGCTCGGGCACCTCGAAGAGCAGCTCGTCGTGGATCTGCAGGGTCATACGCACGCCGGGCGCCGCGGGCAGCGCGTCGCGGGCGATCGCCAGCATGGCCAGCTTGATGATGTCGGCGCTCGAACCTTGAATCGGGGTGTTGATCGCCGTGCGCTCGGCGGCCTCGCGTACCTGCCGGTTGCGGCTGAGCAAGTCGGGCAGATAGCGCCGCCGGTTCAGCACGGTGGTGACGAAGCCGTCGCGCCGGGCCTGTTCCACCACGCTCAACATGTACTCACGAACCTTGGGGAACCGGAGGTAGTACCGCTCGATGAAGCCGCGCGCCTCCTCGCGCGGAATCCCCAACTGCGCGGCCAGACCGTGCTCGCTCATGCCGTACGCCACGCCGAACACGATCGCCTTGGCGCGCCGGCGCAGTTCCGGCGTCACGCCCTCGCGGGCGATCCCGAACACCTCGGCGGCGATGACGGTATGGATGTCCTCGCCGCGCTCGAACGCGCCCACCAGCCCGGGGTCACGGGTAACGTGGGCCAGCACCCGCAGGTCGATCTGCGAGTAGTCGGCGCTGAGGAGCGCGGCGCCAGGAGGCGCGACGATGCCGCGGCGGATCTTGCGTCCCTCCTCGGAGCGGATGGGCAGGTTCTGGAGGTTGGGCTGCTCGGTAATGACGCGACCCGTTGCGGCCAGTGTCTGGTTGAACGTCGTATGGACCCGGCCGGTCCGGGGGTCAGCTGCCCGCGTGAGGACATCGACGTACGTCGACTTCAGCTTGCTCAGCTCACGATGCTCGACGATCTTGGCCACGACCTCGTGTCGCGGCGCCAGGTGCTCGAGCACCTCGGCGTCGGTCGAGAAGCCGGTCTTGGTCCGTTTCAGCGGCGGGAGCTGCAGCTTCTCGAAGAGCACGAACGCGAGCTGCCTGGGCGAGCCGATGTTGAACTCGGTACCGGCCATCCGGTAAATCTCCGCTTCCAGTGCCTGCAGCCGGCCAGCGATCTCGTCGCCGAGCGCGGTGAAGTACGGCACATCCACCGCGACACCCGTCTCTTCCATGCCGGCCAGCACCGCGGCCAGCGGGATCTCGACATCCCTGAACACGGCCTCCACGTCACGCTGCCGCATGCGTTCCTCGAGCACCCGGCGCAAGCGGATGAGGGCGTCGGCCTGTTCGGCCACGGAGCCGGCCGGTGGCGCCTCGCCGTCTCTGGCCACCCCGGCGCCGAGAAACTCGCGGGCCGCGGTTTCAAAGGTGTGTGTCCGCTTGCCCGGATTGAGGAGATACGACGCGATCCCGACGTCGAAGTCGAAGCCGGCCGCCACGATCCCGTCACGCCGCAGCGTGAGCAGGTCGGCTTTGAGGTCGGCGCTGACTTTGCGCACCGCGCCGTCCTGCAGTAACGGCCGCAGGGCGTGCGGGAGGGCGCCGGAGACCGGCATCCATGCGGCCCGGCCGTCCGCGGCGACGCCGATTGCGAGCACGGGGGCCGTGAGCGGATGGCCCTCGCCGCGGAGGAACGCGATGCCGACCTCCGGGGCACCACGGACGCAATCGAGCACCGCCTCGATGCCCTGCCGGTGTGTCGAGGGATCGGCAGCCCCCGCGGGCGTCGCCGGAGGATCGCCGTGACGGAGGCGATCGAGCAGTCCACGGAACTCCAGTTCCCGAAAGAGCGCCTCGACCTCAGCCTGGTCGGGCCGGCGGCGCCGAAGCTGCTCCCAGTCGATCCGCACCGGCACATCCGTCACGAGCGTCGCCAGGTGTTTGCTCTGAATGATCTGTTCACGCCGCTCCTCGATCGCCGCGCGGTGCCGCGGGGGCACCTCGTGCAGGCGCTCGAGCATCGCCTCGACACTCCCGAACTGCTTGACGAGCGCGCTGGCGGTCTTCTCGCCGACGCCGGGGACGCCCGGGATATTGTCGCTGGGATCCCCGCGCAGGCTCTTGTAGTCCGGGAGCTGGCGCGGCGCGAACCCGAAACGCTCGCGCACCCGGGCCTCGTCGTAGACCACCGTATCGGTGATGCCGCGGCCCGTCACCATAACGCGAACGTGGTCGGTGACAAGCTGCAGGGTGTCAAGATCACCGCTCACCACGAGCACGTCAAGCCCCTCAGCAACGGCCTCCCGCGCCACGGTGGCGATGACGTCGTCGGCCTCGAACCCGGGCGCGTCCAACGCGGGAACCCGTAGGACCTCGAGCACCCGGCGGCTCAGTTCGATCTGTGGCCGCAGGTCGTCCGGCATCGCCTCGCGGTGCGCCTTGTACTCCGCGTACGCTTGATGGCGGAACGTCGGTTCCGGCCGGTCGAGGGCCGCGGCGATGTAGTCGGGCTTTACCTCGTCAAGCACTTTCATGAGCATCGTGGTGAAGCCGTAGACCGCGTTGGTCGGCCGGCCGGTTGAGGTTGTCAGGTAGGGCAACGCGTAAAACGCACGGTAGATCAGGCCATTGGTGTCGAGCAGGACGAGGGTGCCGGGCACGCGCATCACCGTTCCGTAGTATAGCAGGCAGCCCGGCGCCGACTGTGGCGGCACGCGCAGCCCTCACCCACCCGTCTGTCAGGCTGCCCGTCCGGCACGCCGCAGTGACCAACGCAGGACCAGCCAGCCGGCCGCGGCCACGAGGGCCAGCGGAAGAAGCGACGCGACGAACGCGACCAGTCCTTCCGCCGCCGCGAGCAGCTGCCGCACTGTGTTGAGGAACGCCGTCCGGATACGCGCGAGGGTCCGCTCGACGTCCCAGAATCCTCCTGGCGTCCCCTTCGGCTTCTCGGACACCTCGGCCCGAATCGTCGCCAGTTCAACCTGGTTCGCCAGAAACCGCAGCCGGCCGGTCAGGCGCTCGATCTCGCCGCGCACACGGGCAACTTCGCTTTCGATCGCCAGCAGATCGGCGATCTTCGTCGCGCGATCCATGAAGGAGAGCAAGCGGGCCTCCTGGCGCTCGAGATTGCGCACCCGCGCCTCCAGGTCGACATACTCCTCGGTCACGTCCTGGCCGCTTACCTGGCGGCGCTGGACGGTACCCAGTTCCTCCACAGCGCGCATCGCGTCGCCAAAGCGCGCCGCGGGCACGCGGAGGGTGAACGTACCACGCCGGGTCCCGCCGTCGTCGGCGTACGACGAATCCGCGATGAACCCGCCCGCGCCCTCGGCGATGGCGAGCAGGCGGCGTGCGGCGTCATCGACCGTCTCAACCTGGAGCACGACCTGGCCTGTGCGCACGACGCGCCGGAAGGCGAACGGCTCGGCAGGCCCGGCGGCCGGCGCCTGTGCAAGGCGGTTCCCGCCTCCGGTCTTCGCGGGGACGTCAGGAGCCCGGCTCGGCCCGGCGAGAGGCCGGTCGGTGTCGGCACGCCACCACTGGTCTTCGACCGCGATCGAGCGCCGCAGCGTCGGCATAGTCTCGCGGGCCAGGGTGACGGCGAAGATCCCGATCACCGCGGCAGCCGCGGCCGCGGCCGCGGTCTTCCACGACCATCGCACGGGCGGCATCATGGATCGCAGGCCCTCCCGGGCCGGCCGGCGTGCGCCGCCGATCTGCTCGATACGGCCGCGGACGGCCGCGGCGAACCCCTCCGGAGCGTGCACGGGCTCCACCTCCTGTAAAATGGCAACGGTCGCCCGCAATCGCGCGAGATCGGCGCGGCACGCCGCGCACCCGTCCAGGTGCGCGACCAGGGCTTCGGCCTCCCGGGCCTCGAGTGCGCCATCGATGAGCGCGGAGACCTTCGCGCGCGCCTCGTCATGCGTCATTCGCGTTCACCCTGACTGGCGACGAGATCGGTCAACTGCGCCCGGAGCGCCTCGCGCCCGCGGCTGATGCGAGAACGAACCGTGCCCACCGGCACCTGCAAGACTCTGGCCACGTCGTCATACGAGAGTCCCTGCAGGTCGCGCAGCACGACAGCGGCGCGGAACTCGGCCGGCAGTGTGCCGAGCGCGGCGTGCACGCGCCGGTGAATCTCACGCCGAACGGCTTCGTGTTCCGGCCCGCCGGGTGCCGACAGATCCACGGGCAGTTCGATCGGCGGGCTTGCCGGCCGGCGCCGGATGAGATCGAGCGCCGCGTTGGTAGACGCGATCCTGGTACGCACGTACCAGGGACTCAAAGGCGTCGAGGTCACCGGCACGGGCACGTGCAAGCAGGTTGGGTGCATCGTCCGACACCGGAGCCTCCGGGGCGGGATCTTCTGTCGATGGATTAGACGGGGTTCTGGAGGATTAGTTCCCGGGGCGGGCCAACGCCGAACGTCGTCGTGCTATACTCCGGGTGAACGCCGGGGTGGCGTAACCTGGCAGCCGCGCGTGACTCAAAATCACGTGGGGGAAACCCCGTGCGGGTTCGACTCCCGCCCCCGGCACCACGACCCCTCTTGCGCAGTCCCGCGAGGGCCACGCACACCATGCGCCGCATTGTGATGATGTGGGCGAGAGCGATGGCCATGCCGGGAACATCGTGTTCACATCCGAGGCAGCGATCACGTGTCCACCGCCGAGCCCGGAGCCGCAGGCCCGCCCTTCCCAATGCCGAAGTACGCTCGGAAAAACCACCGCAACCTCGCCGGCTCTGCCAGCCATACCGCCGCCCGTCCCACCCACCGCTGCGGCAGACCCAACGCCAGCAGATTCCCCACGAGCAGCGCACGATACCGCCGCCGGTCAGCCGCCGCGAAGTCCTGGTACGCCGCCTGCGCCGCGTCCAGTGTCAGGGTCCCATCGAGCACCTGCTGCACCAGCGCGCCGCACCGATTGCCGGCCAGCACAGCGGTCCGGATTCCCTCGCCGGTCAACGGCAGGCAGTGCCCGGCCGCGTCCCCAATCACGAACACGTCGTCGGCGACGCCCGAGGTCCAGCCCGTCGCAAGATAGCCGCCGTGCAGGTCGCCCGGCGCCGCCCCGAACCGCGCCATGAACCTTTCCAGCGCCGGTCGCAGCTTGGTCCGGCCGCGGTACGAGAGCACGCCGAACCGCGTGCCGCGGCCGCAGGGAAACGCCCACGCGTACCCATCGCGAATCTCTGGCACGAAGTAGAAGTGCAGCCCCGGTTCGACCGTCAGGGGAATTTCGGACTCGAGCCCAAAGGCTACGTGGCGTGGCCGACGTGCGCCCGCCAGCGCGGCGCGCGGTCCGGTGGCGTCGAGCAAGAGACGTCCCCCGAATGCGCCCGCGGACGTGAGCACCGTGCGGCCCTGCCGCCCCAGCACGGCGGCCTGCCGGAACTCGATCCCCTGCCGCGTATCGTCGCGCGCGCGACCGGCGGTCGAGTCTGGCATGTCCAGCCGGACGCCAGCACGACGCGCGGCATCCAGGCAGAAGCGCCGATAGTCGAACGTGCAGAACGGCTCCGGCAACGGCCACACGGCACGACGCCCGGGCGTGTGGATCACCAGCACCGCGTGCTCCTGTTGGATCGAGGCTTCGGCGCCGAGCCCGCGCACGATTCCGGTCGGGGCCGCACACGCGGACGTCACGCCCTCGCCGACCGGCTGCCGGTCGAGCAGCAGGACGCGGCCCCGCAACCGGCTCACCGCGGCCAGCCCGGCGAACGACGCGCCGGCCACAATCACGTCGTACGAACGGCTACTCGGCGGGTCGGGCATGCTCGAACTTCAGCAGGCCCCGGTATGCCGGCACCTGGAGTTCGGCCTGGCGGCTGGTGGTGATCGAAAGTCCGAGCGCCCGCAGACCGTCGATCAGCCCGCCACGGATGTTGAGCGCGCCCTCCAGTGTCGCCGGATCGCCCAACGCGACGATCGTGAACGGCCCGGTGAGCCGCTGGAGGTTGACCACGACGGTGCCACCGACCTGTCCAAAACCCGTCGTCGCGGTGACGCGATGGCCGTTGACCGCCACCGCCTCGGCGCCGGCCGCCCATAGCTCGTTGATCACGCTGACGAGGTCCTGGTACGTGACGACGACCGGAGTGCTGCCCTTCGGCTGCGTCTTGGCATCTTCGAGCCGCACGGTCACTCCTGGGCCCCGCATCGCCTTGAGCCCAACGGCGATACGCAGGCTGTCGAGCTCCCGGCTCATCGCCGCGGCAAGCGTGCGGCCCTCGGCCGTCGCGCGCTCGTACTCGGCCAGGCGCCGCTGCCACTCGCCGACACGCCGTTCCAGATCTTGCCGCGCTTCGCGCTCCTGCCGCAGCAGGGTCGCCAGCGCGTAGATGTTGCGCGTCGGCACCTCGGGCTGGGCGCGCAGGAGCCGGCCGGCGCGCACCTGCACGACGAAGAGAAACCCCAGCCCCATGAGGATGATGGCCGCCACGACCTGCAGCCCGCTGACGCGTGCCCCTCGTCGTGAGCTCATCGTGTGCTCCGGGCCCGACCGATCCGCTCCCGCAGTCGCGCCACGCCCTCGTCGCCGACAAAGATCCCGACGTGCGTGCCGGCGATCCGGCCGTCCGGCGTCACGAAGAAGGTGGTCGGGATGCCTGTCACGCGATAGGCCCGCATGATCTCACCGGAAGTATCGATCGCTGCCGGGTAGCTGATCC
This sequence comes from Candidatus Fervidifonticultor quartus, assembly GCA_031458775.1. Classification (GTDB taxonomy): domain Bacteria; phylum Sysuimicrobiota; class Sysuimicrobiia; order Sysuimicrobiales; family Humicultoraceae; genus Fervidifonticultor_A; species Fervidifonticultor_A quartus. The sequence continues at coordinate 29,483 of JAVKJV010000022.1, read as the reverse complement.
CGTGTCTTGCCAGAAAGCCGCGGGCCGCCTCAGGCTCATCCTGAATGGCGATACCCACGAATGCGACGCCCCGACCGCGGGTGGCCTGCCAGGTGCGCTCGAGGTCGGCGGCCTCGAGTTCGCACGGCCGGCACCACGACGCGAAGAAGTTGAGCACGACGACCTGCCCCCTGAAGTCGGCCAGGCTGACACGCCCCGGGCCCCGCAGTGACGGCAGCGAGAACGCGGGGGCGATCCGGAGTGGTTGGTCTTGCCCGGTGAGGCCGGGCGCGATCGGCGCGTCCTCCACCGCCGACCGTTGGCCGAGCGAGTACGCGACGATCACGCCGGCCACCACGAAGAACGCCGCGGCGAGCAGCAACAGCGCACGCGAGGGCGACGTGCCGCCGGAGGGCCGGACCACGACCTCGGGTCTCGCGCCCGGTGAGGGCGAAGACGGCAACGGCTCCGTCATGGCCTGGGACGGCCCCACGACGCCGACCGCGGCCCGAGAAGCTCGTCGATCTCCTCCACGACCCGCGACGACGGCGCGACGCGCACCTCACCGCTCTGCAGCAGCACCTCTCGGCCTTCGGCACGCACGGTCAGCACGACAGGTCGATCGCCGCGGTGCCGCGCGAGCACGTCGCGGAGCCGGTGCAGGCCGGCGTCGCCGTGCCGTTCGGCGTCCAGCGTCACGTGCAACACGAGATCGGGTGCGACGGCGCTTGCGATGGTCGCCGGCGGTCCGTTCGGCGCCGCGCGGCCCTCCGGTGTCGCACCGGGTGAGCCGTTGCCCCCCGGCACGTCATCGAGCGCGATCACGCCGTCGGCGAGCAGCTTGACTTGCTGGTCCGCCACGTCGAGCCGGCCGCGCACGACAACAATCGCATCCCGACGAAGCGCCAGACTGGACTGCTCGTAGGTCTTGGGGAACACGATCACCTCGACGCTGCCGGTCAGATCCTCGAGGGTGGCGAACGCCATCGCGGCGCCGCCCTTGGTCGTGGTGCGCTTCAGCGCCGTGATGAGCCCGCCGACCACGACCTCGCTGCGATCGCGCATCTCGGCGAGCTGCTCGATCGTCGCGGTCGTCCGCTGCGCCAGGCGATCACGGACATGAGCGAGCGGATGGCCGGAGAGGTACATCCCCAGCATGTCCCGTTCCATGGCCAGCAGCTCGGTCTTCGAGAACTCTTCGACGGCAGCGCCGCCGGCCGGAGCAGACACGGGCGCCGGCTGTCCCAGGTCGAACAACCCGGTCTGCGACTCGGCCTTCGTCTTCGACAGCCGCTGGCCGGCGACCAGCGCGCCGTCGATCTCCTGCAACAGCGCCGCGCGCGGCCGGCCCAGGGAATCGAACGCGCCGGCTTTGATGAGGCTCTCCAGGACCCGCTTGTTCACCGTGCGGGTGTCCACGCGGGCGATGAGGTCGGGGAGCGAGGTGAACGGTCCGCCCGCCTCACGGGCCTTGAGGATCGACTCGACGGCGCCGATGCCGACGTTCTTGACCGCGGCCAGGCCGAACCGGATCGCGTTGCCGACGACGGTGAACGTGTCCATCGACTCGTTGACATCGGGGGGCAGGACTTTGATCCCCATGCGGTCGCACTCGGCCACGGCCCCGGCCACCTTGGCCATCCAATCCTGGCCGAAGGCCTCGGTCGTCAGCACCGCGGCCATATACTCGGCAGGGAAGTGGGCCTTCAGGTACGCGGTCTGGTACGCAATCAGGCCGTAGCACGCCGCGTGCGCGCGGTTGAAGCCGTAGCGGGCGAAGGGTTCGAACAGTTCCCAGATCGCGTCGGCCGTGCGCTTGGAGACGCCCTTCTTGCGCGCGCCGGCAAGAAACTTCTCGCGGTGCGCGGCGAGCTTGTCGGCGATCTTCTTGCCGACCGCGTACCGCAGCGTGTCGGCCTCGGCGAGCGTGTACCCGGCGACCGCCTGGGCCACAGCCATGACGTCCTCCTGGTACACCATCACCCCGTAGGTGTCGGCGAGCACCTCGTCCATGAGCGGGTGCAGCGTACCGGCCTTCTCCTCGCCGTGCTTGCGCCGGATGTACGCGGGGATGTTCGCCATCGGGCCGGGCCGGAACAACGCCACCATGGCCATGATGTCCTCGATCCGGCTGGGCTTCAGCTCCTTGACGTACCGCGTCATCCCCGCGCCTTCCAGCTGGAAGATCCCAACGGTCTCGCCCCGCGACAACAGGTCAAAGGTCGCGCGATCGTCGAGCGGGATCGTCTTGAGGTCTACGGTGACGCCGCGGACACGCTCGATGATCTTCAGGGCTTTGTCCAGGATCGTCAGGTACGACAGGCCCAGGAAGTCCATCTTCAGCAGGCCGATCTTCTCGACCGCATCCATGTCGAACTGCGTCATGACCAGGTCGCCTTTGGTGGCGCGCTGGAGCGGCACGAGGTCGATCAGAGGGTCCCGGGAGATGATCACGCCGGCCGCGTGGGTGCTGGCGTGCCGGGCAACACCCTCCAGCTTCTGGGCGAGGTCCAGGAGCCGGCCGACGGTCTGACTCTCGTCTTTGGCGCGCCGCAACTCAGGGTCGGCGCGCAGGGCTTGATCGAGCGAGGCGTTGAAGGGAACCATCTTGGCGATCCGGTCGACGTCGGCGTACGGCAGTCCCATGACACGGCCGATGTCGCGCACCGCCTGTCGCGCACCCATGGTCCCGAACGTGATGATCTGCGCCACATGATCCGCGCCGTACTTGTCGATGACGTAGCGGATTACTTCGTCGCGCCGACTGTCCATGAAGTCGACGTCGATATCGGGCATCGTCACGCGCTCGAGGTTCAGGAAGCGCTCAAAGGGCAGCCGGTAGCGCAGCGGGTCCACGTCGGTGACGCCGAGGCTGTAGAGGACCAGGCTGCCCGCGGCCGAGCCGCGTACGGTGGTCAGGATGCCGCGGTCGCGGGCGAACTTCACGAAGTCCCGCACGATGAGGAAGTAGGCCGCGTACCCCATCTGCGTGATGACCCGCAGTTCCTCGTCAAGCCGCGCGTGCTGCTCCGGCGACGGCCGGCCGTACAACTGCCGGAGCCCAGCCTCGCACAACTTCCGCAGGTAGGTGTCGACCGTCTCGCCTTCGGGCACCGGGAAGTGCGGGAGCTTGATCTTGCCCAGCTCGAGCTCCAGGCGCGCGCGGCCGGCGATCTCGAGCGTGGAGGCCAGGGCCTGCGGCACCTCGGCGAAGCGCCGAGCCATCTCCTCCGCACTCTTGAGGTAAAACTCCGGGACGTCGCCCATGCGTGGCTTGTTCGTCGCGTCCAGCGTGACGTTCATCTGGATGCACATCAGCGCGTCCTGTGCCTCGGCGTCGTCACGCTGCACGTAATGGACGTCGTTGGTCGCCACCAGGGCCAGGTCGAGGTCGCGGGCGAGCTGCAGCATGCCCGCGATGTTGCGACGCTGATCGGGCAGCCCGTGGTCCTGGATCTCCAGGAAGTAGTTCCCGGCGCCGAAGATATCACGATACGTTGCCGCGACCTCGCGGGCCTGTCGGAGATCGTCGCGCAGAATCGCCCGCGTGACCTCGCCCTGCAGGCACCCCGACAACGCGATCAGGCCCTGGCTGTGCCGGGCGAGCAGCTCACGGTCCACCCGCGGCTTGTAGTAGAAGCCGTCCAGGTGGGCAATACTTGTCAGCCGCAGCAGGTTGCGGTAGCCCACCGCGTCGGTCGCGAGCAGCACCAGATGATACGGGTTCACGTCGAGCTTCGGATCGCGGTCGGTGTGCCGCCGCGGCGCGACGTACGCCTCGACGCCGATGATCGGGGTCAGGCCGTGCTGTCGCGCCCGCAGGTAGAACTCGACGACGCCGTACATTGTACCGTGGTCGGTAACGGCAATCGCGGGCATACCCATCTGCGCGGCGGCCCGCATCAACGGTTCGATGCGACTGGCGCCGTCCAGCAGCGAGTACTCGGTGTGGAGATGGCAGTGGACGAATGGGTCGGGCATGCGCTCAGCAGAATTGTAACATCAATTCATCCGGCGCAAGGCCGCGACGACGTGGACGTGGCTGGTGTGCGGCAGCAAGTCGACCGGCTGCACCAGCACCGGGTCGTAACCGGCGTGCCGCCACGAGACCAGGTCACGCGCGCAGGTCGCAAGCGACCGTGCTAGGTAGACGACGCGCGGCACACGAGCAAGGGCGACGGCCGCCACGATCGCCGAGTCGAGCCCCGGTCCGCTGGCTGTGGCCACCACGACATCCGGCACACGGCGCTCCGCGAGCGAGGCCAGCACGCCCGGCGCATCCCGGGTGGTGAAGAGCGCATTGGCCACGCCATTGACCCTGGCAGCGTACCAGGCATCGTCCACGTCACGCCGGCCGCGGACCACACCGGTGGCGCCCTCACCGACCTGCGCGAGCGCTAGCGTGACCGCCGGGGTGTCGGCCGTGAGGTCCACGGCGACGTCCCCGGATCGCAGGTCCGCAGCGCGCCGGACGGCGTCGATAAGCAGGGTCATGCCGCGGGGGTTGGCCGGCATCGCGGTCATTGGCCGCAGGCGGACCCTCAGACCGGCAATCTCGTCTTCGACGTGATCGCGACCCCATAACAGATGCCACCGCGGACCCTGCAGGTCGAGCGACCGGGCCGGCTGCACCGTGTTGAGGATGCCCGCGAGCCCCGGCACACGGTCGATCAGCGCGTGTACGACCGCGGTCGGATCCGGCAGCGGCCCGCGCGAGGACACCGTGAGCAGCGCGTGCCCGGTGGCGAACGACGTCATCCCGAGGACGCCTCGCACGAGACCGGTGCCGCGCTCGTGATCATAGATGGGCAGTCCAAGGTCGGAGACGGCGTCTCGGACCGCCTGCAGCATCGCTTCGTTTGCCCCGTGCTGCACCGGGCACTCGACTATGTCGAGCACCCGCGATGATCCGGCTGCCCGGTAACCGAGGACGATTTCGCCTCCGCGCTCGGCGAAGACGACGCGCAGGGTGTTGCGGTAGGCCCAGGCCTCGGCGCCGAGCGTGTCGGCCACGACGTCGCGCTGGAGGTCGGCATGCTCCTTGAGGTAGTCCTTCACGAGCCGGGTCTTGAGACGGCGTTGCAACTCGGGCGCGACGTGCTGCCACTGACATCCGCCGCAGCGGCCGAAGTGACGGCACCGTGCCGGGGCGACGTCGGGCGACTTCCGGAGTAGCGCGAGAAGCCGGCCCTCGGCCCGCCGTCCGCCCTTCGTGATCTCGATCAGAGCCTCCTCACCCGGGACGCCGAATGGGACGGCGACGTGCACCGCGCCCAGGCGGGCGATGGCCGCGCCGTCCGGTGTCACGCCGGTGAACCGGACCGTCAGGCGCTCGCCGAGCCGCACGCTGCCCGCCCCCCCTTGCCGGGGATGCCGCGTGGGCGCGTGCGGGCCTGGCACGAACCGGGGCGTCCCGCGGCTGGTGCGCGGCGGCCGGGCGGCCGGCCGACGACCCGCGGCCGAGTGCGGTGGGACGGGCGTCATGCCCGAAGGCGCTCCCGGAGGAGGCGATGGACGGCGTCGGGATTGGCCCGGCCGCCGGTGGCCTTCATCACCTGGCCCACGAGGAATCCCATCGCCTTCTCCTTCCCGGCCCGAACCTCGGAGGCCGGACCGGGGTGCTGCGCTATGATCGCGTCCACGACCCGGGCGAGCGTATCTTCGTCGCTGATCTGCGTCAATCCCCGCGCGGCCACAATCGTGCCGGCATCCTGATCGCGCTCGATCATCTCGATCAGCACGTCCTTGGCCGTGCGCCCACTGACCGTCCCGTCCTCGACCAACCGCAGCAACTCGGCCAGTCGCGCCGGGGTCAGCGTGATCTGGTCGATCTCGACACCGTGTTCATTGAGGTAGGCCGTCACGTCACCGACCAGCCAGTTGGCAATCATCTTCGGCCGGGGAAACCGCTCGACGGCCCCCTCGAAGAACGCGGCCATGGCCGGCGAGCTGGTGAGCAGATCCGCATCGTAGCGCGATAAGCCCCACACGGCCACGAACCGGTCGCGCCGGGCCGCGGGCAGCTCCGGGAGCGCGTCCCGCACACGTTGCAGCCAGGCTTCGTCCACCTCGATCGGCACAAGATCCGGCTCGGGGAAGTAGCGGTAGTCCTGCGCCTCTTCCTTCGAGCGCGACCCGAACGTGACCCCGCGGCGCTCGTCCCAGTGGCGTGTCTCCTGCTCGACCGCGCCCCCGCGGGCGAGCACGTCGGCCTGCCGCGCGGCTTCGAACGCCAGCGCGCGTTCCACCGATCGGATCGAGTTCATGTTCTTGACTTCGGTACGCACGCCGGACACGCCCCCCGGACGTGAGAGCGAGAGGTTGGCGTCGCAGCGCAGCGTGCCCTCCTCCATGCGGCCGGTGCTGACCCCGGCGAACTGTAGCAAACGCCGCAGCGCCACGAGGAACTCCCGGGCCTCGGCCGGTGCGCGCAGGTCGGGCTCGGTGACGATCTCCATGAGCGGCACGCCTGAGCGGTTGTAGTCCACCAGGCTGCCGTCCAGTCCCTCCGGGTGCACGAGCCGTCCGGTGTCTTCCTCGAGGTGGACGCGCCGGATGCGCACCGACATCCGCCGGCCGTCCACCGTGATCTCCAGCACGCCCCCGGTCGCCAGCGGCGCATGGTCCGCGTACTGATACTGCGAAATCTGAAAGTTCTTGGGGATGTCGGGATAGTAGTAGTTCTTCCGGTGGAACTGGCTGCGCGGGTGCACCCGGCAGCCCAGGGCCAGTGCGGCGCGCAGACCCAGGTCCACCGCCCGCGCGTTGAGCACAGGCAGCGCCCCGGGCAGGCCGAGGCACACCGGACAGACTAGGGTGTTGGGCGGCGCGCCAAAGGCAACACCGCACCCGCAGAACATCTTGGACGCGGTCAGCAACTGGACGTGGATCTCCAGCCCGATGACCAGATCGTGCGCGCTGACGGCCGGCATCGCAACGGCCCTAGATCGGCAGCGGCGGGCGCTGCAGGTGCCAGGCCGTGGCCTGTTGGTACGCCCAGCCGACCCGCAGCACGGTTGACTCGTCAAACGGCCGCCCGATCACCTGCAGACCGATCGGTAGCCCGCGGTCGAAGCCACACGGGATCGCCAGTGCCGGTAGCCCGGCCAGATTCACCGGGATGGTGAAGATGTCCGACAGGTACATCGTCAGCGGGTCGTCGACGCGCTCTCCGAGCCCGAAGGCCGGCGTCGGCGCGGCCGGAAGCACGACGGCGTCGACGCGGTCGAACGCGCGGGCGAAGTCGCGGGCCACGAGCGTGCGCACCCGCTGCGCCTTGATGTAGTAGGCCTCGTAGTACCCGGCCGAGAGCGCATAGGTCCCGAGCATGATGCGGCGCTTGACCTCGGCGCCAAAACCCCGGCGCCGCGTCTCGGTGTACATCTCGTACAGATCCCGGCCTGCCGCGCGCGGGCCATACCGCACACCGTCGTAGCGCGCCAGATTGGACGAGGCTTCGGCCGGCGCCAAAATGTAGTATGTCGGCAGCGCCGCGTCAATGGTCGGCAGCGCGATCTCCTCAACCGTCAGCCCGAGCGCCTCGAACACCCGTAATGCGGCGCGCACGGCCTCGGCGACCGCGGCATCGACGCCCGGACCAAACGCCTCGGCCGGCACCCCAAGGCGCATCCCGCGGCCGCCGCGTTCGAGATCGGCGAGGTAGTCGGGCACCGGCTCCGCCGCGGATGTCGAGTCCTTCGGGTCATGCCCGGCGATCACCGCGAGGAGCAGCGCGCAATCGGCAACATCGAGGGCCAGCGGCCCGACCTGGTCGAGCGATGACGCGAACGCCACCAACCCATACCGCGACACGCGGCCGTACGTGGGCTTGAGTCCGGCGATGCCGCAGAAGGCCGCTGGCAGCCGGACCGACCCGCCGGTGTCCGACCCCAGGGCGAGCGGCACATAGCCGGCGGCCACCGCGGCGGCCGAGCCGCCACTCGACCCGCCGGGCACGCGGCCAAGGTCCCAGGGGTTGCGCGTCGGACCGTACGCCGAGTTCTCGGTCGACGACCCCATCGCGAACTCGTCGAGGTTCGTCTTGCCCAGGATCACGGCGCCCGCCTGCCGGAGACGCGCGACCACGGTCGCGTCGTACGGCGGCCGCCATCCCTCGAGGATGCGTGACCCGCAGGTCGTCGGCGTCCCGCGCGTGCACAGGTTGTCTTTGAGCGCGACCGGCACGCCGGCCAGCACGGGCAGGCCGCTGCCGTTCCCCGCCGCGACACGCCGGTCCCACTCGCGCGCCTCCGCCAGCGCGCGGTCGCCGTCCACGTGCAGGAACGCGCGCAGGTCGCGGTCGCGGCCGGCCACGCGCGCCAGGGCCGCCTCGACGACCTCGCTGGGTCGCAGATCGCCACGCACGTAGGCGTGGCGGAGCGCGCGGGCGGTCAGATAGGGTGCCGGTGTCACCGCACGTGCCTACTCGGCTTCGAAGACGCGGGGGACTTTGAAGAAGCCCTGCTCGGTCGCCGGCGCCTGCCCCAGGACCTCTCGGTGATCGAGCGACGGGGTCACGACATCCGGCCGGAGCACATTGGTCAGCGGGAGCACGTGGGACGTCGCCGGCACACCGTCGATCGGCTGTGCGTCCAGCGTCGCGCAGTACTCCAGGATGCGGCCGAGTTGCCCGGCGAAGCGCTCGCGCTCCTCGTCGGTGAGAGCGAGGCGCGCCAGCCGCGCCACGTGGTCCACCGTGGTCCCGTCAATTCTCATGGCTGCCTCCTGGCGGCCAGAACGAACGGTGCCGGGGTGGTGGCCCCGGCACCGCCTTCACGGTCGTTGCGCGGTGCTTATGCCGGCGCCTTCAGCACCGCGGCCTTGCTGCGCTGGTGCTTGAACGGCAGGACCTCACAGGCGACGTAGTGACCGCCGCCGATATCGACCAGTTGCTGCTCGTTGACCTTACACGACTCGCGCGCGTACAGACAGCGCGTGTGGAACCGGCAGCCGGACGGCGGGTTCACCGGGCTCGGCACGTCGCCGGGCAGGATGATCCGCTCGCGCCGCATGCCGGGGTTCGGGATCGGCACAGCCGACAGCAGCGCCTCGGTGTAGGGGTGCTGCGGGTTCGCAAACAGCTCTTCGGCCGGCGCGACCTCGACGATCTTACCCAGGTACATCACGGCGATCCGGTCGCTGATGTGCTTCACCACCGACAGGTCGTGCGCGATGAACAGATACGTCAGCCCGAACTCCTTCTGCAGCTCCTCGAGGAGGTTGAGCACCTGCGCCTGGATCGACACGTCGAGCGCGGAGACCGGCTCGTCGCAGATGATGAGCTTGGGGTTCACCGCGAGCGCGCGGGCGATCCCGATGCGCTGCCGCTGGCCGCCCGAGAACTCGTGGGGGTAGCGGTTCGCATGATAGGGCGACAGACCGACGACCTCGAGCAGTTCCTGGACGCGCCGCACTTTCTCCTTGCCGCGGGCCAGGTTATGGATCTCGAGGGGCTCGCCGATGATGTCGCCCACGGTCATGCGAGGATTCAGGGACGAGTAGGGATCCTGGAAGATAATCTGCATGTTGCGGCGCATGCGCCGGAGCTCTTCCTTGCTGAGCGTAAAGATGTTGCGCCCCTCAAACGTCGCCTCGCCTGAGGTCGGCTCCATCAGGCGCAGGATCACGCGGCCGGTCGTGGTCTTGCCGCAGCCGGACTCGCCGACCAAGCCGAGCGTCTCGCCCTTGCGAATGAAGAACGACACGTCGTCAACGGCCTTCACCGCGCCCACCTGGCGCTGGAAGATGAAGCCTTTGGTGATGGGAAAGTACTTCTTGAGGTTCTTGACCTCAAGAATGATCTCGCCGTTGCTGGTCCCAGTCGCCACAGCGTGCCTCCTACGACGTCCGCGTTGACGCGAGCAACCCGGCCTTCTCAGCGGCCTTCTTCTCTTCGGGCGTGGCGTGCTCGCTGTACAGGTAACACTTCGCGTAGTGATCGGGCCCCACGGTGTAGTCCGACGGGTCTTCCTGTACGCAGATTTCCATCGCGAACGGACACCGCGGCGCGAATGCGCAGCCGGGCGGCAGATCGATCAGGCTGGGCGGCTGCCCCTCGATCGGAATCAGCCGCTCCTTGCGCTCGTAGAGTTTGGGGATCGAGTGCAGCAGCCCCCAGGTGTACGGGTGCTTGGGATCGTGGAACGTGCGCTGGACATCGGTGTGCTCGACCGGCCGGCCGGCGTACATGACGACGACGTTGTCGCACGTCTCGGCCACCACGCCCAGGTTGTGGGTGATCATGATGACCGCCATGTGGAACTCGCGCTGCAGCTCCTGGATCAGCTCAAGGATCTGCGCCTGGATGGTGACGTCCAGCGCCGTCGTGGGCTCGTCGGCGATCAGGATCGACGGATTACACGACAGCGCCATGGCGATCATCACGCGCTGCCGCATGCCGCCGGAGAACTGGTGCGGGTAGTCCCGGACGCGCTCGCGGGCCAGCGGGATCTTAACCCGCTCCAGCATCTCGATGGCGCGCTCCCAGGCCGCCTTCTTGTCGAGCTTCTGGTGCAAGATGACCGCCTCGGCGATCTGCTCGCCGATGGTCAGCACCGGGTTCAGCGAGGTCATCGGCTCCTGGAAGATCATGGCGATGCGGTTGCCCCGGATGTGCCGCATCTCCTCGTCGCTGAGCTTCAGGAGGTTCTTGCCCTCGAAGAGGATCTCACCGTCGACGATCTTCCCGGGCGGGCTGGCGATGAGCCGCATGACCGACAGGGCGTGCACGCTCTTGCCGGAACCGGACTCCCCGACGATGCCGAGCGTCTCGCCCTTGCGCAGGTCGTACGACAGGCCGTCGACCGCTTTGACGACACCCTCGTCGGTATAGAAGTACGTCTTCAAATTGCGGACGGACAGCAGCGGTTGATCAGCCACGCGACTCACCCCTTAAGATATGCCCCTGACTTCTCCGCGAATCTCATGAATCCTCCGTTGCGGCCGGGCCCGGCCCGGGCGCCAGGGCTACTGGTCGCCCCACTTCCACTCCCAGATGTTCCAGGGGATGTAGTACGACCCCAGCCCCACCGGCTTGACGTTGCGCATGGCCTTCGGGTAGGTCGTCAGGTCCAACCGGAAGTACAGCGGCAGGCTCGGGAGATCCTCGGCGAAGATTTCCTGTTGTTTCTTCAGCAGCGCGGTCCGTTTCTCGACATCGAGCTCAGCAATGATTTGATCCCAGATCTGGTCGTTCTCCGCGTTGCGCCACCCGACGCGGTTGTCCCCGGACCATGAGTTGGCCGCCGACGGGATGTCCCTGCTGTGGAAGCGGTTGGAGGGCACTGACTCCGGCGTGAACAGGCTGGCATACATCGCCATGTGCGGGAACTGGCGACGGGTCGTGTAGGTCCCGAAGAAGACCGACGCCGGTCGGTTCTCGATCCGCACGTCGATGCCGACCTGCCGCAGCTGCTCCTTGACAATCTGCTCGACCTGCTCGCGGATCGAGTTTCCCGCGGTGGTCGAGATCACCATCTCAACCCGCTTGCCCGTGCCGTCTCGGAGGATCCCGTCAGGGCCGGGCCGGAATCCGGCTTCGGCGAGTAACGCCCGCGCCTTGGCCGGATCATAGTCGTACTTCTTCACGTTGGGGTTCGCCGCAGGGTGCCCGGGCGCCATCCAGGAGTGGGCGACCGGCTGCCGGCCGCCGGCGCACGACACCTCGGCGATCGCCTTGCGATCCAGCGCATAGCCGATCGCCTGGCGGACGCGTTTGTCCTTGAGCCAGACGTCGTCGTGGTTGAAGTCAATGCGCTCCCAGACCATGGCCTCGCGGTGGTGCGCCTCCACCCGCGGGTTGCGCTGCGCGATCTGTTCCATCTGCAGGCAACTGAAATTGTTGATGTCCGTGGCGTCGACGCTGCCCGAGATCACGTTGGCCTGCAGCACGGTGCTGTCCAGGATGAACCGCAACTGAATCTTCTTGATGGCCGGCGCGCCCAGCGGCCACTTCTCGTGCGCCTCAAACGACATATGGCTGCCGGCCACCCACTCGGTCATCCTGTACGGACCGGCGCCCACGGGCAGCCGCCAGTAGGGATGGGCCTTCAACTGGGCCGGGTTCGAGAGGTAGGCGCGCTCCAGAAGGTGCCGCGGGAGCACATAGCCATACCCGAACGGCTGAGTGCCGGCGAACGGCCACAGCTCGTTCCACTGCACCACCATGGTGTACGGATCGTTGGGGTTCGGCACCAGGATGTTGTCCACTTTGTTGATGATGAATCGGGCGATACTGGGCACCTGCGGGTTCCGCAACATGCCGTACATGAACCGGTAGTCGAGCGCGGTGACCGGCTTGCCGTCGTGCCACGTGAAACCACGCTTCAGCTTCCAGGTGACGCGCATCTTGTTGTTGGGCAGCACCTGCCAGTCGCCGTCCTTCAGAGACGGCAACTTCTCGACCATGACCAGCGTTCGTTGCCACTTCTCGTTGAACGGCGTGATGTCACCAAAGACGATGTTGTGGATCACGCCCGACGCGGCCATCACGGTCATCGGCCCCAAGATGTCGGGTTCCTGAGCCATAGCAAACACGAGTGTGTCCTTGCGCGGCACCGGAGCCGCAGGAGCACCCGAGGGAAAGGCGAGACCAAAAGCCGCGAGGAGTGCAACCCACCGGAGCCAACCGCGTGCCATCAGAGGCCTCCTTCCGTCAGACTCACTCCGTCAGACTCACCCCGTCAAACTCCCCGGCTATGTCTTCAGGCGCGGGTCGAGGGCGTCCCGCAGCCCGTCCCCCAGGAAGTTGAACGACAGCACGGTCATGAAGATGAACAGACCGGGAAACACGGCCAGCCACGACGCCTTCAACAGATACTCCTGCGCGCGCTGGAGCATGTTGCCCCACGAAGGGATCGGCGGCTGAATCCCGAGTCCCAGGTATGAGAGCCCCGACTCGGTCAGGATCGCGTTGCCCACCGTGAGGGTGGCGGCCACGATGACCGGGGCGAGCGCATTGGGAATCAGGTGCCGCAGGATAATGCGGGCCTCGGAGGCCCCCATAGCCCGGCCGGCCTCGACGAAGTCCTGGCTCTTCAGCGAGAGAATCTGGCCGCGCACCAGCCGCGCCACCGTCGTCCAGCCAAAGATGGACAGGATCAGCACGATGCGGCCCACACCACCGCCCGGCACGAGCGCCGCCATGATCAGGTAGAGCGGCAGGAGCGGCACGGCGATCAACATGTCGACCAGTCGCATGATCACGCTGTCGATCCAGCCGCCGTAGAAGCCGGCCACCGCGCCCATCAGCGCGCCGATCGTCGAGACCGACACCGCGGTCACGTACCCGACGACCAGCGAGATGCGGCCGGCGAACATGATCCGCGTCAGCACATCGCGGCCCAACTCGTCGGTGCCGAAGAGGTTCCCGAGGCCGGGCTGCACCCAGCGGTGCTGGAGACTGATGCGGTCGAACGGGTGGGGTGCGATCCATGGCGCCAGCATGGCCATGAGCGTCAGGGACAGGGCCACGGTGCCACCGATCATCGCCAGCCGGTGCTTGAGGAACCGCTTCCAGGCGATCTGCCAGTACGACTGCCCGACCGCCACACCGGCGGCTTCCTTCCGCCGGCGCTCGAGGTCGAGCGCGAACTGCCGGGGTGTGGCCGCTCGTGCCATCTTCAGTACCTCCAGCCGGTCAATCGTACCGAATCCGGGGATCGGCGACCGCGTAGGCCACGTCCGCCAGCAGGTTGAACGTGACGGTCATCAGTGCCAGGAACAGCAGCACCGCCATAGCCACATTGTAGTCATGGCCGAGCACCGCCTGGAACAGCAGCAGCCCCATGCCCGGCCACGAGAAGACCGTCTCGGTCAGAACCGCGCCGTTCACGATGCCGGGGATGGAGAGCGCGACGAGCGTGATGATGGGGATGAGCGCGTTGCGTAGCGCGTGCCGGTTGATGATGACCTTCTCCGGGTTGCCCTTCGCCCGCGCGGTCCGCACGTAGTCCTGCCGGATCACCTCGAGCATGCTGCTCCGCATGTAGCGCGCCCACGCGGCCATACCGCTCGTCGCCAGGACGGCCACGGGCAGCACTAAGTGCCAGGCCCGGTCGAGCAGCGCGGGCCACCCGGGCGCCACGCCCGGCGTCATCATGCCGCCCGCCGGGAACCAGGGCAGCCACACCGCGAACAGCAGGATGAACACGATCCCCTGCCAGAACACCGGCACAGAGTGGCCGGCGAACGCCACCACCGTCACCGCGTAGTCCGCGGCCGAGTATTGGTGCAGGGCCGAGTAGATCCCGGCACTCACGCCGATGATGAAGGCGAACACGACCGCGGTCGCCAGCAGTGACATCGTGTTGCGGAGCCGCTCGCCGATGATCTTGGTCACGGGCGTCCCGTAGGTCCGCGAGTAGCCGAGGTCGCCGTGCAGCACCGACCGCAGCCACTTGAAGTACCGGACATAGAACGGGTCGTCGAGGCCGTAGTACTTGCGCAGCGCCGCGACGTCCTCCGGCTTGATGTCGGGCGTGCTGGCTGCGATGAGTTCGACCGGGTCGCCGGGCGTAAACGCCAGCAGCGTGAACATCAGGATCGAGAGGCCGACCAGGATGATCACGCCGTGCAACAAGCGCCGCACGAGGAATCGCTGCATCCCTCACCCCCGACGGTGTGCCCGTGGGAGGGACGGCTGAGACCGCCCCTCCCACGCCGAGCTCGGCGTCCCGGCTATTGCGTCCAGCCCCACTCGCCGGAGTTCCAGTTGATGTACGTGCCCGCGAGGCCCGTCGGCTTGATCGGCGCGAGCCGCGCGTGCGCCGTGTTCAACTGCAGCCGGAAGTACAGTGGGATCGCCGGCAGTTCGTCCGCCCAGATGTCCTGCTGCCGCTTCAGCAGCGCGATGCGCTTGGTCGCGTCGATCTCGGTGGCAATTTGCTCGAGCAACCTGTCGCTCTCGGGGTGCCGGAAGCCCGGGTAGTTCTGTCCCTCCCAGTTGTTGGCCGCGGTGGGTACCTGGCTGGAGTGCCAGAAGGTGTTCCCGAGCGTGAGCGGCGTCATCAACCAGGCGTACATCACCATGTGCGGGAACTGCCGGCGCTGGGTGACCTGGCCAAACAGCACGCTGGCCGGCCGGTTGTCGATGCGCAGGTCGATGCCGACCGTCCGGAGCTGGTCCTTCATGATCTGTTGCACCTGCTCGCGCACCGCGTTGCCGGCGGTGGTCATGATGGTCATCTCGACCCGCTGGCCGCGGGGATCGCGCAAGATGCCGTCGGGCCCCGGGGTGAAGCCGGCCTCGGCCAGCAGCTGCCGCGCCCGCGCCGGGTCGTAGGCGTACTTCTTGATGTCCTTGTGATAGGCCTCATGCCGCTCGGGCAGCCAGGTATGCGCCACGGGCTGCTTGCCGTAAAACAGCTTCTGACTCAGCTCCTCGCGGTTGATCGCATGCGCCAGGGCCTGGCGCACACGCTTGTCCTTCAGCCAGTCGTTCTCGACGTTGAGGTCGATGTGCTCCCAGATCAACGCCGGCGTGTAGTAGGTCTTCTGCTGCTGGTTACGGCGCTCGATCTCGACCATCTGGTCGAGCGAGAAGTTGTTGGTCTCGGTCACGTCGACCTGGTTGGCGATGACGTTCGCCTGGAGCACCGTGGAGTCGAGGATGAACCGCCAGGTCTGCCGCTTGATCTTGGGAGCGCCGCCCGGATACTTGTCGTACGCCTCCAGGGTGATGTGGCTCCCGGCCACCCACTCCACGAACTTGTAGGGCCCGTTGCCCACCGGCGCCCGCGCCTGCCGGTGAGACTTCAGCGTGGACGGATCGCGCAGATATTCGCGCTCCATGACGTGCCGCGGGTAGATCAGATTGCTGCCGATCGGGTTGGCGTTCGCGAAGGGATACCGCTCGTTCCACTGGACGACCACGGTGTACGGGTCGGGTGCCAGCACGTTGTCGATCTTCCGGTTGATGAACCGCGACACGGTCGGCGTGCGCGGGTTGCGGAGCATCAGGTACGTCCACGACACGTCGGTCGCGGTATACGGCCGGCCGTCGTGCCAGGTAAAGCCCCGCTTGAGCTTGAAGGTCACGCGCATCTTGTTGTTCGGCAGCAGCTGCCAGTCGCCGTCCTTGAGCGACGGGATCTTCACGACGGTGCCCGGGATGAGCTGCCACTTCTCGTTGTAGAGGACCATGTCCGTCCACAGCGAGTTGGACACCGCCCGGCCGGCGGCCATTGACCAGAAGTCCATGATCAATCCATCGGGCTCCTGCGCCATGCCGATCGTCACGTTGTCGCGGCTCTGCTGAGCCTGCGCCGCTCCGATCCCATATCCGAGCGCAAGTGCCACGATGAGCGCCACGGCCAGCAATGGTCGCACGCGCATTCTCATGCGTCTCCTCCTCCGTTCCGTAGTGTCGTCCTCACGTCCGTGTCCGGACTGCCCTGCCAGCCTCGGAAACCAAGACGGAGTTTGGTCGCGATGGCCGCTCCCCTGCGTCCACCGCTCAATGCAAGCCTCGCATGACCCACTCCAGCGGGTAGTCGGGCGCGGACTTCTCGCGGTGCTCGCGGTCGCGCAGGCGCTCGCTCCAGCTCGGTCCCACGTAGACGTCTTCCGGGGATCGCTGTGGGACCACCGATGCGCCCGCCTTCGACGGTTTGGACGGTCGCCGCCGTGCCGCCTGTTCGGTGGTCTTCTGTGCCTCGAGGAACCGGTCGACGTCGGCCTTGAGAACCCGGTACAGCTTGCCGATCTTCGCCGCGGGAATCTTGCCTTCGCGGATGTACCGATAGACGGTCAGGCGATTGAGCTGCAAGTACGCCGCCACCTGATCAACGGTCAGTACCTGCCCGGCCTCCGGCACCCTGGGACGATCCGGCCTGGCGGCCATCGCCACCACCCCGCACACGTATGTTTATGATTACATACTACGTTATATCAGGGATTCCTGTTCGCGGCGCCATCGCACGCCGGGTTGAGTCCATACAGCCTGAACACCCTGAACTCCTGAACGGTCCGTCCCCGCAGCGGCACCGTGATGCGCGGCCGTTCTTGCACCCGCCGGAAGCATCCCTCCCAGGAGAAGCGCTCAGGCGCATAGACAATGGCCACGGCTGCGGCCCCGGCGTGGGCCGAGGGCGCTGCCCAGATCGCCCCCGGGCCCGGTTGTGGGAAGAGCACGACGGGGAGCGTGTCCCGGGTGAAGTACCCGAGCTGCGCGGCGACCTGATACCGGTCGGCGGCGAGCACGGCCCCGGGGCCCAGGGCGCGGACCTCCTGGGCTGCCCGGCTTCCGGCCTCGGGCCAGCCGTAATAGTCCCGTGCCGCGGGCGGCGGCGGGAGCCAGGGGACCAGCACAGTCGCCGTGAATGCTGCGAGGAGCGCGGCGTTCCCGGCGGCCAGGATCCCGATCGCCCGGCTCCACACGGCCGCCAACACCAGCGCAAGCCCGATGTAGGCCGGCCCCGGATGATGCCCGCGTGCCGCGCCGGTCGGCGCGAGTAGGAGCGGCACGAGCAGGGCTGGCAGCGATGTCCAGAGCAGATACGCGAAGCGGGCATCGCCCCGGCGGCGCCAGGCGGCCCAGACGGCCCACAGCAACGCCGGCAGCATCAACAGCGCCAGGGGCAGATGCTCGGTGACCAGCCGCACGACGGCCATCCAGCCGGGCGTGGCGCCGAGGCTGGCCCTGGAACCCAGTAAGAAGCGCACCATCGCCCAGTTGTGCGACCAGTTCCAGTACACGACCGGGACCAGGCACGCGGCAGCCACGACCGCGCCCTGGTAGGGCTCGCGACGTCTGAGCCAGGCCCGGCCCTCCAGACCAAGGTACA
This sequence comes from Candidatus Fervidifonticultor quartus, assembly GCA_031458775.1. Lineage (GTDB taxonomy): Bacteria > Sysuimicrobiota > Sysuimicrobiia > Sysuimicrobiales > Humicultoraceae > Fervidifonticultor_A > Fervidifonticultor_A quartus. The sequence goes on along the minus strand of JAVKJV010000022.1, from coordinate 11,721 downwards.
GCAGAAGGCCGGCCCCCAGGAACACCGCGTACAGTTTGCTCAGGAGTCCGGCCCCCAGGGCTGCGCCTGCCAGCCACCAGCGGTCAGGTCTTCCGTGCATTGCCTGCCACACAAAGAGGAGCGTGGCCATCCAGGCGACGTACATCGGCGCGTCAGGGGTGGCAAACGACCCGAATCCGCCCAGCGCCGGTGTGACCTGATACAGGACGACGGCCAGAAACGCCACCCGCTCGTCGAACATCTCGCGACCAAGCCTGAAAAGCACGAGCGCGCCGACCACGCCGAGGACGAGCGCCGGCAACCGCAGCCAGAACGCGCCATCACCGGCGGTGGTCGAGAGCCGGATCAGGTACGCGATGAGCGGCGGGTGATCCATATAGCTCCAGGCGAGCCGTCGGGACCAGAGCCAGTAGTACGCCTCGTCGTGGAGGAGCGGCATGGGCACGCTGGCCGCGACTCGCAACGCGGTCATGCCCGCGACCAGCCAGAGAACGGCGCGTCGGTAGTCCAACACTCGCCGTGAGTCAGCGCACACGCACGGCCGCGAGGCGCAACTCGGTCGTCGTGCCGGCGGTACGGGTCCAGGCGACGTAAGCGGTCGCTCCGTCGGTTGCCACCATCGGCCTTGCGCCCTGGCCGATGATCCGGACCGGCCCGAGAGGCTGGACGACGCGGAGGCGTATCTGCCGATCTTCGTCCCAGGCCGCGACGGCGACCATGCCGGCCGCAGCGATGACCGGATGGTGGGCGGGCGGGCGTCCGGAGAGAATCCTTGACGCACGGCCGCTCAGGGTGGCGTACGCGATGCGCGAGGCAGGAGGGCCCTCTTCCCAGACCAAGTGCACGTCTGACGCACCGGCTGCCAGCGCGACGCCTGTACGCTCGAGAGACCCGGCGGTGAGCCATTGAGGGGCTGACCAGCCGTCGTCGCGGAATGCCGCATGCCGCACCTGGTAGTGCCGGCCGTCGAACTGCATCCAGGCCGCATGCAGGCGTCTGCGGCCGATGGCATCCATGGACGGGTTGATGCTGTCCGGCACTCCGGGAGAGATCACCTCCGGCGTCGTCCAGCGGGCCGCGCGCTGGCGGGTGGCAAGGATCTCGTAGACCGATCCGTGCCGGGTCGGCACCGTGGGCGTCTCGGGCCGGATCCCGTACCAGAGCACGTGCAGCGACGCGGCAGCACGCGCGACCACCGGCACGCCCGCGTACACACCGGGCGACGAGAGCCGGGTCTCGTCGGACCAGCGTCCCGCACGGAAGGTGCGATACCGTACTTCGCCGACCGGCGCGTACCGCGTCCAGACAACGTGCACCGAGCCGTCCGGCGTCATCGCGAGCGAGGCGAGCCGCGATGGTGCGGGCGGGTGCGATACGGGCGTGTGCTGCCAGGACCGTCCGCCGTCTGCGGACGTCGCCAGGTACACCTGCGGCGCACCGGCCACCGGCCGGGTGTATGTGAGGAGAATGCGACCGCGGTGGACGGCAAGCTTCTGCTGGCTGTTCTCGGCCAGCGCGTCGGGTGTGACCCCGGACGCCACGAGCCACCCGTCGGTGGGCGCGACGGGTCCACCGGTCCCGGCGGCCGGCCAGCCGAGGCCCCATGCGATGGCGCAGACAAGCGCCGCAACCCGCCAGGCCCAGCGGGCAGCCGGCCACCGCCGGTTCATCGGGCCCGCGTTACCCGGCGCCCCGCAACCGCGGGTCGAGGATGTCGCGCACCGCGTCGCCGAGCAGGTTCCAGCCCAGGACGAACAGGAAGATCGCGGCGCCGGGGAAGATCAGCACGTACCAGTACGCGAACGGGTTGCCCGGCGCGCCCAGGATCCAGTTCCTCGACAGGTTGATGAGCATGCCCCAGTCGGCGTAGCCGACCTCGGCGCCCAACCCGAGGAAGCTCAGCGCCGCCGCGGTGAGCACGATCAGCCCCACGTCGAGCGTCGTGAACACCAGGAAAGGATAGATGGCATTCGGGACGATGTGCTTGGTAATAATGCGGACGTCGCCGCCGCCCATCGCCTTGGCGGCTTCGACGAAGTCCCGCCCCCGCACGGTCAGGATGTCGCCGCGAAGCAGCCGGGCGTAGATGGGCCAGTTGACCAGGGCAATTGCGATCATCACATTCGTCAGGCTGCGGCCCAGCACGGCCACGACGACGACGGCGAGGATCAGGCTCGGGAACGCGAGGAAGATGTCGGTGATGCGCATGATCGCCTCGTCGAGCCGGCCGCCGTAGTAGCCCGACACCCCGCCGAGCGCCAGACCGATCACGACCGAGATCAGAATCACGACCATGGACACACGCAGGGCGGTGCGCGTGCCCCAGACGATCCCGTAGTAGAGGTCGTACTGCCCCTCGGTGGTGCCGAACGGATGCCCGGGGCGCGGCGGCCGCGGATCGGTGGCGAACCCCTCCTGGGGAATCAGGTACGGGTCGCGCGAACTCGACGGGGTTGGTGCGAGCAACGGCGCGAGAATGGCGAGCGCGATGAACAGCACGATCAAGGTGAAGCCCGCCAGCGAGAGCGGGTTCTTGCGCATCCGGCGGGTGAAGTCCGACGGGATGGTCCAGAAGGCCACCACGAAGAGCACGAGCACCAGGAACCCGGCCACCGCGAACGGATGCTGCAGGAAGCGCTCCCGCAGCGGCGGGATGATGAGGGCCCCGGCGGCCAGCGCGCCGCCGAGGACCGCCAGGCTGCGGGTCTGGGCCTGGTGTTGCCGGAGGCTGCGGGTGGCGAGGGTGAGGATGCCCATGGCTACTGCAGCCGGATCCGGGGATCGAAGTACGCGTACAGGATGTCGGCACCGAGGTTCCCCAGCACCGTCAGCCCGGCCACGAACATCGCGAACCCGGTGACGCCGGGAATGTCAAGTTGCTGCGCGGCGAACGCGCCCCAGCGCCCGATCCCCGGGAAGTTGAAGATCGTTTCGGTGATGACGACGCCGCCCAGCAGCCCCACAAACGTCAGGCTCGAGAGGGTGATCACCGGGATGAGCGCGTTCTTGCGCGCGTGCTTGTCGATGACCACGTCTTCCCCCAGCCCCTTGGCGCGCGCGGTGCGCACGTAGTCCTGGCGCAGCACCTCGAGCATCGACGAGCGGGTGATGCGCACCAGCAGCGCGATCGAGACCATGGTCAGGGTCAGCACCGGCCCCATGAGATGACGCAGCGCGTCGAAGAAGATCCACAACTGTCCGTTGAGCAGGGCGTCCAGCGTCAAGAGGTTCGTGTGGAGCTGAAACCGGCTCGGGTCGCGCACGAACAGGTCGGCCTCCAGGGAGAGCCGGCCCGGCGGGAACCAGTTCATCCGGCCGTAGAGGATCATCAGGATCAGCAGTCCCCAGACGAAGCTCGGCAGCGACCGGAACGAGATGGAGAAGACCCGCGACAAGTGATCGATGAACCGGTCGCGGTGCACCGCGGCGGCCGTCCCCAACCAGACACCCAGGAGCATGATCGGAACGAACGCGTAGATCGTGAGCTCAAGCGTCGCCGGGAAGAAGGCGCCGATGGCGGCGCGGACCGGCAGCCGGGCGGTCTGCGACCATCCGAGGTTTCCGCTGAAGACCTCGCGGAGCCAGTTCCAGTACTGCACGTAGACCGGCTGGTCGAGCCCGTACTTTTTGATGATGGCGTCCAAAGCCGTGAGCTGGTTCGGGTTGGTGATGAACGCGGCCGCGCGCATCTCCGGCGCCAGAAACTGCAGCAGCGCGAAGATCAGCAAGGTAACGCCGAACGCCACCACCGGGAGCAAGAGCATGCGGCGCGCGATGAACGAGGCCATGACCGGGTGTGCGGCGGGCGGCCCGGCGGATCCGCCGGGCCGCCCGCCCCTCCTCGCCTTACTGCTTCGACATCGTGTACATGTACTCGCCGAAGAAGGCGGGGTTGTTGTACCAGCCCCGCACCCAGGAGCGCATCACGGTGAGCTTCACCGGGTAGAAGTACAGGGTGTGCGCGTCGTTGAACGCGATCTCCTGGAGCTTGAAGTAGATCGCCCGGCGCTTGGCCGTATCGGTCTCGGTGCGGCCCTGCTCGATCAGCTTGTCCGCCTCGGGGTTCTTGTAGCTCTGGGCCGAGGGGTAGGTGCCGCTGCTGTGCATGAACGGGCTCGCGAAGTTGTCGGCGTCCGGGAAGTCGGCGGCCCAGCCAATGATCCACATGGGCAGCTTCTTCTGGCGGTAGAGCGACAGGTACTGCGCCCAAGTCACGCCCCGCACGTCCACCTTGAACTTCGGGTTCAGGGCCTCGAGATTGGCCTTCATGACCTGCGCGAGGCATTGGCGCGTGGTATTGCCGCTGTTGAACGCGACCGTGAACTTGAACCCGTTGTTCCAGACCTGGCCGCCGCGGGCCTCGCGGAAGGCGGCCGCGGCCTTCGCCGGATCGGTCGCGTACCACTTGCCGTTGGGGTTGTAGCCGAACATGCCCTTCGGCACGGGACCGTTGCCCAGCGTGGCGTAGCCGCGGTAGCAGTCGCGGATCGCGGTCTGGTAGTCGAACGCCTGCGCCACGCCGCGGCGCACGTTGATGTCGGCAAAGAAGTCGACGGGCACGCCGTTGCCGTCGAGCCGGCCGCTGCCCACGTCAGGGTTGCCGCCGGTGGTGTCGACGTTGAGGTTCATGTAGATGCCCTGGGTCACGAGTTGCGGCAGATCGGGAAGCACCCGCACGCCCGGCAGATTCTCGACCTGGCTCTGCTCGGTGCGGTTCACGTCGACGATGTCGGCATCACCCTGCTGCAGCATCAGGCGCCGCGGCCCGAAGTCCTCAACGACGCGGTAGATGACGCGCCGCAGTGCCGCCGGCTTGCGCCAGTAGTTGTCGTTGCGCTCGAGGATCGTCTGGCGGGACTGACGGTCCCACTGCACGAGCTTGAAGGGTCCGGTGCCGTTGGCCTTGCTGAACAGCGCGGTGTCCTCGGGCTTCTTGGGGTTGTTCAGGCGGGCCAGCCCGGCGGCGGTCCCGTTCCAGTCGCCCTGAGCGATCGCCCACTTCTTGTTCACGACCATGGACCACTCCGCCATGATCGAGAGGAACGGCGCGAACGGCTTGTTGAGCGTGATCGAGATCGTGTTGCCGCTCGTCTTGATCGCCTGGTCGGCCTTGGTGAAGAGGTCGGTCCGCAGCACGCCCTTCTCGTCGCGCGTGCCCTCCTCGCCCAGAATCGGCGCCAGCAGGATCCAGGACGGACCACCGTCGCGGTCCATGAACATGAACCGCAGCAGCGAGTACTTCACGTCCTCCGCGGTCATGGGCGTGCCATCGTGGAACTTGACGCCTTCCCGGAGCTTGAACCTGTAGGTCTTCCCGTCCTTCGAGATGCCGCCGTTGGCCACGGTCGGCACCTCGGTCGCGAGCATCGGCACGAACTGGCCGGTCGAGCCGCCGTTGAAGAACACGAGCGTCTCGTACACGTGCCAGAGGATCTGCTCCGAACTTGACGTGTCGTAGGCGTAGGCCGGGTCCAGGGACTCCGGATCGCCGAACTTGACCTTGACCAGCGTGTCCGGATTCTTGACCGCCTGCCCGTAGGCTACGCCCGTGACGCCCAGCGCCAGCGAGAGCGCCAGCACCATCAGGGTCTTGAGTGCGGTCATTGATACTACCTCCCTTCGTCTGATTGGTCGTGCGTTTCGGGACGCGCGCCCACCCGCGCGCGTCGCGTGCGACTCCTCGGCGCGAGCCGATCACCTCCCTATGGCGGGACCAACGGTCCGCTGTATTCCACCTTCATCTCGTCGTACGTCTGCCCCTGCCGCGCGGTCACCGTCGCGAGCAGCGTGCGCCGTGCAAACAGGCGGATCGTCACCTCGCCGACGGCGGCGTCTTGATGGAGGGCCAGCTGCGCGGCGAGCCGGCCCTCGGTGGCGAGGTACTCGCGGTTCTCCTCGACCGTCTTGCGCGCGTCGTAGTACTGCGACGTCGCCTCCACGCGGGCGGCCTTGGCGGCGGCATCGTACTCCGTGCGCCGGACGCTGTGGCTGCCCGAGATGCTGCGCACCGCACCGGCCACCCGCACCGCCGGATCGCCGGGATCGACGGTGGTGGCGGCCTGCCACCGCCGGTCGGCAGCCACCAACCCGCCGGCCACGACGAGGGCACCGACCCCCCACAGCACCCACGGCCAGACGGTCGGTGTCGCGGCCCGTCCCATGCCCCGCCCTACCCGGTCCGCAGTCTGGGGTCGAGCGCGTCGCGCAGCCCGTCCCCGAAGAGGTTGAATGCCACCACCGCGGCAATGATGAAGACGCCGGGGAACAGCAGCCAGGGCGACAGGATGAGCGTCGGCAGGTTGGACGCGGCCACGAGCAGGTTGCCCCATGACGAGCACGGTTCGCGCACCCCGAACCCGAAGAACGACAGTGACGACTCCCCAAGAATCGCGCCAGGAATCCCCAACGTCGCCACCACGATGACCAGCGACGCCGTATTGGGCAACACGTGCCGCATGATGACCCGCAGGTCGTCGAGCCCTGCGGCCCTAGCCGCCAGCACGTACTCGCGTTCCTTCAGCGACAGCACCATCCCGCGGATGAGCCGCGAGAAGCCGGCCCAGCCGAGGAACGCGAGGATGAACGTGATGAGGTAGAAACGGGTGGTGCACGCGACGTTGGTTGGCAGCACCGCGCTCAGCGTGAGCAGCAGGTAGAACCCGGGGAACGCGATCATCATCTCGGCGATGCGCATCATGACGTTGTCGATGCGGCCGCCGTAGTAGCCCGCGATACCGCCGTACAGCATGCCGATCGGGATGGTGATACCGGCAGCGAGGATGCCGATCGACATCGAGATCCTCGACCCGTAAAGGATGCGGCTGAACTGGTCACGGCCGGACTGGTCGGTCCCCATCAGGAAGATGCGACCCGGCTCGTCCACGCCGAACAGGTGTACCGTCGAGGGGATGAGCCCGAACAGCCGGTAGGGCTCGCCCCTGGTGAAGAAGCGCACGTAGTAGCGCCGGGTGTCATCCACCGAGTACCGGCGCAGCCCGGGGTCGGTCAGCGTCGTGGCGTGCACGAACGGCCGCAGGCTGACGCCCCGCGCGTCCCAAAACTGCGGCACGACGGGCGGGTGGTAAAAGCGTGCGCGGTCGGAGTAGTCGAGCGAGTACGGCGCGATGAACTCCGCGAAGATGACCAGCGTGTAGAGCACGACGAGCACCGCGCCGCCGGCGAGCGCCATGCGGTGGCGGCGCAACTGTCGCCAGGCGAGCTGCGCCGGCGTACGGATCTGCGAGGGCTCCAGGCCCCTCGCCGTCGCGCGCGGGACCGCGCCCGGCCTGATCACCTGTTGCGCCATGCGACGTTGTGCCTCCGCACCGCGCACCTCAATCGTAACGAATCCGCGGGTCGCTGTACGCCAGCAGGATGTCGGCGATCAGGTTCCCGGCGACCAGCGTCACCGACCCGATGACCAGCGAGGCCATGACCACGTACAGGTCCTTCTGGAGCACGGCATCGGCGATGAGCTTGCCCAGGCCCGGCCAGCTCATGGTGATCTCGAGGATGGCCGACCCGCCGAGCAGCCCGCCCAACTCAAACCCGAAGATGGTGATCAACGGGTTGATCGCGTTGCGGACCGCATGCCGGTTGATGACGACGGACTCGGCGAGCCCCTTCGAACGGGCCGTTCGGACGTAGTCCTGCCGCAACACCTCGAGCAGGTTGGCCCGCATCTGCCGCATCAGCCCGGCCACCGAGAAGACGCCGAGCACGAGCACCGGAATGACCATGTGCCGGGCCACGTCCAGGACGCGGCCCCACCACGGCAGGAACTCGTACTCGATACTCGTCATGCCGCCGATCGGCAGCCAGCCGGTCTTGTACGCCCAGTACATGAGGAACAGACCGGAGAAGAAGACCGGCGTCGAGATCGAGAAATATGCGGCAAACGAGAGCGTGTTGTCCGACCACGAGTACTGCCGCCGAGCCGCGTGAATGCCCAACGGCACCGCGATCGCCCAGGCGACCGCGAGGGCCACGACGTTCAGCAGCAGCGTGTTGAACAGGCGCGAGCTGATGAGCCACATCACCGGCACCTGGAACGCGAACGAGTAGCCGAAGTCGAGGCGGAGCGCGTTCCACAGCCATCTCAGGTACTGGATGTGCAGCGGCTGATCCAGGCCGAAGTTCGCCCGCATCTGCTCCAGCGTCTGCGGGCTCACGATGGGGTTGAGCCGCATCTCGGCCAGGTAGTCGCCCGGCGAGAGCTGGATGATCAGGAACGAGATCAGCGTGATCCCGAACAGCATCGGGATCAGGCTTAGCAAGCGTCGCAGGACGTGTCGCAGCATGTCTCGGATGCCCGGCGCACGCCGCCCGGCATCGTCTCTAGCGGTACGGCGTCCGGTAGTACAAGGTCTCGAGGTCGTAGAACGCCAGCGGCGCCGCGCTGAAGTTCGCCAGGGTGTTGCGAAACGCGGGCTGCGTGAGCTGCGTCGCGGTGTAGATCACCGGGACCTGCTCCGCGACGATCTCCTGCCACCGGTTGTAGAGCTGGCGTCGCTTGTTCTGATCAATGGTGGTCGCGGCCTGATCGAAGAGCCGGTCGATCTCGGCCTCCCAGTCGGTCGCCGGCCGCTCCTGCCTGGGCCACCACATGTGCAGCGATCCGTTCGAACGCCACACGTTCTGGCCGTTGTGGGGCTCCAGGCCGCCCGTGAGCCCGAGCACGATGGCTTCCCAGTTGAAGGTGCCGGTCAGCTTGCCCACGAGCGTGTTGAAGGCCTCGGGCGCGAACGTCACGCGCATGCCCAGCTTCGCGAGGTCCTGACGGATCAGGTTGCCAATGGCCTCCCGATCGGTGTTGCCCGAGTTCGTGGCGATGACGAACTCCACGACATTGCCAGCCGCATCGCGCAACGCGCCGTCGGCGCCCCGCGTAAACCCGGCTTCGCGCAGCAGCGTCTCGGCGCGCGCGAGATCGTACGGGTACTTCCGTACGTTGGGGTTGAAGAAGAACCTGTTGGCCGGGCTCACGGGTCCCCACGCGGGCGTGGCGCGTCCGGCGTAGACCTGCCGGACGATCGCGTCGCGGTCGATCCCGTGCGCCACCGCCTGGCGAAACTTGACGTTCTGGAACCACGTCAGCTTCGGCGGCCGCACGCCGGCCGGGTTCTGGTTGAAGATCAGGAACTCGGTCCCAAACGTCGGCGGGCCGTCAAAGATCGTGAAGTTCTCGGCCTGCTGCCGCCGGAGCAACTCGGCGTACTCCCGCGGCCGCGCGGCGTACATGTCGATATCCCGCGCGTGAAACTTCAGGCGCGCGGTCTCGACATTCGGCACGATCTCGATCACGATCCGGGCGAGGTAGGGCAGGCGTTGCCCGCGCTTGTCTACCTTCCAGTACTTGGCGTTGCGGGTGTAAAGGATGCGCTGTCCGGGGACATACGCGTGCATGACAAACGGACCGTTGCCGACGAGTTCGCGGGGGTTGGTGTTGATGCCCCATGAGCGGTTGAAGTCGGCCGCGCCCCGGCGCAGCGTGGACTCCAGCCGGTGCTTCGGGACAGGCTGGAGCCCGCCCACCGAGCGCAGGAACGGCCCAAACGGCTGGTCGGTTCGGAACTCCACCGTCAGGTCGTCGATCTTGCGGTATCCAATCTTCTTGCCTGCGACCGTCCAGACGTCCGGCAGGCTCGACTGCACACCCTCGGTGAACGCGGCGTCGAGGGTGAAGATCAAGTCATCGGCGGTCACGGGCCGGCCATCGTACCACTGCACGCCCCGGCGAAGCTTGAACCGCCACGTCCGGCCGTCCTGACTGACCGTCCACGACTCGGCCAGGTTCGGCTCGATCTCGCCCGTGAACCGGTTCGTCTCCACCAGGCTCTCGAACAGGTAGGCCAGCGGCGTCGACGACGACGTCTCCTGCGCGACGATCGGGTTGAAGGTCCGCGGATCGGAGATTGACGTGGTCACAAACGTGCCGCCGAACCGTCCGACGTCCGATGCCTCGATTACCCGGGGGTTCGGCACGTCGGGGAGCGACAGCCGGGCGGTCTGGGCGGTCACCGGCGACCAAACCGCCAGCCCGAGTGCGATCACCGCGACTGCGACACGGGCGAGAAACCTACCCATGACGTGCCTCCGCGCTCCGACTAGACAGCCACCCGCGGCCCCGGTAACGTGTCGTCTGCTATATCGTAGTATACTGGAGTGAACAGGCCGCCTCCAACAGGGTACGCCGCCAGGGTGGCATCTCCTCCCCTGAAGCAACGGCGGGAGTCCCCACAGGGTTCCATGGCACCCGCCATCCGCGGGAGGTTGCCGTCATTCGGCTGGCTCCAGCGGCGCGTAGCTCAGGGCCAGACGCTTGACCGTGCCTGCGAACTGCACGGTCACGATCGCGGCGGCCCCTTCCCCCTCAACCTCCAGCACCCGGCCATCTCCGAACTTCTGGTGCCGCACCCGTGCGCCGACCTGGAAGTGGTGGACGACGCGGGCTGCCGCCTGATGGTGACCGGGCGCGGCCCCTAACGGCGCCGCCCATGGGCTCGGGGCGGCGGTGACGGTGACCAACGCCCGAGGGATCTCGTCGAGGAAGCGCGAGGGGACGGCCAGTTGAGGGCTGCCGAAGATCGCCCGCGTGCGCGCGTGGGTCAAGATCAGGTGGCGTTTGGCCCGGGTGAAGCCGACGTAGCACAGGCGCCGTTCCTCGTCGAGCCCGCCTTCCTCGTCCATGGCGCGGGCGTGAGGACACAGGCCTTCCTCGAGCCCGGTCAGGATCACGGCCGGGAACTCCAAACCCTTGGCGCTGTGGAGTGTCATCAAGGTCACGCGGTCCACGTCGTCGCGATACGTGTCGATGTCGGCGACGAGTGCCAGATGCTGGAGAAACGCCGCCAGCGACGGCTCTCCGGTGGACTCCTCGACTTCTTGCGCGACGGTCACCAGTTCGCGCAGGTTCTCCAACCGTTCATAGGCTTCGTCGGTGCCCTCGGCCTCGAGCATGGCCTGGTAGCCCGTCACCACTAGGGCGCGGGCGATGACCTGGCTCGCCGGAAGCCGCGAGGCCTCGCCGGCAAGGAGCGCGATGGCCGACGCAAACTCCGTGAGCGCGCGCGCGGCACTGCGCGGGACGCCGTCGAGTGCATCCGGTCGCCGCATCGCGTCGAGCAGGGTGCAGCCGGCGTCCGCCGCGTATGCGGAGAGGCGGCCGAGCGTGACGTCGCCGATGCCGCGGCGCGGCACGGCCAGCGCGCGTCGCACGGCCGCCTCGTCGCCCGGCGCGACCACGAGGCGCAGGTACGCCAGGATGTCTTTGACCTCTTTGCGCTCGTAGAACCGCACGCCGCCGACGATCTGGTACGGCACGCCGGACTTCAGCAATTCCTCCTCGAGGACCCGCGATTGAGCGTTCGTGCGATAGAGCACGGCCACGTCGCGCAGCCGCAGCCCGCCGCCGGTCAGGGTGCGGACTTGCTCGACCACGAACCGCGCCTCGTCGCCGCCGTCGGCGGCCTCGTAGACGGTGACCGGCACGCCGTCCTCGTTGCTGGTCCACAGTTCCTTGGCATGGCGGTGCGGGTTGTGCTGAATGACCGCGTGGGCGGCGGCCAGGATCGTCTTGGTGGAACGGTAGTTCTGGGTAAGGGTGACGACCGTCGCGTCAGGGTAGTCCTGCTCGAACTCCAGGATGTTGCGGACATCGGCACCGCGCCACCGGTAGATCGAGTTGTGGACCAGCACGCCGTTGGCCACATAGGTGCAGAG
>JAVKJV010000021.1:0-52927 GCA_031458775.1 Candidatus Fervidifonticultor quartus | reverse complement strand
GTGATGCCGATGCAGGGATCGATGATCATGACCGAAGACTTCAGTCTCTTCCGCCGGGGAATCCTGCCTCCGCGACGGCATCATCGTGGGAAGACTACTGCGCCGCGAGCGTGAACTTGCGCGTCAACGGCCAGCCGTTGTTGATGCGCATCCGCACGGTCCACTCGCCGAGGCGCTCCTTGACGGGGCGACCCTCGATGCGGAGCCTGGCCGCGGCAAGTTGAGGATTCTCGGCCGCGAGCGCCGCCTCGTCCGCCGCGATAGGCAGCACGCGCCAGATCCAGTAGGAGGAGTACCCGCGGCCGGCTTCGACTCGGATCGGGTACGTGGCCGACCAGACGGCCGCCTGGTCTGGATCGAGCACTTCGACGCCTACCGTCATGCTGTCGGTGAAGTTCTTGAGATGGAAGATGATCGCCACGTAGGCGTCGGCGGTGGTGAGCCGATTGACGCATTGCCGCGCGACCAGTTCGGAACCGTAGACGTGCCCTCGTGATTCGACCTTCTTGCAGATTTCGATGTCGTGGCTGCCCTGCCCGAGGGCCTGGCTCACGCCGAAGGATATCACCGCCACGATGACCACGAGCGAGATGGCGACAGACCCCGCTGGCGCAACGCGTACACCCATCATGATCGCTCCCCTCCCACTGACGGCTCCCGTGCGCGGCCTTCACTCTGCGGGAACCAGATGTTCGTACCCGAGCTGCTGCAGACACTGCTTGACCCGGACGGCGGTCTCCGCAACCGGGTACCACTGATCGCGATTCGGGAGACGCACCTGGCCTTTGAAGAGACCATACACGCTGCCGCGCGCCACCCACGGCGAGCCGGAGAATCCCGGCTTGGCCATGCCCTCCGCGACCATCGTGTTGTGCCACTGCGACGGCCAGGTCTCCGGCCCGACCCTCGCCCACTCGAGCAGGTTGACGTGGAGGAACTTCAGCGTGACAGGCGTAGGGTGGATCTCTCGCCGCACGTACGCCGTAAGTTCATCGCCGGCCCTCAGTTCCGACGGGTCGCGCCATTCGACGACCGAAGCGGCCACATGGGTCGGGGCGCGAAGAATGAGCACATCGATGCCGTGCGCCCGGTTGGAACACGCGGCCACCGGCGTGGTCTCGACGTAGGGCAGCCCGTCGCGGATGACCGCGTAGGTGGCGCCCACTCCGAGTGCGTGTGACACCGTGATGTAGTCCGTGCCCCAACGACCGGAGGTCAGTGGGACGCCGGCCGCGATCACACGGCCCCCGAGCAGAATCCCGGCAACCATGGCCTGCACGGCGGGTGCCGGTGGTGATGCCGTCTGGCCGCCGCGCTGGCTCCACGCGGCCGTCGGGAGCACCATGAGGACGATGAGAGAGGCCACTGCCCGCACGCGTCGCATCCCAGCGCTCCTTGACGGGCGGGCACTGTCCGGAAGGACTACCGATGAGGGAAATTCCGGAACATTTCTCCGCCGTGTCACGAGTATCTGACCGGGGGTGTCGGCCCCACCATAGGCTGGAGACCTGATGGCGGCACATCTCGGTCCCGGGTTTGCGGGACAATGACGGCGGCGCGGAGCACCTTCCGCTCCGCGCCGCCGGGGCCGACCGTCGGGGTGTCTCTACGCGGAGAGCGCCGCGGTCACAACGATCTCGACCAGGAGCTTGGGCGACGCCAACTTGGCCTCCACCGTCGCCCGTGTGGGTTTGTTGTCCTTATCCACCCACCCCTCCCAGACGGCGTTCATGTCGTCGAAGTACCGGATATCAGAGAGGTACACCGTCGCAGACAGCAGTCGCGACTTGTTCGTGCCCGCGCTCGCCAGGATGTCATCAATCTTCTTCAAGACCTGTTCGGTCTGGCCGCGCACGTCGGCCGACGGATCGGAAGCCGTCTGACCGGCCACGTAGACGGTGTTGTCGTGAACGACGGCCGCGCAGAACCGCGGCCCGGGACTGATGCGTTTGATGGTCATGGTCGCTCCCTTCACGGATCGTGGTCAGATCTTGTGCTGCTTCCAAGCATTCTTCACCGACGGTCCACACCCTTGAGCAGGCCGCGTCGCGGCCTGGGTCGAACCGACCATGACCTTTCGTCGGGCCGAGATCCGGAAGCCCGCTCGCGGGCGCGCAGACCGCCGCCCCGGCGCAATAATCTCGACCCGAGGAGGCGTCTGTTCTAGTAAACGTCACATCGGGGAGGCTCCGCAGTGGGCGAACCGTCGGGGGTGGGGCGCCCGGAGTTCAGCAACGTCGTGGGGCCCCAGCTCGAATACCTGTACGCCCTGGCCGTCCGGCTGACCGGGAACCACACGGCCGCCGAGGACCTGGTCCAGGACGCGCTGCTCAGGGCGTTTCGGGGCTTTCCGCGACTGCGCAATCACGAGCGCCCGCGGCTCTGGCTCACGCGTGTGCTGACCACGGCCTTCTACGACCGCCTCCGGGATACGCGCGAGCCCGAGACGGTCAGCGTGGACGAGGACTTCGATCTCTTCGACAAGATCGTCGAGGAGGATCCGTTTCCGTACTCCGACCGGATCCACCTCGACTTCCTCGAGTTGTTCGACGACGCGAAGATCATCGAAGTCCTTCAGCGACTCCATCCCGCGCATCGCGCCGCGGTCATCCTGGCCTACGTGCACGGCTTCAAGGCGCGCGAGATCGCGAAGATCACCGGCGCGCCGATCGGCACCGTCCTGTCGTGGCTCCACCGGGGTCGCAAGCAGTTGGGCCGCGAGTTGTGGGACTACGCGGCCCGCCGTGGACTTCTGAGATCGCGTGAGGAGGCGCGGGCGTGATCAATTGCCGCGAAGCCGTGGAACGGCTCTGGTCGTACCTGGACCGAAACCTCGGTCGGGTCGAAGAGCGGGAACTCGAAGCGCACCTCGGCCTGTGCCGGCACTGCTGCGGCGAACTCGAGTTTGCCCGGCAGGTGCGCGGCCTGCTGGCCAAGCCGGGCGTCGCGGTGGAGATTCCTCCAGAGGCCCGGGTGAAGCTCGACGCATTCCTCAAGCGGCTGGGTGAGAGCCATGAGTGACCACGCGGCGCATCCTGTGGCGCCCACGAGCGACGACCTGCTCGGGCAGGACGCCATCAAAGCCTCGGTCCGCGAAGCGTATCGGGCGGTGATCGGAAAGGCAAGTTCCGCGGCCGAGCGCCTCTACGATCCCGACCAGCTCAGGCTGCTGCCGCGCGGCGCCATCGAGCAGGCGCTGGGCGTGGGTAACCCTGTCCGCGCCGCCGGGCTGCACCCGGGAGAAGTCGTGATTGACGTGGGCTGCGGCGGGGGCATCGACACCATTCTCGCGGCGCACGCGGTCGCGCCGACCGGCAAGGCGATCGGGCTCGATATGCTGCCGGAAATGCTGGAACTCGCGGCGCGCCACGCCGCGGAAGCCGGCGTGACGAACGTCGAGTGGCTGCGCGGCGAGATGGAGGCCATCCCCTTGCCCGACGCGAGCGTGGACGTGGTCATCAGCAACGGCGTGGTCAACCTGTCGCCGCGGAAGTCGCGGGCGTTCGCCGAGATCTTCCGCGTCCTGCGGCCCGGCGGGCGGATGGTGATCGCGGACATCATCGTGGACGAGGACCTCCCGCCCGAGATCCTGACGAACGCCGCGGCCTGGGCCGGCTGACTGTCCGGCGCCCTGGCGGAGCGTGTCTTCGTCAGCAAGCTGCAGAAGATCGGGTTCGCGGAGATCCGACGTGGTGAGGAGCTGCCGTTCGGCGTGGATGAATGCTCGCAGTACCCGCTGTTTCCGCCTGAGCTCATCGCGATGATGCGGCGACTGATCCCGGTGCACCGTCAGGCAAGTACCGCGCGGTCGGTCGTCTTCTCGGCCAGGAAGCCCTGAGTCTGCGCCTCCGGCGCGGAGGAGGCATGTGGAGGAACCGACGATGGCGTGGATTCTGACATTGGACGAGGACGAGGTCAGCGGATCGCTCCGCCAGGCCTACGACGCTGAACTGGCCCGGCTGGGATTCGTAATGGAGGCCACCAAGGCGCTGTCGATCAAGCCGGATCTGGCGCAGGCCTTCGATGTCTTCACCGCGGCCGTCAAGCAGGTGTCGTCGTTGACCCCACAGGACCGGCGGCTGATCAGCCTGATCGTCGCCCAGCGGCTGCGCTCGACCTACTGTATCCTCGTCTACGCGATCGAGGTGGAGCGCGATCTGGGCGGCCTCGAGCGCGTCCGGGCCGTGCTCCACGACTACCGCAACGCCGGGCTCGACGAGCGCACGGTCGCCATGCTCGACTACGCGGTAGCCGCGGCTGCCGGACATCCGACCGAGCAACACGTCACGCGGCTGCGCGAGTGCGGCCTCGACGATGGGGCCATCCTCGACGTCGCTGTGTGGGCCAACCTGCGCGCCTTTCGCAGCCGCATCTACGAGGCCCTGGGCGTGGAGACCGATCCCTTTTTCCTGGAGCAGGAGGACTTGGTGGCCGCGGTCGCGACAGACGGCACGCGGCCGGCGTAATGCTGTCGGGCGACCGGTCGCCCGATTCGCAGGGTACCTCGAGGTTGGCGGCGGTGGGACGCCATCGCCGCCGGGCCAGGGACGCCTGGCCAGACTCGCAGTGGGGGGTGTGTGAGGATGGCGATTCAAACCGGTCTCAACGGCGTGAACGTCGAGCAACTCGTCGCGACTGTCGGCGCCATCAAGGCGAATCCCGACCTCGCGCAGTTCAAGTTCCGCGCGACCACCGATTGGGTCACCGGCGGCCGATCGCGCACGCGCATCCAGGGCTTCTACGGCGCCGGACAGGAAGACACGTCGCGGGCCACACCGTTCGTCCTCGAGGGCGACGAGCCGCCCGTGCTGCTCGGGACCAACACCGCGCCCAACGCAGTGGAGGCGGTGCTCCACGCGCTGGCGTCGTGCCTGGCCGTGGGTCTCGTCTACAACGCCGCGGCGCAGGGCATCGGCATCCAGAGCCTGCAGTTCGCGCTCGAGGGTGATCTTGATCTGCGCGCCTTCCTGGGACTCTCGGATCAGATCCGGCCCGGCTTCAGCACCATCCGCGTCACGTGCAGGCTCAAGAGTGACGCGCCTCGTGAAAAAATCGTCGAGCTGTGCAACTACGTGCAGCGGACATCGCCCGTGCTGGACATCGTCCGCAACCCCGTGCCGGTAACGATAACGCTGGAGAGCTGAACGCCCCGGCGACAGCCAGAGGAATGACACGTTGGAGGGGCCGGCCGCCTGGCCGGCCCCTCCGGTCAGTGGCCTCCGCGCTGCCAGCATGTAGACTAGCCCGCGTTGCGGCCCCAGCGCTTGTCCGATTCAGAGTGCGGTATTGAACTCAACTGGTACGCTGGACAACGAGCTTCGCGCAAGGACCGGCCGGACCGTGAAGATCCTTCATCCGGCCTGATGGTATCAGGTCTCGTGCGCCGGAATTCTACAGTCCCAATTCCCGCGCTCTACGAGGCTAAAGATCTTCCCACCCAGATCGGGGAACTCCAGGCCCACTGGTGATTGGTCTGGCGCACACGCACATAGTACCAGTCCCCGTGACCATGGCTGTCGTGCTCGAACGCGAAGGCCCCCGAAGACTCTGATTGGCTCACGACCCGGCTGAACCGGTACGCCGGCGTCCGGAACCCCCC
Organism: Candidatus Fervidifonticultor quartus; assembly: GCA_031458775.1. Taxonomy (GTDB): domain Bacteria; phylum Sysuimicrobiota; class Sysuimicrobiia; order Sysuimicrobiales; family Humicultoraceae; genus Fervidifonticultor_A; species Fervidifonticultor_A quartus. Next base: position 47,328 of record JAVKJV010000021.1, on the reverse strand, counting down.
AAGGTACTCGACGCGAGACTCCTGCCACAGCGCGGCGAGCGGCACGTTGACCGTGCGACCGTTGATCCGTCCGGTGATGGCCGCGGACGCATCGCCCTCCAGGCGCAGACAGATCGCCTGAGTTCCCGGCGTCAGCGGATTCGGGTTGCCCTTCGTGGTGGTCCGCAGGATGACCCGGTCGCCGAGACGTTCCCACGCGCTCAGCACGACGCCGCCGCTCCCGCCCTGTTGAGGCGACACCATGTCGTGCCCCCGTAGTCGTGTCTCGACATCGAGGAGCCGGCCTCCCTCGACGCCCAGATCGACCCGCCACTCCACCACCTCGGTCCGGTCGCCCCATCCAAGCTCGAGCGTCACCGCGCACGTGCCGCCGGCGCGCTCGACCGCCGGCGGCGTCCACCGATGCAAGAGCCGTCCGTTGTGCACGACGTCCACGTAGTCGAGCGCGTCGCCGGCCTCGACCGCTACGTGGAGGTGCCGCACCGGCGCGAAGTCCACAACCGAACCCATGGGACGCCCGTTGAGCGCGAACGCGAGCGCAATGCGGTCGCCGGTCAGCGCGTAGGTCCTCCGCCGCACGAGCGCGTCCCAGACCGCGTCGCGGGTCAGCCCTTCGGCCCATACCCCGGCCCGACCCCATCCATGGCTACCGGGATGCGCGGCGTGATGATCGGTCGAGCCGATGACGCCGAAGACCTTGCCAAGGCGCAGGCCGTGCCGCATGGTGCCGCGGCCGTCGCGCGGGCCCATGGTGTGCAGATAGGGATACGGGGCGTCGTCGCTCTCCGCGGCCCCGTGCATCGAGATGATCTCGACCACGGGCGAGAACTCCGGTGTGAACGTCCGCCAATCGATCCCACGATAGCCCGCGCGATAGCCGATGTGGTGGGGAATCAGCAGCGCCGCGGTCCCCGACGCCGCCAACCCGCGCAGCGCGGTTCTCAACTCGTCGAGGTCGGCCGCCGCGACGATGTCTGCCTTGCCGTCCCGGTAGTAGACGTTGTGATCGCCATATTGCAGGGAGTGCCATTCGTAGCTGTGAAACGTCACGAAGCACCCGTCGTCGTTGGCCGCGTCGGTCACCTCGCGCAGGTGCGGCCATCTCGCGGCCGCCTGCGCGAACCCCTGCCGGTGATAGGCGACCGTCGCGGCAAGACGCTCGTCCGGCGCTGGCATGTCGGGCCAGACCGCGTGTGCGGTCACGCTGGCGAAGTCGAGTTGCAGCCGGGCGTTGGCGTACGCGTCCTCGGGCGTGCCCTGCCCGTAGCCGACGTCGCAATGGCTGTGCAGGTCGCCGTAGTAGACCCGCAGCCCCTTGTATCCCGGCACCGTCACGGCACCGGCCTCGTGAACAGCACCGGCTCGCTGCGGCCGGCGGCCGCGGCCCGATAGGCGGCGAGGATCATCTCCACCGGCCGCCGGCCATCCTCGACACCGAGTGCCGGGCGCCGTCCGGTGCGCAGACACTCGACGAAGTGCCGGGGACCGCCCTGATGAAAGACGGCGCCGCCGAACGTGGTCACCGACGGCGACGTCTCCCAGGTGCCGCGCGGTCCGCCGAGCCGGAAGACCTTCAGGAACGGCGCGCCGGCGAAGTCCTTCGAGGCCAGGTCCACGCCGGAAAGCAGCGCGCTGCCCTCGCGACCGTAGACCTCGACGGACTGTTCGGCCGCCACGAAGTTCCAACTCGTGACGACTTCGGCCACGGCGCCGTCCGGGAACGTGAAGAGCGCGGCGGCCGTGTCCTCGGCCCGCAGACCCAGCGCCCGATGCGAGACCACTGCGGTCACCCGCTCGGGCGCGCCGAGCAGCCAGAGGAGGAAGTCGGCGGCGTGCACGCCTTCGTCGAGGAGCGTGCCGCCGCCGCTCCGGTCAGGGTCAACGAACCACTGCCGCAGGAACTCGGGCTGCCGGCCGTGGTAGTGGCCGTGCCGGATGCGCACGAGCACCACCTGTCCGAGATCCCCGCGGTGCACGCGTTCCACCAGCTCGTGGTTGACCGGATCGAAGCGCTTCGGGAAGTTCTGCATGAACACGATCCCCGACGCCTCGACCGCGCGGTGAATGCGGTCGCAATCGGCAACGGTCGCGGCCAGGGGCTTCTCGCACAGGACGTGCACGCCGGCGCGCGCCGCCTGCTCCACGAGATCCGCGTGCCGCACCGTCTCCGACGTGATGCCCACCGCGTCGCACTCGCGCAACAGGTCGGCAAGGCTGTCGAAGTACCGGGTGCCGTGGCGCGCCGCCGCCTGCTCGCCGCGCGCCCGGTCGTCATCCCATACACCCACCAGGCGCGCCTCTGGATGATCGGTGACGGCCTGCGCCCAGAACTCCGCGTGATAGTGCGCGAAGCTGACCAAGCCGAACCGGATCGGCGACCTCATGCCGGCTCCACAGCCTCCCAGCATCCCGACGCCGCGGACCGGTAGATCGCCTCGGCGACGAGAATCGACACCAACCCGGCGCGGGCAGAATCGTCGGGCGGCGCGTCGCCGCGCAACATGGCCACGAGGTGCGCGTGCTGCCGCTTGCCCGGCCGCTCAGGCGGGAGGCTGGGCGACGACCACGCGACCCGACCCGTTGCATCGGGCGCCGCGACCGCCAGCCGCCCCCGCTCAGTGCGCAGCCAGGCGGCGCCGCGCTCGCCGTAGATTTCCATGCGAAACCGATCGGTGCCGGCGACCTCGGTGTAGTCCATCTCATGCGCGGCGCGCAGCCCTGACGCGAAGCGATAGACCGCCACGGCATGGTCCTCGTTGTCCGGGCGCACGACGGTCCCGTCGGCGAGCACGCGCTCGGGCCGCAGCGTGGCCGTCGTGGCCCAAACGGTCTCGATTTCGCCGAAGAGGTGCCGCAGCAGGTCGATCCCGTGAGTGCCGAGCTGCAACACCACGCCGCCGCCGACATCTGCCGTGCGGTAGAACCACGCCGCCCAGTGCGCGCCCGGCGTGGCGTTGCGCTGGCGGACGCTGAGCAGCCGGCCCAGCGCGCCCTCCGCGACCAGGCGGCGGGCTTCATCGACCTCATCGAAGTAGCGGTGCATGAAGCTCACGAACACCGGGACGTCCGCCGCGCCGGCCGCCCGCAGGATGCGGCGGCACTCCGCCGCCGTGCGCGCCATCGGCTTCTGGATCAGCATTGGCTTGCCCGCGCGCGCGGCGGCCAGGGCCAGGGGCTCGTGCGCGGCGTCCGGCGCGGCGATGATCACCGCATCGATGTCGTCACGGCGCAGCAGGGCTTCGGGGTCGGTGAGCGCGTGCGGAATGCCGTAGTGCGCCGCCTTGGCCCGCACGGCATCGGCCCGGCGCCCGCACAGGGCCAGCACCTCGGCGCCGGCCTCCCGGAGACCGGTGATGTGGTAATCGCTGATATGGCCGGCGCCGATGATGCCGAAGGTCAGGCGATCACGCCCGCGGCGCACTTAGGGCTTCCACTTCCCCTTGAGGGTCACGAGGGCCGGGTTGAACTCCTCGACGTACGCCGTATAGGTGTACTCCAGCGGATCCATTGGATTCCGGATGCGGCCCGTCTTGGCCAGGAAGTCAGTGTACACCTTCATGTCTTCCCAGTACTTCTTGTCGAAGCGCGGGTCGAACGAGTAGTCGCCCCACAGCGCGCGGTTCTGCTCCACCGGCTGCTGCATGAACCGCGAGATCGTGGTGATGACCTCATCGCGGTTCTTCGGGTCGGAGACGTACATCTGCGCGCGCAGCAGCACGCGCATCATCGCGCGAGCGGCGTTGGGCGACCGGCGGATGAAGTCCTCGGAGGCCACGAAGATCGACCGCGTGTGCGACGTCTGGACCTTGCGGCCGGCATCGTCGGCGAAGTTGCTGACGGTACCGGTATGCAGGATCTTGACGTTCGCCCGCTGCTGCGCCAGGTACGGCCACGGGTTCCAGACAATGAACGCCTGGATGTTATTGTTGATCAGCGAGGTGAGCTGTTCCGGCGGCGGCAGATTCACGACCTGGAACCGCCGCACGTCCAGCCGGTAGTACTCGGCGATGCGGTCGAGCACGGCCGAAGCCACCGACCCCTCGAGCAGCCCGATGCGGATGTTGTAGAGGTCGGCCGGGCGCTGCACATTCGCGTCGGCCCGCACGACCAGACGGTCGATGTAGGCCAGCGTGTTGGTGCCGAGAATGACGATCGGCAACCCGTTGTGCCGCATGCTGATCGGCGGCAGGTTGCCGGGTGTCCAGAGCTGGATCTGCCCGGCCGCGAGCGCCTCGCCGGCCAGGGCGCCTGCGGTGAACGTCTTCGTCTCGACCCGGTCGAAGCCGGCCTCGCGGAACCAGCCTTTCTCGATGGCCATGATGTGCGGCGCGAACACCGGGTCCACGCCGAACCCCATCGAGAGGGTCTTGACCTCCGGCGCACCCGACGGCGCGGCCACCGGCTGCCCACTGACCGCCAGCACCACCGCGGCGATCACACTCAGACTTGCGAACCAGCGCATGTCCGATCCCTCCTTGTGTTCATTCACTGCCCCACAGCGCTCGTCGCGACGACCTCCCGACGGTGCCTCCTCCACCGCAGGTCCTCATGATGCGAAGTGCCACCGGAGCCGCCGCTTGAACAGCACCTCGCGGATCAGCCAGTCGGTCAGGAAGTTCAGCGCACCGATGACGATGATGCCGTACATGATCACGCCGATCTGCCCGAGCTCGCGCGCGTTCATGATCATGAACCCCAGGCCGCGGTCGGCGGCGATGAGCTCCGCGGCGACGAGCGCGCCGAAACTGAGGCTCCACCCGACGCGCACCCCTGTGGCGATGTCCGGCAGCGATGCCGGCAGCGCGACGCGCATCAATAGCCGCCAGCCGCCCAGCCCGAGCGTCTGCGCGGCCCGGAACAGGTCCGGGTCGATGCTGGTCATACCCTTGTACGCGTTGGTCACCACCGGGAAGAACGCGCCGAGGAAGATGATGAACACCTTCGATGACTCACCCAACCCGAACCAGATGATCGCCATGGGGATCCAGGCCAGCGGCGGAATCGGGCGCAGCAGTTCGATCGGCGCCCGCACCACGCTCCCCAACCCACGATACCAACCGGACGTGACGCCGATCACAATCCCCAGGCCTGCACCGAGCGAGAATCCCCAAACGATGCGCGTGAGGCTGCTGCCCGCGTGCGACAGCACCCGCTCGAGCGGCACCAGCGTCGCCGCGGCGTGAGCGACCTCAAGCGGGCCGGGAAAGATGGCCGGGTTGATCAGGCCCCACGTGGCGATCGCCTGCCAGACCGCGAGCACGACGGCGATCCCGGCCCATGAGATCCAGATGTCGCGCACCGAGTAGCGCGCGGTCACCGTTCGACCTCCTCCAGGGCGCCGCCCCACGGCAGGAGCACGCGCTCGAGCCGGTCGAGCAGGCGGGACAGCGCAAATCCGAACAGCGCGATGAAGATCATGCCGACCATGGCGGCGTCGCTGCGGTAGAACGTGCGCGCTTCCATGATCAGGGCGCCCAGGCCCTTGATCGTTCCGATCATCTCCACGCCGACGATGACCATGAAGGCCAGGCCCAGGGCGACCTTCATCCCCGCGAAGATCCGCGGCGTCGAGGCGGGCAGCACCACGCGGGTGAACAACTGGGCCGGCGTGGAGCCCAGCATCCGGCCGGCGCGGATCAGCTCCGGATCGACGGACTTCACGCCCTCGACGACGTTCGTCAGGATCACCCAGAAGCACCCGTAGGCGATGAGCAGCACGCGTGACAGCTCGCCCACGCCGAACCACGCCACCGCGAGCGGCAACAGGCTGATCGTGGCGACCGACCGGGCAAACGTGACGACCGGCGCCGCGGCCCGATCGAGCGCGCGCACACCACCGATGACGAGGCCGAGCGGGACGGCGAGTGTCGCGGCGAGCACGTAGCCCTGAACGATCCGCGCGACCGTGGCGCCGACGTGCTGCCACACGGTCACGCCCAGCGGAAACCCAACGATCACGAGATCCCAGATCGTGGCCGCGAGCCGCGACGGCCGCGGGAAGTGATAGGCGCTCAACAGGCCGACGCGGCCCGCCACCTCCCAGGCCACGAGCAGCACGGCGACCGTCGCCGCGCCCACCGCGCGTTCCGCCCGCGGGGGCCGCGCGTTAGAAGATGCTGCCGTGGATGTCTTCATAGTAGGCCATGAACTCCGTGGACGAGCGCTGTCGGGGCCTCGGCATCGAGATCGGCACCTCCCGCCGGACCCGTCCGGGGTGCGGGCTCAGGACGACGACGCGATCCGAGAGGTAGATCGCCTCCATGATGCTGTGCGTGACGAAGACCACGGTCTTGCGCCGCGCCTCCCAGATGCGCAGCAGCTCCTCCTGCATCTCCGCTCGGGTGAGCTCGTCGAGCGCACCGAACGGCTCGTCCATCAGCAGGATCTCGGGATCGGTGGCCAGCGCGCGGGCGATGGCGACGCGCTGCTTCATGCCACCGGACAGCTCTCTCGGATACTTGTCCTCGAAGCCTCGCAGCCGCACCAGGTCGATCAGCTCCCGCGCGAGCGCGCGGCGCCGGTCCTTCGGCACACCCAGGTTGCGCGGGCCAAACTCGACGTTCTCGATGGCCGTCAGCCACGGAAACAGCGCGGCGTACTGAAACACCATGCCCCGGTCCGGCCCCGGTCCCTCGACCCGGCGGCCGTCAATGCGCACCTCGCCCTCGGTCGGCCGGAGCAGCCCGGCGATCACGTTGAGCAGGGTGGTCTTGCCGCAGCCGCTGCGGCCGACGACGGACACGAACTCGTTGGCCGCAATCGTCAGGTTGATGTGCTGCAGGGCCAGGCCGCGCTCCGGGTCTGCCGCTGGGAACTGCCGGCTGACCCCGCTCACAACGATCTTCGGCGAAGGAACCAGCTTGCTCATCTCGCCAGACGCTCCCACGCGAGGAGCCCGGCTCCAGCGACGGCGGCCCGATGTCCGAGACTCGACGCGCGCACCTCGACGGACGTCCGGATCACGGCCGGGAGGCGCTCGCGCAAGACGGCGTCGGCCGGATCGAGCAGGAGAGCGCCGGCCTCGGCCAATCCGCCGCCGATGACCACAACCTGCGGGCTGAGGACGTTCACCAGCGACACGAGCGCGGTGCCGAGATGCCGGCCGGCCTCAGAGAGCAGCGCGCCCGCGAGTGTATCGCCGCTGCGTGCGGCCTGTACGACGTCCGCCGCGGTCACAGGACGGGCGAGCGTGCGCAACGTGGTTGCCGCGCCGCGGTCGAGGGCGGCCTGCGCCTCGCGCGCGACCGCGGAGCCGGATGCGTACTGCTCGACGCAGCCGCGCGCGCCGCACCAGCACGGCCGGCCCCCGGCCTCCACACTGAGATGGCCGATCCGACCCGCGCCACCCAGGTGCCCGCGCACAAGCCTGCCGTCGGCGACAATGCCTCCACCAATGCCGGTACCGAGCACGATCACGACCGCGTCCGACGCGCCGGCCGCCGCGCCGATGGCCGATTCGCCGGCCGCGGCCGCATGGCCGTCGTTGTGGACGATCACCGTGAACCCCGTGGCCGCAGCAAGACGCGACCCCAGTGCCAGGTCGGTCCACCCGGGCAGCGCCGGTGTCGCGTAGCGGACCGTTCCGGTGCAGGAGTCCACGATGCCGGGTGTGGCCAAACCAACGCCGACCACGGTGGATGCATCGCCACGGGCGACGGCCGTGGCCTCACGCACCAGCGCGGTCAGCCGGTCGATCACCGCCTCGGCGCCATCGGTGGCCGGCGTCGGCACGCTGTCGAGCGCGTTGACATCGCCGGCGCGCGTCACGAGACCCACGGCCACTTTGGTGCCGCCCAGGTCGATACCGATCACGTGACCCTGACCGCGCTCGACGCGGGACTCGCCCGCGGCGGTGGGCCCGGCCGCCGGACGGCGATGCCCATGAACCCTCTTCATCGGCGATCCACCCACACCGGGCTTGCCCAGGCGACCTCACCGTCGGCCTGGGTGACTCGGAGATAGTAGTAGGTGCCCATGCCTCCGGCCGGTGGGTGCGGATCTTCCCAGCCAAACTCGTGATCCTCACGCGCCGGACGCGCCGTGTAGACCGATACACCATCACGGACCACGGCGACTTCGGCCAGCGGTGCCGTGCCGTGCACGCGGCCGCGAACGACGACCGGCGCGCCCGGGCCAAGCGCAACACGTCCGCCGAGCGGGACGTCGTTCACCGAGAACCACAGCAGGATCCGCGCCCCGGTCGTCGCGTAGGTCCTGCGCGCGCGCATGGCGTCGAAGATCGCGCCCTCGTCGAGACGATCGGCAAAGACCGCGGTCAGGCCGGGTTTGAAGCGTAGCGTCCGGTACGGTCCCACCGCGAGCACCGGGTTGCCGGGCTGACTGCTGTGCATGTCGCCTCCGCCAACGAATCCCAGACGATATCCGCGGGCCAGGGCATCGCGCACATGGCGGCCGGGAACCGCGCCGGTCATCTCCGCCGGCCCTCCGGCGCACTCCGAGGCGCCGTGCATCGAGTAGACTTCTGCGAGGGTCTCGAGGTCGCCATCGTGCTCAGTCCAGTCCGTCCCCATGAAGCTTGACGCCATGGTGTGCGGCACGACGAGCGCCTCGCCGCGACCCATCTCCCGCAACCCACGCCACAACGCCTCGAGCGTCGGCGCATCATCCGGCTCGTACCGGCGTATCGGGACGCGGTCAGACCGCAGGTACACGCACCGGTCGCCGTAGGGCCGGCCCGTCCACTCGTAGGCCCGCAAGACCGCGAAGCGGCCCTCGGCGCGGTACCGGCCGATTGTCTCACCAAGGGCGCTCCACGCGTCATCCGACAAGCGCTGCAGCCGACGGACAAACCATGCGTGGTGATACTCCACGTCATGGTCCGTGATCGCGGTGAAGTCCAGACATGCCACGTCTCGGGCGTAGCGCAGGGCGAACTCCGGCGAGCCGGCACCGTCGGAGAGCGCGGTGTGGACGTGCGGGTCACCCCACCACGGGGAGGATCCATTCGCGGCAATCCGGCAGGGATTCGACCGTCCCGACACGGCGAGGCCGCTGACTGCAGCCTTGACCCGATACACGCCGTCGCGCGGGAAGACGACATGCGCCAAGGCGCAACCGTCCTCGATCCGGACTGTGCCTCCGCCATGCACGAGCGCCTCGGCGGAGAACGGCCGGCAGAGGTTCCCGAACCTATCGAGCACTCGCATCCGAATCGGAATCCTGTCGCCGGCTCGGCCGCCCGATGGCGCCACGACGTGGAGATACGCTGGAGCACCGGGTTCCACCGCGATCGCGACCGCGCTGTCCGGCACGAACACGCCGTCCCCGTCGCGAGAGACCTCGAGGGCAAGGGTCGCAGGCATGTCGGTCACCCACGGTTGCACGGCCACCCCGTCGGGCCCACCCCCGTAGGTCACGGCAATACTATCGCCGACACGGAGGCGTCCGCCTGTGACATTGAGCTGGACGTACCGCCGGCGTACGGTCTCGCCGAGGATCAGGGCGCGGCCGCCGACCTGCCAGCGCACCATCCCCGGGCCCCCATCCAGTGATGGCGGCGTCCAGCCCAGCGGCGTCGCCAGGCGTATCGACGCACCCGCCGCCAACGGTTCCAGCACGCGCAGGCATAGCTCCACACACGTCCGCGCGCCAGCGCACACGCGATCAGTCCCCTGATGCGCGATCTCCAGGACACTCATGATCCCGTCGTCGGGACTCCCAGGAACCGACGGATCACCGGAATGGCTGCGCCGACGAGACCGGCTTCGAGTACACGGCTGTACCGCAGATTGAAGTGCACTCTGAGCGGCGGCTGCAGGTGTGCGTACGCTGCGTCGAAGATGCGGGCGCGTGCGGGCTCCGGCGCGCCGGCCGGATAGCCGCCGATGAAGATCGTGTGCACCTCAAGGATCTTCGCCAGATTCGCGATCGCCACGCCGAGCAGCTCGAACGCCTCATCGAGTACGGTGCGAAACGGCTCCTCTCCGGCGAGTGCCCGTCGAACCACGCCCTGGGATGAGATCGGCCGCTTCAGGGTCTTCGGCGCGAGTTCGGCGGGCCGCTCCGCGAGCGCGCGTGCCGAGGTGTAGGCTTCCAGGCACCCGGTACTGCCGCAGTAGCAGCGGCGGCCGTTGGGCCGCACCGTCATGTGACCGATGAGGCCGGCGTTGCCGAATGCGCCCTGGTAGATCGTGCCGTCGAGAAAGAGCCCCGCGCTCACGCCTTCCTCGGCCAGCACGAACGCGAAGTGTCGCTGCCCGCGCGCGTCCCCGGCCTCGAACTCGGCAAGCGCCATGGCGGCCGTGTCGTGCACGAGCAGCGTGGGCAGTCCGAGACGCCGCGACAGCACATCGCCCACGGGCACATCACGCCAGGCCGGAGCCCGGCCGATACGCAGCGATACACCGCGCGTCAGGTCCGCGTACCCGGGCAGCGCCACACCGACGCCGATCAGTTGCCCATCACCAACGCCCCGGTCGAGCGATTCCGCCGCACCGACGATCCGGTTCAAGACCGCAACGGGATCTTCGTCGCCGGCCGCGGGCACGTGTCGCGCCGCGATGATCCGGCCATCCAGGCCGACCGTCGCCACCTTGGCGCCCGGGAACTGCAGGTGGATGGCGAGCGCGACGCGGCTGTCGGCGACGACCGCGAAGAGACGCGGCTGCCGGCCGCCGTTCGACCGGCCGAGGCCGGCGGGCGCGACGAGGCCCTGCGTCGCGAGCGCTTCGAGGTGACGCCGCACGGTGAGCAGGCTCAGCTGCGTCATGCGCTCGAGTTCGGCCGCGGAGCGGGGTCGGCCGCGCAGCGCACCGAGGATAGCCCGCGAGTTGGACGACAGCTCAGACGCCCGGCGGTGCGCCCGCAATGCCGGGCCCGGCCTGGTTCGGGATCGTCGCAACCCCGGCACCGCCCTCGCGATCGAACTTCTACATAGCCTTAGCACAAAGGCTATGTGAAAGTTCCGTGGCAGTCAAGGGATGCGGGACCCGGGCCCCGAGGACACGCCGTAGGCGTCAGTACGTGGCCCGTCCGCCCGATATGTCGAACACGGCGCCGGCGCTGAACGAGCACTCGTCCGACGCGAGCCACGCCACCAGCGCGGCGACTTCCTCCGGCTGGCCGACGCGACCCATCGGAATCTTCGAGATCATATACTCGACGTGATCGGGCGAGACTTGCCGCAGAATGTCCGTCTCGATGACCGCGGGCGTCACGGCGTTGACGAGAATCCCCTCCCTGGCGACCTCCTTGGCCAGCGCTTTGGTCAGGCCCAGCAGGCCGGCCTTTGCGGACGAGTAGGGCACCGCGTGCGGATTCCCCTCTTTGCCGGCGATCGAGGCGATGTTGACGATGCGGCCGTACCGGCGCTTGCGCATGTGCGGCACGACCTCGCGGCAGCAGAAGAACGGGCCGCTGAGATCCGTGGCCACGACGCGGTGCCAGTCGTCATCGGTCAATTCCCAGATCGGCGCCGACGGCCCATGGATGCCCGCGTTGTTCACCAGGACCTCCAGGCCGCCGAAGCGTTCGAGGACCACCCGTACCGCGGCCGCCACCGACCGAGGATCGGTCACATCCATGCCGACGGCGAACGCGCGGTCGCTCAACTGCGCGGCCTCGGCCTGCGCGCGGCCGACATCGAGATCGGCGAGCGCCACCTGGGCGCCCTCGCTGAGCAGACGCCGGGCAATGGCCAACCCGATGCCCCTCGCGGCACCGGTGACGATGGCGCGGCGGCCGGCAAGCCTCTGTGGGATTGGCACTGCGGACACGGGACGGGCCTCCTCCCTCAACGCGGATCAGCGACGTGCAGTTCGGGACCGCGGGCCTCACACCCTACCATCCGGCGCGCATGCGGCAAGGGCGTTCAGTCGGGAATCACGGCGGTGGCTTCGACCTCCACGAGCATGTCGGGGTGTGCCAGCTTCGAGACCTCGACGGTCGTATTGACGGGCCGGATGTCACCGAAGAACTCCTTGTGCGCCCTGGCGAACTCGGCCAGACGCGACATGTCCGTGAGGTATGCGCGGGTGACGGTCACGTGCTCGAGCTTGGCGCCGGCGCGCTCGAGGAACGTCTGGATCTTCTTCAACACATGCACCGATTGTCCGTACATGTCGTTGACCGCGACCACGGCGCCGCCCGAGGTCGCGGTGGAGCCCGAGATCCAAACCAGATTGCCGGCCCGTACAGCCCGGCTGTAACCCGCCCACTCTTCGTTCGGCCAATCCGAAGAGATCCGCTGGTGCGCTGCCACGGCGCTGATCCTCCTTCCAGAGAAACGGCTAGTCCAGGGCGGCCCGGAGCCGGTCGACCTGGCGAAGTTGCTCGGCAGGTTCGATGCCGAACCGGTTCATATCGAAGAAGGCCTCTGTCGCGCCCAGCGCGCGCAGTCGATGCAGGTCCTCGATTACCTGCTCCTCAGACCCGGTCATCGTCGCGCGAGGCTCGGGCAACCGCGTCGCGCTCACCGTCGTGTTGGTCCGAACCACAATCGCCAGTCGCGCGGGATCGCGGCCCGCGGCGACCGCCGCCGTGCGAAACTCGTGCAGCACCCGCTCAAACGTCGGCCAGGCGGTCGGAATGGGGTTGAGTCCGTCCCCAATGCGGCCGGCCCGCCGAACTGACGGCAGTTCTCTCGCCGCGACGATGACCGGCGGCCCGCCTGGCTGCAGGGGTTTGGGGCCGATTTCAGCCACCGGGATGCGATACACGCGACCGTCGAAGCGCACAGGATCCGGCCCCCACGCCGCGCGCATGGCCGCGATGAACTCCTCGAAACCGCGCCCCCGCCGTGAGATCGGCACGTTCGCCGTCGCGAACTCCTCCGGCGCATAGCCCTGACCGAGTCCGGCGATGACGCGTCCACCGCTGAGTTGGTCGAGCGTTGCCAGCCGGCGCGCGATCGTTACCGGCACGTGCAGCGGCGCGATGATGATGCTGGTCCCGAGCCGGATCCGCTCGGTGCGCGCCGCCACCCAGGCCAGCGTCTCGAGCGGATCATACGCGACCGCGTAGGACGGCGGCATGGCAGAGCCAACCGGCCGCAGCAGCCGCTCCAGCACTCACAGCGTGGAGTAGCCTCTGCGTTCGGCCTCCACGGCGAGGTCGGCGATGGCCCGTGGTGAGGCATGCGGGCCGTGCTGCGGCAGGGGCATGCCAAAGTGCATGAGTGCCTCCGGGAGACAACGGATGTGTGCGACGGACTTCGGTGGGAGCGTTTCGGGCGCCACACGGCGTTCCCTGCCCGCCGGGGTCAACGGCGCCGCATGCCTGCGTGCGCGTCCCGAAAAGCCGGGATGCTGAACGGCACCAGGTCAGGACCCGCGGCTCATGTTCCACAGGCTCCGACGAGAGACGATAGGCACGCGGAACCCGCAGACGGCAAGGATGCGGCAACCGTGGCCGGGGGTTGGGTGAGGCCCTCGGCGCACACAGACCCCACCGGAAAGGAGGCGAGTGTGATGCGGCGGATCCTGGCGTTCGTGGCGCTCGCTGTGGCCCTGCTCTCGGCCGTCCCGTTGGTCCACGCGGACGTGCGTGAGGGCCGCGTGGCCGACGAGAATCCGTACGAGTCCCTGCCCCGCTAGAACGGCGCGCCGGCACGGCCGCGCCCGGTTCGGTACGAGAATGGAGAGGAGATGAGCGGTGCGCTCATCTCCTCGTCGTTGCCCAGCACCTCGCTCGATCAGCGCGCTCAGCGGTTCTGCCTCACCACCGACGCGTCATTGGTGTAGTTGGCCTGCAAGATCCACTTGTCGGGGTCGGCCTCAACCCGTCGTACTGGGCGCGGCGTAATCACCGTGACCTCTGCCTCCGCCCGCGTCCCTACGGTCACACGGCGCGTCACCCGTTCGTCACCCTCGGTCTCGAACAGGATGTCCACCGGCATAGCGCCGCTCCCCTGATTCCTGATCCGCGCCGTGGTCCGAAAGCCACCGTCCGCCGGCGCCGACGTTACATCGCCGACCGCGTAGTCCGGCAACACACGCTCGTGGATCCAGAGCCTGAAGAACCACGAGAGGTCCTGGCCGGCCACCTCCGACGCCACCCGGACGAAGTCGTCGACGCGAACGGACTGAGACCGGAAGTTGACAGCATGGGTCTGCAGGATCTTCTGGAAGATCTCCGTCCCGACGACGAAGCGCAGCATGTGCAGGATGAACGCGCCCTTGGCGTAGACCACCGCCGACCACTCAGGCCCCCGATTGACAAACGTGTAGGCGGCGATGGCGCGGTCACTGCCCCCGACCCTCCCGTACCACGCTCTGTTCTCGTCCAACTCCTTGCGGAACGCGGCCTGGCCCAACACCGCCTCGACCGCCATCAGGCCCAGGTATTCCGCGAATCCTTCCGAGAGCCACCCCGCGGCGACCCCGCGGCCGCTGGTCTGGTGCGGGAAGTAGGTATGCGCGGCCTCGTGCGCCACCGTCAGCAAGCGGAACGAGTCCCGGGCCAGATCCCCTGATCGGCCGCCGGTGAACGCCTCCTCGGTGATCATCATCAGTCCAGGATACCCGACTCCCAGGAGCGCACGGCCGAACGGCGCCGCCAGGACAACGAGATCGTTGAACGGAAATGGATAGAGCACGCGGCTGTAGTATTGTGCGGCTTTGAGGGTGAAGTCGGCGATGGGGTCGGCGAAGGTACTCGTGTTCGGCGGCAACAGCAACGTGAGACCCAGGTCCCCGGCCTTCCGCGTCATGGCGTTGTACGTCTTGCCGCCCACGACGCCGACGCTGGCGACCGGCTGCACGCCGTCCCACGAATAGACGAGCGTCGCGCCGGCTTCACGCCGGGTCATCTGCCCCGACGAGGCCAACAGGTACCCGGCAGGCACGGTCACGGTCGTCTTGATGGTGGACCGATTCGGCGAGTAGAAGTCCCCAAAGGGGCTGACCAGCACCGGGTAGAGGTCGCCGGCGCCAACCCAGATGAAGCTCTCGTAGACCGGGTCGGTCTGCCCCTCGTACTCAAAGGTGAGCGTGAACGTCGCGTTGGGAGCGAGCGCGGGGCTGAAGATGAGCACCTGATACGGCCCTTCCGCACGGGCGTTCACCGTCACGCTTCCGGTCACGGTGAGTTTGTACGCGGGCTCGATGAACACCCGCAGCGTTGAGACGGGCGTCGGGCTGGTCACCTGCAACTGTGCGACGGTCTTGCCTTTCAGCGAGCCGGAGGACGTCGCGCGGCACTGCACCGCGCTCGGCGGAGAGCCTGGCGGCCGTTCACACACCTCCCGGTAGGGAACCGGCCGCAGGTCGGCCGTGATCTCCATGGAGCGCATGACCACGTCTTCGAGCGTGACCTGCGCCGGGGCCGGCTGGATGATGAGACCGAGCGCCACCAGCACGCCGACCGCGGCGGCAGGGCGGCGTCGTGTCATCGCGTTCACCCCCCCAGGCGACCCCGCGGGCTGTGCCTCAGCGGGACTTCCACCACCACAGAGGAACAAGAATCGCGTCATCGAGGATCTTCTGCTCGGCCTCCTGGAACAGCCGGACCTTTGTCTGCCGATCGGTGGCGGCTCTCGCCCGAGCAATGAGGCCGTCCATCTCGCCGTTGGAGTAACCAAAGTAGTTGAAGTCGCCCTTGGAGTGCACGAGGTCTTCCAGGAAAGTCTCTCGCGAACAGAGGTCCACCGACGCCAGAAGCCCCCAGTACTGCATCTTGACGACCGACAGCGTGGCAATGCGCTGGAGGGCATTGTAGTTCCCGAACTCCCGCAGCGCGATGCGGAGGCCGGCGGCCGTGAGATTTGCACTAATGACCTCGAGTTCCTTCTTACCCGTGTCACGCCGGCCAAGGCGGGAGATGTACCAGAGGCCCATGTCGCCAAACTCGTCGAGATTGACGCCGCTTTGCGTTATGAACTCCTTGGCCCTTTGGACGTCGAACGGATGGGCCCGGGCATTCGCGTTATGCGCGAGACACTGCGGCGGCTCCAGCCCCACCGACACGTTGTTCTTGTCGGCTGCGGCCACCTGCGCACGATCGATGGCGCTTGCGACGGCCCGGCGCATCATCACGTTGTCGAAGGGCGGCAGGGTAGTGTTGAACCCGAGGAACCACGTAATGATGAATTCCGGCGCCTGGGCGCCCGCCCGTGGCGCGCCGATCGGAACCAGCAGGGTCGCCATGAGGATGGCAACATACGCGAGAACCCTTCGGTACACGCTCGCGTCCATGTGAGCCGTCTCCCTTCGTTTGAACGCGGTCCGCGTCAATTCATCGTCGTGGATTGCCCGCTCTCAGAGTAGAACCTCCCCCAATCGAGATTCCACGGACCCGGGTCCTGTGTACGAGCGCACCGTGTCCCCAAATCCCGGGATGCTGCACAGCACAGACGCGCGGCCGCCCGAAGCGTAACACAAGTTGATCACAGATTGACCGTCCTGTCATCGGACGGGGACCTGATACCCGAGGGAGACAAGCTCGCATCCAGCCACAAGCTCGGGGCCGTTCAGGACTGACTGCGCGGGCAGGAGGATTCCCAGCCCTCGCGGAGTAACGTCCGCTTCAACGTACCCTCGTCGCACACTCCGACCGCACGGCGCAGTCGTTTGCCGCATGCCCATCGCCGTTCACCTTACGAGTCACAGCGCCAGACGTGGCGCGGCCTCCGGCGTATGAGCGGTGTACGGCCCGGAGGTCTGGCAGAGGCCCGGCGGAGATGACGATTTCAGAGGAAACTCGGCCGCTGGCACAGGGGCCGGCCAATCCGCGCGTGTACGCTGGCGTCGCAATGGTGTCGGCCGCCACGCTCATGCAGCAGGTCGCCCTCACGCGCACGTTCTCGGTCGTCCAATGGTACCACTTCGCCTTCATCGCCGTGGGCCTGGGTCTGCTGGGCTTCGGCATCAGCGGGACCGCGCTGACCGTGTTTCCGGTTCTGCGATGCGCCCCGCTGCTGACCGCGGCGTGGAGCGGTCTCGCGGTCCTACCCGCTGTCGCACTCGCCCTGCTGGCCATCGTTGCGGTGCCGTTCGATGCGTATCTGATGGCTCTGGAGCCCGTGCAGGCCGCCTATCTCACCATGCAGGTCGCGGCGCTCGTACTTCCGTTTCTCTTTGGGGGACTTGTAACCGGCAGCGTGGTGACGGGGTTCCCTGAGGCGGCCGGAAGGCTCTACGCCGCGTCGTTCCTGGGAGCCGCGGCCGGCGCCCTGGCGTCGGTGCCGCTCCTCGGGGCTCTTGGGGGCGCAGGCGCGATGATTGGCGCGGCGGCATGCGCCACGGCGGGGAGCGCGGTGCTCTGGTGGGCCGTGTACCGGCGTCCGACGGCCCCGCCGGTGCTGGCAGCCGTCCTCGTGACGATGCTGACGGCGATGGCGGCGACGGTGCCCCTCGACCTCCCCATGTCGCCATACAAAGCCCTCAGCCTGCTCCGCCGCCTTCCCGACGCCCGGGTGGAGTTCTCCGGCTGGAACGCCATCTCCAGGGTCGACGTCATCCGCAGCGCGGCCGTGCGGCCGGCGCCGGGGCTGAGCCCGCACTTCCCTGGCATGCCGCCGTCGCTCCCCGGCCTGACCGTGGACGGTGACGGCGTGCGCGGGCTGCCGGCTCCGGTCGACGCCTCGTTCACCGGTTACCTGCCAACGGCCGTGGCGTACCGTCTTCATCGCGGAAAGGTGCTGATCGTCGGGGTAGGCGTCGAGGTGCTCAACGCCCTGCACCATGAGGTACGGCAGACCACGGTGCTCGAGAGCAATCCGCTGGTTGCCGAGGCCGCGCGAAAGGTCGGCGGCGTCCTTGATAGGGCGGGCCAAAACGCGGCCCCCGCCCCGCGACCATCCGTGCGACTGCTCGTGGAGCATCCGCGGACGTATCTCCGCCGGACGCCCGAGCGTTTTGACGTTGTTCAGGTCCCGCCGCAGGAGTCGTTTCAGGTTGTGGCCTCCGGCGCGTTCTCACTGACCGAGCACTACCTGTACACCGTCGAAGCCTTTCGCGACTATCTGCTCCGCCTGACGCCCGGCGGCGTCCTGGCCGTGACGAGGTGGATCCAAACGCCTCCGAGCGAGGAGATCCGTACGTGGGCCGCGGCCGTCGCGGCCTTGGAGCAGCTTGGCGCTCGTGGGCCCGCCGCGGCGTCTCGCCTCGTTGCCCTTCGATCGCTCAACACCATGACGATCCTGGTCAAGCCGGACGGATTTGCGACCGCCGATATCGCGGCCATCCGAGCATTCGCCACATCGCGGCGATTCGACATCACGCACGCACCGGGCGTGGGCGCCGAGGAGAGCAACCGCTTCAACGTGATGCCGCAGGACCTGCACCGCGACGCGTTCGCGGCCGTGCTCGACGCGACCTCGCGCGCGGCGTTCTTACGCGCGTATCCGTTCGACGTGCGGCCGGTTTATGACGACCGGCCGTTCTTCTACCATTTCTTCCGGTGGCGCCAAGTGCCTCGAATCCTGGCGACCCTGGGACGCAGTTGGCAGCCGTTTGGGGGCGGCGGATACCTCGTCCTCCTCACGCTGCTGGCGATCGTTGCCGTGTTGAGCGCGGGGTTGATCCTCGCTCCACTGCGCACGCTCGCCAAGGACCCTTCACGTCGGCAGGCGGCCTTGCCCCGGCGGTGGCTCGTGCTCGCGTACTTCCTTGCCCTGGGATTGGCGTATGTGTGTGTCGAGATCGCGATGCTACAGCAGATGATTCTCGTGCTCGGCTCGCCGACCTATGCCGCGGCTGCGGTGCTGTCCGGCCTGCTCGTCGCCTCGGGCGTTGGCAGCCTGCTGGTCGAGCGGCTGGACCGCGGGTACGTCGCGACATTCGCCCTGTTGGTCGGCACGACGGGCGGTCTCGCCTGGGTGCTACCGGAGATTGTCGATGCTGCGCTTGTCCTCTCCCTCGCGGGTCGTCTCGCGACGCTCGCAGGCACGGTGCTCCTCCCGGGTGTCCTCATGGGCATGCCGTTTCCGGCCGGCATCCGGCTCCTCGGCCGCACGGATCCTGGACTCACACCGTGGGCATGGGGTATCAACGGCTGCGCATCCGTCGTCGGGTCAGTGCTGGCTGCTATGGCGGCGCTGGCGTGGGGATTTCGCGCCGTGCTACTGCTCGGGGCGATCGCCTACGCCGGCGCCGGCATCGCGGCCGCCCTGTTGGGACGAACCGGAACGAGCGTAGGGCCTGGCGCGCCGACTTAGCGCCGCACCAGGGGGACAAACATGACCTCTCCCAGGCTCGTGGACTTCACCTGCTCCCGCACTTTCGTGATGCGCCACAGGGTCTGCACCAACCCCGGCGGACCGACGGGTACGATCAGCCGTCCGCCGTCCTTGAGCTGACGGATCAGCGGAGGAGGCACGTGGTCCGGCGCAGCGGTGACCAGGATCGCGTCGAACGGGGCTGCCTCCGGCCACCCGCCATACCCGTCGCCGGTGCGCGTCCGCACTTGGTCATACCCGAGTTCTCGCAGTCGCCGCGCCGCCGTCAGGGCCAGCGGCTCGATGATCTCGATCGTGTAGACATGGACGGTCAGTTCGGCCAGGATCGCGGCCTGGTAGCCTGAGCCCGTGCCCACCTCCAGCACGCGGTGCCCAGGCCGCACGGCGGCTTCCTGCGACATGAGCGCCACGATGTAGGGCTGAGAGATCGTTTGCCCGTAGCCGATGGGTAACGGGTAGTCGTCATAGGCCTGCAACTGGTACCGCGCGTCCACAAAGCGATGGCGGGGAACCGTCAGCATCGCCCGCAGCACGCGTTCGTCGCGAATGCCCCGCGCCCTGATCTGCTGTTCGACCATTGCGCGACGGGCGTCGGCAAACGGATCGGTCGCCGCCGCGGCCCCGGCGCGCGAGCCGCCCGGAGCGCCTGCGCCCAGCAGCCCCGCCGCAGCCAGGACTGCCGCGATCAGCACGACACGACTCACCGGCAGAGTCACCACGACAATCGTATCGAGGAAGTCCCGGGACCGAAAGGACCGGTCGCCTTCCTTCAGGACTTGCAGGCCGGGGCAACAGGCCTCACCATGCTCATAAGCATCGTGTGCCAGACGCTGACGAATGGGGTGCGTTCATGCGTCGTGCCTGGTTCGCACGCACGGGACTCGTGGCTTTGGCCTGCGCCTTCCTGCTCGCGCCTTCCCAACACGGCAGCGGCGCCGAACCCCCTCGCGTGGTGGCCACGATCAGCCTGCAGTCGGCGTTCACGTCGTCTCAAGACATACCGCCCACATGGGTCGAGGTGCTCATCTTCTCAAAGGACCCCAGCACCATAGAGTTCTTCGAGCAGCCCCGGTTCAGACTGGTCAATAGCCGCAGGCACGTGGTCGAGGTGCGCGCGTCAGCCTTCCCGGCCCTGAGGATGTGGTTACTCTATCGCATCGACGAGTCGGTGTCGGAGCAGGCCGGGTCCATGGACGCCGACAGGCGTCGGCTCTACGAGACCCACAAGGACGCGGCCTGGGTGTTCGCGCTGCCCGTCGCGCCGGATCTCACCGAGATCTCCATTGACGGCGCCAATCTCACCTACACGGCGGGCGGCGGGCGGCGAAGCGTAACCGGAGCCGCGTTCAACGCGCCCCTGGCGCGATACGGCTTCCGTAAGGGACCGGCGGGCTACGTCAGGATCGATCATCTCCCGCAGGTGGACTTCGGGGGAGCATCGGCTGAGACCAACCGCGTCCTGCCGGACGACCTCCACGTCGATCCGACCAACCGCAGAACATGGCCGGGCGACGCGGCACTGCATGTCATGCCCAAGACGTTGGGCGGCCGGCCGTATTTCGGGCCGGGCGAGCGCGACAGAGCGGCCATCGAACGAGGCTACACGCCTGCCTTCATCGTGCTCGCCAACCCTGCCCAGGACGCGCTGCTGCGCCGCGAAAGGGCGTGGGCCGCTGTCGAGCGCACCGCGGGACAGCTCCTCACAGATCCGTCCCGTCAGGACCCCGAGCTCTGGAGCCGGCTACCCGCCGATGCGCAGGATCGCTACCGGCCACCGGCGCGCATCCGCGCAGGCACCGAGACGCGGCTGATCGTCTTGTGGCAGCGTGATGCGGACGCAACGTCGCGCGTGTTCGTGCTGTTCCTGCGGGACCCGGGCGGAGACGACTTTCGCGCGCTCATCTTCAGGCTCCTCGCGGCCAGTGCCAGGTAGCGCGGTGACGTCATAGGACGCTGGCCTGGACCTACTAGGGTGGCCGGCGACCCGGACACGTGGTCTCGGGAAGCCACGAGAGCGACAGGACCTCTCGGTACGCGTCGAACGTCTGATGCCCCAGAGTCCTGCGGATGAGCCGTTCGTCCTCGCGCGTGAACCGGCCCTGACAGATCAGCTCCCGCATCTGCACCTTGTCACGCACGGAGTCGAAGTAGGAGCGCCGGAAGTCGTCGGCGCCGTGCGGCGGGAGCGGCGCGCCCGCCGCCGTCAGACGGTACTCGAGCGTCGTCAGCACGATCGCGTGCAGCAGGTATTCCTCGGCTGACGGTGGGGCGAACATGGCGGTCCACCCGGCCGCTGAGATCACCTTCAGATTGACGCCCTGCACCCCGACCCAGAACTCGTTCGCGCCCAGCGGCATCGAGGTGATCCCGACAGGATACAGCGACGAGGCCTGCGCCCCACTCCGTCTGGCATGGATCGCCGCCAGAGCGCTCAGCCACTCGATCGGCGTGCGCCGGACCTCGCCGGTCGACCAGTCTCTCCAGTCCACCCAGTTGAAGGTCACGTTGACGCGGCGTCCGGCGTCAGTCAGGAGCGTGCGCAGGCGAGCTTCATCGAATCCCTCAGCCCGGGGCCATCGGTCGTAGTCGAGGTAGAAGATCTCAACCCGCATCTCCGGAATCGCGCGCGGACGCACGGCCGCATACAGGCCCAGCGGTATCACCGCGAGCACGAGGGCACCGGCCAAACCCACCAGCCGCCGCCCGCGTGGCCTGACTGCGGCCTGGCGTCTGGCCCACGGCAGCAGCGCGATGGCGCCGACCGCACACGCCTCAAGTGTGGCGATGACCTGCCACCGATAGTCCGTGACAATCCTCCGGAATGTCTCTTCCCCCTCGTTCGGGTGGAAGAAGCGACTGAAGAACGTGTACGTGAGCAGTTCCGCGGCCGACAACGTCCACGCCCAGAGCGGCACGCGCCGGAGCCAGGCCGTGACAACCCCCGGAACGGTCGCCGGCACCGGGCGCGTGGCACCGGCCTCGTCCACACGGAAGATGTGACCGTCCGGCGCCCGCAGGTGGAGCACCGGGATTCCCCACTCGAGTTCCGGGCCTGAGGTGGCCAGCGCCTTGCGCCCCTCCGCGACCGCGGCCTCGACCGGATAGCCATCTGAGGTGGCGCGGTAGAACTCGTGCGCGAACGCGATCGCCGCCCGGTCCGTGATCTCGAACTGCATCGCGACGACCGACGGAACTCCCTGCCGCACCAGGCGCTGCGCGACGCCGGAGAACGGATCGGCCCGCGAACTCCGCGCACCCTCGCATGCGTTGAGGACGACCAGCCGCATCGACGCGTGATCGCGGAGCAAGGTCCCAAGCTCCTCTCCACTGACGTGCGCCGCCCGCCCTGTGTCGTCTTCGAACAGCAGAACGCCTTCCTGCGTCGACGGATCGAACCCGCCGTGGCCGATGAAGTGAAGGACGTGATACTCAGCGTGCCGCAGCGTCTGCTGCAGGCCGCTCAGCGTGGCCCCTTCCATCCGCTCGAGCGTGAGGCGGCCGACACGCTGAAGATCACCCAGCGCGTCGTTGACCTTCGCCCACTCCTGTGACGCATCAAGAGCCGGGTGGCCCTGGGGACTTGCGATCACGACCAGCACGCGGAGCGGCAGCGCGACCACGAGCGGCTCCGCGGGCTGCGGAAGCGCCAAATAGCGCACAATCGGCGTCTCGGTCGAGAGGCCAACGAACCGGTCGAGCGATGTGTCGTAGAGAAACTCCCAGGGCAGGTCGGCGAGTTCAGGGGTATCGGTCAGGTTGAGGCGGATCCGCAGCCCCTTGGTCTCCTTCTTCGCCTGGTCGAGGCTACTCCGTAGACACTGTCCCAGTTCTCCCGCAAAGACCGCCGCGTAGAGCCGGCTGCCGAGCGCCTTCGCGGCCTCTCGTCTCGCGGCGATCTGCGCGGCGCCGAGACCGCGGCGGCGGCCGATCCCCAACTGGCGCACGAACCGATCCAGTTCCGCCTCGGTGAACGGGTTCGTGAAGGTTGCCGAGGCATCGCCGCCGGGCGCGCCCACCACCTGGGCCCGATAGCCGGTCCCGCTCGGGTACACGAGTAAATGGAAGTCCAGGTACGCCGGCGCCCCCACGCGCAACCCCTCGAGGATCAGAAGTCGATCAGCAGCGGCCCCGATGCGGTCGTGGCTCCGCTGAAGAGGAGATCGCCGCGGCCCGGCCGAACAACCGACCACCCGTGAGCCAGCGCGCCGCGACCGCCAAGTACTTCTCGGCCCCTGCCTACCGTCACCTCCGCGGCTACGCGCTCGATCCCAGCCTGGCACAGCAGCTCGAGACCGCTCCTATCAGCCAGATCGTGTTCAGGGTCCCGTGGGAACCGCTCGCACCGGGACCCGTCGGCGAGTACCTCGAGGTGATCGACTACGATCCGGCCGGCAAGTGCGTCTACGAACCGGTCGATCTCGACGACCCGTTCCTGCTCGCCCAGGACGGGCTCACGCCGTCTGAGGGCACGCCGCAGTTCCATCAACAGATGGTCTACGCCGTGGCCAGGCTCACGATCCAGAGTTTCGAGCGGGCACTCGGACGGCCGGCGCAGTGGGCACCCGGACCGCCCCCCGATCCGAACAATCCCCACGACGACTCGCACTACGTGGCACGGTTGCGCATCTACCCGCATGCCCTCCGGGAGGCAAACGCGTACTACAGCCCCGCGAAGAAAGCCCTGCTCTTCGGCTACTTCCCGGCATCGGAGCTTGACGCGGCGAGCCACGTGCCCGGCGCGATGGTCTTCACCAGCCTGTCGCATGACATCATCGCGCACGAGACCGCGCACGCCCTGCTCGACGGCATTCACCGGCGCTTGAACAGGGCGACGAATCCGGACATGCTGGCCTTCCACGAGGCATTCGCCGACATCGTGGCGTTGTTCCAGCACTTCACGTTTCCCGAGATCCTCCGCCATCAGATCGCCCAGACCCGCGGCGACATCCGCTCGCAGGAAAACCTGCTCGGCCAGCTCGCCACCCAGTTCGGCCGGGCCATCGGCGCACGCGGCGCGTTGCGCGATGCGATCGGGCAGTTCAATCAGAAGACCGGGCGCTGGGAGCCGCATCGGCCCGCGCCGGCCGAGTACGAGGAAACGCTTGCACCGCACCGGCGCGGTGCCATTCTCGTCGCAGCGATCTTCGACGCGTTCCTGTCGATCTACAACTCTCGGGTCGCCGACCTGCTGCGCCTCTACACCGGGGGCACGGGCATCCTGCCGGCCGGCGCGATTCACCCTGACCTCGTGCGGCGGCTCAGTGAGGAAGCGAGCAAGACCGCGCATCACGTGCTCACGATGTGCGTGCGGGCCCTGGACTACTGCCCGCCGGTTGATCTCACGTTCGGCGAGTATCTGCGCGCCCTGATCACGGCGGACCACGACATCGTGCCCGACGACGACCGGAACTATCGGGTCGCGTTCGCCGAGGCGTTCCGGCGTCGGGGCATCTACCCGCGCGACGTGCGCACGCTTTCGGTCGAGAACCTCGTGTGGCGGGGCGCGCACAACGACGACCGCCGGCACTCGCCGGAACTGCTGCGGATCGTCGAGGGGTTGCGGGACTACTCGCAGCGCCAGCACTACGCCCGGGGCCGGGAGCAGATCTTTCGCCAGGAACGCGAGGCGCGCCGGGCCCTGCACAAGAAGATGGAGGCGCACTTCCGTAGCGGCGCACCCGGCCAGCTCGACGCGGCGTTCCTGGGTCTGGACGCCGGGCGCCCGTTCGAGGTGCATTCGGTGCACTTCGCCGCCCGCGTCGGGCCGGACGGCGATCTGCTGTCGCAGGTGATCCTGCGGATCACGCAGGAGACCGACGAGACCATCGGCGACGTCGGGAGCGCGATGCGCTTCGAGGGCGGCAGCACCGTGGTGGCGGACCTGCAGGAGCCTCGGATCGCCTACTGCGTCCGCAAGCCCGTCGGGAGCGCGGGGCGGCGAGCGCGGCAGACGGAGTTCCTGGAGCGCTTTGTGCACACACCGCTGCGGGCGACGTACTTCGGCGCGGGATCGCCCGGCGACGCCCACGAGCCGTTCGCCCTGCTGCACCGCGGCGCGTTCGAAGGGAGTTGACCGTGCCGGCGCGGAGGGCGGCCAGCAGCAGACCTCGTGGTCGTCGTACCCGGGCCACGGCAGGTGGTACGACACAGGTGCGCGTCCGCATGTACCGCCAGGGTTTGGGTGACTGCTTCCTCCTGACCTTCGGCACCGGCCCCACGCCGGTGCACATGCTGATCGACTGCGGAACGCTGGGCGCGACCACCACCGGGGTCTCGATGAGTGACGTCGTGCAGAACATCGCCGACGAAACCGGCGGTCATTTGCACCTTCTGGTCGCGACTCACGAGCACAAGGATCACGTGTCGGGTTTCTTGACCGAGCAGAAGCGGTTTGACGCGCTCGACGTGGATCAGGTGTGGGTCGCGTGGACCGAGGACCCCAAGGACGAGCAGGCCATTGCGCTCCGAAAGTACGCGAACGACGTGATCGCGTCGCTGCGGTTCGCCGTTGATGCCCTGGAAAGTAGTCAGGCGTTGGATGCGCGCGAGCGGACCGCGCTGGCCGGTTTGGGAGCCGGCGTGCGCGAACTCCTGGGCTTCTACGGCGACCTCCCGGCCGGCGGGACGCCACTGGCGGCCGGCTTCGCCGAGACGGTGCACGCGGCGATGAGCTACGCGACCATGCGGGCGGGCCGTCTCCCGAACTTCCTCCTTCCCGGACAGGTGCTCGAACCCGCGTGGCTGCCGGGCGTCCGCGTCTACGTGCTCGGGCCTCCGCGCAGCAAGGCCGCCATGCAGACTCTGGGCGCACACGGCTCGCCGGACCTCTATGCGATGTCCGCCGAGCACGGGGCCGATCTCGCGCTGAGCGCCAGGTTCTTTACCTCCGAAGCCCCACTCGTGGCCTTCCGTGACGCCCTGGAGATAGGCGAGCGCCAGCGCTTCGAGCGTGGACTCCCGTTCGACCCGCGCTTTCGCATCGAGTGGGCTGCAGGCCCGCCCCGCGCCAGATCTCTGGCCTCCTACGACGATCCGGCCTCGGCGTGGCGGCGCATCGACTGCGATTGGCTCACCGCGGCGACCGACCTCGCGCTGCAGCTCGACAATGTCACCAACAACACCAGCCTGGTGCTGGCGATCGAACTCATCGCCGATGGTCGCGTGCTGTTGCTGCCGGCCGATGCGCAACTGGGTAGCTGGCTCTCCTGGCACGATCTCACGTGGGACGTCGCCGGCCCCGGCGGGACGGTCCGCAAGGTCACGGCCGCGGACCTGCTGCGGCGGGTCGTCCTCTACAAGGTCGGCCACCACGCCAGCCACAACGCCACGGCCCGGGGCCGCGGCCTCGAACTCATGCAGCGAGACGACTTGGTCGCCCTGATCCCGGTCGACCGCGCCGTCGCGCTCGGCAAGAGCCCGCCGTGGCAGATGCCCGCCGGACCGCTCTACCGGCGGTTGCTGGAGAAGACCCGCGGCCGCGTACTGCGCTCGGACGTCGGGTGGCCCGACGACGCCGATCGTCCGCCTTCGGTGTCGAAGGCGGAGTGGGACCAGGCGCGCCGCAGCGCCGACATCACGGTCGATCCGCTGTTCATCGAGTGGCGGCTGCAGTAGCTCGCGCACTCAGCCCGGCACACGTTGAATCGACAGAGTGCTGATCGTCGCTACCGATCGGTGGCGATTACCCTCAGGTCCGCGCGAATACCGCCTCGATCCTCTCGAGTGCCCAGTCAACCTCCTCGGGCGTGATCACGAGCGGTGGGGCGAACCGGATAGTATGCCGGTGCGTGTCCTTGCAGAGAAGCCCGCGCTCCATGAGCCGCTCGCAGTACTGCCGGGCGCCTCCCGCCTCGGGCACAAGTTCCAGGCCGATAAGCAGACCCTTGCCTCGAACCTCCCGAATCTTGGAACTTTGGATCGCTCTCAGTCCGCGCATGAGGCGCACACCCATCGCAGCCGCGTTCTCGACCATGCCTTCCTCGATCAGCACCTTCAACGCGCGCCGGGCAACCGCGCAGGCCAGCGGGTTCCCGCCGAAAGTGCTACCGTGCTCGCCCGGCCGCAACACCCCTAGAACATCACTCGTCGCGAGCACGGCTGACACAGGATAGAATCCTCCGGCGAGCGACTTGCCAATCACGGTGATGTCGGACTCGATCCCGTCGTGCTCCTCCGCGAGGAGCCTGCCGGTCCGTCCCAGCCCGGTCTGAATTTCATCCAGAACCAGCATGACGTTGTGTTTGGAGCAGACGGCCCGGACTTCCCGCAAGTATCCATCCGGGGGCACGATCACCCCGGCCTCTCCCTGAATGGGCTCGACAAGGAACGCAACGGTATTAGACGTGATCGCCGCCTCCAGCGCTTCGGGGTCTCCAAACGGGATCATCCTGAAGCCAGGCGTGAACGGCCCAAATCCGGCCCGGGCGGTTTCGTTGCTGCTGAATCCGACCACAGTAATTGTCCTGCCGTGGAAGTTGTTGCGGCACACGATGATCTCGGCCTGATCAGTGGGAACACCCTTGATCTGATAGCCCCACTTCCGAACCGCCTTGATAGCGGTCTCGACGGCTTCGACCCCACTGTTCATGAGCAGGACCTTCTGCGACCGTGTTATCTCACAGAGCTCCCGGTAGAACGGACCCAATTGGTCGTTGCGGAAAGCGCGAGAAGTGAGGGTCAAACGCTGCGCCTGTTCGACCAGGGCCTCAAGGATCTTGGGGTGGCAATGACCCTGATTGACCGCTGAGTAGCTCGACAGGCAATCCAGGTACTTGTTCCCATCGACGTCCCACACCCACACCCCTCTTCCACGCGTCAGAACCACGTCCAGGGGGTCGTAGTTGTGGGCGCCAAACGCCTCTTCCAGTTCAATGTACCGTGTCTGCATCATGAGCCTCGTCTTAGCGCGAACGCGCGGATCGCTTCGGGACATAACGCCACGCGGTGCGCTCCTCTCCCACCACGTACGCCCAGTCACCCGGCTGCGTGGGGCCATAGGCCCGAATGACATACAGGATGCCTCGATAGGGACTGTTCAATTCCTCGAGAAGTTCAAATGTTTGTGTGTCGTAGATGCGGCCCAACACTCGACCCGCCTCGACCGTGTGGCCGAGGTCGTCCACGCCAACCTCAGGCACGTGGTAGCCGCCGTGACGCGGCCGAATACCCACGCGCGAGGTGATGACCGTTGTCGCCTCGGGCCACTCAGGTTCGCCCGGAAGCATCCCGAGGACCTGCATAACGCCTCGCACCCCGCGCGCCACCTGGGAGACCCATCGCGCGCTCCGAACCTCCCCCCATCCGCCACTGCCGATCTCAACGCCAAATCCCAGCTTGCCACGCGAGAGCGCGTACGTGACCGCGGACCCCTCCTGCAACTCCCACTCGTGAAGCGTCGTGCCGAACAAGCATGCGAGTTGCCGTATGCGCTCGCGTGACGACCCTTCAGCCTGGGCCGGCAGGTCGATCGTCTCCAATGCCAGGTGGTCGCTGAGCAGATGAAGATCAATGAGGACGTCGCATGGATCAATCACCTGCCGCGCCACGTGGTGAGCCATCAACTCCGTGAGGCCGCCGGCATAGCGCCCGCCGAGCTCCTGGGGCGGAGTGCCAGGGAAGACGCGGTTCATGTTGATCTCGTCTACCGGCGTCGTCAGCGTCCTGTGCTCGAATGCCATCGGGTTCGCCACGGGGCACGCGATCAGCGAGCCGCGCATGCTCCGCGGATCGAGAGACGCGACGACCGTCCGCACCTGCTCCACGGAGAGATGTCCGATGCCTCGCGAATTCGACACCAGTCCCAGCACCGGGCCCTCCTCGACACCCTTAACCACGTGAAACGTCGTGAACAGCGGCAGGCCATTGACGAGTGTCCCCAGCGGCACTCGGTAGTGTGTCCGCCTGCCGGGCTCAACATCTCGCCACGCCATTGCCTCCATGAATCCCCTCCCGTTTCACGAGTCAGTCTGACAACCGAACGTCCAACGCATCACGAAGGCCGTCGCCAAGGAGATTGAATCCCAACACCATGAGCATGATCGCCACTCCGGGCAGCGTAACGACGTGCGGGGCCGTCCTGAGGTAGGTGCGTCCCTCGCTGAGCATCGCGCCCCACTCCGCCGTCGGTGGCTGCACCCCAATACCCAGGAAGCCCAACCCGGCGGCTGTGAGCACGGCCTCCGCCATCAGCAGCGTGGCAAACACGGTCACGGGCGCCAGGGCATTCGGCAGCACGTGAACCAGCGCTACACGCAACTCGCTGGCACCAACGGCGCGGGCAGCTTCGACAAACTCACGCGGCTTCACCCCAAGGACAGAGGCGCGCATGATCCTTACAAATCTCGGCGTCGCGGCGATGCCGATCGCAATCATGGCGTTCAAAAGCCCCGGCCCCAACGCGCTGACGATCGCCAGCGCAAGGAGAATGGAAGGAAACGCCATCAGCATGTCAACGGAGCGCATGACGACCGCATCGACCGCGCGGCCGGCCAAGCCCGCGGTTAGCCCCAGAGCCGTACCCGCGAGCAAGCCAATGCCAACGACCACTACACCAAGGCCCATCGAGGTTCGGGCTCCGAAGATGATCCGGCTCAGCAGATCCCGCCCCAATTGATCGGTCCCCAGCAGGTGCTCTCCGGATGGCGGGGCAAGCGTGTTCATGAGATCCTGCGTGTTCGGTGGCCACGGACTGATCCACGGTGCGATCACAGCCAGCAGGGTGAAAGTCCCCACGACCACCAGGCCGAGGACGCCTGACCGCATGCTCAGGAACCGACGCAGGCCCAGTCGGTACTGCATGTCCGCGCGAGACTCCTGCTACGCGTACCGGACCCGCGGGTCCAGGTATGCGTACGCCAGGTCAGTGAGCAAGTTCACAAACACAAAGGCCACCGCAATGAGCATGACCGCGCCTTGAACCACCGGAAAGTCTCGACGGAAGATCGCGTCGGCAAGCAGGCGGCCGACCCCCGGCCAGACGAACACCGTCTCCGTGAGGACTGCTCCGCCCAGCAAGTACCCGAACTGCAGCCCGATCACCGTCACAATGGGAATGAGCGCGTTTCGCAGCGCATGGTGGCCAATGACCCGCCGCCGCGCACACCCCTTGGAGTGCGCCGTCCTCACATAGTCCTGTCCCAGCACCTCGAGGAGGCTCGAGCGCGTCATCCGCGTGAGAATAGCAGTCGAATTCGCCGCGATCGCGATGGCTGGCAGAACTAGATGTCGCCATGTACCGGCTCCGCTCGTTGGCAGCCACCCCAAACGCACGGCGAAGAGCAGCTGCAGGACAAGCCCAATCCAGAAGATGGGTGCCGAGATTCCGACGAGGGCAACCATTGTCGCCCCATAGTCTAGCGGCTGGTTCCTGCGCACGGCGGCCAGAACGCCCAGCGGCACGCCCGCCCCGACCGCCAGAACCACGCCGACAGCGGCGAGTAAAGCCGTGTATTGCACCCGCGACGCCAGGAGTGGCAAAACAGCCTCGCGTGTAACCGCGGAGCGTCCCCAATCGCCTCGCAGCATGTTGTTAACCCAGGTGATGTACTGCAGAAGGAACGGCCGGTCAAGGCCTAGCTGCCGTCGAATAGTCTCGATATCTTCTCCGGACGCGCCGACCCCCGCTATGACGACCGCGGGATCGCCGGGAATCAGGTGCATAACCAGCAAGACAATGAACGAAACACCGACGAGTACCGGGAATACTGCGACCAGGCGTCCGACAAGGTAGCGAGCCATGATCCGCGCGGCCGACTAGTCGTACGGACCTACTGTCGGCTGAAGTAGACGTCGCGAAGCACGTATTCCTCGCCTGGCAACACCTGCACGCCCTCAACGTTCCGCGCCAGCCCTGCGATGTGCTGGTAGGCAAATAGCGGAATCCATGGCGCGTCGGTCATCACGATTCGTTGCAAATCTTCGTAGATCTTCATTCGCTTACGGAGATCCGTCTCTCGTGCTCCGGCAGCAATGAGGCGATCGACCTCGGGGTTGCGATAGAACATCGTGTTCCATGAGCGCGGTGGCCATGCCGAGGACGCGAAGACGAGGTCCAGCACATAAGCCGCATCGCCGGTGCCAGACTCCCACCCGAGGAGGTACAGTTGTGTCTCGCTGGTCTCAAAGGGACGGCGCAAGACCTGAAGATAGGTGGCCCAATCGATAACTCGCACCTCGGCCTGCACGCCGACCAGCGCCAGTTGTCCTTGGACGGCTACCGCGGTCTGACGGTCCATGTAGTACCGGCCGTCAGGCGTCCAGAGCACGGTCTGGAACCCGTTCGGATATCCGGCTTCGGCGAGCAACTGCTTTGCTCTGTTCGAATCGTAGGGATACATGCCCAGATCGGCATAGCCCCACGTAGCCGGCGAGAAGATCGTTGATACCGGGACTCCCACATCGTGCAGCACGCCGCGGACAATCGCGCGCCGATACACCGCATAGTTCAGCGCCTGGCGCACCTTGACGTTGTTGAACGGAGGCCTCTGGACGTTGATCCCAATGTGCGCGACTCGGGTGCTGGCGTCGAGCTTGATCTTCACGCGGCCGTCCTTCTGGAGTCGCGGGACCTCGGTCCCGGGGACGTTGTCCACGATCTGTGCCTCGCCGGTCTCGAGCAGGGCCACACGTGTCGCATCTTCCCGAACCGTACGCACCACGATACGATCAAGGGGAGGGCGCCCGCCCCAGTAGCCGTCGAACCGGACGAGCGTTACGCTCTCGCCCGGTACGTGCGTCTCGAACCGATACGGTCCCGTCCCGACAGGCCTCCAGGCAACGTCCTTGCCGTACTGGCGCAGGGCGGCGGGACTGATGATCGACGCCGAAGCGTTTGCTAGATGGCGCAGGGCGGGACCGAACGGCGTGTCCGAGGAGATCCGGACGGTGAGGTCGCCGACCGCCTCGACAGCTTTGATCCAGGTCAGTCCAAACCGGAGCGGCAACCCCTGAGCCGGATCGAGCAAGCGGTCAAGCGAGGCCTTGACCGCGGAGGCGGTAAGAAGCGTCCCGTCGTGAAACCGTACGTTCCGCCGAAGACTGAAGGTGAGAACTCTGCCATCGTCGCTGACCTGCCACGACGTGGCGAGACCAGGCCTGATCTCACCGCCTTCGCCGAGTTGCACGAGCTGTTCGTAGATGGCACGGCGGACGCTGATCTCCGGGGCTCCGGCGGACATCCCGGGATCCAGCGATGTCACGGGGATACCGATGGCAAAGACGAGCGTACCGCCTTGCTGCGCCGACGCTGGACCGGCGACTGACTGGCTACCAGGACCCAGGAACACCAGCGCGGCGATCACCCCGACAACAGCCAGCGCGCCACCCGCACCCTTCATCGCTCTCCACCTCCCACCGCGGCGTCTATCGTCTCAACCAAACGTCCCGCAGCAAGTGCACCTCGGTCGGCAACACCTGCAGGCCCTCGACATTGGCGCGCAGACCCGTCGTCTGTTTGTAGGCAAAGAGTGGAATCCAGGGCGCATCAGTCATGATCGTCTTCTGAAGCTCCGCATAGATTTGCGCGCGTTTCCTCGTATCGGTCTCCTGGGCGCCGGCCGCGATCAACTCGTCGACCTTGGGGTTCTTGTAGAACATGGTGTTCCACGCTGTCGGGGGTACTGACGCGGAGTTGAACACGGTATTCACCAGAATCGCGGGGTCGGCCGTCCCGGATTCCCACCCCAACAGGTACATCTGCGTTTCGTTGGAGTCCTGTGGGCGTCTCAGGATCTGGAGGTAGGTCGCCCAGTCGATTACGCGAACGTCGGCCTGGACTCCGACAAGCGCAAGCTGACCCTGCACCGCGACCGCGGTCTGGCGATCCATGAAGTACCGCCCGTCGGGCGTCCAGAGAACCGTCTGAAAGCCGTTGGGATACCCGGCCTCAGCCAGGAGCCGTTTCGCCCGGTCGGTGTCGTAAGGGTACAGGCCCGGGTCCGAATACCCCCAGGTGGCCGGGGAGAGCACAGTCTGCACGGGGATACCGATGTCCCGCAGCACCCCACGCACAATGGCAGCTCGATGGACGGCATGATTCAATGCCTGACGCACCTTCACGTTATTGAACGGCGCCTTCAACAGGCTCATCCCAATGTGGGCCACCCTGGTACTGGGATCGAGGCGAATCTTCAGACGGGCATCGCCCTGAAGCCGCGCGACCTCGGTACCCGGGACGTTGGTGATAAGCTGTGCCTCGCCGGCCTCGAGCATCGCCACGCGTGTTGCGTCCTCGCGGACGGTGCGGAAGATCAGCCGGTCGAGGTACGGGCGTCCACCCCAGTAGTCATCAAAGCGGACGAGCGTCACGCTCTGTTCGGGAACATGGGACTCATACTTGTAGGGGCCGGTGCCGACGGGGTTCCAGCCGATGTCCTTGCCGTACCGTCTAATCGCAGCAGGGCTGATGATCGACGCAGAGTCCATTGCCAGCGTTCGCAAAGTCGGTCCATACGGGAAAGTGGTAACAAACTGAACAGTCAGATCGTCAGGGGTCTCAATCGACTTGATCCACTGAAACTCATTTCGTCGCGGGAGGCCCTGAGCCGGGTCGAGCAAGCGGTCGAACGTGGCCTTCACAGCAGCCGCATTGAACGTGGTGCCGTCGTGGAACCTGACATTCCGGCGCAGGCGGAATGTCCAGGTTTTCTTGTCGTCGCTGAGCGACCAGGACGTGGCAAGCTGGGGCTTGATGTTGCCTTCCTCGTCCATCACCACCAGTGACTCGTACATGGCCTTTCGGACAGTCTGAACCGGTGTCCCTCCGGCGATGCCTGGATCCGTCGTGATCACAGGAATTCCCTGGGCGAACACCAGCGTGCCGCCGTGCTGCGGCGCGGGCGCCGCGCCGGTTGTCTGCACTCCTCCCGCCGCAAGGACGATTCCCAGGCCCAGCAACGCCAACATGCGCACTACACGCATGACGTACCACCTCCATTCTGTGTCGACGCGCTTGATGCTGACAGCCGCGCGACCTGTCACCGGCCGCGCTACGTCCACACCCATCCGGTATGTCGCGTGATATTCATGGGACCGTCGTGGCTCATGAGCCAGATGTCTTCGTGCGCGAAAACCTCGTCGCGCATAGGCCACACGAGCTCCAGACACACCACCATCCCTTCCTCAACAATGGCGTCGTCGTGGGGCAAGAAGTGCACCGACGAGGGCGTTTGCCGCCCGAGCGCATGGCCGCAATCTCTGCGGTAGTCCTCGACGGTGCGCCCCTGCGGCAGGTAGCCGAGCGCGCGAAAGCTGGGCTCACGTTCCTGAAGCGCGGCGACGCCGCTGCGGTACATCTCGGAGCCCCTGATCCCTGCGCGAAGCGCTCGGGGCAGGCTCTCACGGAGCACGTGATCGAGTGTCGAGTCCATGGCCATGGCGGCCTCGCCGAAGGCGCAGGTTCGCGCGACATCTGAGCAGCCGCGCACCAGACCACGACCATCGACCACGCGCACGCCCATGTCAAACTTCACTGTCCGCGTCCGTTCGGTTATGGGAGCGGATGTCGGTACCGCCGGGTACACCGTGCGCTCACCGACCTGCACGATGTTGAAGTACGGCAGGATGCCGTTTGGCAGACCGACAGCGACCGCAAATCGGATGACGGCCTCTTGATACGCGGAGTCGAGATCGATCTCCGTAAGGACGCGACCTATTCGCCGCATTTCGTGTGCACGGCCGATCGCGTACTCGATTCCCTGCACGGTCGCCATGGCTGCCAGGAGAAACCCCGGGGCGTTCGCACCGGCCATGCGCGTCTCCCACCGGCGCAGCACCCCTGACGCGGGGCGAAGGTCGAGCGAGTGGTCCAGGAGGAACTGCTGTGTACCCGCAGACAGATGCAAGTCTTCATAGCCGAGCGCGTCCCGGACAAGATGTGCCAGCGCATCCGCCACGTCGGAGAATCTCTCCGATCGCGCCCCGTTCCCGCCGGCCGGCGACGGGCTCAGGAGAATGAGTTCCTGTCCTCCTCTGAGATAGACCGCCGACAGGTGCTGCTGGAGAATGTCGTCCACGTGCAGCCCTGTCATCGCCTGGACATGCAGGGGTGAGGTCGCGAACACCGCCGCCAGCCCCGCTTCCTCGAGCGCACGGTCGAGGGAGGTAAATCGGTCCGGCCCCCGGTACTCTGGA
This sequence comes from Candidatus Fervidifonticultor quartus, assembly GCA_031458775.1. Lineage (GTDB taxonomy): Bacteria > Sysuimicrobiota > Sysuimicrobiia > Sysuimicrobiales > Humicultoraceae > Fervidifonticultor_A > Fervidifonticultor_A quartus. The sequence goes on along the minus strand of JAVKJV010000021.1, from coordinate 12,065 downwards.
GCCGCCCTGGCACGAGAGTCCGCCAGTCGGGTTACCGCCCGTCGGGCGGCGTCCCTCAGGCGCCGGTTCTCCGCCTCCCAGGCCGCCACGACCGTTGCACGCGGTAGCCTCGTTGCATAGAGCGCGCGGGGCTCGGGTATGGGGGACAGCGAGATGGGCAGTACCTGTGTGAGGGATCGGTGAAGCGCCGCCGGCGCCCGAGCGTCTAGCGCGATCCGTGAGCCTCCGGTCTCGTGCGCGAGGCACGTGGCCAGGTCCGGTCTCGGCTCCGTGATCCAGGTGAAGTAGTAGCCGTGCAAGACGACCCGTGCAGGCCGTGCCTCGGCGAGCGCGGCCTGCTCGACCTCTGGCACGAACACCGCGACAGGCGTGTCGCCGTTGCTGAGAACCAGCGGCCGCACCATGTCCGTGCCGTCCTGGACGATCCGAGGAAAGACCAGCCGCTGCAAACACGCCTCCCCCAAGACGGCGGCGACGTGAGTCGGTTGATGCGTCAGGCGCAACATGGCCGCGCGTCGCGGATCCTACCTGATGCGCGCGAGAGTGCGCTCGATGAGCCACGCGGCATCGCTCAGTCCGTCGGCCACGGCATTCCGGCGCCTCCGAAGCTCCGTCCGCAGCAGTCGGGCTTCCTCGCTCGTCCAGGGGAGCGTCTGTAGCCTGGTCAGTGGAACGAGCGCCGGAACCGGGGCGGTCAGGTCACTGAGGCCGTAGCTGTCCTGACCATACCGCCCAGAGACCGACCGCAGCGGCGCGGTGAGGAGGCGACTGAGGTGAACGAGCACGTGATTCAGTTCGGCCGCCGTGTCCTCGAGCGCCAGTGAGCGCTCGCCGACCAGGCGATTCGTCACGGTATCCGCAAGCGCATCGAGCGCACGCGCACGATCGGCGAAGCGCGTGGCGAGACTCTCGAGCGACACAAGACCGATCTGGTCGGGACCGCCTGACGGAAGGCTGCGGATCGCCCCAACCACAGCCTGCGCCAGCGGCTCGAAGCGAGTCGGAAGCACCGGAGCGCCGGCCAGCCCTGCAAGATACGCCCCCCACACCGGCAGCTCTCGCGCAACCAGCGCGCGGTCCACCTTGTCGAGTGTGTCCTGGTCGGTGTGATTCCACCACCCCAACGTTGCGCCGTTCCATGCCGCCACCTGCTCGGCCGCGTGGCTGAATCGCCCCGCAATCGACGGCACACCGATCCCGAAGAACGACTGGTCGCCTGTCCGCGACAGTGGTCGGCGCACACCGGGCTCGCCGAGCATACGTCTCTCCACCCCTTGATGGAACGTCACCAGCTCCGGCGAGCTGCTCACGACGAACTGCGTGGCACCGAGCATTCCCTGTGAGTCGACATTGAGGTAGGCGACCGCGCCGCGCTGAATCGTATCCCAGTCATGATCGACGTACCATGTGGATCCCGCCGCCTCGGCCACCTCGTGACCGTTCCAAAAGGCGAACACCAGCGACCGCCGCAAGTCTCCGGCAAGACGCGCGAAGACCCGCGCAAGCTCAAGCATAATGCCGTTGCCGGTCGCGTTGTCCGTCGCACCCGGCGGCCAGCAGTCGAAGTGGCCGCTGACGATAATGAATTGACCGTCGCCCGTGCCGGCCTTCAGCCGGCCGATCGGTTGCACGAGGGTCTGCCATTCGCGTGGAGACTCCGCTCGCAGTCGGACACGTACGGTTCCACGCCCACAAAGGTCCCTGAGGTATTCGCCCGCCGCCCGGGTAATTGCGACGCCCGCAACCTGAGGGATGGCTCCCGCGGTCTCGGGCGTCGGATTGCCCCACACAGACTTCAACGCGCGCTTGGGCACGTACGGCATATCCCGTGTGCCCCAGTTCATGAGGACGATGCCCACCGCACCGTGGACGGCCGCGATACGGGCTTTCTCCGGAGTCGCCGGAGCGTACGAGACTTCCGCCAGAACGATCTTGCCCCTCACGTCCTTCCCATCGTAATCTGCCAGCCCGCCGGGCCCCACAAAGACGAGTTCTCCCGAGATTCCCTCGGGGGTGGTGGAGGCGATGTGCAGGCAACAGTCGGCATCGAGCACGCGTGTCTCGGGTGAAAGCACACGCAGGTCGGCGGTGCCGGGACGGCTGTTGAGCAGCTCCATTTCACACCACTCGACGTCCGCCCCGCAGGCCTGCAGTTCCTCACGGAAGTACGCGGCAGCCCGCACATCACCACCGCCGCCGCTGATTCGGTCTGGAATCTCCTCGACCAGGTGACGGACGTGCCGCCAGACGTTTTCCTCCGAGAGATCCGTGACGACCGCCGACTCAAGATCGCGCACCTGGGCTTTCATCGTTGGTCACTCCTCACTCCGTTGCTGCTGTCACCGAGCGTGGCATTAGAACCTCAGCCATCCGAACGTACACGGCGGCCGACTGGGCTACCGATGTCAGATCAACCCACTCGTCGGGGCTGTGCAGGTTGCCCCCGCGCGGGCCGAACACGACGGTGGGGACCTTAGCGTCGGCCACGAGGTAATTCGCATCGCACACGCCGTGGCCACAGGCAAACCGCGGCGCCATGCCGATCTTCTCCCGATACACGCTCGTGAATGCCTGTACCAGCGGTTCCGTCTCCGGAACGACATACGGCGGGTAGTAGGGACCGTCAATCGAGACCATCACTTGAGCCCGAAGATTGAGCCGTGTGATCGTCTGAAGGACGTCCTCCACGACCCGCTCGCCGGTCTCCCCCGGCACGATGTGACGATTGATCACGAACTCGCAGCGCTCTGGCACGGTGATGACATATGCGTCGGGACCGCCCCTGATCGTGAGCACACACTGCGATCCGGCGCCCAACTGCGGATGGGTCGGAAGAGGAAGCTCCTCTATCGCGGTCAGCAGCTTGGCCGCATCGCTGATGGCGTTGACACCGTCCCAGGGGGTTGAGGCGTGCGCAGCACGGCCGTGGACCTGAACTCTGAGCAGCACCTTTCCCGGACATCCCAGCACAGGTTCATCGAAGTGTGGCTCGCCCAGCAGACCCCAGTCCGGACGGGAAAGGGAGGCCAGGAGGGCCTTCATGCCGGCCGAGTAGGCCTCTTCATCGACCACCGCGGCCATGACGACGGTGCCTTGCCATGTGTCCCGGCGACTCAGTTCCCGAAGGGCGAGCATCATCGCGGTGAGCCCACCCTTCATGTCGGCCGCGCCAAGTCCCAGCGCCCTTCCGTCGCGCAGGTGCAGGACGTGCGGGTCCGTCCCCCACCCGTCGGTGGCAAGCGCCGTGTCCGTGTGGCCGAAGAGCAGCAGGGTCCCGCCACGCCCTTGCGACAAGCGTGCGACGACGTTCGGCCGCCCTGGAGCCACCTCCAGCAGCTCAACATCGAAGCCCTCATTGCGGAGCCAATCCGCAATGAAGCCGGCCACGTCGCCCTCGCGGCCGCTGGGGCTCGCGCGTCGCACCAACTCGGCGAGCACCCTGCTGACCTGATCGGTGCTGAACTCCTCCGTCACACACCCACTCCTGACGCCGGGAGCCGAGTTGCCGTCAGTCCCACCACACTCGCGCGAGTTGCGTGAGGACTTCTGCGCCCGTGTCCGTCACAAGCACCTCGTCCTCGATCCGGCAGCCGCCGACGGGTGTTCGGTAGAGACCTGGCTCGATGGTCAACAGCATGCCCGGCAGCAGGGGTGTGGGGTCTCCAAGCCCGAGCGCCGGGGGTTCGTCGTTCGCCACTCCGATCCCGTGCCCCAGATAGGTTCCCGGTCCGCCGAAGTCTACGGTGAAGTGCGTGTCCATTCGCTCGCGGGCGGCGATCCGGCCTGCGATGTCACTGAGGCGCGCAGCCGGAATGCCGGGTCTCGTCTCCGCGATCGAGGCCTCAAGCATTTCCGAGCACAGGCCGAGCAGCTTCCGTTGTTCTGGTGTGGACTGGCCGATGACTGTCGAGCGGCAGATGTCGATGAGGTAGCCATCGGCCTGGCCGTTGATCTCCATGTGGACCATATCGCCCGGCTGAAGCACGCGATCCGAGGCGAGCGGATAGGCCAGGGGCTCGCCAGCTCGCTGCACGCCCGACTGGCACGTCGCCCTGGCACTCTCGGCACCCTCTTGGAGCAACTCGCGCGTGACGAAGGCAGCGACCTCGACCTCTCGCAGGCCCGGGCGGAGGTACGCGCGCAGGCGCTCGCCGACCCGGTCGGCCATCTGGCTGCCGCGGCGGAGACACGCGATCTCGTATGGACTCTTCTGCGCACGCACACCCATGACGAGGTCATCGCAGATGACCCACCTGACCGATGGAACGTGCTGCGTGATCTCCCTGAACAGCAGCACACTGAGTACGTCCTCGCCCACAAGGCCGACGGTCGAGCGCTCGGCCCCGGCCTCTCCGAGAACCTGTCCGACGAGTGCCGGGAAATTGGTGTTGACACGGACCTCTTCGGTCCACCCGCCTTCATAGAACGGCGTCGTCACCACCAAGATCGGTTTCCCGTCGAGAGGAAGCCAGAGGGCTCCGTAGCCACGACCCCGCATCCTGCCGCGCGTGATGTGACCGGCCATGCCAGGCCTGTGACCCGCAAGATAGAGCACGTCGCCCGGGCGATCGGCACGGCTAACCACGAGGAGACCATCGCAACCGCGAAGAGCAGTGGCAGCGCGTACCTGCCGCCAGCGCCGGTCGATATCCTGGCGGAGTGCTGCCGGCAGATCGTCCTTGAGCCCGGTCACTTGGCCACCTTCCTGCGCCGGCCTGCCGACCGGCGTAGCGCCGAACCGGGCTCGGCCCGGGACTCCGGAAAGGAGGCGAAGACTTCGTGCCCGGTCCGCTCGATGTGCTCACGCAGGCAGCGCTCCGCCGTATCTGCGTCTCCGGACTGCAACGCGTCCACAATGGCCTCATGGTTACGAGCGAGGTTTTCGACGCTCAGGGAGCGCGAGGCGAGCACATGCCGCTGGAGGAGACGGACCTGACTCATGATGCTCAGCCATGCGTCAAGGAGACGACGGTTCCCCGAAAGCTCGAGAATCCTGCGATGAAAGGCGATGTCCGGCGCGGCGAGGAGTTTCGCATCACGCGGGCTGGACCGTTTGATCTCCTGGACGAGGGACCGAAGATATTCGAAGTCGCGAATCGAGGCGTTTCGGCAGGCGCCGCGCGCCGCCTGGCACTCCAGCGCGCTGCGCAGACCATAGATCTCTTCGACGTCGCCCTTGGTGAGCACAGTCACCGACACGCCGCGGCGCGGAACGCTGGTGACCAGCCCTTCGGTCTCCAGAACCTGTAGTGCCTCGCGCACCGGCGCCCGGCTGACGCCCAGTTGGGCCGCGATCCGCTCTTCCACGAGGCGCTCGCCGGGCTGGAGCATGCCATTGATGATCGCGTCCCGGAGGCTGTGACAGACACGTTCGGTTAGGTCTTCAAATGTGATGGCCGGGAGCGTCGGCTCGGGCATATCCGTCCCCAACAGATGGCCGAATACCGTCTACAGTATGCTGCTTATCATTTTTGTTGATTGTAGACGGTAGACGCTCAAGGCGTCAAGGTGTTGAGTGGCCGGGATGAAGGAGCGGGCATCGCTATCGTACCCTGCTGCGCATCTTCGGATTCAAAGCCGCGGCCAGGCCATCACCAATCAAATGAAACCCAAGAAGTAGCAGCGCGAGTGCGAGACCTGGGAAGATAACCATCCACCAGCCGCTAAGAATGTACTGCTGTCCCGAGGCAATAATGCGCCCCCAGCTCGGAACATTGGGGTCTCCGAGACCCAAGAAGGACAGCGATGCTTCCGTCAGGGCCGCGTAGGCCATCTGCAGCGTCGCATTCGCGAGCACGGGATCAATGGCATTAGGCACGACGTGCCTGCTCAGTGACCTCATCCGGTTCATGCCGGCAATTTGGGCCGCCAGCACGAACTCACGTTCGCGAAGACTGAGAACCTGAGAGCGCATTAGACGTGCATTGGCTGGCCACATCGTCCCCCCCACGACGAGCAAGGCGATCCACAGGTTGCTGCCGAAGATCGCCACTAGCAAGATGATGAGGAACAGCCGCGGGATCACCAGGAAGATGTCAATGGCACGCGATAGGGCATCGTCGATCCACCCGCCGCAGTATCCAGAGAGGGCTCCGACGATCGCGCCCAGCACCAGCGCCGTGCCTGCCGCGCCCAGGGAGAAGAGGAGCGACACTCGTGCGCCCGAGAGGAACTGGCTGAAGACATCTCGACCGAGCTCGTCCGTGCCCATCAAATGTTCCGGCGAGGGCGACAGGAGGTTTGAGTCGGTTGGCTCCATCGGATCGTAGGGTTGCACCCAGGGGCCCACCGCCGCCATGAGCGCAAAGCCGAGCACGACCACCACACCGACGACGGCACCAGGTTGCTGGAGGAACCGCCCGAGCAGCGACGGCCGTCCCGACGGACTGTGAACCGGCAGCGGGACCGGGGCCCGTACGGGACGGGCCACACTACTCATACCGCACACGCGGATCGATCTTCGCTTACAACAGATCGGTTAGCAGGGTGGAGAAGACGACGCCGAGAGATACGAAGAAGAAAATACCCATCATCAGAGGGTAGTCCCGGCGGAAGACCGCCTCATACATTAGTCGGTCGAATCTTCTCAGTGGCAACCGGGACGGATCTTACCGGCCGTGCTGGGCGGCTCCTTGCATCCATCATGGGGTGAAAAGATGAGGACTTCCTGGAAGACCTGCGAGAGAAAGCCCGTCGAGGGATGCTTGGTCAGGTCAAGCGCGGCCTGAGTCCCGGTGGGCGGGCTTACGGCTATCGCAGCGTGCCTATTTGCGATCAGACGAAAAGGGATGCCTATGGACAACCCCTGGTCGTCGGCTATCGACGAACGGTGACCCCTGAGGAGGCCGCCACTGTTCGGCGGATCTTTGAGATGTACGCCGCTGGACAGTCCCCTAAGACCATCGCTCACCGACTGAACGATGAGGGCACTCTTCCCCCCAGGTGGCGTGATGGTGAGCCGCAACGGGGGTGGACGTGGTCCACTATCAATGGATCTCCCAAGAAGGCGATCGGAATCCTCAATAACCCGCTGTACGTGGGCCGCCTTGTATGGAACCGAAGCCACAAGGTCCGCGATCCCGATGCCGGCAAGCGAATCACCTGCGCTCGCCCGGGAAGCGAATGGGTCTATGTTGATGTACCCGCTCTGCGCATCATTCCCGATGACCTATCGCACCAGGTGCAAGCCCGGCGAGACGCCCTACGCTCGTCTGGGAAGGGTCGCATCCGGGATCCCCGCGGAGGGCAACGCCGCCACCTCTTGAGTGGGCTACTCGTGTGTGGGGAATGTGGGGCGCACTACATCATCAAGACCAGGGAATACTACGGGTGCGCCAGCAACATCAACCGCGGCAAGTCCATCTGCGCGAACACTCGGTTGGCCCGCAAGAGCGTGCTGGAGGAACGCATCATGCGAACCATCGAGGAGCGGGTCTTCTCTCCGGAGGTGGTCGCCTATCTCACGGATCAGGCTAACGCTGCTATTGAACGAAGGTCGAAACAGTTACCGCCGGACCAGACGACTCCAAGAAAGCGGGACGAGGAGCTGAGCCATGCCCGGGTGGAACTCGAAAACATCAAAGCGGCCATCCGCCGGGGTATCTTGACGCCGAGTACCAAGGCCATGCTCGAGGAGTCTGAGGCCCGAGTCGCCCGCCTGGAAGCGGCCTCATCGGCGCCAGCCAGCATCCCGCGCACCAAGGTGACGGCCATACCGACGGTCATCGCCGGGTACCTCCACGACCTCCGCAAGACCTTGGGACGGGACACGGAGAGGGCGAGAATGATCCTGAGCCGTCTGGTGGGGCAGGTTACCTTGCAGTCAGTGAAGGACGGACTCGTTGCCGAAGTGCGCGCGAATGTGTCTGGAATTCTGAACGCGCAGGAGTTCCGTTACTGTCAAAATGGTGCCGGGAGGGGGATTTGAACCCCCACGGGAAACCCCACACGCCCCTCAAGCGTGCGCGTCTGCCAAGTTCCGCCATCCCGGCATACGCTTGGAAGGCCCCGGCCGAGGTCGCCGGGCGAAGCACCGCCTATTATAACAGAAACGCCGGATTCTCGTGCGCGGCACGCGCGTCACCGGGCCTCCCACACCGTGTACCGGAACAGAATGTCCAGTGGCTTGATGCTCCGGTTCGTCACGCGTAGCACGGTGCGGGTGGTCCCGTTTCCCTGCCCGTTCGGCCGCAGCACCGACGGGTAGCACACGCCGGGCTGGGGGCACTGCTCGAGCGCGACCAGCGCCGGCAGCGGGGTGGGCCGGATCACGCTCCAACTGTACGTGAGCGGCCGCTCGGGGCTCGCGAAGCGCGGCGGCATCACGGCCGCAAACGCGATCTCGCGCGAGGTGCCCGGTGGCACGTTGAGTCCGTACGAGTCGGAGTACGCCGCCTTCCACTGCGGGGTCGCGGCGGACGGCGCCAGGGCGAGGGCCAGGAACGCGACCAGGACCATCATCTCGACTCAGGAGATACCCGGCGGCGGCGGCGCGCAGACAGAGACCCCGGCGAGAGTCCCTCGCCGGGGTCCAGGACGGGCCACCCCGAGCCCGTGGTGCAGTTACCGGGGAATGAAGACGAGCAACGCGCCGGTGATCACGAAGAACACCGCGGCGCCGGTCGTGATGCGCGTGAGCAGCGTTTCGCGCGGCCGCGGGCCGTGGAACATGCGTGCGCTGCCGCCGATTGCGCCGAGCCCCTCGCCCTTGGGACCCTGCAGCAGGATGATCCCCACGAGCGCGAGGGACACGACCAGATGGACAATCAGAATCGCTTCATGCATCGGCCGTTCCTCCGGACAGTGAGGCCGGGGTCTCAGGCCCCGGCGCCTTGCCTATCCTACCACCGGTCATCGTCACCGGCAACAGATGACGCGGACCGCGGCACCCCGTCCGGCGCAACACCGGGAGAGGCTAGACGACGCCCTCTTCCGTCTCCTGAATGAGCCGGTCCACGACGGCCTCCAGACTGCCGGTGCGCTCGAACGTCGCGAGTTGCCGGTCGGCACTCGTCCCCTCGTCGAGGATGCGATAGGCGTAGCCGACAAGGCTCCGGCTGCCCAGCTCGTCGAGCATGTCGCCGATGAACCATTCGAGCATCTCCCGCACCAGATCGCGCGCGGGCAGCTCCTGCTGTCTGCCAAAGTCGATGAGCTTGCCGTCCAGGCCGTAGCGCACGGCGCGCCACTTGTTCTCTTCGATCAGTTCGGCCGGGTAGACGCGAAAGGTCATGTTGTCGCGCCGGAGCTTCCAGCACTTGGCGACGATCGCCTGCAGGATCGCCGCGATGCACACGGCCTCGTCGACCCGCGTGCAGACATCGCAGATGCGGAACTCGAGCGTCGGGTAGGTCCAGTTGGGTCGCACGTCCCACCAGATCTTGGTCCCGTCGGGGATGCTGTTCGTGCGCACGAGCGTCTCGACCATGTGCGTGTAGTCGGCCCACGACTGGAAGACCCTCGGGACGCCCGTGCGGGGAAAGTTCCGGAAGATGATGCTCCGGTACGACTTCAGCCCGGTCCGGCGGCCCATCCAGAACGGCGAACTGGTCGAGAGGCACAGCACGTGCGGCAGCAGGTACCGCGCGACGTTCATCGCGTCGATGAGGAACTCGCGGTCTTCGATGCCGATGTGGACGTGCGTGCCGAAGATGAGCAGTTGCTGAGCGAGGTCCTGCATGTCCTGCTTGACGCCCAGGTAGCGCTCGTAGGGTGTGATCTCCTGGGCGAGCCACGACGAGAACGGGTGCGTGCCGGCCGCGGCGATCTTCAGCCCGGACCTCGCGGCGACCCGCACGATCTCACCCCGCAGGCGGATCAGCTCCTCGCGTAGTTCACCCGGCGTGCGGCAGATCTCGGTGCCGATCTCCACGATCGACTGGTGCAGCTCGGGCTTGATGTGCTCGCGCAGCACCAGGTGGTCGCCTTTGAGGATCTCGGTGATGTAGCTGCGCAGCTCGCGGGTCTCGGGGTCGATGATCTGGTACTCTTCCTCGATCCCGATGGTCAGCGACGGTGGGTTCACGGTCTCACCGCTCCTCGACAATGAAGGTGGGCGTGGTCGAACCGCCGCCCGCGGAGACATTCAGCAGCGACGCCGTCGAGAGGCGCGTCATGCAGCCGTCCACATAGTCCCCGTAGTAGACATAGGGATTGGTGTCAAGCAGACGGTCGAGCATCTGCAGGCGACCATCGATCAGACTGGGGTATGGCTCGCTGGGAATCGGCACGCGCTCCTGGACGACCGAGCACGACGACAGCGCCGCGCGCACCGCGGCCTCCCACTCGGCGGCGCTCACCTCCCACCCCAGGACCACGCCCACGCCGCCGTACTCGTCGTCGGGCTTCAAGACGAACCGTTCACGCTCGTCGAGGATGAACGGAATCAGGTCCACGGGCCGGCCCTGGTAGGTCGTGTGGCGCTCCTCGACGCGCCGGGTCCAGGGGATGTGCGCGTCGATCGCCTCGCGGTGCGCGCGGCCGAACAGCGCGGCGTTGCGTTCATCCGACAGGACCGCCAGGCTGGCCTTCTTGTGCAGGATCTTGCAGCGGAACGGGTTGACCATGCAGGCGGCCCGCGCGCGCACGGCGCGCACGACCGGGTGATCCACACCACCGCGCTCCACCAGCTCGCTGAGGAGCACCCGTTTGTAGATCAGGTCCACGGGCCGGCCTTCGACGTAGAGACGGCCGCCGCGGTACTCGGCGGTGCGGGGATCGCCGATGAAACTCTCCAGGCCCTGCGCGCGGAAGTAGTCGTCGAACAAGACGAACTCGCTGTAGGTGGGCACCTCGCGCCAGTCGAGGATGCAGATGCGCGGGGCTTCGGTGCGGCCGGCCCACTGGCGGTAGGCGTCGAGCAGTGCGTGCAACAGGCTGTGCCGGCCGGGCAGCGGTCGCACCTCAAATCGCCGCAGGAACGCCCGCATCACCGGCAGCGTGTAGAAGATCTCGGACAGGACGTCGTTGTAGGCGATGGCCGCCGGCGTCTCGGCGTTGTACTCGGTGAGCCGCAGCGCGCCGGCTTCCGGCACGTAGAAGCTGTCGATCCGCGACGTCGGGCTTGGATCGCGGAAGCCGGGGTCGGCCTGAACCAGCGCGTCCTCCCACGCGAGCAGCCCGAACTGGCGGCGGAACGCCGTATCGGCGACCGCCGCGTCGTGCGCGCGGGCGAACGCGCCGAGTAGCGGCTGGAGACACCGTCGGATGTCGCGGTACTGATCCGGCGTCAGGAACCGCGGGCGGAGCACGGTACAGATAGCGCGGTCGCCGAAGAACAGGCCGCGGCGCCGCAATGCCGCGTCCAGCGCGGCCTGGCTTTCCGCGGCCATCTCGTCGGTGAGGAGATCGTGATACGCGGCGATCGCGCCGGCCAGGGTCATCGTGTGCCTCGGTGGTCTGAGCGCCGTAGTTCTGGGGGCCGGCAGGGATTCCTCTGGCCGGCGCCTTGACACCCGGCGCCGGCCGTGGCAAGATACCCTACAGGGTATGGTACATAACGGGCTCCCGGGAGGGTCGCACCGATGTCCTTGATGAATGCGAAGCAAGCCGATCAAGTTCGGGCGCGATTGCGGTCCGAGTTGGCCGGTGACGTCCAGATCCGCCTGTTCGTCGACACCGTCGGCGGGCTGGTGGTGCGGGGCGCCGCGTGCGAGACCTGCGAGACCACCCGGCGGCTGCTGGAAGAGGTCGCGGCGCTCGATCCGCGGATTCACCTGAGCGTGCAGAGCACGGCCGGCGATCCGGCCGCGGCGCAGGTGCTGGGTATCGAGCATCTGCCCGCGATCCTGATCGGCCGGAACGGCGAGAGCAACCTCCGCTACTACGGCATCCCTTCCGGCTTTGAGTTCGCCGCGTTCCTCGACGACCTCGTCGCGGTCTCGCGCGGCGAGAGCGGGTTGTCGGCCGAGACCAAGGCCGCGCTGGCGGGTCTCACCAAAGACGTGCACCTGAAGGTCTTTGTGACGCCCACGTGCCCCTACTGCCCCAGGGCCTCGCGCATGGCGCATGCTTTCGCGCAGGAGTCCCCGCGCATCCGCGCGGATGTCATCGAGGCCATCGAGTTC
>JAVKJV010000020.1:0-53466 GCA_031458775.1 Candidatus Fervidifonticultor quartus | reverse complement strand
CGTCTTCTGCGGCTGCGGCCATGCGGGCCGCGCCTTTCCCGGCGCCGACGACGAAGACGCGCGAGGACGGCCGCACGGGGACGATCTGGCCGCCGGCCGCAAGTCGCTCACCGTCCCACGCCAGCGCGCGGTGGACCGCCGCGTGAGGATCGGCGGCGGCCACTGCGGCGCCGAGGATCTGGATGGCGTGCCGGCGCAACGTGGCCGTCTCGCCGTGGAACAGCGTCTCGTGGACTCTCATCCGGATGCAGACACGGCCGGACACGGCGCCGCGGCCGCGGAGGGATGCCGTGCGTCGGGAGCCGTCCACCACGGTCCGCCGGCGTTGGGCCGCACCGCTTCGACGCCGACGTCGCGCAGGCCCTCGGCGGCCAGGGCCGCCTTGACGATGTCGCGCGCCAGTGGCGCCAGGTTGTTGGCCTCGCTCAGGTGGACGAGGTGGACCGTCTGCGCCGCGCCGGTCGCCATCCGCACCGCGGCGGCCGCGGCGCCGTCGTTCGAGAGGTGCCCCTGCGCGCCGATGATGCGATTCTTCAGGAACCAGGGGTAGGCCGACACCGCCATCAGGCGCAGGTCATAATTGGCCTCGATGATGAGGAAGTCGGCACCGCGCGCATGCTCGACCAGCGCGTCGGTGATCTCACCCAGGTCGCACGCCACGGCGACGCGCCAGCCGCGCGTGGAGAGCACGAACCCGACCGGTTCGGCCGCGTCGTGCGGCAACGGCACCGCCGTCGCCTCGACCCGCCCAATGCGAAACGGCCGGCCGGTCGTGAACAACTCCACCGGCACGCCCATCAACTGCTCGCCCGCCGCCCGTCGCGTGCCTTCATTCGCCAGGACCGTCGCGCCGGTCGCCTTGGCGACCGCCGCGACGCCCTTCAGGTGATCGTCGTGCTCGTGCGTGAGGAGGATCGCGTCAAGCGCCGGCGGCGTGCCGTCGCTCTGCAACTCCCGCAGGATGGTCTCAGCGGGGAGGCCGGCATCGATCAAGAACCGCGCCGTGCCGGCGTCGACAACGATGGCGTTGCCGGCGCTGCCGCTGCGGAGCACACGCACGCGAAGGGACGGCTGCGGCGACGGAAGGGACATCGGCGGGCACACCTCAACGAGGGTTCGGTGGAGAGGCCGGCACTCCTCCGCATCCCGCGGGACGACTTGCCGCGCCCTCCCAGAGACACGCTCAACGGCTCAGAAGCCGCGCACGCTGCGCGGGGTGATCACGATGGTGGTGGCATACTCGCCCTGCAGCGACTCGGCGGTCATTCCCAGACTCTTGATGCGCTCCCTGTACTTCCTGAGATACGCTTTCAGGCGCTGCGGGTTGACGGGCGAGCGCGCGATGAGCGCCTCGCCGATGAGCACGCCGACGCTGCCCCCCTCGTCGTCGGTGTTGAAGTGCAGGGCGACCCGCGGGTTGCGGGCGACGTGCCGGACCTTGGCCGCGCCGGGCTGGCTCAGTACCAGCACCGTCTCCCCATCCCAGTGGAACCAGACCGGCCGGGGCTGCGGCGTATGACGCGCGTCCACCGTTACGAGCCAGATGATCTGCTCCCGGCGAAGGCGCCTCTGCACCTTGCGTCCGATCGGGGAGTCGAGTGCGGCCATGTCCAGGGCTCCTCAGAGAATCTCAGTCATACCCCATCTCCGCGAGCCGGTCTTCGTCGATCCCGAAGTAGTGGGCGAGCTCGTGGATCACCGTGCGCCTGATCTCCTCGCGGATCTCGTCGGCGCTCTGGCAGGCGTCCTCGAGAGGGCCTTGGAAGATCGTAATCACGTCGGGCAGGGAGTACGGCTGCATGGGGCTGCGCTCGGGCAACGGGGTACCCTCGTAGAGGCCGAACAGCTCGTCATCCGGTTCCAGATCGACACTGGCCAACTGTTCGGGGGTTGGCCGGTCATCGACCACGACCTCGATGTTGTCGAGCGCGGCGGCAAGGTCGGGCGGGATCTCCCGCAGCGCTTCGGCCACCAGACGTTCGAACTGTACCCGACTCAGTCGCACCATCCCTAATCCAGCCAGTTCCTGGTGCGCTCGACGGCCTTCTTCCAGCCGCGCAGCGCCCGCTCGCGACGATCGACGTCCCAGGCCGGCTCGAAGGTCCGGTCCGCGCGCCACAGGCGTCGCAGTTCGTCGGTCGAGCGGTAGGCGCCGATCGCCAGGCCGGCGGCGTACGCGGCACCGAGCGCGGTGGTCTCGCGCACGGCCGGTCGCACCACGGGTACGCCAAGCACGTCGGCCTGCAGTTGCATCAGGAAGTTGTTGGCGGTCGCGCCGCCGTCGACTTTCAACACGCTGACCGCCCGGCCGGAGTCGGCGACCATGGCGTCCAGGACCTCACGGCTCTGAAAGCAGATGGCCTCAAGCGTGGCGCGCACGAGGTGCGCCCTCGTGACGTAGCGGGTCAGGCCGACGATCGCGCCGCGGGCCCGCATGTCCCAGTGCGGGGCAAACAGCCCTGAGAACGCCGGCACGAAGTAGATGCCGCCCGCGTCGGGCACCGACTGCGCGATCGCTTCGGTCTCGGCGGCGTGCTGGATCACCCCGAGGTTGTCGCGCAGCCACTGCACCGCAGCGCCGGTGATCGCCACCGAGCCTTCCAGCGCATAGGCGCGGCCGTCGGTCAGCGTGTAGCCGGCCGTGCCAAGCAGCCCGCTACGGCTGTAGGCTGGTGTCGCGCCGACGTGCTGGAGCAGAAACGACCCGGTGCCATAGGTGTTCTTCGCCTCTCCCGGCGCGAAGCAGGCCTGCCCCACGAGCGCCGCCTGCTGGTCGCCGAGGTCGCCGCACACCGGGATCGCCGCGCCAAACGGCCCGTCAACGGCGGTCATGCCGTACGGCTCCGCGGACGCCGAGGGCCGGATCTCGGCGAGCGCGCGGGCCGGCACACCGAAGCGGTCGACGAGCACCGGATCCCACGCGAGGTCGGCCAGGTTGCACAATAAGGTGCGTGAGGCGTTGGTACCGTCGGTGACATGCGATCCGCCGCGAGCCCCGCCGGTCAGATTCCAGATCACCCAGGTGTCAATCGTGCCCAGGCGAAGCCGGCCGGACGCCGCGAGATCGCGCACCGCCGGTACGTTGGCCAGGAGCCACCGGATCTTGGTGGCGGAGAAATACGTGCTGATCGGTAGGCCGGTACGCGCGCGGACGTCGTCTTCCCACCCGGCCTCGATCAGACTGCGGCAATCGGGTTCGGTGCGCGTGTCTTGCCAGACAATTGCGTTGTACGCCGGCCGCCCGGTCACCGCGTCCCAGGCGACCACGGTTTCGCGCTGGTTGGTGATGCCGACACCGAGCACGCGGCCCCGCGGCGCGGCGCGCACGGCCTCGGCGATGACCTCCTGCGTGCGCTCCCAGATCTCCGCGGGATCGTGTTCTACCCAGCCCGGGTGCGGATAGAGTTGCCGGTGCTCGCGGTACGCCGATGCCACCTGCGTGCCGCCGAGGTCGAAGATGATGCACCGGGTGCCGGTTGTCCCCTGATCGATCGCTGCCAGATAGTCGCTCATAGGGTCTCTGTCCACATTCGCCGCCGGGGGCCGCGCGCCCCTGGCACCAGGGCTACGCACGTGCCGGCCGCGAATCAGTCCTCCATACCGGCGTGCTGACCGGAGGTGCTCCCTGATCAAGACCCGCGGCGTCACGCAAGATGACGTGGCCCAGGCCAGGACGCTGCAGAATCTCTGCAACGTTTTCGAGTCCCTCGACCTGCCGCTGAATCTGGAAATCAATGCCGCAGGCGACTGGCCGCACCAGTTCTTCTCCTACGACGGCGCAGCCCTGGCCGGTGTGCTCACGCTGCAGGCCGGCCCCGACGTGGAGATCTGTCTGGCGGTGCACCCCGCGCGCCGGCGCCGCGGGATCGGACGGCGGCTGCTGGACGCCGCAGTGGAGGCGTGTCGCGCGCGCGGCATGGCGGAGGCGCTGCTGGTGTGTGAGGCGGCCTCTCGCTCCGGCCGGGCGTTTGTATCCGCGACCGGTGCGACGTACCGCAACGCCGAGTACCGGCTGCGGCTCGACCGCGTGCCCGAGGCCGGGACGGGACGAGGGGCGAACGTCCCGGCGACCGCGCGCGGCCTTCGGTTGCAGCCAGCGCGTGTCGCCGACCTCGAGGTCCTCGCGTCGATTGTGGCCGGCGCGTTCGGGCACCCGGTCGAGGCCGAACGGCGTCGGCTCGCAGCCGATCTCGAGCTGCCGACGCATCGCTTCTTCATCGCGCGCGATCTCGGCCGGCCGATCGGGAGCGTGGGTGTGGTCACCGCCGGCCCGCGTGCGTATGTCATCGCCATGGGCGTCGTACCCGAATCCAGGGGCCACGGGTACGGTCGCATGATGCTCGAGACGGTCCTGGCAATGCTCCTCGCGGAAGGCCAGACAGAGATCTTCATCGAGGTGGACGCAGAGAACGTGGCCGCGCTCTCCCTCTACCGCTCCTGCGGCTTCCGCGAGACCACGCGCTACGAGTTCTTCAGGTTGGCCATCCAGTAGGTGTTCCAGCACCGGGCCTTCGCGCGGCGGTCTCCATGTGGCACGGTCTCCGTGGTGGCAGGGGATCGGGCCATGAAGTGGAACGCTCCCCCGAGCGCCGGGAGTCCGCCGCGGGAGGTTCGTGCCGTTGGCATCCTCTCTTCACGTCACGCCGGAACAGGTCCAGGCCGTCATCGCCGATAGCCGGCCCGAACGACTCGCCGATTCGGCGAAACGTCCCGTCGTGCACCACGCCGCACACATCGTCCAGCTCACGGGCTGGGGACACTGCGGCCTGGCAGCCGACCACCTCCTGTTCCCGGAGATCACGGGTTCACTGCCGGCGGTCGTCGCCGACGTGATCCGCGAACTCAACCTGCGGTTCGCCGCAGCCGGCCTGCGCGTCACCGACACGCGAGCAGCCGTTGAGGCACGGATCAGGACGCGGCAGTTCGCCTACAGCACCCTGCTGGAGATGGCCTTGAACTTCGCAGGGCTGGAGAGCCGGTGGCTCGACGCCGAGGAGAAGCGTCAGGCGACCGAGAGCATCGGGGCCGCCCTGGCCGAGTGGGAAGCGCGGGAGGCCGCCAAAGGGCCGGTGTCCGTGGCGGCCGCAGTCGTGCGACACATGCTCAGCCGCATGAAGCTGGTGCAGAAGGGGGCCGGCATGGTGGCCGGGATCGCGGCCCGAATCGAGGGATCGCTGGATTTCAACCGCCCCGTGCTGCTCGCGTTCCTCGATCACGCCCGAGCGGAGATCGAGCGCAATGTCTACGCGCGCATGGTCCGTGAGGGTCACTGCCGGTTCGGTAACGACTACGCGCTGGGCCTCCGCTGGCTGCGCCACCTGGGGTTCGAGCAGGTGTCCACCAACCCGGTGCTGGCCGCGTTGGCCTACCAGGACGATCCGACACTCAGCCAGTCATTCCAGATGGAAGTCCGAGCCCACCACAAGTTCGCGGAGTGGGCCCGCGCCCCGGAGAAGTCAGCGGACGATATCGCACTCTACGCAACCCTGCTGGCCTTGTGGGACAACTTGCACGTCTACCGGCCCATCTTCTTCAACCTCGCCGACGAGTCCGGCGGCGGGGTGGTGTCGTTCCAGTTGAACCCGAACATCGCGCACCTTACCGATGCGAGTCTGCGCGACGTCTTTACGGTAATCGAGGAGGCAACGGAAGACCTGCGTGTCTACGACGACCATCTGCTCGCGGGGTACGGGGCCACACGGGAGAGAGCCCGTCCGAACCTGGTGATCAAGGTCGCCGCCTCGTCGCCCGCGGCGCGCGACATCGCGAGGACGATCAACGGATTCGGCATCGGGTCCAATGTCACCGTGGTGTTCACCGCGGCTCAGGAAGTCACGCTGATGCTGGAAGAACTGGCCGGCATGGCCAGCGCGGTCAAGAAGGGCATCGTGCCCACGCAGGTCTACATGACCAACATGGGCGGGCGGCTGGAGAGCCACCTGCGTGAGGTGAAGCTCGAGGAGCTGTTCGACAGGCTCAAGGAGCGGAAAGGCGAGCGCCAGGCGTCGGAACGGCTGCGCCGGCTCGCTTCGGCCAACGGCACCGAAGCAGCCGTGGATCGGGCCGGCGGCTACGCTGCCAAGGTGGTGGCGGCCACGCGGTATGCCGCCCAGCGGACAATCGACGAGCGCGTGATCCAGGCGCTGGCCGACGTGGCGTCGGCAGAGGAGTTGCGCGCCTGGGAGGATGTGATCGGCAAGTCCGGCACCCTGGTCGCCCGCCGGGTGTGGGGCATCTTCTTCTCGCCGGCGAACCGCGAGAAGTGGCTGCACTATCTTTGCCGGGCGCATCGGCTCAACCGCGACCAGGCCGAGTGCATCCTCAACCGGCTCCACTATCTGCCGGCCTCGAAACGCAAGCCGCATGACACCTACTGGACCCTGGCTCGCCGGAACATGGTGCACACGGAGTTTCCCAACCATCAGGAGAACGTCCGGCGTCTGGCCGAGTCACCAGGCTTCGAGCTGGCAGCCCATCTGGAGTCGGTCACCGCCGGGTTCGCGCCCGACGTCGTTGAGCGCTTGCGCAGCATCCCGGACTTCCGGAGGGCCTACGAGCTCACCCCCGAACTCAACGAGATCCTCCGTGAGGCCGGCATCGAGGGCGACTTCGGGAGCGGCGGGCTCAGGCCGGATCAGTGGCCTGACTTCGGCTCGGTGCAGAAGACCGTGGCGGAGTTCAAAGGCGCGTATGCCGCCTTCAGAGACGAGATGCTGCGGGTCTTCAAGGCCTCGGCGAAGCCCAGGCGCGTGACACGGACCCGGGCGCACGCCGCCACGAGGTCAGCCAGACACGCCCGGAGGCCCCGCACACGGCGGTAACCCTGTGACGCTCGCGCCATACAGCATGGGGATCGGCGACCGCTTCGGCCGCCAGGGCCGCGCGCAACTCGCGGCGTTCGTGCGCGCCAGGGCTTCGGGCCGCGAGATCACGCCGGTGTGGAACAAGTCGCACCGCGAGCACCGGATCATCGGGACGGGTCCCCAGGACGTGCGCGTCGAAGCCGACGCCGCGGTGCGGGCCCTGGGATGGACGGGGCCATATCACGTCGACGCCGACCACATCACCCTTGAGACGGTAGACGCATTCATCGCCTCGAGTGACTACTTCACCATTGACGTGGCCGACTACGTCGGTCGGCCGGCGTCGGAGGCCGCGGTCTCGGACTTCGTCGCGCGACACCGCCGGCTCGCGGGGACGCTGCGCATCCCGGGCATCGATCGCGACCTCGCGGTGTCTGCGGACGAGGTCGCCGCGATCGCCCGCACGTACCTGCGTGCTGTCAGGGAGGCGGGCGTCGTCTACCGCCACATCGAGGCCGCCAGAGGCCGTGACCGCTTCATCACCGAGGTGTCCGTCGACGAGACGGACACGCCGCAGACACCGGTCGAGCTGCTGGTCATCCTCGCCGCCATTGCGGACGAGCGGATTCCGATTCAGACGATCGCGCCGAAGTTCACCGGTCGCTTCAACAAGGGCGTGGACTACGCGGGTGATGTCGCCCGGTTCGAGCGGGAATTCGTCGAAGACCTGGCCGTGATCGCGTTCGCGGTGCACGAGTACGGGTTGCCGGCGACGCTCAAGCTGAGCGTGCACTCCGGCAGCGACAAGTTCTCGATCTATCCGGCGATGGCGCGGGCGGTCCGCGCGCGTCACGCCGGCCTGCACCTCAAGACCGCGGGCACAACCTGGCTCGAAGAGGTCGCGGGGCTGGCCGCGGCCGGACGTGACGCGCTGGCGCTGGTGCAGGACATCTACGAGCAGGCGTACGCGCGGATCGAGGAACTCAGCGCACCCTACGCGGCCGTCATCGACATCGACCGGCGCCGGCTCCCCGATCCGGCAACCGTCAGGCGGTGGTCCGGATCAGACTTCGTGGCCGCGCTGCGTCACGACCCGTCGTGCCCCGCATACAACCCGCACGTGCGCCAGTTGCTCCATGTCGGCTTCAAGGTGGCCGCGGAGATGGGGTCGGCCTACCTCGAGGCGCTCGACGCGCATGCCGCCGTGATCGGCCCGCTCGTCACGGAGAACCTGTTCGAGAAGCACATCAGGCCTCTCTTCGGTTTCTAGCCGGGTCGGCCCGTGCGGCGGCACGCCGGAATCAGTGCGACGGGGCGTGATGAATCTCACGAGCGGCCCGCAGCCCGGATTCGATCGCACCCTGGATCCAGGCGTGGGCGAGCGAGGCGTGCTCGCCAGCGAAGTGGATGCGGCCTTCCGGCGCGATGATGTGCTCGTGCAGCAGCGTCTGCTGCCCGGGGTCGAACAAGGCGTAGGCGCCGCCCGCGAACTCATCATCGTGCCACATCTTCGAGGCCCCCGTCTCGAAGCACTCCGTCACCTGGGGATGGATCAGCGCCACGTTCTCGAGCGCCTGCACGATCCGGTCGTGCGGCGACAGCGATCCCCAGCGCTGCGCGTCCTCGGACCAGGTATAGCTCGCCAGCAGCACGCCGCGGCCGGTCTCGCGGCCGTGCTCGGGATAGTAGACGTTCCGCACGGGCAGATCGGTCACCGTTCCACCGCCGAAGATTCCGTCATCTTCCTCCCAGAAGCGCCGCCGGCACTGGAAGAAGATCTTCGCGGACGCGTCGTAGTGCAACTGACGGATCGCGCGCTGCTTGGCGCGGGAGAACGGCTTGAGCACCTCGACGTGCCGCAGCACTGGGAACGGCACGGTCACGATGGCGTAGTCGCCTGAGACCCGAAACCGCCCGGCCAGCGTCTGGTAGTGCACGATCACCTCGTCCGGTGTCTGATCGAGCGCGATCATCTTGGCGCTCAGCCGGACGCGATCGGACACCTTCGCGAAGAGCGCGCGCGGCAGCCGGTCCATGCCGTCTGCGATCTGGACCATATCCGTGTAGAACCCGCCGACCTCCTCGCGGAGCAACTCCAGGAACGACGAGTTCATCAGCGCCTCCTGGTTGAACAAGAGCCCGAAGGCTTCAATCGCGCCCTCGGACATCCCTTTGGCCTCGAGGAACTCGCGCACCGAGTACTGATCGTACTCCGCCACGATCTCGGGCCAGGCCGCGTCCCCTTTGGCCTCCAGCACCTGTGCGATCGGCCGCAGCGCGGCCTCCCAGAGCTCGGCAATGCTCCGGCCGCGTTCGTGGTCAGCCATCTCGAAGTCGAGCAGGCCGGGGTCACGCTCGGCCTCCTCCACCCGCACGCGGCGGCCGCGCAGGTGATAGTAGGCCCGGCGGTTGTTCATGGCAAACGGGAACGTCTTGAGACCGAACTGCTCCACGTAGGCCAGCGTCAGTGTGTGGGCCTTCGGGATGCGCATGGCGCCGGCCTCGGCGTACAGGCCCGGGGCAAACGGCTCGCGCATGGTGAAGATGCGGCCGCCGATGCGCGGCTGCGCTTCGAGCACGATGGGATCGTGCCCTGCACGCCGCAGTTCGTATGCCGCCACCAGGCCGGCCATGCCGGCACCGACGATGACGACCGTCTTCGAAGACGAGGTACGTGGGCCGAGGCCGTGCCGTGCGAGCGCAAGATACTCGGGGGACGTCATGGGGAGAAGGATTCCCCGAGGCGTGGCGCCGACACCTGCCCGGGCCCGGACCAGGGGAAGGCCCGGGCCGCGCGGCTCGTGGGGAACACCATGGCCCGGCCGGACGGGACTACAGGTGGCGCAGCCGACCCCGGTAGTTGGCGATCGCCGCCTTGTTCTTCTCGTCGCCGCCCGGCATGTTGGCGCTGTACCAGACCGGCGGTGTCTGCCCGCGGGACAACATCAACTCCACCGCCGCCACGACCATCGAGTTGATGCAAAAGGCGTTGACGATCGTTGAGCAGGGACCCACCGGCGTGCCGCCCATGCCCTCGAGTTGCAGCACCGCATCCCCGACCGGCATGTGGCAGTCGATGCAGACATCCACCTCGGGGAGCTCGAAGAGGTTCTTCTTGCTGGGATGCCGGGCCGGATGGTCGGGTGGGATGTGCTTCGTGAACGTCGGCGAGGTGATGGCGATCACCGAGGCGCCCCGGCGCTTGCCCTCAATCGCGGCGTCGATGGTCGTGCCGTTGATCCCGTACGCGTTCACGACGACGAGCACGTCGCCGGGTCCAACGCCGTAGACGTCGAGCACGCGCGGCGCGTAGCCCGGCGCGCGCTCGATGACCGTGCTGCGTACGGCGCCGAACGCCAGCGAGACGCCGGGGTCGAGGATGGCGTTGACGGGCACCAGACCACCGCTGCGATAGAACATCTCCTCGGCCGCCATGTTCGAGTGTCCGCCGGTTCCAAAGACGTGGATCAACTTGTCGTTCGCCAGGCAGTCGGCGATGAGTCGCGCCGCAGCCTGAATCTGCTCGCCCTGGGTGCGGGCGATCTCGTGCAGCAGTTCGTCGATCCGGGCCTGGTAGGCCGCCACCGCTCCGGTCATACGTCGACCTCCTCGTCGTGCGTGTGCATCGGGTCAGTCCAGCCGCTCGCCGAAAATCACGCGGGCGTTGTCCCAGTAGATGCGCCGGCGCGTCTCGTCGTCGAGCGCCGCGCCGTCCACCATGCCGCGGGTGAACCAGGGATTGAACAGCGTGGCATCGCTACCGAACACCACCCGGCCCGGGCCTACCAGCGCCACGGCCAGCTCGACCTTGCCGCGCTCGGCGTAGCTCGAGCACGGGTCGAGGTAGATGTTCGGCGCATCCGCCACGACGGGAATCGCCTGCCGCCACTGGGCGCCGCCCATGTGCGCCATGATGAACGGCAGCGCCGGGTGACGCGCGGCGAGCGCCCGTAAGTGCGCCGCAGCCGCCACCGAGAACGTGTGCGCCAGCACGGGCCAGCGCAGCCGCGCCGCCTCTTCTACCAGCCGTGCGACGGCGGGGTCGTCCATCGCGAACGCCTGCTGCTCGTGGTGCAGCTTCAGACCGACAAACTTCGGGTGGCGCGCGTAGGCGGCCATCTCGTCGAGCGACTCCTCAAGGTAGTGAGGGTTGGCGACAACGTACCCGAAGCAGCCGGTGCGCCCGTCTAGCCCGGCCGCGAGTTCCGCGTTGCCTTCGCGAAAGTCATACACGATCGCCGGCGCCGACGACACGACGCATGTTTCGATGCCCGCCGCGCGCTCCATGCCCAGCAGGTCGTCCAGCGACGCCGGTGCGATCGGAAACATCCACTTGCCGGCGTGCGTGTGGACGTCAACGATCCGCATCGGCCCATCCCAGATCGGCCCACCCCAGATCGGCCCACCCCAGCAGCCGCGCGAGGCTACGGCCGGCGATATCGCGTCGGGCCTCGTCGTCGATTGCCGCGTGTTGCAGCGGGAGCAGGGACGACGCAACGTAGTGCAGCGGCGCGCCTGATCCGTAGATCATGCGGCGGGTGCCGATCTCGGCCGCCACCACCTCGAGGCTGTCCGGTCCGTTGAGCAAGTGCGTCTCCACGTACAGATCCGGATAGTTCCGGGCGGCCTCGAGCACCTCCGCCAGATTGCCGTAGTATGCCCCGGTCACGATACAGCGCGCGCCCGTATCCTCCAGGGCCGCGAGCAGCAGGCTGACCGCGCCGGCCTCGAGATGCCCGCCCAGCCGTGCGCCGGTCATCGCGACGCCGCCGGCGTCGCCGATGTGCCGTAGCAAGCGGCGAAAGGGCCGGAGCCGGTAGTCCCACCCCTGGTACTCTGGGAAGAACCGGAACACGCGCACGCCCGCGGCGAGCATCCGGTCGACCTCACCGGCACCGTCGAGCCACCGGAGAGGGTTCAGCGCCGCGGCCGGCACGAAGCGACTGTCGCCCGCGCAGGCGCGGAGCGTCTCGTCATTGCCCGCCACGAAGTCGTGAAAGATGCCGCGGATCGAGCAGATGAGCTGCCGCGAGACCCCCGACGCCGCGGCACTTTCCGCGACCGCCTGCAGTGAGGCCTTGAGACGGCGCCGCGGCCAAAACCCGAAAAGGACGTTGCTGTCAGCGATGCGCACGGCAGGATGTGTTTCGTCGGCGTGCACAACGACGCCTTCGGCCGCGCGCCGAGGAGTGCGGCCGGACACGACCTACAGGAACTTCAGCTCGTGCGCCGCCCGGCTGAGCTCCTCGCGAAATTCCGGCGCCGCAATGTTGATCAACGCCCGCGCCCGCTGGCGGATCGTCTTGCCGTACAGTTCAGCGACGCCATGCTCCGTCACCACGAACCGCACATGGTTGCGCGAGGTGGTGACGCCCGCTCCGGGCTTGAGCGTTGGCACGATCCGCGACGCTTTGCCGCCCAGTGCGGTGGCCGGGAGCCCGATCACCGGGATGCCGCCCTGCGAGCGCGACGCGCCGTAGATGAAGTCGACCTGTCCGCCGACGCCGCTGTAGAACCGTGGGCCGATGCTGTCGGCGCACACCTGTCCGGTGAGGTCTACCTCGATCGCCGAGTTGATCGCGACCATGCGGGCGTTCTGCGCGATGATGAACGGATCGTTGGTGTAATCGGTTGGATGTAGCTCGATGACCGGGTTGTCGTGTACAAAATCGTACAGCCGCTGCGTCCCCAACATGAATCCGGCGATCACCTTGCCGGGATGCAACGTCTTGCGCTCGCCGGTCAGCACGCCCTTCTCAATCAGGTCGATGATCCCGTCCGCAAACAGCTCGGTGTGCACGCCCAAGTGCTTGTGGTTGCCGAGCAGCCGCAGCACGGCGTCGGGAATGGCGCCGATGCCCGTCTGCAGCGTCGCGCCGTCCGGAATCAGCGCGGCGATGTGCTGCGCGATGCGCTGCGAGACGTCGTCGGACGCGGCCATCTGCACTTCGGGCAGCCTGTAGCTCACCGGGATGATGTGATGGATCTTCGAGATGTGGATGAAGCTGTCGCCGAGCGTTCTCGGCATCTGGTCGTTGACCTCGGCGATCACCACCTTCGCGCTCTGCGCCGCGGGCTTGGTGATGCCCACCTCGATACCGAACGAACAGAATCCGTGCTCATCGGGCGGCGAGACGTGGATCAACGCCACGTCAATGGGCAGCACGCCCCTGGTGAACAGTCCCGGGATCTCGCCGAGGAAGCACGGCGTGAAGTCCGCGCGGCCCTCGTTCACCGCCTTGCGCACGTTGTCACTGATGAACAGTGTGTTGACCCGGAGGTGCTTTTCCATCCCCGGCTCCACGTAGTCGGCCGGGCCGATGGTCAACACCTGCACGATCTCGACGTCGTGCAGCAAGGGCGCGCGGGCTACCAAAGCACGGAGCAACTGCTGCGGTACTGAACAGTTGCCGGTGAGAAACACCCGCATGCCGGATTGGATGGTCTCGACGGCCGCCTCGGGCGTTGTCACTTTGCTCTTCAGGGACTCATGCATGAGCATCATGGCTGCGTCGCCGGCAGAACCTCGGGCTGGCCTCCCCTGTACACACTCAGGCCTCTCCGCAGGGGGCGGTTCGTCAGGAGGGCCTGCTCGACGCCGAGGCGCCCGATGTCGAACAGATAGGGCAACAGGGCGTTGGTCAGCGCGTAGCTGGCGGTGCGTGCGACGCGCGCCGGTACGTTCGGCACGCAGTAGTGAATCACGCCCTCTTCGAAATAGACGGGGTCACGGTGCGTCGTCGGCCGGCTGGTCTCGACGCACCCACCCTGATCGATGGAGAAGTCAATGATCACCGCGCGCGGCCGCATCGTGCGGACCATCTCGCGCGTCACCAGGACCGGCGCCCGCCGGCCTGTGACGTACACCGCACCGATCAGGACATCGGCGAACGTGACGGCCTTGCCGATGTTGTAGGGCGTCGCGTGCATGGTGACAGCGCGGCCGCCGACCAGGTCGTCGAGCCGCTTCAGACGTCCGATGTCGCTGTCGAGCACGGTCACCTGGGCGCCGAGTCCGAGAAACGCGCGCGCCGCGTTCGTGCCGGCCACCCCCGCGCCCAGGACCACCACGTTCGCAGGCGGCACGCCCGGGATCCCGCTGAGCAGGATGCCGCGGCCCTCCGGCGCCTCGTCCGGCTTCGGGCACGCCATCGTCTCGAGCAGGGAGCCGGCGATGATTGGCGCGAGCCGGCCGGCCACCTCACTCGTCGAGTGCAGCACCGGCAAGGACCCGTCGTCGTGCTGAATCATCTCGTAGGCGATGACCGTCATCCGGTTCGCCGCGAGTGCGGCGGACAGGTCGGGCGAGGCCACGGCCAGGTGCATGAACGCCAGCAGCGTCTGTCCCTGGAAGAATACATGCTCCCCCGCCGTGGGCCGCGTTACCTTCGCGACAATCTGGGCCCGGCGCCAGACTTCCTCTGGCGAGTACACGATCCGCGCGCCGACGCTCCGGTACGCCTCGTCCGGGAAGCCGGCGCCGTCGCCCGCGTGAGACTCAACGTAGACCGTGTGTCCGGCTTTGGCCAGGCTGTCGACGCCCGCCGGGGTGAGACTGACGCGGTACTCCTTCGGACGAACCTCGGAAGGAATGCCAAACTCCATGAGACCCTCCTCTGGCTCCTTTGCCGCAGCGCGAGTCGGTTCCTGCGCCGGCGCTGCGAACGCCGCGTCCAGAGTCCGAAACCAACATGGCGCCGCAGTCGCGGGGAATCAATCGGTTCCCGGACCTATGGAGGGTGACCCGGGAGGAAACTGTGGCCGGGGCAAGTAGGGTTCAGCCATGAGACGTCTGGTCTTGGTACTGCTCGTGCTCACAGGACTCGCCGCTGTTGCGTGGCTGGTCCGGGAGCCCCTGCTGTCGGCGGCGGGCCGGTTCCTGATCGTCGAAGACCGGCTCGAGAAGAGCGACCTCATCGTCGTGCTCTCCGGCGGTCGCAGCGACGAGCGGGTGCGCCAGGCCGCGGACCTCTACAAGGCCGGGTATGCGCCGCGCGTCCTGCTGTCGGGCGGGGAAGAGTTGATGGACCTGCCGATTCCGGATCTCCAAAGGCTGCAGGCGATCAAGCACGGCATCCCGGAGTCGGCGCTGCTCTTTGAGTCACGGTCCACGAGCACCGGCGAACAGGCGCGCTACCTGCGGCCGATCCTCGAAGGTATGGGAGTTCGGCGCGCGATCGTCGTGACGTCGTCGTTCCACACGCGACGCACCCGCTATCTGTTCCGCAGGGCATTCGCCGGATCGTCTGTCGAGATCCGGGTCTATCCGGTGCAGCGCGACGTCTTCAGCCCGGTGCGCTGGTGGACGCGCGAGCAGGACACCGAGAGCGTGGTCCTGGAGTACATCAAGCTCGGCCTGGCGGTCCTGCGGCGCTAGCCGTCAGCGAACCTCGATCGTCGTCTCGGCCTGGCCGGCGCGGCCGCCGAGCGCGCACGTGACGGTCACCACAACGGGCCCCCTGGGGGTCTGTGAGTCAACCCGGGTCTTCCAGGTCACCATGCCGCGCGCATCCGCAACCTGCGCGGCCAGCGTGAGGCTCTTGCTGCCGGGCTTGGACGGTGACGCCTGCGCGCCCGGTGTCGCACCGGCCTTGTTCGCCCCGCCCTTGCGACCGCGGGTCACGCGCGCCGTGGCGCGGCACTCCGCCCCGGGATCGGTCCGTATCGTCAGTGACGCGTCGGCATCGCGGGTCGCCGGATTCGTGATCGACACAATGCTCACGGTCAGGCCCGGCGCCGCGGCGGCCCAGACCTGGCCGACGGTCATCGCGCCCGCGAGGACGAGACTCACGAGGATCCGGCTCAACACCGCGCATCCCTCCCCAAGAGACGCAGGGGGTGTTCTGGGATCAGCCCAGGGACTCCTGTAGAATCAAGCCAGCACCACACGCGCCATGCCGGGAGACACGCGATCATCACGCTGCTGCTCTTCGATGTCGACGGCACGCTCATCCGCGGGAGCCGCGCCGCGCGGATCGCGTTCGGCCGCGCCGTCGAGACATGCCTCGGTGTTGCGGTCGACCTGCGCGGGCTCGCCTCCGACGGCAAGACCGACCAAGCCATCATGCGCGAGATCGTGGAGGCGCAGGGGTTCGACCGCGCCGTGGACTGGCCGGCCCTGACCGCAACGTTCCTCGCCTATGTGGCGGAGGCGGTCCGCGAGGAGCCGGGCGAGGCCTGCCCCGGCGTGCGGCCGCTGCTCGAGGCCCTGGCGCGGCGCGACGACGTGACACTCGCGCTTGGCACCGGCAACTTCGAGCGGGGGGCGCGGGCGAAACTCGCGGCGCACGGCCTTGACCGCTACTTCGCGACCGGCGGCTTCGGCGACGACGCGATCGCGCGCGACACAATTCTCCGCGCGGGCATCCGCCGGGCCGAGGCGCTGCGCGGCCGGGCCTTCGACCGGGTGGTGGTGATCGGCGACACGCCCCACGATGCCCGAGCCGCCGCACAGGTCGGCGCGTGGAGCCTCTGCGTGGCCACCGGGCCGTTCCCGGTCGACGCGCTGGCCGCGGCCGGCGCGACGCTGGTGCGGCGCGCGCTGGCACCGGCCGGCGAGGTCATCGACGCGCTCGACGCGCTACCGGCCTGCCCCACTGCCGGTTCCTG
The DNA here is from genome assembly GCA_031458775.1 of Candidatus Fervidifonticultor quartus. Classification (GTDB taxonomy): domain Bacteria; phylum Sysuimicrobiota; class Sysuimicrobiia; order Sysuimicrobiales; family Humicultoraceae; genus Fervidifonticultor_A; species Fervidifonticultor_A quartus. The sequence continues at coordinate 37,054 of JAVKJV010000020.1, read as the reverse complement.
ACCGGCGCCGCCCCGCTCACGCCTCCGACGCGGCACCGCGGCCGGCATCTCGAAGCGCCCGGACGACCGTGACCGGGTCGTCGCTCGACATCAACCCGGTGCCGACCAGCACCGCATCCACGTGCCCCCGGAGCCTGGCCACGTCGGCGGGCCTGCTGATCCCGCTCTCGCTGACAACGACGACGCCTGCCGGGATGCGCGGCCGGAACCGTATCGTCACCGCGAGATCGGTCTCGAACGTCTCAACGTTGCGGTTGTGGATGAACACCGCCCGCGCGCCGGCCGACAGCGCGGTCTCAACGTCGACCTCCCGGTGCACCGAGACCGGTGCGGCCATGTCCAGGTGCGCGCACAGGCCGAGCAGGTCGCGCAGCAGAGACCGGTCGAGAATCGCCGCAATGAGCATCACCGCGTCGGCACCCGCGGCCCGGGACTCGTACACCTGATAGGCGTCGACGATGAAGTCTTTGCGCAGCACCGGCACGGTCGCCGCGCCGCGCATCGCCCGCAGCAGGCCAAGGTCGCCGTTGAAGTGACGGGCGTCGGTCCACACCGCGAGCGCCGCGGCGCCCCCATCGACAAACCGGCGGGCGAGGGCCGCCGCATCGACGTCGTCGCTGATGCGGCCGGCCGCCGGCGAAGCGCGTTTGATCTCGCCGATCACCGCCACGCCGTCAGCGCGCAGGGCGCCGAGAAAGTCGCGCGCGGGCGGCTCGCGCGACGCCGCGGCCATCAGGTCCTCGAGGGAACGCGCCGCCCGGGCCGCCCGGACCTCCTCGCGCTTGCCCCTGGCGATGGCGTCGAGACGCGCGATGCCGGCCAGCGTCAGGCTCCGTTGCGCGTCATGATCCGCAGCCGGACCAAACGGTCGTACGCCTCACCGGCGTCAATCGCCTGCTGGGCGCGCGCGACCCCTTCACGGAGGTCGGCGGCGAGCCCGGCGGCGACCAGTCCGGCGCCGGCGTTGAGCACGACGATGTCGCGCCGTGGGCCGCGCTCACCCTGCAGGATCGCAGCCGCGATCCGCGCGTTCTCGTCAGGTGCACCGCCCGCCAGGGCTTCCTGAACGCCGCGCGCCAGACCGACGTCCTCGGGGTGCACGTGGTACGTTCGGACTGCGCCGTCGCGGACCTCGCTGATCTTCGACGGTCCGAGCGTGGTCAACTCGTCCATCCCGTCGCCGTGGACGACCAGCGCGCGGCGCAGGCCGAGTTCGACCATCACCTGCGCCACCACCTCGGTGAGTTGCGCGTCGTAGACGCCCAACAGCATGTTGGGCGCATCAGCCGGGTTGGCCAGGGGACTCACGACGTTGAGCACCGTTCGGAACCCGATCTCGCGGCGCGGCGCCGCGGCGTGCTTCACCGCGGGATGGTAGAGCGGCGCGAACAGGAATCCGATGCCGACCTGCTCGATACACCGTTCGACGACATCGGCCGGCGCCTCGATGTTGATCCCCATCGCCTCGACCACGTCCGCGCTGCCCGACCGGTGCCGGTAGGTGCGACCGCCATGCTTGGCGACGTGTCCACCCGCGCCCGCGACGACAAACGCCGCCGTGCTTGAGATGTTGAAGGTGGTGAAGGCATCCCCGCCGGTTCCGCAGACGTCCACGAGGTGATCCACGCGCGGATGGATGCGGCGGGCCCGGCGCCGGGTCTCGCGCACGAACCCCAGGATCTCACCGACGGTCTCGCCCTTGAGGCGCAGGGCCGTCAGGAACGCCGCGATCTGAGCCGGCGTGGCCTGCCCGTCCATGATGGTCGCGAGGGCCGAACGCGCCTCGGCCTCGGTGAGATCCTGCCTCTCGACCACCTTGGCGATGGCGTCGCGGATTCGCATACGATGGCCGTCCCCCGGCGCTGCGGCACTCCGGCGCAACGTGTGGGCGCGATTATAGCACGTGCCCGCTGCCCCGGCCCTCGTTCGGTGGGAGGATTCCAAGATGACACAACGGCGGAGCCTCCGTGCCCGAACGGCGGGCGCACGTGAAGCCTGGTGCGGATTCCAGGCGACTCCGGCAGAACTTTTCGGCGTGCAGGTATCCCACGCGACCCACTCTTGTCCGAAAAGGCAGGGCAAACCCTCCGAACGGAGGATACCGTGCGTTGCGGCCCGGGTGTTGAATCGCGGCAAGTCCCTCAGCCGGAAGGGAGTCCGGTACATGGATGCGGTCGCCACGGGGCGCGTGGACCGGGCCAAGGAGCCCGGGGCGCTCGCGCTCAGCACGCTGTTGCACGCGCTGGCCCGAGGCACGGTGAAAGTCGTTGACCTGGGTGACGTGCTGAACGAGCAGACCCTCGTCATCCAGCTTCCGCCGCCGTTCGCCAACACGCCTGGATTCAAGAAGCATCCGGTCTCGGAGTACGACGAGAAAGGCCCGGCCTGGGCCTGGCATTGGTACGAGATCGGCGAGCACGTCGGCACGCACTTCGACGCACCGACGCACTGGATCACGGGCCGGCACCTCGCTGCGCTGCACTCCCTCGACCCGCGCACGCTGATCGGCCCGGCCTGTGTGGTCGACATCGAGGCGGAGGCCGCGGCCAATCCGGACGTGGTGGTCACCAAGGACATGCTGCTGGCCTGGGAAGCCCGCTACGGCCGCATCCCGGACGGCGCCTGGGTCCTCGTGCGGAGCGGGTGGGCGCGGCGCGCCCGCGACGCCGACGCCTTCTTCAACCTGCGCGACGACGGGCCGCACACGCCGGGCATGGGCGCGACCGGCGCCAAGTTCCTGGTCGAGGAGCGCAACATCGTCGGCGTGGGCGTCGAGACGATCGGCACGGACGCCGGGCAGGCCGGCAAGGAGAACCCGCCGTTCCCCAACCATGCGATCATGCACGGTCACGGCAAGTACGGGCTGACGTCGCTGGTCAACCTCGATCAACTCCCGCCGACGGGCGCGGTGCTGATCGTCTTGCCGCTGAAGGTCGAGGGCGGGACCGGGTGTCCGGTGAGACCGATGGCATTGGTCCCCGCGTCGTAGCCCGGCGCGAGATCGTTCGTCGAGAGTCTGTTCGCAAAGGAGGTTGCTATGAGCCAGGCCGACGACCAGAACCAGCCGGTTCTTCCCGGTCGGGGCGCCAGCGACTACGAACGCTACCTGCGCACCGATGAATTGCTGTCACTGCAGAAGCGGCCCGAGGAGATGGCTCACCGCGACGAATTGCTCTTCCAGACCGTGCATCAGTCCTCGGAGTTGTGGCTCAAGCTGGCATGCTGGGAGATCGAGGGCGCGACCAGACTCGTCCGCGAGCGCCGTCTGGCCGCCGCGGCGCGTCTACTGCGGCGCGCCGCGCACTGCGTCGAGATGATCACCGGGCAGATCGCCATGCTCGAGCACATGTCGCCGTGGGACTATCAGTCGATCCGCCGCGTGCTCGGGCACGGCAGCGGATTTGGCTCACCCGGGTTCAACCGCGTGAACCAGGTCACGCCGCCGCTTGGCGAGGCATTCGAAGAGGTGCTGCGGGACTACGGCCTGACGCTGGTGCAGCTCTACCAGCGGTGGCGCGAGTTTCCCGACCTGCACGCTGTCGCCGAAGGCCTGCTCGATTGGGATCACAAGCTGACCCTGTGGCGAGTCCATCACTTCAAGATCGCGCGGCGCGTCATCGGCGGCACCGTTGTCGGGACCGCGGGCACGCCGGTCGAGATCCTCGGCAAGCTAATCCACAAGCAACGGTTCTCGCCGCTGTGGACCGTGCGCGATGAATTGACGGCGATCGCCAAGCAAAGTGAGGCCCCGGGTGACACACCCTCTTCCGCTGAGACTGAGCGAGTGCACGTGGACTGAGGCGCGCGAGCGCCTGACAACCGCAAAGCTGGCCCTGCTCCCCACCGGCGCGAACGAGGCGCAGGGCCCGCACATGCCGATGTCGGCCGACGCGATCATGGCCGACCAGATGTGCGTGCGCGGCGCTGCCGAACTCCGTCGCCGCGGCGTCGAAGCCCTGGTCCTGCCCACGCTACCGTTCGGCGCGTCGTATGCCTCGTACCCATTTCCGGGCACCATCGTGCTGGAGCCAGCGACGATCCAGTCGGTGGTCGTGGATGTCGGCCGCAACATGGCGCGGCACGGCGTCGAGTACCTGTTGCTGGCGAGCGCGCACCTGGAGCCGAGCCACCTCGACGCGCTGGCCGATGCCGGGTTCACCCTCGAGCGCGAGACGTCGCTTAAGGTCGGCGTCCTCGACCTGCGGGAGCCCCGCTGGGCGCACAGGCTGTCGGCCGAGTTCCAGAGAGGCGCGCGCCACGGCGGCTCGTACGGCACGTCGCTGGTGTTGGCGGCCCGGCCCGACCTCGTGCGCATGGACATCGCACGCACGCTGCCGCCCGTGTACATCAACCTGCTCGAAGCATATCAGGCCGGCAAACGCACGTTTGATGCGGCGGGGTCGCCGCTCGCCTACTTCGGCGAGCCGGCCCAGGCGAGTACCGAGGAGGGCGAACGCATGTTCGAAGCTCTGAGCGGCATCATTGCCGACGCCGCCCAGGAGTTGATGACGCGGTAGGCGATCCGTCGGGCGGCACCAACATGTAGCCGACGCCGGGACGCGTCACGATCAGTCGTGGTTCGGACGGGGTCTTCTCGAGCTTGCGTCGCAGGCTGCGGATGTAGGTGCGCAGGTAGTCCACGTCGTCGCGATACTCCGGTCCCCACACCCTTGTCAGCAGGTCGCGGTGGAGGAGAACCTTGCCCGCGTGCGTGGCCAGCTCCTGGAGCAGCTTGAACTCGGTCGGCGTGAGGCTCACCAGGTGCCCGTCGCGCCGTACCTCGTGGCGCCACAAGTCGATGACCACGTCGCCGATCGTTAGGGTGGCCGCCTGCGCCTCAGGCGCGCTGACTCGGCGCAATGACGCCTGCACGCGGGCGACCAGTGTCGCCGCGCTGAACGGTTTGGTGATGTAGTCGTCGGCGCCCGCGTCAAACCCGGCCACCTCGTCAATCTCGCGCGCCTTGGCGGTGAGCATGATGATCGGCACCGTGCTGAACTCTCGGAGCCGCCGCGCGACGCCAAGCCCATCGAGCGCGCCGGGCAGCATGATATCGAGAAGGACCAGGTCCGGATTCTGCGTCGCCGCGATCTCAAGCGCGGTCTCACCGTCCTGCGCGGTCACCACGGTGAACCCCGCGGCCGTGAGCAAAGACGTGACGAGCTTGAGCAGCTGCGGTTCGTCGTCCACGACGAGGATGCGCGCGCGGTCAGACGCCGCCGTGCTCATGACCGGCTGGCGGCCCGGGGGGCCCGGCGGGGCAGTGCGACGTACATCGTCGTCCCCTTGCCAGGCGTGCTCTCAGCCCAGATTCTGCCGCCGTGCTGCTCCACAATTGCGTGCGCGATCGGTAAGCCCAGCCCGCTGCCGGCGACGCGGACCGATTTGCGGGCGCGGAAGAACTTCTCGAAGAGCCGGTTCAAGTCGGTTGGCGCGATGCCGATCCCGCGGTCGGCGACGCTGAGCACGACCTCGTGACGCCTGGCGGTGCCGCTCACGATCACCGGGCCGCCGTGCGGCGAATACTTCACGGCGTTGTCGAGAATGTTGCGAAACACCTGCTCCATGCGCCGTGGGTCGGCGTGCACCGCGGGGAAGCGTGCCGGGAACCGCGTGATGAATTCATGCCGCGTTGTCTGGATGCGGAACTCGGCGACGAGGCGCTCCAGCATGCGGTGGAGGAGCACGGGCTCGGGTTCGATGACCATACGGCCGCTGTCGATCGCCGCAGCCTCGAGCAGTTCGGAAATGAGGGTCGTCAGTGTCGAGGTCTCCTGGTCGATGATTTGCAGCGCCTGCTCGACCCGTTCGTGATCCCACGGCGGTGGCTCGCTCAGAATCGCCGTTGCGTAACCCTTGATGGAGGCCAGCGGCGTGCGCATCTCGTGCGCCAGGGTCGCCAACAGGTCGAGGGTCGCCCGCGATGGGTCAACGACGCTCGCGGCGCCGCCCCCGTCGCCAGCCGCAATCGCGGTGGACACACCCACGGCGAGCAACGGAGACAGTCGGGTGAGGATCTCTCGGTCGTCCGACGAGAACGGATGGTCGCGGCGTCGGACGAAGACAAACACGCCGTTCGGATCGGCCGCATCGCCGGTGACCGCCACCACGGCGTGGGGCACCGGGGCCGACCCGCCCGAGATCGCCTGGCGCGCGAGGCGTCGTGCGACTTCGACACGCCTCGACGCCAGATCGGCCGGGCACGTCGCGAGCGGGGCGCCGGTGAGCCCGTCTGGTGGAATCCAGAGCACGGCCTCGCGCGCCGCCACCGCCGCGGCCGCCCCCTGCAGCAGGGCGCGGCCCGTCGTCATCAGCGAGCCGGTGACCGATCCAGCCGCCAGCACGCGCGAGTAGTCGCGGACTCCCTGCGTCACGCGCTCAACGCGTCCGCCTCCCGCTCCTGAATCGTTGCTACTCGCCACGACCACTGTCTGACCCGCACGCCCCGACATGCAGAGCGCTCGTTACTCAATTCTACCATCGACGCCCCGGCGGCTCGATCCGGCGGCTAGTCTGTCGACCAGATGAGCGCAGGCCGCTGATGCCGCGAGCGGAAGAGCGCCGCCATCCCCCGGCCCGCAGTGAGCATCGCGCGCGTCAACACATGCGTGGTCAGGACCAGGGGTGTCTCGGGCACCAGACGTCCAAACGAGGCCCCTAGTTCCCTGCTCAGCTCGAGGGTCATGTCGTCCAGCCCGGCGGGCAGGCGGTCCACGCGCACAATGAGGTCCAGCGTCGGCTCCGCTGGCGCGTCGGGCGCCTCAGGGACCTCTTCGTCCAGTTCCCAGAGGTGGATGCTGCGGATTTGCGAGAAGCGCTCCGCGAGCACGTTCGCCACCTCGCGCGCGAGTTCGAAACGAAACCGGCTCCAGGTCATGCGATCCCTCGCACGCAGGTCGCGCTTGATGTCATCCTCAGACACCCCGACCTTCTGTGCAGTGGCACTGAGTGCTTGCACCAACACCTTGCGAGCGTCAACAGTAACCTGACGCGACTCGACCAGCATTGTGGCTCCCATCTCGACGATCACCTCCGAACTCACCCTACCAGGGCCTTCACAAGAAACGCATAGACCCGACGACCCCAAACATGAAAATCGTATGAAAGCCGCGCCACCATCTGGCCCGCGGCCCGTTGCGCGGCGCGGTGTCATCGGGCTATGCTGACTCCGATCATGCAGTGTGGGGAGTCGACTTCGACGCCGTGAGCCGTTCCGTGCAGTCGTTGCTGGCGATCGCGGTGCTGATTGCCGCGGGAGCGGCCGCGCGCCCGGGCTCGACGAGCGCTGCCGGGGCGCCGCGCATCGCCGTCCTGTGGGCCGGTGGTGACGTGATGCCGGTGCAGGCCACGGCCACCGTCATCGCCGCGCACGGGCCTGACCACCTGTTCGCCGAGCTGACGGCGCTGCTCCGGCAGGGCGACGTCGCGTTCGCGAACGTGGAGGCGCCGCTCACCAGCAGAGGCGACCCGACTGCCGGCAAAGTCACAGACGATGTGCGGGCCGGCCGCGACTATGTGTTCCGGGGATCGCCGCGCGTGGCAGGCGCGCTGCGCCGGGCAGGCGTCCTCACGGTGTCGCTGGCCAACAACCACGCCATGGACTACGGCGCGGCCGGGCTCCTCGACACGCTCGCGCAGCTTCGGGCCGCGGGCGTTGCGGCCGTGGGAGCCGGCGCGACGCTGGCCGACGCGCGCCGTCCCCACATTGTCGAGATCCACGGCCTCCGCGTCGCGTTCCTGGCCTACAGCGACGTCCTGCCGCGGCGCTCGGTCGCGACGGCGACATCACCGGGCATCGCACCGGCCAAAGGCACGTGGACCGGCCGGCCGGCCGAAGACGAGATCGCCGACGACGTCCGTGGCGCGCGCCGCCGAGCCGATCACGTGGTGGTCTCGGTCCACTGGGGTGACGAACTGCAGATCCAGCCCAATTGCCGCCAGGTCGCGCTGAGCCGCCGGATTCTGGCCGCCGGTGCCACGGTCATCCTGGGACATCACCCGCACGTCTTGCAGCCGATCGTCGTCGGATCGCACCGGCTGGTCGCCTACAGCCTCGGGAACCTCATCGCGAGCCCAAGAAGCCGCCTCGCACGCGAGAGCGCGCTGCTCCGCGTCGAACTCGGGCCGGCCGGTGTGGTGGGGTGGTCCGCGCGGCCGCTGCTGCTTCAGGCTGGCAGGCCCCGGCCTGCCGACATCGAGACCGCGGCCGCAATCGCGAAGCGGCTCACGGTGCCCGTCGTCTGCCGGCAGGTGCCGCAGGGCGCGCGTGTGAATCCGTAGCCAGCGCCAGATCCGTATCGGATTGTGGTCTCTCGACGGCGAGGTCCGTGCCAGGGTAGCGCTATAGTGCGATAGCGTACCCGTCGCGCCGGGGGTCGGCCCCACCCTGCAGCGCACCCGTTTCCGGATCGCGCACGATCCCCTGACCGCCGCCGACGACCCACGACCAGTCGTCAATCACGTTCACTTGATGGCCGCGCCCGCGCAGCGTGTCACGCACCCCTGCGGGCACTCGGCCTTCAACGTCGACCAGCCGGTCACGGTAGACCCGCACGCGCGGCGCCTCGATCGCCTCCTGCACGTTCATGTCGAAGGCCAGGATATTGAGCAGCATCTGCGGCGTCGTCTGCAGGATGCCATACGATCCCGGTGTGCCGATGGACATCACGAACCGCCCGTCGCGGAAGACCTGCATCGGCGCCATGTTGGTGCCGACGCGGCGCCCCGGGCGCAGCCGGTTGGGACTCTCCGGATCCAGGTCCTGCCATTGCAGCAGGTTGTTGAGGATGATACCGGTGCCGGGCACCGCGAACCCTGATCCAAACGGCACGCCCAGCGTCTGCGTCACGGTGACAACCAGACCCTCGCCGTCGGCGCACGCGAAGTGCGTGGTGTGCTCGCGGGCGAAGTCCGGCGGGTAGCCCCCGCCGGCCGCCGCTCCTGCGAAGTCGGCCGGCCGCCCGGCCTCAATCTGCCCCGGCAGGCGCTCGGGATTGAACCGCTCGCCCTCGCTCACGCCCGCGCGTGCCGCATCGATGCGCGCTCGCTGCGACCGGGCGTATGCCTTTGAAATCAAGCCGGCGAGCGGCACCTCCGCTGCCCACGCGTAGGCCAGGCGGTCGGCAGACGCGAGCTTCACCGCCTCGATGAGATGATGCAGGTAGTCGGCCGAGTTGTGCCCCCAGCCGTGAAGGTCGTCGTGCTCAAGGATGTTGAGCGTTTGCAACGACTGAAACGCCGCGAACGGGGGCGGCACCGTGGCGATCTCAGCGCCCATGTAGGGCATGGTCACGGGAGACCACCAGTCCGGCGCGAACGCGGCCAGATCCGCTTCGGACAGCCATCCACCCGCCCGCTGCACCGCCTGAGCGATGGTGCGGCCGATCGGCCCGCGGTAGAAGATGTCTGCGCCACCCTCCGCCACCTGCCGATACGTGTGCGCCAGATCGGGTTGCGCCAGCACACGCCCGGGCCGCGGCAGCCCGGCACCGAGGTAGATGCGCCGCGCCTCGGCCGAGCGGCCGAGCGTCGCTTGGGCCTTCTCGAAGAACTCCACGTTCTTCCACGTCAGGGGGAACCCTTCGGCGGCCAGGCGGATCGCGGGGCCGAAGACCGCGGCACGTGGCAGACGGCCGAAGCGCTCGTGCGCCGCCAGCCAGCCGCCGAGGTTGCCAGGCACCAGGCACGCGCGCGGCCCGCCGGTCAGATCGTCTGGTGTCGCGCGCTCAGGATCCGCGGCGTCGGGCACGCGGCCCACGAAGTTGAGCACGTGCGGCCGGCCCGCCGCGGTGGACACCAGCATGATCCCGATGCCGCCGAGGCCGGACATGTACGGCTCGACGACGTTGAGACTGGACGCCACCGCGACCGCGGCGTCCACGGCATTGCCGCCCTCTATCAGAATCTGCGCGCCGGCCATGGAGGCGAGGGGATGCGCCGACGTGATGACGCCCCGCGTGCCCATGACCACCGGGCGGTAGGCGCGGCGGTGTGGCGGCATTGGCGGCATCACCGCCTCCCCGAGCGCGCAGGGCGCCGGCGCCCGGGCGCGCGCCGCGTCGCCTCGAGCACACCCTCTACCGCCGCGCACGCCTGCCGCAGCGCGGCGACCAGTGCGCTACGCGCGCGCACGAGATCCACCAGCAAGAACTTCTCGGCGTCGCTGCCGGGCGCCATCGTCGCGAGCCGCGCCGCCGGTGCCAGCCGCGGCAGGAACGGCTGTTCGAGCGCCGGGTCATGAGCATGCCGTCCCGCGGCGGTGTACGTCACCGGGATCAGGATGCGCCCGAGCCGCACGAGGCACCGGTTGATCGCCTCGGCGCGCGGACGCGACACCCTCCGGCGCTGGAGCGCGCGCAACCGGCGGCAGAGCGACATCAGCCGAGCCGCCTCTGCGACGGCCGGCTGCAGATCGAACCGGCCGGCCGCCTGGTGCTGGAGCGCGTCGAGGCTGTGACGGATGTCCGCCGCGCTCGCCGCGTAATCGAGCGGCAACACCGGGTCTGTGAGCCACCGGCCCACCACGTGGACAAAGATCCGTGTGTCCCGCACCAGCCGAGCTGGATCGATCTTGTCGAGCGTGTCGTGCGGCGTGTGCCACCACCACCCGAGGCTGCCGTCGGCCTGCCGTGAGACCGAGCCCAGGATCGACGGGATGCCGATGCCGAGGAACGACTGGTCGGAATTGCGGCCGACGCGGCGGCCGTCGAGTCTGGCGCGCGCGGTGCGCCGGACGGCCTCGGCAGCCAGGCCCACAGTCTCCGGCATCGAGTTGGTGCCAAAGTGATCGGCATCAACGCCGCCCAGCGAATCGGTGTTGACGTGCACCACGCAGCGCTCGTGGAGCTCGGTCCAGTACGTGTCCGCGTACCAGGCCGAGGACGAATAGCGGCCGTGGGAGTGTCCGAACCAGAACAGCACCCGCAACCCGCGGCGCAGTGCCTTGCGATGCTGCGCCATGATGCGCGCGACCTCGAGCATCGCGGCATTGGCGCTCCCGTTGTCCATGGCACCCAGGTACCACGAGTCGAGATGCCCGGAGAGCATCACGAAGCGCGGCTCCGCCTGCGGGTGGCCCGCGGCCAAGTCGGCCTCCACGATCGGCGTCGTGGTCCAGCCCGTCCGCACGTCGGCGCGCACGTGCACCTCGACGCGGCCGGCGTGGCATAACTCGCGCAGCGTCTGGCCGTCGGACCGGCTCACCGAGACCAGGATGACGCGGGGCAACTGTCCGACCGTCGTCTCCGACGGGTTGCCCCAGATCGGCGACACGCACATCTCGTGCGGGTGCGGACCGCTGATACAGACCAGCCCTGTGACCCCGGCCCGCGTCGCGTGCACCGCGTGCCACGGCGTGGCCCGGCCTTCGACCAGCGCAAACTTCCCGGCGGCGTCAGCGCGGGCGTAGTCTGCAGGCTCGCCCTTCCCCGCGTAGACGAGCTCGGCGCGTACGCCGTCGGGCCCGGAGGCCACGCCCATCGAGTGCGTGATGCACGGCACGTCACGGGCCTCGGGACTGGTGATTCGCAGCGCGGCCGGTCCGGGCAGGCTGATGTAGGCGTCGTGGTCCAGGATCCGAACCTTGTATCCCATCGTGCGCAGTTCGCCCGCCACGTACTCCGCAGCCTCGCGCTCCTCGGGCGTACCCGAGAGCCTCGTCCAGCGGGCAATGGCACGGTTGGCCTCGACAAGCCTGTCCCGTGAAACCGCCTGCACCTCAATCACGCGTCACCTCCACGAACCGGAATCCACCGCCGCGTCTGTGGCGCGCAACCCCGGGGCGCATCACCGGGCGAACAGGTCGAGCACGCGCGGCACCTGGTGCGGTGCGGCGGGCCGAACGATCGGCAGCCGTACCCCGGCGTTGCGGTACTTCTGGATCCGTGCGAGCACTTCATCCGGCGTGCCGCAGGCCGTCAGGTTCTCGACCGTGCGTGGCGCCAGCGCCCGTTCCAGGGCCGGCTTGCCGCCCTGGCGATACGCGGCCTCCAGCCTTGGCAACTCTTCGGGCTCGTAGTACGGCTCGCCCACCCGACGGCGCGGCGCGGACTGCGTGGCGAACTTCGACGGCAGGAACTTGTACGCGACCTCCCAGCGCACGGCATCGACCGCGGCGGCATGGTCGTCCTCGATCGAGGTATTGATGATCTGCGCGACTTCGAACGCCGACCAGTCGCGGTCCGCCTCCTCGACGGCCTGGCGAACGATCCGCACGGCGTTCGCGGAGTACTCGGGAGATGCCACCGTGTTGAGAAGCACGCCGTCTGCGAGCCGCCCGGCAAGGCGCAGCCCGGTCGCGCTGGTGGCCGCGAACCACAGCGGAATGCGCGGCCTGATGGGAGTCCAACCGAGTTGCGCCTCGTACACACGGAGGGTCTCGCCCTCATAGGTCACCGGTTCGCCGGCTAGCAGGCGGCGGATGACCGTGACCCACTCGGTCATGGCCTGCACCGGATCGCGCGGCTCGAACCCATACCGCCGCGCATGCCCGGCGGTCGCCGCGCCGGGACAGAGCACAAGCCGACCGCCGGAGAGCTCGTCGAGAGTGGCCGCGGTCTGTGCCATGACGACCGGACTGCGCAGGCGCACGATCTGTGTGAAGCCCAGGCGCATGTGCGCCGTGGCGAGCGCGAACGCCGCGGTCGCCGACACCCCGTCGCGCATCAACGCGAAGGTCTCCGAGAAGAACCCGATCTCGAAACCCCGCTCGTCGGCCGCGCGCATCGCCGAGGCGAAGTCCCGCACGGTCATACGCGTGTCGTAGCCGACCGCGAACCCGATGCGTGACACGCGATACCCTCCTGCTTCACTCCGGCTCGGCGAGCTTGCCGGTACGACCCGAGGCCGCGCCGTCGCCGGCCAGGCGCGGGCCCGGCGTCTGGCGCCGGAAGGCCAGCCTGATGGCCTTGCGGACCTTGCTCGCGGTCCACACGACCGCGGGCATCGGGTCGTCGAGCGCCAGATAGGCCGTCTCTCGGATGCCGCGTAGCGACCCGACCCAGTCGCGCAAGCGCAGCCGGCCCGCCTGCCAGTAGCGGAGCGCCGCGACGAGGTCGTCCTCGATCATCCACTTGCGGCCTTCGACCGGAGCATAGGCCGGCACCGGCTGTCCCGTGACGTGGCGATAGAACACCCGCACGAGGTCGAGGCCGTCGGCGGTCGCGCCGAGCCGGAACACCCCGCCGATCCGCGGGTTGACGTCCAGGATCTTGTACGCGCCGTCGCGGTGGTCGTGCCGGTAGTCAATGTCCACCGGACCGACATACCCGATGCCGCTGAGAAAGCGCACGCTCTGCCGGTAGAGCTCGTCGTTGCGCTCGCACACCGCCAGCGAGCCCACGCCGGCGAACACCGGGACCTGGCGGATCTTGCGCCCGGTGAAGCCGGCCAGGCACGTCGAGCGCTCGTCGAAGTATCCATTGAAGACCCAGGTATCGCTGTCCTCGCCGGGGATCCACTCCTGCACGATGACCTGCCGGAAGAGGTCGGCCGGGACGGCCCTCGACCACTCCGACAGCTCCTGGGCGCTGCGGAATACGAAGTTCTGCTTCCACGTGCTCACGGGGTCGGCCATTTTGATGATGACGGGAAACGTGAACTCCTCGGCCTGCCGGCGGGCCTCGTCGACAGAGGCCGGCTGGGTCGTCCGAGGCGTGCGCAGACCGTGGCGCGCCGCCAGCCCGAGCATCTGTGGCTTGTTGATCAAGGACCGGACGAGATCGGGTGTCTGGCGCGGCACAATCACACGACCATCGGCGGCGGCATCGGCGACGACCACGGTCTCACGATCGCCGGTCGGGATGAGCACAACCGGCGGTCCGATCGTCTCAACCGCGCGCATGACAACCGTCAGATGCCGGTCGAGCGCGAAGTCCCGTTCCCCCACCAGGAAACGCCGTCTCCAGTACCGTGAGGCCAGCCCGGCGCCGCGCCGGCGCTTGTGGACACAGTAGACTGCGATGCCGACGCGCGCAAGGCTCCGAGCCGCGCCGAGCGCACCGGTCCCTTCGCCCACGATCAAGACCGGCGGTGTGGCGCCGGCGTTCGAATGGCGTGTCGTCACTGTCAACCCAGACGCGCCAGTGCTAGATCCCCACCATGCGGGACGTGCGCACGATGCGTCGGCCGAGATCCCACGCGGCCGCCGCGACCCGGGACCGTGCCCTGGCAGCCACGACATGGACCGACGTCAGCGGCCGCGGCGTCGCGCCGAGCCGGACTTTGTACGGCTCGTGACCGAACGCCATGTCGAACTCCCGGCATCCACGTTCGATCGCCTGGCGAATGAGCGCGAGCTTCAGCACGTTCCCCGGCGAGAACCGTCGAAGCGGGGATTCATTGTCGATGCTCGCGACGCGGTCGTGCCAGTGCCGACCATGCACGAGAGAGAAGTCCAGGGCGACCGGGGCCCGATCCGGCCCGGTCTCGAGGACGTTCAAGACCGCGCAGTCACCCAATCGCTCCGTCAGCGTACGATAGAAGGCCATCCAGCGCGGCGTCACGGTGCTGCGCCGGCCGGTGTCGGCGAACCGGCGATGGTGCAACCGGAACAGCACCTCCAGCATCTGCAGGCGCTCCCCCGCATCGGTCACGACGCGCTCGACCGCACCGGCCTCGCGCAGACGCCGCGCCACGCGGTGGAGCTCGCGCCGGAAGCCGGCCTGGAGCGAGGCCAAATAGGCGTCGAACGTCTCGGGCAGCGCGATGACGCGGTGTTCCCGCGTGGCCGCGGTCCGGACCTCGCAACCGTGGCGCGCCAGCACGTGTTGCAGGTGATGCACGGCGGTCGCCCACGCAGGGACGTCGCGAATGTCGAGAATGTCCCACCCGTCGTCCCTGAGGAGAGCCTCCGCGAGCGCCTCCGCGACCTCGCGCTCCCTGCCGCGCCGGGCCAGGATCGCCTGCTGGCGTGAGATCACCGCCGCGCCGACGAGGCGCAAATGGCGAATACCCGGGCGTTGGACGACGTAGAACGGCGCCAGGCCCACCAGACCGGACTGATCGCGCACCGCCATGACGCGAAGCAACGCCGGTTCCGGCAGGAACTGGCCGCACGCGATACTCCAGCCGTAAGTCTGGTACACGGTGCTGTCGGCGTGGTCAGCCAGGTCTCCCCAGTCCCGAGCCAGGCCTTCGAGCTCGGACAGCGTGGCCAGAATCGCGATGGAGATCATGGGAGTCCCTGGCGTTTTGCCCCGCGGGTAACCATCCTAGACGGGCACCGCCTGTGCATACGACTGTCAGGCGTCGGGTTCCGAAACGTATTCCGTCAACTCCCGGGAAACCCCTGCCGGGGTGGCGCGACCCCGTCTCCGACGGCGCCCGTCTCGCCCCACCGCGCCCCGGCGGCAACCCGCCGCTGCGGTGCGGCCACGGGCAGCACGATCGGGCCGTGGCGGAAGATCCGAAGCCCGCAGCGAAAGCGGATCCGCGCCATGGAGCACCAGTCGCACAGCGGATCCGCGGGATTGCTGACCTGGACGATATTGACGACCGGCAGCCGCACGCCGGCCCAGACGAAGTACTGCGTCACCTGCGCCTTGACGCCCCAGCCCAGACGGAGCATAGTGCGCACCATGGGCCGGTTCGCCGGCTGCACCCACCCGTAGGCCGTGGTGATCCCCCGCACCCTCAGCCAATCATAGAGCAGAAGCGCGCCGCGCGTGGTCACGCCGCGCCCGCGCACGCGCGGGTGCGCGAAGATGGCCCCCAGGTACGCCTCGTGCCTCTGCAGGGGGATGTCGATGCCGGCCAGCGGATATGCCGCGCTGTCGAAGCGCACCCAGCCGAGCACAACAATCTCGCCGCGTTGCTCCCCAATCACACAGACATCGCCGCGCGCATAGCGCCGGTGCAGATCGTCCAGCCGGAGCCGGTTGCCCCGGAAGTCCGGCGCCTGCATGAACTCCACGAGCCGGGGAAAGTCCTCTTCGGTTGCGGCACGCCCGACGATCCCCTCGGGCGGGGAGAACCGTGGCGCCGATTCGCCGAGATCCTTTGCGACACCAAGGTAGACAGACCGGCCGATCGGAGGCTGCACCCGCACTGGCCCTCTCCGTCGCAGCGCATGACCCTCGGCTTGCCCGAGATGGACTAGGGGTTCGAGGCTGTCGAGTTGAGTCCTGCTGAGTCAACCTATTATCGCGGACACCGCCGAGGAAGTTAGCCTGTCGCAGACTTCCGCCTGTTGTGATCCAGAATCCGCTTGCGCACGCGGATCGCGGCCGGGGTGACCTCGACGACCTCGTCGTCGTTGATCCACTCGATGGCCGTCTCGATCGTCAGTTCGCGCGGCGGTGTGAGCGCGATGCCCTTCTCCGCCGTCGATGCGCGAATGTTGGTCAGGTGCTTCCTGCGGCAAACCTGCACCACGAGATCGCCGTCCTTCACGTGCTCGCCGACCACCTGTCCTGCGTACACCGTGTCGGTGGGTCTGACGAAGAAGACGCCGCGGTCCGAGAGCTGGTCGAGCGCGTACGCGGTCACGTCGCCCGCCTCCTTCGCGATCATCGCACCGCGCTTGCGGTGGGGCAGCGGGCCGCGGTGCGGCCCGTACTCGTCGAAGAGATGGTGCAGTAGCCCCGTCCCTTTGGTGAGCGTCAGAAACTCGGTCCGGAACCCAAGCAACCCCCGCGACGGGATCGTGAACTCCATCCGCACGCGATCGCCGTGCCGGCCGAGGTGTCGCAGTTCACCGCGGCGCTCGCCCAGCGACGCGATGACCGCGCCGCTGAACTCCTCGGTGCAATCGATCACGAGCTCCTCATACGGTTCGAGCAGCGAGCCCGAAGCGTCGCGATGGACGATCACCTGCGGCCGCCCCAGCGCGAACTCATAGCCCTCACGCCGCATCGTCTCGGCGAGGATCGACAGCGACAGCTCACCGCGTCCAAGCACCACGAACGCGTCGGCGTCCGGTGAGCGCTCCAGCCGGAGCCCCACGTTGCGCTCCAGTTCGCGCTCCAGCCGCTCGGCCAGGTGCCGGCTCGTGACGAATCTACCCGACCGGCCGGCGAACGGCGAGTCGTTCACCCGGACCTCCATGGAGAGCGTCGGCTCGTCGACGCGGATGCCGGCGAGCGGCACGGGATCGGCCGGATCCAGGATCGTCTGGCCGATCTCGATGCGGGGGAACCCTGAGAGCACCACGATATCGCCAGCCGCGGCCCGGTCGACCTCCACGCGCTCGATCCCCTGGAACAGGTAGATCCTGCCGACCCGCCCGCGCTCGACCGGGGTACCGTCCGGCGTCACCGCGACCAACTCCGCCGCCCGCGTGAGTTCGCCCGAGTGGATGCGGCCGACGGCGAGCCGGCCGAGGTAGTCGGAGTAGTCGATGTTGGCGACGATCATCTTGAAGGGCGCGTCGGCGATGACCGGCGGCGGCACGGTCGCCAGGATCGCGTCGAGCAGCGGGCGCAGGTCGCCACCTGTCGCCGAGAGGTCCCGCGCAGCATACCCCAGACGTCCTGAGCCATACAGGACCGGAAACTCGAGGTGATCGTCCCGAGTGGCCAGCGACAGGAAGAGATCGTGGATCTCGTCTTCAACTTCGCGCGGCCGCGCGTCGGCGCGGTCGGTCTTGTTGATGAGGACGATCGGGCGCTTGCCGGACTCGAGCGCCTTCTTGAGCACGAAGCGCGTCTGCGGCAGCGGTCCTTCGGCCGCGTCCACCAACAGGAGCACACCCTCCACCATCGTGAGGATGCGCTCAACCTCGGAGCCGAAGTCGCGGTGGCCGGGCGTGTCCACGATGTTGATGATCGTGTCACCATAGCGGATCGCGGTGTTCTTCGCGAGGATGGTGATACCGCGCTCGCGTTCGAGCTCGCCGGAGTCCATGACGAGCTCCGTGACGTGCTGGTGGTCGCGGAAGCTACCGGCCTGGCGCAGCAGCGCGTCCACCAGGGTCGTCTTCCCGTGGTCCACGTGCGCGACGATGGCGACGGCGCGGCGGTCGTTCCGGGTCATCACGTTGATCACAACCAGCAAGGATACCACACCGGCCCGAAGGCTACAGCGCCGGCATCGTCCGTTCGCTGCCGGTGAGCAACGCGACCGCGAATCGGCCCATGGCGATAAGCAACGGCCACGGATCGTCCCGCGCGCCCAGCGCCTTCGCTTCCGACGCTCGGATAGAGCGAAGCCAGGTCGCGAACGCCGCGACCGTGCGCCCCTGCAGCCGGAGACACGCGCGCAGGTCCGACGGCTCGTTTACGAGCTGCACGCCGGTGCGGAAACCGGCCGGGGCGCTTACGCCCATCCCGGTGTTGTACTGGTAGGCGATCCAGGGCAAGTCGACGCCGGCGGTGACGGCCACCTGGTTTGCGGCGACGGTCCGAGGGTTCACCTCCATTAACCGAAGACTCGCGTCGCGCATGTCGCGTTTGAACTCGACACCGACGAGACCTCGCCAGCCGAACGTCTGGAGGAGACGTACACTCAGGGCCCGGACATCCGGCGCGTCAACGGTGCGCTGCAGCGTCCCGTCTCCGAAGCCGGGCGGGAACTGACGCAGTTTCTGTTTTGTCACCCACGCGACTTCCCGGCCGTCAGCATCCCAGAACGCCAGGTACCCGAAGAGATGGTCGTCGCCGCCAGGGATGATTTCTTGGACCATGAGCGAGAGATGGTCCGAGAGGCGCGCGTATGTCGCCGTGAGGTGGGCGGCGGACTGGACGACCACGATCTTGCCGGCGATGACCCCCCCCGCGCGAGGTGCGACCAATACGGTTTGAGCAGGCACGGGTACGTCAGCGATGCGGCAAGCGCAGACGCGTCGCCCGGCGAGTCGGGATCTGCCGGCGCCCAAGACGCCGAGCGAAACTCAGCCCGTTGACCGATCCACCGAGGACAACGGCCAGGGGTCGCCTGCGTCGACACGCTCGGAGCCAGGACTCGAGGTCCCGGCCGCCAGGCACATGAGCGGCCGGCGTCACCAGATGTCACCCACCGTGAACCCCTCCGGGAATGGATCGTCCGGATCGAGCACGTAGGTGGCGATCGCCGTGATCCACGCCTGCCCGCTGAGGGTGGGAATGACGGCCGGATAGTCGCCAACCCGGGTCTCGCCGATCAGCCGTCCCTCGAACACGGTGCCCAAGATGCCCTCGTGCCGGAACTCCTCGTGTAGGCCCAGTCGCCCCCTGGCGTGCAGGGCAGCCATCTTGGCGCAGGTCCCTGTCC
The DNA here is from genome assembly GCA_031458775.1 of Candidatus Fervidifonticultor quartus. GTDB lineage: Bacteria > Sysuimicrobiota > Sysuimicrobiia > Sysuimicrobiales > Humicultoraceae > Fervidifonticultor_A > Fervidifonticultor_A quartus. The sequence goes on along the minus strand of JAVKJV010000020.1, from coordinate 17,869 downwards.
CGCACGGCGACCGGTCGATCGCCCCGGTCCAGGTCGACGGGCGATTCCAGTCCAGGCGGCCGGTCGAGACGGTCACGGCGTTCTTCAGGTGCGCGTCGGCGCGCGACGGCGGCCCCGAGAGCTGGGCGATGGTCACGCCGGTGAAGCCGGGCTGCTCGGGGTGCTGCACCGGCAGTTGCTCCTGTGCCGCGGCCTTGATCATCTCACTAATCCGAACGATGTCACGGCCCTCGTCGGGGGTGAGCCGCAACCCGAAGGCCGCCGCCTCGGCGATCACATAGAACATCCCGCCGTAGGCCACATCCACCGTGACCGTGCCCAGATGTGGGACCTCGATGGCGCGATCGAGGTACACCGCGAACGCCGGCACATTCTGGAATGTCACGCGCCGCACCTTGCCGCCGGCGCAATCGGCCCGCACGCGGATCAACCCGGCCGGCGCCTCCAGGGTGATCTCCGTGACCGGCTCCCGCATCGGCAGCATACCAGTCTCGAGCAACACCGTGGTGACGCAGATCGTGTTCGTCCCCGACATGCCGGGGTACTCGGTCTGCTCCATGATGACGAAACCCGCGTCGGCATCGGGACGGGTCGGCGGCAGGATCAGGTTGCAGTTCGCCGCCGGGTATCCGCGCGGCTCGCGGAGCATGCGCGCACGCAGGGCGTCGGCGTGCGTCTGCAAGTGCCGCATCTTCTCGAACATGGTGGCACCGGGGACATCCAGCACCCCGCCGACAATGACGCGGCCCGGCTCGCCGCACGCGTGGGCGTCCATGGCCTGAATCATGTGCGCGATGCGCATGGTGGCCTCCCTGGGGTCATCAGGATTCCCCAGGCTCGGCGCCGGCACCCCGGTGCCGGGGCGCCGGCCTCAGGGCGACGGACCCGACTCCAGGTACCGTACCACGGCGCGGCTGGCGGCCGCAGCAATGGGCAGCAGCACGCCCATGCAGGCCACGGCCCACAGACCCAGCAGGCGGGATGGCGGGAGCTCCGGCTGGGGTGGCACGGCCGCCGCGACGGCCAGCCCGATGCGCCGCACGGCCCAGAACATGAACGCGCCCTGGATCAGGAACAACGAAAAGAGGGCGACATCGATGACCACGCCTTGCAGGTCGACCGGTCCCAGGACGCCCCGATACTGGGACTCGAGGAGGAAGAAGACTCCAGCGGCGCCGTTCCACGTCGCGTGGAGGCCGACCGCCGCCAGGTAGTTGCGCCCAAGGTTCCGCCAGGCGCCCGGTTCGCGTTGAAAGACGCCGAACCAACCCAACGACACCAACCCAGCCCCGATGGGATGCAGCGCCCCGCCAATCAGCACGAAGATTGGCGCTGGGCTTTCGACACGCGCGTACGGAGTCCTGGTGGGGTACCGGTGACGGCCACAGGGATTTCCCGCGGGCCGCCGGAAGACTACCGACTACACGCCACCGGAGGAGCCTCAGATGTTCGACCTCGTCATCAAAGGCGGCACCGTGGTCACAGCGGGCAGCATGGGGATCTGTGATGTCGCTGTGGCGGACGGCCGGATCGCGCAACTGGGCGGACCGGTGACCGCGCGTCGGGAGATCGACGCATCCGGCCGGTACGTCTTCCCCGGCGGGGTCGACATGCATGTGCACTTCACCTCGATGGTGGCGCCGGCGCCGGGCATCGAGCTTCGGCCTGACGACTTCTGCAACGGGTCGCAGGCCGCGATCGCCGGCGGCATCACCACGATCGGCAACATGACGTTCCAGCGCGAGGGCGAGAGCCTGCACGCGGCGCTCGATCGCGAACTGGCCGTCGCCGCGCGCGATGCGCTGGTGGACTATGTCCTGCACCCGGTGCTGACGTACCCGTCCCCGGCGACGATCGCTGAGATCCCCCTCCTGGCGTCCAAGGGCCATACCAGTCTCAAGATTTTCCTGCTCTTTGAGCACTTCGACCGGCACGTGGACGAGTATCTGCAGGCGCTGCGGGCGGCCGGCCGCAGCGGCGTCCTGACCATGCTGCACTGTGAGGAGGGCGCGCTCATCCGCTGCATCTGCCGCGAACTCCTGGCGCAGGGCCTCGGCGGCGCGCGACACTATCCCGACAGCCGGCCGCCGTTCACCGAGTCCGCCTCAGTGGAACGGGCAATCGGGTTCGCACGCGCAACCGGCGCACCTATCTACATCGTGCATCTCTCCTCGTCGGCGGCTCTGGCGGCCTGCAGGCGCGCCCGCGCGGACGGCGTGCCGGTGTACGTCGAGACACGGCCAATCTACCTGTACCTCACCCGCGAGATGTTCGACCGGCCCGACGGCGCGCTCTACGTCGGCAACCCGCCGCTGCGCGATGCCGCGGACGTCGAGACGATCTGGCACGGGCTGTGGAGCGGTGACATCCAGTGCCTGTGCAGCGACCACGCGCCGTGGACCCGGGCACAGAAACTCGATCCCTCGCTGAACATCACGACATTCCGGCCCGGCATGGCCGACCTCGAGACCTTGATGCCGATGCTCTACTCTGAGGGCGTGCACCGCGGCCGCATCTCCCTGAGCCGGTTCGTCGAAGTCACGGCCACGAACACGGCCAAACTGTTCGGGCTCTATCCGCAGAAGGGCACCATCGCGGTGGGCTCCGATGCCGATCTGGTGATCTGGGATCCGGAGCGGCGGTGGATCATCAACGGCGCCGCGATGCGCTCCGGCGCCGGCCACACCGTCTACGACGGGCGTGAGGTTCACGGTGGGCCGGAGTACACCATCAGCCGCGGGGAGGTGGTCTTCGAGCGTGGCGAGATCACCGCCGAGCGCGGCCGCGGGCGTTGGGTCCGGCGCAATCGCACGACGCTGCTGTAGCCGTCGGGAGGCCATCATGGCGGACAACGCCTACACTGTTGTTACGAGCGCACGCCTGTGGGACGGAACCGACCGGCCGCCGGCGCAGGACGCCGTGGTCGTCGTCTCCGGCGGGCGCATCGTCGCCGCCGGTGCACGCGCCGCGGTGACGATCCCGACCGGCCCCGCGGTTCGGACGCTCGACTATCCAGACGCGACCGTGCTGCCGGGTCTGATCGATCCGCACGTGCATCTCATGTGGCCCGGCGACGGCCGGCCCGCCGACGTTTACACGAAGGGTGCCGACGATGCCGCGCTGCTCTTGGCAGCAGCGCGGCACGCGCGCATCACCCTGCGTGCCGGCGTGACCACCGTGCGCGACGTCGGCAGCCGGGGCCGCGTGGTCATGGACCTCCGTGATGCGACCGCACAGGGCACCGCGGCCGGGCCGCGCATTCTTGCGGCCGGGCCGCCGATCACCATCACTGGCGGGCACATGTCGTACCTGGGCGGCGAGGCCGACACCGCCGACGACGTCCGCAGGGCGGCCAGGCGTCACTGGCGCATGGGCGCCGACTTCTTCAAACTCGTCACCAATGGCGGCGGCACGCCCCGGACGCATGGGTGGATTCCGGCCTATACTCAGGCAGAAATCGCCGCGGCGGTAGCCGAGGCCCGGGCCCACGAAACCCACCTGACGGTCCATGCCAACCTCACCGAGACGATCCGCGCATCGGTTGCGGCCGGCGTCAACGGCATCGAGCACTGCACGTTCCTCGCCGGCAAGAACCAGCCGGGATTCGACCAGGCGCTCGCCGAGGAGATCGCGCGACGCGGCATCCACGTGGGACACACGTTGACCGCGACGTACAGCAGCCTTCGCGCGGCCCGCGCGCGCTGGTCGGAACTCTCACCCGACGAACGCGGCCAGTGGGACGCGCGCCAGCGCGTGTGGGATGCCTCGGTTGAGAACTTTCGCCGGATGCGCGCGATGGGCGTAAAGTTCGTCGCGGGGACCGACGCCGGGTGGGCCCACATCGCGTGGGGCGACTACGCGCTGGCCATCGAGTTGTTCACGCAGACCGGTGCCTCACCGCTCGAGGCGCTGGCCACCGGGACGCGCGTTGCGGCAGAGGCGATCGGACTCGGCGATCAGATCGGGACGCTGGAGCCCGGCAAGATCGCCGACCTCGTCGTGGTGGCCGGCGATCCCACGGTCCGTGTGTCCGACCTCCGCGCCGTCAAGGCTGTCATGCGGGACGGCAAGGTGATGGTCGAGGACGGGCGTTTCGTCGAGTGAGGCGCGGCTTTCCGCACACAGGCGTCACCGTGCGGCCGGCGGCTCGGAGCGCGCAGCCGCGGCGCGCGCCTCGCGGGCCGCGCGGCGGGCCTGGCGGAGCGGCTCGGGCGTACGCGAGGCTCCGGCAAGCGCACGCATGACGGCGAGCGCAGTCTGGGGATCGGTGCGCCACGCCGCGTGCACGGCTAGCGGCGCCACACCCCGTTTCGTCCGCAGCCAGTAGCCCACGAGATCGTCGCCGATCCGTAGCGAACTCGCGGCACCTCGCGCGTCAACGGGCCATGGGCCCTCGGCCACCAGCGGTCGGTGGGTCACGCCGATCGTCGGCAGATCGAGCCGCGCGCCCAGATGCAGCGCCAGGCCGGCTCGGCGCGGATGGTCGCGGCCGGTCGCGTTGATCAGGAGCACGTCCGGGCGGGTGGGCAGGCCGCGAACGGCAGCCTCGAGCAGCGGCCCTTCGCGCAGCGCGAGCAGTCCGGGCGAGTACGGCGCCGCCGCCTCGCCGCGCACCACCGCAATACCCTCGAACCGTTCGCCTGCCAGCAACGCAGCGGCCGCCCAGCCCGGATCACCCGCGGCGCCCGACCCCTGCGAGCCTCGGGCAAAACAGACAAAGCAGCCCGCTACCAGACGTATGGGATCACGGGGCGACCACAGCGCGGGCGTAAGCGTGGCGAGCCGGTCTTGCGCTTCAATCAGGGCCTCTGCGGTCGACGGCCACGGATCACGCGCCTTGGGCGGCCAGTCAGCGGTCACATCCGTTTCGCCCGGCCATCTGGCCGATCACAGAAAGGGATTGACGGCCCGCACGCTCCCGTAGATACGGTCGTGTTGGAAGTCTTCGGACAAAAGTTCCGAGCAGCCAAAGTGCTCGGCGTACGCCCAGAGATGAGCGTCGAACCACGACAGCTGGTAGGCCAGGGCGCCGCGCAACGCGGTCCTCAGAAGCGCCTCATCGGGATACAGCACCACGAACTGGCTCAGCATCTCCTCGGCTTCCCTGACGGCGTCGTGCACGGAGAGCAGTGGCTCCGACCCGCCAATCGGCCGGGTTACGACAGCCACAAACTCCATAATCGCTTGTTGAGGCACACGCACCGAGTCCTCGGCAATACCGCGCCTGAGGATCGCGGTGGCAACCTTCTGCCGCTCGGGAAAGCGCGGATCGAAACGATACACCAAGACGTTGGTGTCAACGAGTGCGGCCACGCTCGTACAGCTCCTCCCGGCTCCATCCACGCCCCCGATGCGCCCGGGCGCGCACCGACGCGTTCCGCTTCTGCTGGCGGCCGGTGGCCAGGTCGAAGCGTCGGAGACGCTCGGCAGTCGTCAGCGCCGCAGCCGTTCGTCTGGGAGGCACAACGCGGATCGTATCGCCCGCGATCAACCACTCAATCTCATCGCCCGGGCGTATGCGATAGTGCTCCGCGACAGCCTTGGGGACTGTGACTTGCAGCTTCGAGGTGACCTTCGCCATATTCTTACCGTAGCAAGGATGCCGTCCTTACTCAAGATCCGCGGCTCGACGATCAGGTCCAATTGACAGGCCACCCCTTTGTATTACAGTTTGTCTGACATCAATGGCGGGAAGGAAGATCCTTGGTCCGCACGGTAGGTCTCGACAAGGAGTTGAAGCACGAGCGCTTCGCTGATGTCGTCGGCGTGGCGCATGGCGGTAGCGGCGCACGAGCATGGCGGAGCGAAGGGATCCTCCGCCAGACGCTGATCCGCCGACGCGTGGCACGGTGAGCCGCGCGCCGGCAGACACCGGTCCGGGTGTATCGCCAGCAGCGAGGGCGCGCGCTGAAACCCGTGCCAGAGGCGCCATGACACGCGCCGGCGTCACACTGCTGACATGGGATCGGCGCTCAACAATCGGTTCCCGTCTGCACTGCGGTGGAGCCGAAGACCCAACACGCACTGCGGGGTGGGCAGATTGAAGGTCGCCGTCATCGTCGTACTGGCGACGGCTGTTGTGATCGCGGCTGTCGTGGCCCTTGGCGCGCTCCGTTGGGAAGCCGGCGCACAGGCGCTGCGGCGGCGGCTTGAAACCGCGCGCGCCCCTCTTGTCCCCCAGCGCGTGGATTTCCGCGAGCTCGATGGCCTGCCGGCCCCGGCGCAGCGGTACTTCCGCACCGTGCTGCGGGACGGTCAACCCATCATCGCGGCCGCCGGCGTCAGGCACACGGGTACCTTCAACATGAGCGAGACCGCGGAGCACTGGAGACACTTCGAATCAACCCAGCGCGTCATCACCCGGCCCCCTGGGTTCGTGTGGGATGCCCGCATCCGCATGGCCCCCGGGGTGACGATCTTCGTCCACGACGCGTACGCCGCCGGAGAGGGCAGTCTGGTTGCGAAACTGCTGGGCCTCGTGACCGTCATGCAACACCCCCGCACGCCGGAGCTGGCCCATGGGGAGCTGATGCGCTTTCTTGCAGAGGCGGCCTGGTATCCAACGGCTCTTCTGCCGAGTCAGGGCGCACGCTGGCAAGCGGTTGACGACACGCGCGCCAGCGTCACACTGACCGATGGCCGCACGACCGTCACGCTCGTGATTGCCTTCGACGCGCAGGGGCTGATCAGCACCGTGCGAGCCGACGGTCGCCACCGGCTGGTTGACGGGGCGCAGACCGTGACCCCGTGGCAAGGGCGCTTCTGGAACTACCAGAAGCATGGAGGGATGCTGGTGCCGCTCGACGGCGAGGTGGCCTGGCTGCTCGCGGACGGTCCGACACCCTACTGGCGCGGGCACATCGGTGAGATCACCTATGAGTTCGCCCGGTAGCCCTGTCGAAGTACCGAACGGGCACGGGCGCCTGAGGGCAGCACACGTGCTCTCGGTCGGGCTGGCCATTCTCATGGCCACGCAGGCCGTGCTCGGCCTGGTCTTCCCGGACGGGTACCGGGATACCGGATATGTACGCGCCACGTGGTGCGGCAACGACTGGGTGACCCTGGTGGTCGGCGTTCCGGTGTTGATCACGGGGCTCCTGCTCGAGCGCCGCGACTCGGTGCGTGGGCGGCTCGCCTGGATGGGCGCGCTCGGCTACGGCGTATACAACTACGCGTTCTACCTCTTTGGGGCGGCCCTGAACGTCTTTCTCCCCCTGTACGTTGGGACGTTTCTCCTGGCCCTGGTCCCCCTCATCCTCGCGCTGTCGTGTACTGATGCCGCCGGGGTGGCTGCCACGTTTCGATCGAGCACACCGGTGCGGCTGGTCGGTGGCTACCTGATCGTCGTCGCGGCCGGACTGACGGCCGTCTGGCTGGGAATGTGGGCGGCACACGTGTTTGCCGGACGACCCACGCCGGTCGATCCGGAGGCGTTCAAGATTGTCGCCGCCCTCGATCTCACGGTCATGGTCCCGGCGCTCCTGACAGGCGGGGTGCTGTTGCGACGGAAGCACCCGTGGGGATACGTGATCGCGCCAATCGCGGCGATCCAAGGTGCGCTCTATCTGCTCGTCCTGTCGGTGAACTCCGTCATCTTCATCGTTCGGGGTCTCGCAGAGGTCCCGGGTGAGCTACCCGTGTGGGGCATACTTACGACAGCCACGTCGGCGGCCGCGATGCTCCTGCTCATGAACACACAGGAGCGATGCCGGGACGGCTGATGTCCGACGTGGCGCAGGCTACCCCGGCGTTTCGAGGCAGACCTCTACGGCCCCAATTGCTTCAAGTGATCATCCAGCATGGCCTGAATGTACGCCGTGAAGTTCCCCGGATCGGTCTGACGCCCCAGTAACAGGCCCTTCATGAAGTGGAACTGCTCTCTTGCGAGGTCGAGCTTTCCCTGACGATGGTAGAGCCGCCCCAACGCAAGCGGGGGATACCACCATGTCCGGGAGAGTTCGGCAGCCGCCCTGAGCTCCGACTCTGCAAGGGCGTCCTGACCTGCGAGCGCTGCCGCCGCGCCAACGCGGTAGTGCGCGCGGGCGGACCTCGGATTCGCCGTCAAGTAGGCTTGATACTCTGCCAGAGCGCCGTCTCGGGGCGAGATCACGTCCCAGGTGACCTGCCTGGTCTCCTTATTGTTGAGCGAGAGCGCCGCCCGCCACGTGCCCTGCCAGGTTTCGGCATCCGTGCCCAAGATCGGAACGAAGAGGTAGTCGCATCCTCTTGCGACCGTGCTTGACCACGTGGACTCGCGTCTGAATACCCGTCCATTGGGAACGGTGACATCGGCCGCGATCCTGTCTCCCGGGACAATCCTACTGAGCTGAACGACGATCACCGTGTCCCAGTCGTTGGCTGCCCACCTGGACGTCGCGGGCTTCACGGGGCACGGATACTGGACCGGCGACACCAAGATCCCGAGACTCACCTCCGTGATCTCAATCGCACCAACCGGAACGCCCAGCGAAAGCGCGAGCACGAGCGACAAGACTGCCATTGCGGCGTACCTCATCGCAGGCCCCCTTTCACGGTAGTTCCCGCCGATTCAACAACCCTCTGCATTCGCGGAAGACGTTCGTTGGGTGAAGCTAAACTCCTATGGGTCAGCGGTCGAGGTAGTGCCGGGCTTCGGCACGCCCCAACGTCGGGCGGGACGGGCAACGACCTTTCTCATGGACTCCAGCCGAGGCAGAGAAGGTCCAGTGACCCGTTTCGTGAGGATTGGAGCGGGCGACGGGATTTGAACCCGCGACCCTCGGCTTGGGAAGCCGATGCTCTACCGCTGAGCTACACCCGCTCGCTACCGCCCATTATACCACGCCGGTCGTGTGCTCCCTCCCCGCCGGCGCGCGGCGCCCGACGATCACCATCCCGTCCGGCCGCTCCTCCACCGCTCCCTCCCAGATGTGCCGCCGCAGCCCCGGCAGCGTCCAGTAGCCGCATGACCCGAGTCGCACGTAGCCGAACGATTCGGCGACGCGCTGCGGGGCGAGGTTCCATGACGCGACGATGCCGAGGACCCGACGGTAGCCCATCCGGTACAGCAAGGGCGGCATCGCGACCGCCACGGCCCGCTCAACGCCGGTCCGCCGCCACTCGGGCAGCGTGTAGATCTCATCCAACAGCACATCGCCGTCCTCCAGCACGAGGCGGCGCCGCAGGTACGGGACATAGACGGTCCTAGTGAACACCCATCGGATGTGCACGACGGCCTCGCCCCTGCGCGCAATGAGCGGCAGATGACCATCGCGGATTCGCTCTTCAATCTGCGACAGCGTGTACATCTGGGGCCGGATCCACGCCAGGCGCGCGAGGTCCTGGTCCGTTGCGATGGTGAGGTCAACCCCTCCGGACGAGGACCGATCGGCGACCGGAAGGGTCAGCGCGTAGAAGATGTATCGCCGTCGCACTAGCCAGGGTACAACGTGCAAGACGGTGCGCGCGGGTCCCACCATGCGCAACACATCACGCGCGACGCCGACGCTCATGGTCGTGGCCGCTCTACGCGCCGCGCAGAGGCTGCCCGCAGCGGCCGCAGAATCGGTCACCCGGCCGTGCGCGGTGGCCGCAGTTCGTGCAGTGGACCGGTGGCGACGCGTCAGGTCTCCGGTCTCTCTTCGAGGTGCCCTGCGCCGCGGCCACCGCGGGCGCCCGACCCGAGCGCTCGCGGCGCTGCAGGACCAGAAACGCCCCGATGCTGGCGACGCCGAGCGCGGCCGCGGCGATCGCCGCCCAGACCCACAACGGCGTGGCTCGCGCGCCGAAGGGCGCCGGCGAGCCGCCGGCGGGTTGCGGCGGCCGGACCACGCGGGGTATCGAGGGGTTCTCGTCGGCCTTCCGGTAGGTGGCGCGCACGGTCCAGACGCGGCCGGCCGGCCACCCGGTGACGGTGTACAGGTGGTGTGTGAATCCGAGCGTGGTCTGCGTCGTGCCGCCCGCCGCGGGCGTAACCGTGAACGCCGACGACCGCATGGGTTGCTCCACCGAGACCCGCATCACGCCGACGGGCAGCGGGAAAACCACCCCGACGGTGAAGGCACGTTGCGGCCGGCGGGCAATGAGGTCGGCATAGTACTCAAACTGGAACCCGCGCTCCGGGATCGTGAAGGTCACCCACAGCCGCGAGCCGTCCTGACGGTACTCGTACTGCGCCGAAATCAGCGATCCGTCGGTGGCGCGATAGGCGGCCGCGTTGACCTGTCCGGATGCCGGGATCTCGAACGACAGCGTGTACGGCAGCGGCGCGTCGCTGCTGAGCTCGCCGCGGTAGATCACGAGCACGCGCGGGTCGTCGTGCTCGGGCCAGATGTCCACGTTGAGCACCGGAATGCTCACCGCGGCGGCAGCCGATAATGCCATCGGCGCGGTCAGGCCAAGAATCAGCAACAGCAACGTCACGCGCCCGGCGCGGTGACGTGCCCCGATCAGACGCACCCTGTCTCGCACGTTGAGGGCGATTCGCGGTTGCCCTCGCCATCTCCCACCGGCAGAAGGGTCGCCAGCATGAGGGACAAACACCCACTTCTGCGCCCGCCACACCGGTACGCGTGGCGACGTCGCCGTGAAGCCGCCTGTCACCACACAGTCTTTACCCGGTACCGCCGAATGTCCGCGTCACCGCTCGCGAGGACAAGCGACTCGCTCATCGCCTGTGCAACGAGCATTCGATTCTGGGACCCGTGGGCGGCGACCTGCGCAGGGATGAATCGCTCGATGAGTCAGGAGAAGTGCGTCTTGGCCTCGTGGATGTTGACCGTCATCACCGCTCCTCCGTGCGCGGACGTTAGACTAAGTCCATAGCTAAATCAATTTCGCGCAAGACGTCCTGGTCTGTCTCCCTCCGCCGGGCCTCCTCCAGCGCCCGCCCGGCCTCCGCGCCGCCGATCTGCCCGAGCGCCCATGCCGCGTGCCCCCGCACGACCGCGTCGGTCGGATCGGAGAGCGCCACGGTGAGGGCTGCCACGGCCCGCGAGTCGCGCAGGTTCCCCAGCGCAACCGCGACGTTCCGCCGCAGTCCGCTTCGCTTCGCGCGCTTGACGGCGCTGCGTCGAAACCGCCTCCGGTACTCCGTCTCGGAGATGTTCAGTAACGGCAGCAGGCGCGGCCGCGTCCCGGTGTCCGGCCGCGGCTGGAATTCAGGATGGTCACTGACCTGCACCCGCCGGTTGAACGGGCACGCCTCCTGACAGAGGTCGCACCCGAAGATCATATCCTCGAGTGTGGGCCGCACCTCGCGCGGGATCCAGCCTCGGTGCTCAATCGTCCAGTAGGAGATGCACTTGCGGGCGTCCACGACACCGGGCTCCACGATGGCGCCGGTCGGGCACGCGTCGGCGCCGTGATAACAGCCCGTGCACAGGCCGCAGTCGCCCGACGCAGGCGGGTCAGGGCTCAACGCCAGGTCCGTGAGGATCTCCCCGAGCACCACCCACGTGCCGAACTCCCGGGTGATCAGGCACGAGTGCCGCCCACACCACCCCAGTCCCGCGCGCTGGGCGATCGCGCGGTCGAGCAGCGGGCCGGTGTCCACGTAGTAGTGCGCCAGCGTCGCGCCCTGCGCGATGAGGAACCCGGCGAGCGGCCGCAGCCGTGCCTGCATCACGAGGTGGTAGTCGTCGCCCCAGGCGTACCGCGAGATGCGGCCGCGCGGCTCGTCGCCGGCCGGCGCTTCGGGCTCTCCGGTGTAGTAGTTCATGGCGACCGCGACGATGGAACGCGCCCGGGCCTTGACGCGGCGTGGATCGCCGATGCGATCACGGTGCGCGGCCATGTAGCCCATGCCGGCGTGCATGCCGGCGTCGAGCCAGCGCCCATACGCGGCGTCGGCTTCCGGGAAGGACTGGGCGCTCGTGATACCCACGAGATCGAACCCCAGCCGGCGGGCCTCGTCCTTGACCGACGCCTCGAGGCTCACCGGCGTGCCCGGGTCACGGTCACGGGTGCGCGTCGGGCGCGCCCGCAGGTCGCGGCCGCCGGAGAGGCCGCAGGAGCAGCGCCAGCGCCATGACCACCGCCGCAAGCACAGAGATCAGGAGCGGATACGCGGGGTCGGCCCGGTACGCGAAGCCACCGGCGAACGATCCCGCCGCCGACAGCGCGGCCCCGAGCATACCCGCCAGCGCAAAGGTGCGACCGAGCATCGCCGCCGGTGCCGTGGCGCCGATCATCGACTGCGTCAGTGTGGCCAGCGGCGCCCGGCACCGCAGCGCCGCGGCCGGGATCAGCAGCGGCGCCGGCCCGTACGCCGTGAGCAACAGGCCTGAGGTATGCACGCCGAGCTGGCCGACCAGCGTCGGCGTGTGACCCAGGCGGTCTCCCAGGCGGCCGGCAATCGGTGTCAGCACGATCGCGCCCAGCGCCTGCGACGAGGCCAGCACGCCGATCTCCGACAGCGAGATTCCGCGTACCTCGCGGAGGAACGGCGGGAGAAACGGGTTGGTGATCTGGACCAGGAAATTGACCCCGACGTACAGGAGCAGCGCCGGTGCCGCGGGCGACAGATCGCGCCACGTCAGCCGTCCCGACGACCCCGCCGGAACCGCACCCGGGCCGCCGCGCTCCATCCGGAGCACCAGTACCGTGGACACAACGAACAGCGCGAACGCGATGAGCAGCACCGTGCGGATGCCCCAGCGATCGGCAATCACCCCGCCGAGGGCGGGCGAGATGAGAAACCCGATCGATGTGATCGCGGCCATCGCGCCGAACGCCGACGCGAGTTCGTCGGCCGGCACGCGTTCGGCGACGTACGCGTGAATGGCCGGGAGCGCGAAGAAGGTCAGTTCGTAGAGCAACAGACCGGGCAGCAGCCACAGATAGGTGGGCGCGACGGCAAGCAGCAGCGGTACGGGCAGCCCCATGAACCACGATACGAACATCAGCGTGCGCCGATTCATGCGGTCGGCCACCAGCCATCCGATCAAGAACCCTGAGGCCAGGCCGAGGTTCTTGATCGTGAACAGCGATCCCAACTGCACCGGCGACGCGCCGAGTTGCCGCGCGTAGATCGGTATCAACCCATCGTATAGAGCGACCCCTAGCATCCAGAGGGCGAGCGATCCGTACAGGAGTTGAAGGTTGCGGTCGGTCCGGAATCGCATCGGTCGCGGCTACGCGGTCGCGCGCACGCGCAGCCCGGCCTGCGCGATGCGCGAAGGCAGCACCGCGAACCCGGCCGTGCGCAGCGCGTCCTCACAGTACCGTTTGGCGCCGGCCCGCACGACGAACAGCACGCAGCCTCCGCCACCGGCCCCGCACGCCTTGCCGGCCAGGGCACCGTGCCGCCGCGCCACCGCCATCGCCCGCTCGATCACCGGCGTGGTAACACCGGTCGCCAGCTCACGCCGGTGCGCCCATTCGTCGGCGATCAGCCCCGCGACCGCGTCGAGGTCCCGGCGTTGCAGGGCGCGGCGCATCGCGCGAGCCACTTCGGCGATGCTGCGCAGGTGGTTGACCGTCGACGGCACCCCGTCCAGATACGCCCGTACGACGCCCCAGTTGGTCAGGCCCGAGGCGTGGGGTCTGCCGGTGTACGCGATCACCAGACGCTCCTGCAGCGCGCGGCGCAACGCCAGTTGCGCACCCAGCCCTTCGACGCGGTCGCCGGCGATCCCAAAGGACATCGCGTTGATGCCGCCGTGCACCGCGGCCAGGTAGTCCTGGCGTCCGGTCAGCGTCCGCAACGACTGCGCCTCGAGCCGCCAGGCCGCCAGGACAAGCTCTGTCACCGCACGGCGGCGACGCTCGCGACGATCGAGGGCGGCCAGCAGCGCCACCAGCAGCGCCGACGACGCGCCGAGGCCCGATCCCTGCGGCGCGGCCGATGTCAGTGTCACGACGAGCCCTGGCTTTGGTGCCGTCACCCGCAGCGCGCGGCAAACGAGATCGAGCGGCCCGCCCAACGGGAGCGCCTCGGCGGAAGGCGCGACCACGCGCTGCTTGAGGTCGTGTGAGATCACCGTCACCCCGGCCCGTGCCGGCGCGAGCCGCACCCGCACCGGAATCTCCACGGCGGCATTGACGGTCAGCACGTCGTCTTCGAGCAGATAGATGGGATGGATGTCCAGTGTGCCGCCCGCCAGATCCACCCGGGTCGGCGCGCGCGCCTCGATGATCACGAACGCGAGCCCATGGTCAACAACCGGTCATCCGAAGATCGCGTCCACGCCGCGCCGGAACTCGGCGGTCGCCCGGCCGACGCCGCGCGCGGTTCGGCCGGTGACGATCGCGCCGATCATCACGGCCCACACCGCATCGATCGCGAAGTAGCGCGGCAGGTCCTCCGGACGGATGCGCCGCTGCGTCGGGACGATCATGCGGCGTCGCGTCACCGCGCCGACGTGCGCCAGCGCGACCAGGTCGCCGGCGACCGGGTGCTTGCCGTAGCCGTCCGGCGCGACCAGCGCGGCCTCGAGCCACTCGCCCGGCAGCGCGACCAGCGAGCCCAGGGCCCCGGCCGGGTAGTCGTGCGGGATGGCCGGGATCACCGGCACGCCGGCATCATACAGGAACAGCGGGAGCCGCGTGACATACGCGTCGATGAACGCGAAGCGGCGCAGCCGGGGCAGCTCGGCGGGGGTCACCATCTCGTCCTCGCCGGGTACGATCCCGACCCCGACACCCAACCCGAGGATCTCGCGCAGGGCGTCGTCCTCGTCATCCAAAGAGCCGAACCGAGTACCGGACGCGCGGTGGTGCACGTTGACGTGGACCTTCAGCAGGTCGGCGCCCGCGTCAACGGCGGCCCGGGCCATGGCGACGTCGTTGCGGGGCAGGCTGACAATCAGCAGGCCTCGACGGCCGAGCGGATCTTCTTTCATGCGGCACCGATTGTCTCGAATTCGCCCTGCCGTGCGGGGGCACCTATCGGCCGCGGGCGTGATATCCGGTCTCCATCCGATGCGGCCGCCGGGCCCAAGCCCGTACAGTGAAACGTGAACAGGCGCACCTGACGGGGGCGACCGGCCTATGGCTCCGCGCAAGGCCAGAGCGATCGAAGTCAACACGAGCTGGTGCAAGAAGTGCGGGATCTGCGTGGCGTTCTGCGGCCCGGAGGCGCTGCGCGTCAACGGCACCGGCATGCCCGAGGTCGTCGCGCTTGACGCGTGCACCCTCTGCATGCTGTGCGAGCTCCGGTGCCCGGACTTCGCGATCCACGTCGTCGAGGACAAAGAGGAGGCCGCCGCACGCGATGCCACAGCCGCGGCTCATGCAGGGTAACGAGGCCTGCGTCGAGGGCGCGCTCGAGGCCGGACTGCGGTTCTACGCGGGGTATCCCATCACGCCCTCCACAGAGATCGCCGAGATGCTAGCCGACCGCCTGCCCAAGGTCGGCGGCGTCTTTATCCAGATGGAAGACGAGATCGCTTCGATGGCCGCGGTGATCGGCGCCTCGCTGACCGGCCTGCGGGCGATGACGGCGACATCCGGGCCCGGGTTCTCGCTCAAGCAGGAGAACATCGGGTACGCGGCGATCACCGAGACCCCGTGCGTCGTCGTGAACGTGCAACGCGTCGGGCCCTCGACCGGCATGCCCACCTCGCCGGCGCAGGGCGACGTGATGCAGGCGCGCTGGGGCACGCACGGCGACCATCCGATCGTCGTGTTCTCGCCGTCGTCGGTGCTCGAGACATACACCCTGACCGTCAAGGCGTTCGCGGTTGCGGACGAACTGCGCGTGCCCGTCATCATTCTCACCGACGAGGTCACCGGGCACATGCGCGAGCGCGTCGAACTGCCCGAACCCGGGACGCTGCCGCGGGGCGCCCGGCCGGGCAGCGGGCCGCAGGGCAACGGCGACCGCGCGCCTGACATCCCACCGATGACGCACTTCGGCGAGGGCCGGCGCAAGCTGGTCACCGGCCTCTACTACGACGAGTCCGGCTGGTGGAGCGAGCATCCTGAAGACGCCGATCGTCTCGTCCGCCGCTTGTCGCAGAAGATCGAGAGCCGCCGCGAGGCCCTCGCCATCGTCGACCGCTGGTACCTCGACGACGCGGACGTCGTGGTCCTGGCCTACGGTTGCGTAGCGCGGTCGGCGCTGCGCGCGGTGCGCAATGCACGCGCCCGGGGCCGCAAGGTCGGCATGCTCAGACCCGCGTGCCTGTGGCCGTTTCCCTCCCACGAGGTCGCAGCGATCGCGGGGCGGGTCGCGGCCATCGTCGTCCCCGAGATGAATCTGGGACAACTCGTCGGTGAGGTGGAGCGCGTCGCGGCCGGGCGCTGCCGTGTGACCGGGTATCACCGGGTGGACTCGGAGTTGATCCGTCCCGACGAGTTGCTGCCGGTGCTCGAGGAGGTGTAGGCCGTGAAGGAGCTGCGCTACCTGCGCCAGGAGCACTTGCCCAACATCTGGTGCGCCGGCTGCGGTCACGGGACCGTGCTCGGCTCGGTGATCCGCGCGATGGAAAAGAGCGGCATCGACCAGGACCGCACGGTCGTGGTCTCGGGCATCGGCTGCTCTTCGCGCACGGTCTTCTACCTCAATATGGACACGATCCACACGACTCACGGCCGGGCGCTCGCGTTCGCCACGGGCATCAAGCTCGCCCGGCCTGATCTGAAGGTCATCGTCATGGCCGGCGACGGCGACCTCGCCGCCATCGGCGGCAATCACCTGATCCACGCGGCCCGGCGCAACATCGGCATCACCTGCATCTGTCTCAACAACGGCATCTACGGCATGACCAGCGGCCAGTACTCGCCGCTGACCCCGGCGGGCTACGTCACCACCACGTCGCCGCACGGCCATGTGGAGCGGGATTTCGACCTCTGCAAGTTGGTGCAGGCGGCCGGCGCCACCTACGTGGCGCGGAGCACCGCGTACCACACCCAGCAGACGATCATGTACGTCTCACGCGCCCTGGCTCATGACGGGTTCAGCTTTGTCGAGGTGCTGTCGCAGTGCCCGACCTACCTGGGCCGGCGCAACCGGATGGCCGATCCGGTGACGATGCTGGAGTGGTTCCGGGACACGACCGTGATGGCCGGCGCAGCCGCGCGCATGAAGCCCGAGGAACTCGAGGGCAAGACGATCATCGGCGAGTTCCACCGTACCACCGGCGTGCCCGAGTACTCGCGGGCCTACCGGGAGATGGTCGCCCGGGTGAGCGGCGCCGAGATGGCCCAGGCGGGCGCGTCTGGCGCGAACCTGATGCCCGTGGGGAGCGAGCCGCATGTCGAGTGACGCCACGGAGCCGGCGCTCTCGGCCGAGCGCTGGGAAGCCACGCTCGCCGGCGAAGGCGGTCAGGGCGTCATCACCGCCGGCATCATCCTGGCCGAGGCCGCGGTGCTCGCCGGGCTCAACGCGGTGCAGACGCAGTCGTACGGCCCGGAGTCGCGCGGCGGCGCCAGCCGGGCAGAGGTCGTCATCTCGCCGGGCGAAATCGACTTCCCGAAGGTGACCCACGCCGACGTCCTGCTGGCAATGACTGCCGAGGCCTGCCGGCGCTACGCGAGCAAGCTGAAGACCGGCGGCCTGCTCATTGCCGACCCGGACCAGGTCCCCGAGATCCCCAGCGGGCCGTATCGCATCGTCCGCGTCCCGATCGGGCGTATCGCCACCCAGGAGCTTGGACGCGCGATCGTCGCCAACATCGTCGCGCTGGGAGCGGTCGTCGCCCTCACCAACGCGGTCCCGGTTGAAGCGCTCGAGCGCGCGGTGCTCGCGCGCGTGCCCAAGGGGACCGAGGAGCTGAACCGCGAAGCGTTGCACCGGGGCATGGCGGCCGGCCGCGAGGCCGCCTCGGGAACGCCGGCCTCGTCCTAGCAGGCTGCTGAAAAACGCTCTACATCTTGTGGCTTCACAAAGTGCGTGAGGCCCGCTACAGTCGGATCAACACCGTGTACCCATTCCACCTTTCGATG